>CAZAAA010000026.1:0-2254 GCA_964483335.1 uncultured Candidatus Saccharibacteria bacterium | reverse complement strand
GAGCAGGGCAAGGGCCGCCACGGCACGGGCCTCGAAGGCATCGCCCGTCTGCGGGACCTGGCCAAAGAAAACTGCACACCGCAAAGTTAGAAAAGGCAAGAACGAGGGAATTGCTACTCGCTGCAACACTGTAGCATTCGGCGACTACGGTCTGATGTCTCTAGATAACGAACGCGTTACTTCTCGTCAAATCGAAGCCGCTCGTCAAGCCATTACTCGTTACATTAAACGTGGTGGTAAAATCTGGATTCGCATCTTCCCACACACCCCAGTTTCCAAGAAGCCTCTAGATGTCAAAATGGGTTCTGGTAAAGGTGACCCACAGTTCTTCGTTGCTAAAGTTAAAGCTGGTACAGTCATGTTCGAAATCGCTGACGTTACCGACGAGCAGGCTAAAGAGGCTCTCCGCCTTGCTGGCCACAAACTACCAGTTCGCGTAAAAATCGTCAAAAGAGAGGAGTTTTAATCATGGAAAAAGAACTCGCTGCAAAACGTGAAGAATTACGCGTCGCTCGTCAGGGGCTCTACGACGGCACTCTGCAAAATCCGCATCGCATTAAAGCTTTGAAGAAAGAAATTGCCCGTTTGTTAACTAAAATTAACGCTCCAGCCGAAGAGAAGGCTAAAGAGCAGAAAGGATCCAAGTAATGGCACAATCACTCCAAGGTATCGTTTCCTCGGATAAGCGTGACAAGACTATCACTGTCAGCATCACCAGCCGTGAAACGCATCCTCTCTATCGCAAGCAGTATTCGCATACTCGCAAATACACCGCTCACGATGAGAAAAATGAAGCCTCCATTGGCGATAAAGTAGAAATTGTCGCTTGCCGCCCATTTTCTAAGACTAAGTCCTATAAATTGGTCAAAGTTCTAGAGAAGTCCCACGGTAAAATTGAACTAAAGGAAGACGAGATGACCGACCAAGCTGACTTGGCAACGGAAGAACGTAGTTCTTCTGCTGCCGTCAGCGCCGGTCGGACAGCTACTTCCGACGAAGGAGGAAGTAGATGATTCAGCAGGAAACTAGATTAAAAGTAGCTGACAACAGTGGCGCCAAAGAGCTCGGCGTAATCCGGGTCCTCGGTGGCACTCGCGCCCGCTATGCTCGCGTCGGTGACATCGTTACTGCTAGCGTCAAAGATGCCAGCCCTACTGGTGCTGTCAAGAAAAAAGCCGTTGTCCGCGCCGTCATCGTCCGCACCCGCGGTCAGATTCGTCGCCCAGACGGTAGCACCATTCGTTTTGACGACAATGCCGCCGTCCTCATCAACGATGATAAAACCCCTAAAGGTACCCGTGTTTTCGGGCCAGTCCCCCGCGAACTCCGCGACCTCGGTTTTAGCAAAATTATCAGCTTAGCACCGGAGGTACTATAATGGCACAGAATCTAAAAACCGGTGACAAAGTCATCATTATTGCCGGAGCAGAAAAAGGTAAATCTGGCAAAATCGTGAAAATGGATCGCAAGAATCATAAAGCCTGCATAGAAGGCATCGGCATCCGCGAACGGCATCTTGCCGCTTCTGCCGTCCGCCCACAAGCCGGCAAGAAGCAAATTCACGTTGGTATCGACCTCTCTAATCTCAAGAAGGAGGGCAAGTAATATGGCAGAGAAATACATTCCACGTCTCAAAGAGCTCTACAACAAAGAGGCTAAAAACCTCCAAAAAGAGCTGAAGCTAGACAATATCAACCAAGTACCAAAGCTAGAGAAAGTCGTAGTATCTTCCGGTGTCGGTAAAAAACGCGAAGATAAGCGTTTCACCGAAACCGTAGAGCTTACCCTTGCTAAGATTACTGGCCAGGCCACCACATCTCGCCTCGCCAAAAAATCCATCGCTACCTTTAAAATCCGCAAAGGCATGGGCGCCCCAGTTGGCTACCTCACCACTTTGCGTAATGACAAAATGTACGAGTTTGTCGACCGCCTTATCAACGTTGCTCTGCCACACGTCCGCGATTTCCACGGCGTATCTAAAGACAGCTTTGATAAACAAGGCAACTACTCTCTTGGACTCCGTGAACAGACCGTCTTCCCAGAAATCACTTTCGAAGACGCCGCTGTTTTGCACGGCCTAGAGATTACCTTTATTATTAAAAATGGCTCAAAGGAAGGAAGCACCAAGTTGTTAGAACTATTTGGTATGCCGTTTGAGAAAAAGGAGGACAAGTAATGGCTAAGAAATCTGCAGTCCTTCGCGACGAAAAACGGCAAAAAATGTACGACAAATATAAAGATAAGCGCGCCGCGT
>CAZAAA010000025.1:0-2533 GCA_964483335.1 uncultured Candidatus Saccharibacteria bacterium | reverse complement strand
AAACTGACCATCTTCTACCTGGCCCTGGAACTGTACGGCGTGTGAGCGCCCCAAAGAGACCCAAAGCGTTACTTCTGGCCTGAGCCAACTAGCCAGAAATTCTGTTTCGTGCGGACGCTCACCATCGATTTCTACGACGTAATATTCCTCGGTATGCTTATAATAGAGAGATTTGATAGGCACGGCCAGGAAAAGATATAGCCAACGCAATTTACTGCCAGTAACCCCACGCAAGCCAACGAGGTCAAAAGCAATTCCGAAAGCAGAATTAGCATCATGGGAATAGTGAGCGTTTTCTCCTAATTCACACTCCACAAGGTGGAGCATAGTGGTCTTGCCAACGGAGCCAGTAATAGCAATAATGCGCGGATGCCAACGATTGAGGGCATGGCGAGCAAAAAAACGAAAATATCCGGCTACCACGAAATAAAAGCGTTTTTTGAAGCGCTGTGAAAATGTCATGAACCTATTATACATCAAAAAGGGCCGGAGTGCGATACTCCGGCCCAGATCGGGGGTGAAACAAATATTGGTCAAGTCCCAATGTCGTGCCAAACGGCAAAATCATTATTGTCGTCAGTCACATAGTGCCCACCCTGGCAGGCAGCCAGTGGACAATCATCGGAGACTTCTTCGGCATTTTCTACGACGCGGCGGAATTCCTGGTAGATTGGCTCTGCTGTACAGAATGCAGAGTAGTAATCATAAACATACTCTCCGCCCATCTGGCTAGCGGTCTTGAACCGCTGGCCGTTCTTCACTTTGCACTCCAGACGGCAGTTATTGACGCCATCGCAGTTTTCGGTATAGAGCGTCCAGGTGCAATCACGACCGCACCAGGGCTTTTCCCAAGTAATCTGCCAGATCTGCAGATTCGGCGCCTCATCAACGCGATAAGTCGCTACTTTGGCATTGGTAGCGCCGTGGTCTTCCAGATAAGCCCGATAGTCAAAGACATCACCGTTGGTATTGCCCTGGTCATCTACAGGATGCCAGTCGTTTTTTACCAGTTCATCGTGATGAGCGGTATCTACCGTCTGATTATTAGTCCTAGAATTAAGACTAAGTCCCAAAAATGCAACAATAACAACGAAAATAGAAGCTATGATCAGCTTATGCGATTTATTCAGTTGAAATTTCATCCTGTCACCTCCTCTTAATGTACCGTCCTGCCAGACCCCCGTAAGGCAAAACAAAATCATACTTCCATTATATCATGGAAGTATGAAAATGTCAAGAGGGTGAGACGCTTTACATCTTGATTTCGGCATCTACGCCGGCTGGGAGAGAAAGATTCTGAAGAGAATCAATAGTCTTAGGGGTGGCGCCCAAGATGTCAATCAGGCGTTTGTGTACCTTCATTTCAAAAGCTTCGCCACCAGTCTTGTAGACATGTGGGGACTTTACAACAGTGAAAGTGCTGCGTTTGGTTGGAAGAGGTACCGGGCCGGAAACAGAGGCGCCGGTGCGGATAGCGGTGTCTACAATCTGCTTTGCGCTCTGGTCGATCACGCGGTGATCATAAGCTTTCAGGCGGATGCGAATAGTGAGCCCGCCAGCCTGAGCTTTAGGGGTTTTGGCGGTTTTACTTTTAGTAGTTTTTTTGGCTTCTGCCATATTTAGTCCTTTCTGGCCAGATAACCTCGAAAGAATGGAGTTTTTCTGGCTTAATATTTGCTATTTGGTAAAGTAAGTATACCATACATTGACTTTTTTAGCAAGATATGCTATAGTTGAAAGAATGGGGGTCTTCCTCTAAAACTACTAGGAGGTGTACTTTATGAAAACTACTGTTAGTTGTATCTATCTGCAACAGCACAATGACCAGGGGCAGAAAGAATCAGTCGGAGTGCCAATCAGAACGCCAAGCGGAGAGCTGATGACCAACCGTGTGATTCAGATTTTCTCTAGTTATCCGGAAGAACGAATTGAGTATCCGTTGTCTCTAGTATTGGAGATTTACACCGAACTTTACGATGCGGTGATAACCGGAGAAATGATTGTACTAGCTGCCGAAAGCAAAGAGGTGGTAGACGATTTTGTCCTGGCAGCTTACGGCAACTATAAGTCTCCGCCGGAGCCAATACTTTCTACGATGCGCAATATGCTCTATAGTGCCAATGCAGAAATCATGGACATGTATCCTGGCGAAAGTGGCGCGGGGCTACACCGCAAAGCAATGAGACAACTTGCTAGACTAGGTGTAGGCCGGCTGGTGGCGCAGATGCTAAGGGCTAGAAAGCGGATTTGCCGGTTTAACCGGCGGCACGAGGCAGATTTTGAGGATTTGATGGATATGCCGGATGAGTTAGGCGTGCAGGAGCTACAGAGAAGAATTGATCATCGTAAAGTAAATTGGCCATCACAGGATGTCTTATGGCAACAGTAGTAACAAAAAATCCCCGGAGTAAATCCGGGGATTTTTCTTGCGCTAGTGCACTTTTGGTATCAATTACTTGATAATCTTAGTAATGACACCAGAGCCAACGGTTTTGCCGCCTTCGCGGATAGCGAAGCGGTCGTTGTTGTTCAT
>CAZAAA010000024.1:0-4505 GCA_964483335.1 uncultured Candidatus Saccharibacteria bacterium | reverse complement strand
GCAAACGACGTTCTCAAAACAGTTAAACCCCTATTTGACGCGAATAAATTGTTGCTAGAGTGGCACTTCGCCCTATTTCCGCTTATGTTATATAATTTTTTGTGAAATATGTAAAAAATGTGCTACAATAGGACACAGGAAAGCAAAAATTCCTAGTACAAAAAAGTTGACATTTATACAAAAATATGCTATCATAAGCAATAACAACCATTATTAACCTCTAATTTCAGCAAAAGGAAGAAAGATGGACCACAATGCGGATATCATTTCTGCCGCTATCCAGGGCAGCCTCAATATCATAGAACAAGATCGTGAGAAGGAAATCATTTCTCGTCGTTTTGGGCTCTCTGGACAAAAAGAGACTCTTGAACAAATCGGGGATATGCTCTCTATTACCCGTGAACGCGTCCGCCAACTAGAAAAAGCCATTCTAATTCGTCTCCGCATTGGCGCAGAAGATGGCAAAATTCCTGAGCTCGCTGCCGCCGAAAAAATTATCATCCGGAATCTTACAGAGATGGGCCGGGTCGCCACTATTGACGCCCTCTCCCAAAAAATCTATGGTCGCTCCGCTACTACCGCTGAAAAGGCCGGCCTGGCCTTCCTCGGCGACATTTCCGCCGCTCTCGCTATTGTAGAAGAAAATGATAAATACCATCTTGCCGTCGGTATCGCCGAATATGGCGACGAAAAAACTCTAAAATCTCGCGTGGATGAGGTTGTTAGCACTATTAAAGCCAACAAAGAGCCTATGACCCTGGATCAATTAGACGAAAAACTAAATTATGAACATCCAGACCACATTCGCGCTATTGCTTCTATTTCCAAATTATTGTCTACCTTAAACGGTTTATGGGGTCTTGCCAAGTGGCCTACGGTTAATCCTAAGAACATTCGCGATAAAATTTTTGTCATTCTGGAAGGGAAGAAAGAGCCAATGCACTTTGCGGATATTGCTGCCGCTATCTCTGACAGTAATTTTAAACGCAAAAACGTCACTATCCAGGCTATTCACAACGAACTTATCAAAGACGACCGTTTCGTCCTAATTGGCCGGGGTATCTACGCTCTAGATTCCTGGGGCTATTCTAAGGGTACCGTTGCCGATATCATCAAAGACATCCTAGCCAAGTCCGACCAGCCTCTCACCAGGGAAGAAATCGTCAAACAAGTTCTCAAATCTCGCAAAGTCAAAGAGACTACTATTCTCTTGAATCTCCAAAACAAAGCTTATTTCAAGAAAATTGACAAAAACACTTACGCTTTGGTAAAATAATACCAGATTATGCTAGCAAATCTTATACATTTTATTCTGATGCCAATTGTCTGGATACCAGTCATACTAATCCTCGGCTTCCTTACCTACCGCAACTACAAAAAAATCAATCGCCTAAAGGTGCTAAATGTCGATAGTGTCCTTTTGATGTTAGAAATTCCTAAAGCTAACGACAAAAAAGAGCTCGCCGCCGAGCAGCTTTTTGCTAGCCTTCATGGCATTCTAAGAGATCACAATGAACTAAAAAACTCTGGTGGCGTCCAAGAACATCTTAGTTTCGAAATTGTCAGTACTGCCGGGCAAATTCGCTTCTATGTCTGGGTACCAAAAGTCCTCCAAAGTTTCGTCGAGGGCCAAATCTACGCCCAATATCCTTCCGTCCAAATCCATACCGTAGACGAAGACTACGTAGACACTAGGAAGGACAAAAAAGTCACTTATTCTGCCGAGCTCGCACTAACAGATAACGACGCTCTCCCCATTAACACTTTCGAAAATTTCGAAGTTGACCCCCTCGCCGGCATCACCGGTACTCTCGCTAAACTAGACCCGGACAACTCCGAAGAGCTCTGGATCCAAATTCTCACTCGCCCCATCCCGGACGATTGGCACAAAAATACTACTGACCGCTGGATCAACCGTGTCAAAACCGGGCGCAACTCTCTAAAAATCCTTGGCATAGACTGGGTTTATATTGCTCAAATCATTGGCGCTCTCTTCCAGCCACCTTCCGGCGGAGACGGCAACGGGCCCAAAGTCGAGCTTTCCGAGCGCGACAAAACTCGTATTAGTAAAGCTGAGGAAAAAGCCACTAAATTAGGCTATCAAGTTAAAATTCGCCTAGCTTACCTTGGCAATGACGAAATCAACGCCAAGCTCAATATGCAGGCTCTAGTTGGTACTTTTAAACAGTTCAATTCCACTAATCTCAACGGTTTTCGCATGCTTGGCGGTAGTTTTAACCCCGCAGATTTAGAAGCTTACAAACTCCGCCAATTTACCGATAACGGCTTCATTCTCAATATTTCTGAGCTCGCCAGCATCTATCATCTGCCGCACACCTCTGTAGAGACCCCTAATATCGTCTGGGCTACCAGCAAAACTGCCGAACCACCAGCCAAACTCCCACTTCTAACCGGCTCCGCTGAAAACGACAAAAACATCTCCGCTTTTGGTCTCACTAATTTCCGTGGCATCAATCACCAATTCGGCATGCTTCGCCGCGACCGCTCCCGTCACGTTTATATTATTGGCCAGACCGGCGCAGGGAAGAGCGGACTCCTAGAACTCTTTGCTCTCTCCGACGTTTTTTATAATCAAGGTTATTGTATTATTGATCCACATGGCGATTTTGCCATCAACAACCTCCGTTTTGTCCCAGAGAACCGCATAAAGGATGTAGTCTATTTCAACCCTTCCGATACCGAACATCCTGTTGCGTTTAACCCACTAGAACTCTCCGATCCCTCTCGCAAGCCCAACGTCTCCTCAGAAGTCATAGGTGTATTAAAACGCATGTTCGGCGATTCCTGGGGTCCGCGCCTAGAACACATCTTGCGCTATACCCTCCTGGCCCTCCTAGATCGCCCGGAGACCACTTTACTAGACATCTCCCGTATGCTTACAGATAAAGATTTCCGCAAAGAAACTCTGGAATATTGTAACGACGTGACCGTTTTGCAGTTCTGGAAGCACGAATTTGGCCAGTGGAACGAAAAACAGGTCAACGAATCTATCGCCCCGGTGTTAAACAAAGTTGGCGCTTTTACGGCCAATCCTATCATTCGCAATATCGTCGGTCAGCCCAAATCTTCCTTTGATATCCGCAAAATCATGGACGAAGGGAAGATTCTAGTTGTGAATCTCAGTAAAGGTCTTATTGGCGAAGATAACGCCGGTATCTTGGGCTCCTTCCTCGTAACAAAAATTCAGCTCGCTGCTATGAGCCGTTCCGATATCCCTGATGTCGCCGACCGTCGCCCCTTCTATCTCTATGTTGACGAGTTCCAAAACTTCGCCACTGATTCCTTTGCTACTATCCTCTCCGAGGCTCGCAAATATGGTCTTAATCTTACCGTTGCTAACCAATACATCGCCCAGATGACCGACTCTGTTCGTGACGCTGTTTTTGGCAACGTTGGTACCACTATCTCTTTCCGCGTTTCCGCCGATGACGCGCCTATCCTAGTTAAACAATTCGAGCCTACTTTTGAGGCAGACGACCTCTTACAGCTCAATAATCGCAACTTTGTCATTAGCATGATTATAAATGGCGAAAAAGTCCCAGCCTTCTCTGCTACCTCCCTAAATCTCCCCAAGACTCCTCAAGACAATTTTGATAAGATCATTGAGAGCTCTCGCACCGGCTATTCTCGCCCACGTGCAGAAGTAGAAGCAGAAATCAAAGACACCATCGAACAGTCCGAAAAATACAAAAAAGAGCTTTCCGACAGCGGCAGGGAAGCAGGCTCCACCGGAAATTTACAGGGGTCTACCCCTGTAAAAGAACAGGGTAGTAAACCTCAATTCATCTTCCAGCCCACCCCCCAGGCCGATTTTAAAAAGCTCAAACTTTCCCCTGATACCGCCGAAGGCAAAACCGACCGCCCAGGGTTAAAAGACCTTGGCCGTCTAGTTGCTGAAAAACAGGGAAGTGACGACACCAATAATTCCCCTGCACCCCAGAAAAATCCTTACCATAAGAACGAGCGCCACTTCCGCAAAAACCGCGGTCGCAAAGCACGCAACAACCATCGCGCCCCTGATAATTCCCCTAAGCAGTAATTCTCTACCCCTGTTATTTCCCTATTTTACCCCTGTATCATTAGGGGTATTTATCTACTGTGCCTCTAACGATTACCTCTGTTCCACCCCTGTAAAATGGCTAGAAGCCCACAGGAGCCGTTTTAAGAGCCTTTTAAACAAAGACGGTAAAAATATACGTCCATAGGCCCAGAATCGCAAATACGGCCAGCTGGTGGGGAAATAAACATAAAAATTTAGCAGGGCCTTAGCAAACACCAAATTTTAGCCACAAATCCAGGTATAGGCAATCGTCTTTTCCATAAAATCTTAATGTCGCACAATATAGATTTTACGACACTACACCGTCCGCCACCCGACCAGAGCAATTTAAGTAGGCATCGCCCCAGGCAGTATGGCGGTGGGCCCTAGGCAACGTCGTTTATGAGCCAAATAGAGGTTTAAACTGATTTTGAGAACAGTTTGC
>CAZAAA010000023.1:0-4633 GCA_964483335.1 uncultured Candidatus Saccharibacteria bacterium | reverse complement strand
GTACTCGTAAGGGTAAGGCGATCGCGGTCGGTGGTGCACAACCTAAGGCAGCAAGCAAGACTTAGAGGAGTATAATATGGCTGAAGAAGAAATCAAGCAAGCTCCAGAAACTGCCGCAGAGACTACTACAGAAGCTGCGGAAGTTGCAGAAGTTAAAGCTACTAAGAAAAAAGGTAAAAAAGGCAAGCGCGTGGTCAACTCTGGCCAAGTGCACGTCCAGGCTACCTTTAACAACACGATCATCAGCATTTCAGACAAACAGGGACAAGTTCTCTCTGCTTCGTCCGCCGGCGCTAACGGTTTTCGCGGTTCCAAGAAAGGCACTGCTTATGCCGCTCAGATTGCCGCCGAGAAGGCTGCTGAAATCGCTAAAAAAGACTACAGTATGAATTCCGCCGACGTTTATGTCAAAGGCATCGGTCTTGGCCGCGATAGCGCTATCCGTGCCGTTGCATCCGTTGGCATCAAGATTGACAGTATTACCGATAAGACGCCTATCGCCCATGGCGGTGTCCGTCCGAAAGGAGAAAGGAAACCGTAATGGCACGCGATAAAAGTCCTATTGTTAAACAAAGTCGTCGCGAGGGCTATGCACTAGCTCCTAAGGCGCACAAAGTTATGGCTAAAAAGACCGGTATCCCTGGTCAGCACGCTGATATGCGGGTACGCGGTGGCAGCCTCTATCTTACGCAGTTGCGTGAGAAGCAGAAAGTCCGCCGCCTCTACGGCCTACTAGAAAAACAGTTTGCCAAGCTCATGAAGGAAGCTCAAGTAGCTGACGGCCTTACCGGCGAGAACCTCTTGCAATTCCTAGAGCGCCGCGCTGATAACGCCGTCTTCCGGGCTGGTTTTGCTTTGACTCGTCGTCAGGCTCGGCAGCTCGTCTCTCATGGACACTTCACTTTGAACGGTAAACGTATAGATATTCCATCTATTCGCTTAAAACCAGGCGACGTCCTAGAAGTTAGGGCTAAGTCTCAGAAGTCTGAATACTTCAAAAACTTAGAAAACGTCGTAGCCTCTGCTAGCACCCAGCCGCTTAGCTGGATGAAAGCTGATGCTAAGAAGATGAAAATTGAAGTCACTGGCCTGCCAAAGCGCGAAGAAGCTGAAGCTGGCATTAACGAACAATTAATCGTTGAGTACTACTCACGCTAAGGAGGAAAATGACAACAAAAGTTATTCACGAAGCAATTCTCGCTGAAGTAAACGATCTCGGTCAGAACAGTAGCGAATTTGTTATCAAGCCACTTTACTATGGCTATGGTAACACCCTCGGTAACTCCCTCCGCCGTGTTCTACTCTCCAGCATCAAAGGTGCCGCTATTACTGCTTTCAGTATTGAAGGCGCCACTCATGAGTTCACTGCTATCAAGGGTATCCGGGAAGACGTTGTGGACATCATGTTAAACCTTAAAAACGTTCACATCAAGAGCCACACTGATAACCCAGTGGAACTCACCCTAGAAATCAAAGGCAAAGACCAAAGCGCAAAGGATGGCGACAAGCGTGTCGTAGCTGGTGATATTAAACTCCCGGCCGAAATCGAAATCGCCAATCCTAACCAAGTCATTTGCCATATTGATGACCCGAACTATACTTTAAAGATGAACCTAGTCGTAGAGACCGGCTGTGGCTATCTCACTATTGAGAAAAGTAGCGCCGAGCGCATTCATAGCGACATGATTGCTATTGATGCCGTGTTCTCTCCGGTTCTACGTGTTCGCTACAAGGTAGAAAACACTCGTGTAGGCCAGGATACTAATCTGCAACAGCTCACTCTCACTGTCGATACCGACGGGACTATCACCCCTAAGGAAGCCTTTGAGGAAGCTGCCGCAATTTTGGTCAACCAGTATACAGCCTTAGCTGGCGGTACCTCTGTTGAATCTGCCCCAGCTCCTGGCACCACCGAGGAGGAAGAAGATAGCAACCTTATGCGTTCTATTGAGGAACTGGGTCTTTCTTCTCGTACCTACAATGCCCTTATTAATAACGAAATTCGCACCATTCGCGATCTCGTAGTTCTCTCTGAGTCCGACCTTAAAGAACTCAAAGGTTTTGGTAGTAAGGCATTGGATGAAGTCAAAGAAAAGTTAACGGAGTTAATCTAATATGCATCGCCATGGGACTAAGGGCCGCAAATTCGGCCGCGAAACCGATCAGCGTAGGGCACTACTACGTGGGCTGATGTGCTCCCTGATCAAATATCAATCAATTAACGTCACTCTTGCTCGCGCTAAGGAGTTGCGCCGGGAGACAGAGAAGCTGGTTACCATCGCCAAAAAGGGTGGTCTAGCTAATCGCCGCCTTCTAATCGCACGCCTAGATGATATTGAGACTGCAGACCTCCTTATGGATGTGATTGCGCCTCAAATCAAACGCAGCTCCGGCTATCTTCGTATTGAGAGAACCGGTTTCCGCAAGGGCGACCATTCAGAAATGGCTACCATCTCTTTTGTGGATGAAATTAGCCTAGATAAGAAGGAGGATAAGTAATGAAAACCTATTCTCAGAAATCAAGTGAAATCAAACGGGAATGGTACATTGTTGATGCTTCCACCTTGCCACTTGGCAAACTTGCCGTGATTATTGCCGACAAGCTAATGGGCAAGAGCAAAGTTACCTACACCCCCCACACTGACAACGGCGACTATGTCGTAGTTATTAATGCTAAGAAGCTAAAAGTTTCTGGTAACAAAATGACTGACAAAATGTACTATCGCCACAGTGGTTTCCCGGGCGGGCTCACTTCTCTAAAACTGGAAGAAGTTATAGAGAAAGACCCGTCTGTCGCCATCAAACAAGCAGTAAAGGGTATGCTTCCAAAGAATAAGCTCGCCGCCGATCGTATGGCCAGGCTTCGTGTCTTTGATGGAGCAGAGCACACTCACGCTGCTCAAAACCCAAAGGAGATTAAGTAATGGCAGAAGCAAAATATACTTATGGTCTTGGCCGCCGCAAAAGCGCCACTGCCCGCGCCCGCCTCTATAAGGGTAAAGGCAATATCACTATCAATGGCAAGCCAGCTCTAGAGTATCTCTCTGGAGATAAGAGTAAACTTGCCGAAATCACCGATCCGCTAGCTCTTGCTCAGAAGCAAAAAGACTATGATATCACTATTGTAGTCAAAGGCGGTGGTCTTTCCGGTCAAGTTGATGCTATTAAACTGGCTATCTCTAAAGCCCTCACCACTGAGGCACCAGACTTACGTCCGGTTCTCAAGAAGGCTGGCTTCGTCAAACGTGACCCACGCGAAAAAGAACGCAAAAAGTACGGTTTGCGCTCCGCTCGCAAGAAAGAACAGTTTAGCAAACGCTAACGTTCATGCAAAAGAAAAAATTGCCCTTCATTGGGCGATTTTTTCATGTCCGTGGTGGAGATGATGGGACTTAAACCCACGACCTTCGCAATGCGAATGCGACGCTCTATCAGCTGAGCTACATCCCCAAAACTACCAGGTACCCCTGTTTATTATAGTATAGATTGACAAATCTAGCAACTTATGCTATAATGGAATTATAGGGAGCTCTTTAGAAAGGGGATATTGCTCATGATAGAGAAAAACGAATGGTATGTAGACAAAGAAACAAGCGTTAAAGGCTATCTGGAAAGCGTGCGCAACGAAGAAATTGAGTTTGGTGGTAAACTTAAACTGTTGGAGCCATGGACTTACGACGAAGGAATTGGCGATTTTGTAAAGTTGGTTGAATCCATCAGAAAAATCGAGGAAAATAACGGTTTGCCGTATTCTATAGAGGAAATTCTCTGTGGCAAAGTTATACCATGGGGCTTAAGGGATATCGTTACTACTGGAGAAAATGTAGAACTAAAATTTGTTGATGATACCCTGGACTACGTCCTTAGTATTCCAAAGAAACAAGCAACCAGGGTTATCTTATCTACTCCAATAAAAGCCGGGTGCCACAGGAAGACTTTTCTTCTAATGATGAACTACCGCAAGGTAGTACTAAGATTACTCTAATCCCCCTAAATGGCCGGCACAGGAAACTGTACGGCCATCTTTTTTACCTCTTCGCGAATCTTTTTCAGCGCGTGGTCAGACTCCGACAATTTTTCTTCCGCACCAAGTTTTACGCAAATGTCCACCACTTGTTTCATCCACTCAGCGATTTTCTTCATTTCGACGGCGCCCATTCCTCGTGTCGTGATTGCCGGCGTGCCCAGCCGTACTCCGCCCGGCCGGAACGCACCGCCCTTGTCTCCTGGCAAGGCGTTTGCGTTCAGTGTCAGACCAACCATGTCTAGCGCCTTCTCATAAAACTTGCCATCTATCCCAAAGCTTTCCTCTATCCGTACCAGCACTAAATGATTCTCTGTGCCACCGCCCTGCAAGATAAAACCGCGTGCGCTTAGCTCTTTTGCTAGAGTTTTAGCATTCTCCACGATTTGCTTAGCATAATCCTGGAAAGCTGGTTGCAGAGCCTCGCCAAACGCTACTGCTTTTGCCGCAATGACATGCTCTAGTGGCCCACCTTGTGTCCCCGGGAATATCGCCTTATCTATTAAAGTAGGGATATTTTCTAATTTTCGTTCGATTTTCTTTAGCGGCGAAGACACTTTGCCCATGGACAGAATAATTCCACCACGTGGCCCACGCAAAGTCTTATGG
>CAZAAA010000022.1:0-4800 GCA_964483335.1 uncultured Candidatus Saccharibacteria bacterium | reverse complement strand
AAAATCGTTGATGCTACCAACATTATGATGTTGATGACTGGCCAGCCACTCCACGCTTTTGACTATGACAAATTCCTTGCCGTAGGCGGTGGCAAAGAACCCAAAATCATTATTCGTACCGCCCATACGGATGAGCAGCTGCAGTTACTGGATGGGAAAACTATCAAATGCGACAATAATGACATCTTGATCACTTCTAATGACGTGCCGGTCGCCTTGGCTGGGGCTATGGGCTGTGCCAACACCGAAATTGACCAAAACACCAAGCGTGTTATCTTAGAATCTGCTACTTTCAGTCTTTATCATCTCCGCAAAACTCAAATGAAACATGGCATTTTCTCGGAAGCCATTACGCGTTTTACTAAAGGCCAGCCCGCCGGCCTTACTTTGCCCGTGCTAGAAGCTACCGCTAATTTATTGGGGGGCAATGTCTCCGCCGTTGCTGATTGCTACCCAGCGCCAGAACCGCCTAGTGTTGTAAAAATTACAACATTTGATATTAACTCCCTACTCGGTACCGAATATGATCAAGAAACTATCACTAAGACTTTAGAAAATGTTGGTTTTACGGTTGTCACTGACGGCTCTACTACAGATGACGTCACTCTGCAGAAGTTTGCTACGCTTGTTATTACTGCTCCGTATTGGCGCACCGACATCCATATCAAAGAAGATATTACCGAAGAAATTGGCCGGCTGCTCGGCTTTGACAACATTGAGAAAACCCTGCCTCTGCGTCCGTTTATTGCCACAAAACCCAACGCTATGTTTGCCCTAAAAACCAAACTCCGTAATTTCTTGTCTGACAATCTTGCCGCCCACGAAGTCCTCACCTATTCTTTTGTCAGTCGCAAGCTCCAGGAGATTGTTGGCGAAGACCCCGAGCAAAGTTACCAAATCGTTAATTCCATTTCCCCGGAACTCCAGTGCTTCCGCCAGAGTATCGTGCCGAGCTTGCTAGAAAAAACTTACGAAAACACTAAGGCTGGCTGTCATGATTTCACTATCTACGAGATGAACCAAGTTACAGATAAGGGCAAAGGCCTAACCGACGAACAAGTCCCGGATATGTTCCATCACCTTGCAGTAGTTACCACTGGCGACTACTATCAAGCTAAAGCGGATTTACTTGCTACTATCAAATCCCTTCATCTTACAGCCACTTTGCAGCCAGCAAAGACCATCCCTTCCTACTATGAGCCACTTCGTTCGGCGGAAGTTTATGTCCAAAATGAGTTCAATAAGCCAGTTCGAGTTGGTACGGTTGGCGAAATTCGTGGCGCCGTTCGTAGTAAATTGAAACTTCCTGAAAAGGTAGCTGCGTTTGAGCTAGATTTAGGTGTATTGCTAGTTGCTCCGGAAACCGCCCGTGCTAATGTCACCATCAGCCGTTTCCCTTATGTAGAACGTGACCTCACTATAAAATTACCTAAAGAGCACCAATTTATTGATGCTTCCAGCATTATCAATGAAGGACTGATGGGTGCCGGAAATATGGTTTATTCCATTGAACCAACTTCAGTGTATCAGGCTAAAGAAAACCAAGACACAACCAACTATAGCTTCCATTTGAAATTTGCAAGTTTGGAAAAAACTCTAAAGAATGCCGAAATCTCTGCTATAATGGATAGTATTGAGAAAAACCTAAAGACCCTCGGTGCGGAAGTGGTCTAATCATACTAAAGGAGGTCTATGGACGAAAGTTTGACAAAAACTACTATGAAACAGCGCATTGGTATCATTATTATTGCCGTGATTTTATTAGCTTCTACCTTTGCTGTTTATATGGCAATCGTCATGGGCGGGGGAAGCAATAATAACAGCGCTAGTAATAGTTCTGGCCCCAGCGAAGAAGAAATTGCCGCCATGGAAGCCGAGTATACCGAAAAGCAAAATCAGCTCAACACCATGACGCAGCCATACACCGATAAATATCTTTCCGATTTGACCAACTATAAAACTCGCGTTACCGCTTTTAATACCACCGCTGCTAATGACGGCGGGCTAAAAACCGAAGACTTAAAAGAGGGTACTGGTCGTGAGCTCACTAGCGGCGACACCCAGTACATGGCTTACTATATTGGCTTCTGCGGCAATGAATACGTTTTTGATTCCAGTTTTGATAGTTTTGAGTCGCCCACCTCTCTGTCTCCTCCCATCGATGGCGCCGGCCTGATTTCTGGTTGGACCGAAGGCGTCGTTGGCATGAAAGTCGGTGGTGTGCGGGAAATCACCGTCCCGTCCGAGTTAGGCTACGCCGGCGAAGCGGTTTGTGGTACCGAAGAAACTAACAACCCTCTGAAGTTCGTAGTTTATGTTCTCCCGGATGATTATAACACCGAACTCATCACGCTCAATGCCGATGTCCGCAATCTCCAGATTAAACTATATTATGCCTCCATGGGCATCTCTGTTTAGCATAATTAGTATTGACTTTTTATATAAAGTGTGCTATAATGTAAGTATGGCCCTGAAAAAAGGGCAGCAGTGCCGTTGGTGTTTGACACGGATGTTGGGCACCAACGCTGCACGTTTTAACAAATAGTTGTTTCCGGATAATTTCCAGATAGGGGGTAAAATATGGGAATAAAGATTGTGAATCTAGTGCTGGTATTAGTGATTCTGGCAATCCTCGCTGCTGTACTTGGCGCAACCAACGTTGGTATTGTCAAGTATCGTGATGGCGGACGTCGCATTGCTCATCGCAGATGCGGAGAGTTGCCATTCCTGATGCTTGGGACGGCTGGTGGCATTTTAGCTGGTACGATGTTTTCAGCGTTTTTCTACGACATTTTAGTAGAGAAAATGAACGCCTTGCCTGGTGCAGAAGGTGCGACAATTAACGCGGATATGACTATGAAAATTTTCATCTTCATCTTCTCCGCTACAGTGGCATATATCTTGTACTATATTGCCAGAATCGCTGAAGACCACCACCAAATAAAATTGGAACAGCAACTATAGCACCTTAAGACCCCGCATTACTGCGGGGTCTTTACTTTTCTGCTATAATGTAGGTATGAACCAACCTACATTTTTCTTTTATGATTTAGAGACTTCCGGTCTTAATCCGCGTGAGGATCGTATCATGCAGTTTGCTGGTCAGCGTACGGACATGGAGCTAAACAAAATTGGCGAGCCGGTCAATTTGCTTATTAAGATGACAAACGACACTTTGCCCAGCCCGCAGGCTATTATGGTCACTAAGATTACTCCGCAGCAGACTCAGGCGGACGGCTTGACGGAAGCCGAATTTTGCCAATATTCACAGGATGAAATTTTCACTGAAAATACCTGTGCCGTGGGCTATAATTCTATCCGTTTTGATGATGAGTTTATGCGTCATCTTTTTTGGCGCAATTTTCGCGATCCATATGAATGGCAGTGGTCGGACGGGCGCAGCCGCTGGGACTTGCTAGACGTTGTCCGCCTTACGCGTGCGCTCCGGCCGGAGGGAATCAATTGGCCGGTCGTGGACGGCAAAGCCACTAACCGCCTAGAGCTCCTTACTAAAGAGAATGGCATTTCTCACGAGCACGCCCACGACGCACTTAGTGATGTTGAGGCGCTAATTTCCGTTACAAAATTAATCAAAGAAAAACAGCCGCAACTTTACGACTGGCTGTACAAAATTAAAGGTAAAAAGGCTGTCCAGCAGCTCATTAATCTGGAAAACCCTGCGCCATTTGTTTATGCCTGCGGGCGTTACCCGGCCGAATATGGAAAAACCACTGTCGCCTATCCACTTACTCCTGGCCGTAACGGCAACGTCCTAGTTTATGATTTGCGTTATGATCCGGATGAAATTGACGAAGAAAAAATTTACCCAGTTGTAAAAGAACTTTGCTATAATAAATGCCCAGCTGTGGCTCCGCTTGGGGTTTTAGATAAGGCGGATGGTTGGCAAAAAATCAGTTTAAGTAAAGAACAGATAGAACACAATTTGCAAAAATTATTAAGTCATCCTGAATTTGCCGAAAAAATGCGCACCATGCAAGAAGAACGTCCAGAATTTCCGGAAGCCATAGACCCGGAATCCGCGCTCTACGACAGTTTTGTGCCGGATGCCGACAAAACCAAAATTGCCGCTGTTCGCAACGCCAACGCTAATAGTCTCGCCGATTTCCACCCAGATTTTCTAGATGAGCGTCTGCCGGAATTATTACTACACTATAAAGCCAAGAATTACCCGTCTGCGCTGGATGAAAACGAAGAACAGCAGTGGGAAAAGTACCGTATTGCCCGGCTCAATCGTCAAGCTCCAGCCTTTGCTACTGCCATGGCCGAATTAGGAGAATCCGGAGCTGATGATTTCATTTTAGAAGAGCTTAATTTGTGGTATCAATCATTACAACAATAAGGAGAAAAATGCACGAGATTAAATGTCCTAATTGCGGAAAAACTTTTAAAGTGGACGAGGCAAGCTACGCCGCCATTTTGACACAAGTAAGAAATAGCGAATTCAACACTGAGCTGCATGAACGTTTGGCGCAGTTAGAAAAACAGCAGCAGAGTGAAATAGAACTTGCCTCAGAAAAAGCCAAATCAGAAACCGCCGAAACAATTTCCGAGCTAAAGCAGCAAGTATATAAATTGGAAAGCGATCTAAAATTAAAAGATACCGAGTCTAAAATTCAGCAAAAATCGTTAAAAGAAAAATATGAAAGTGCCCTAGAACTAAAAACCGAAGAAATTGAACGCCTGAAAGATTTAAAATCAAAATTAAGCACCAAAATGGTTGGCGAAACTTTGGAGCAACACTGCGAAAACGAATTTAATAAACTCCGCGCCACTGGTTTT
>CAZAAA010000021.1:0-5746 GCA_964483335.1 uncultured Candidatus Saccharibacteria bacterium | reverse complement strand
CACCACCACTGATAACTCTCTTTTCTATAGGCAAGGCCTTTTTTATAAAGCTGGAGGAAGCACCACTGCGTCCATTTATAGTATTCGGGGTCGGAAGTGTTGATTTCGCGCGACCAGTCAATCGCAAAACCGAGCTTTTTGGCCTGTTTACGAAAATTATTAATATTGGTTTCTGTGGCGCTCTGGGGAGAAATGCCAGTTTTAATGGCATAGTTTTCCGCCGGGAGACCAAAAGTATCATAGCCAAAGGGGCGCAAGACGTTCATTTTTTGCTGAGTATAGAAACGAGTGAGGACATCAACAATTGTAAAATTGCGCACGTGCCCAACATGGAGGCCGGCGCCAGAAGGATAAGGGAACATTTCCGCGAGGAACATTTTAGGAGTTTTTAGGTTCTTTGGCAAATCTTTGCCCTCTGGAGCGGCAGCAAAAGTGCGCTCTTTTTCCCAGATTTTTTGCCATTTCTGCTCAATACTCAGCGGATCATATCTTTCCATGTGGTGTTTGTCCCTTAGTTATCTTATGATTATAGCACTATTTGAGCCAGTTGTCTAAGGGCGCGAATTATTGTATCATATTTTTATGGAATTAGTCTTAGTGTTGCACAATATCCGCTCAGTTTACAATGTAGGCGCAATTTTAAGAACCCTAGAAGGATTTGGCGGAAAACGGGTAGTTTTTTCAGGCTATACTCCATATCCGGGAACAAGACCGGGAGTTTTGCCGCATGTAGCGGAGAAAATTGGTGCGCAAATTAGTAAAACTGCGCTAGGAGCGGAGAAACTCATTAAAACTGAGTGGGTAGATAATCTAACAGAGGAATTAGAAGCGTTAAAAGACCAAAACTACAAGATAGTAGGCCTAGAAAACAACCTAGACGACGGCCAGACACTTGCTCTAAATACGCCGGGAATTCGGGAAAAATTAGGGGAGAAAGTAGTACTAGTACTGGGAGAGGAAGTGAGCGGCATTCCAGAGGATATAAGAGAAAAAATAGAGATTTTTCTAGAAATCCCCATGCATGGGCAAAAAGAATCCTTTAATGTATCTGTAGCAGCCGGCATAGCGCTCTACCAACTACTAGCCTAGACGTGGCGGAATTTGCGGCGAGCGGTCTCAATAAGCTTAGTTTTTTGGTATTTGATTGGTTCTAGGATGAGGTCATGGGCCGGGAGGTATTTCAGTTCGTCTACCCCAAAACCGCGCTTAAATACAGAGACGCCATAAAAGCGGTGTTTGGTGTCATCTTCTGCTACAATCCCCCAGAGATTGTAGCGACCAATGCCACGCTCCCGAGCGTCGCGCATAGCAGTAAGATGAAGCAGAGGGGCGCCGGAAAGCTTAGTGCCAAGCTCCGAGGAGACGCCATAGTGATAGGAAGCTTCATTACCATAGAAAATCATGAAATTTTGGGCTAAAATCTCGCCTTCGTATTTGGCAGTATAGAGCACCGCCTCACCGTTGGGTGCAAAGGCAGCAAATTGTTTAGTTAGAAAATCCTCAGAAAATTCCACAAAATCATGGCGCCGGGCAGTTTGAAGCTGAATCTGATAAAATTCGTGGATGTCTTGAGGGTTGGTAGATTTTTCTACAGTAATGTGGTTTTTTTCGGCCTTGCGAAGGGCGCGACGAAGGCGCTGGCGCATCCCGGCCATAATTTCTTCCTCAGATTTAGTCAGATCTAGCACCCCAGCATACTCTACGGAGAGATACATCGGGGCTTTTTTCAAACCTAAATTTTTAAAAAGCGCAAGGCTTTTTTCCGACAACTCCAATTGCGGACGGACACGTACAAAAACGCAATTATTGGCCTTTCCTTGATCTTTCATGTCATCAAAGATAGCTTTTACAAGCTTTTTGTCTTTCCAGTCTAAAATTGGCCCACCGGCAATAGCTAAATGACGGCCGCGTTTAGCATGCTCTACCACGCCGGCATAGGCTGCGATGATTTGATCATTTTCATCTACAGCGATGCGGCGGACGATTTCGTTTCCTCTGGCTTTATAAAATTCATAAAAATCCCAAGATTGGAGAAAGTTGGCCTCTTTGTGGCTAGTGACGAATTTATCCCAGTTGGTTTTACTTTCTGCGGTGATAATTTTCATAGATGTCTCCTTTTTTTGCGTACGGTCTCGATAAGCTTGACTTTTTGATATTTTATTTTGTTAATCACGATATCTTGGGCCGGGATATACTCGGTGACATCGCCACCAAAGCCGGTTTTAAAGGTGGTGACACCGGCATAGCGATGGTGTGGTTGCCCAGGCGGGGCAATTCCCCAGAGGTTGAAACGCGCTTTTCCCTGTTTTTTAGCATCGCAAATAGCATGCCAGAGTAGAGTATAGGCACCGGGGAGTTTGCGGTTAAGATTGGTACTGGCAGCCTCAAAATAGTCCGCCTCAACGCCGTAATTCAAAATTAGGCCCATGGCAACAATTTCGGAGCCCTGTTTTGCGGTATAAATCTGAGCATCATTACCAAAACATTCACGATAAGCTAGTAACTCTTTCATAGTGGGCGGAATAAAATGCTGCCGGGCGGCAGTGTCGGACTGGATTTTGTGAAATTTACGGAAAGTTTCCTCAGAATTATCATGCGAAACAGAGAGGCCGAGCTTAGCAGCACGACGCACTTCGTAACGAGTCTGGCGACGCATATTGGCGAGCAAAGTGTCCTCGTCTGGAGATAAATCTACCACTACGGTATGTTCGGCATAGAGGTGAAAAGGGGCTGGTACTGCGCCAATATCTTGCAAATAGGCCTGATTTTCTGGGGTATTGGCCAGTTGCGGACGAAAACGCACAAAAACGCAGTGATTTTCCCGAGCTACAGCACGAATTCTAGCAAAAACTTGCTGACGCACAGCAGTATCCGTCCAGTCTATCAGAGGACCGCCAGGAATCTCTAGGTAGCGGCCGCGTTTGGCGTTTTTGACAATCATGAGAACTGAGAAGCCGGCAATTTTCTCTAGAATAGGGGTGTGCCCAATTTGCCGATTGACCGCGGACCAAATCTCCGACTGTAAGAAGTTGCCGCTTTTTTCTATCTCTGTTTTAGTCATAATGAGCCTCCCTGATTTCGTACCGTTTAATGAGGTCATAGGCGGATTTAAGGCTAGCTTTGCTATACCAAGTGGGAATATTGATAATTTGCTTAGATAGGCGCACCGCCACCGGGCATTCCTGCTCTGGAAAATGGACTTTTTGGTAATATCGCTCCGGAGAAACTGGGCAGTCATACCAGGTATCTTGGAAAATATACCCCTGTTTTTCTAGCTCTTTCAGGACTTTCTCCCGGTCTTTGACGAGGCGAAAATCACGCATAGGTGGGCGATTTTTAGGCAAATTTTCGAGGATTTTTTGCGCACGCCGGGCCTGCCAAAGCGTAGCACGACGATCCAGAGAAAGCTCTGCATCAGCCGATTTTTCAATGAAGTGTATTTTTAACAAGAAGGCCGTAAAAATCCGTCCTAAATTACGCTTTCTTACGGAAAAATGGTAAAGACCGCGAATTTCTGCGCCAAATAGCGGATAAAAACGCTCCCGAAGGCTACTAGAGAGCCGCGGGCGATTTTTAGGCTGTTTACAGGGGGCAAGCGCAGTATCCCGGAGAATAAGCGCGCCACCAGCAATAGTGTCAACGGATTTCCCCTTACCAAAGCTCAAAATGGTGGCGTCCCCAACCGTACCACACTCCCGGCCGTCCGGGTAGGCGGCACCAGCGCAGTGAGCCAAGTCCTCAATGATTTTCAGATGGTGCCTCTGGCTGAGCTTCTCTATTTCGGTAATATCAATAGCGTGGCCAAGGTTATTCTGAACAACTACTGCGGCGGCATCCGGATATCTTTTAAGGGTCTGCATTAACTCTTTACCACCAAAATGAAGCGTCCCGGGGTTAGCATCGGCAAAAACTGGTACGGCGCCGGCGGATTTAATAGCCTGAACTACGGCATAGCAGGTTAAGCTAGTGATAATAACCTTGGAATTTTTAGGAACAACGGCTTTGACCGCGGCAGCAAGGGCCGAACGGCCAGTGTGATATATCGCAGTATGAGGAAAATCGGAGTCATAGCGCGCGCTGAGATATTCCCGGAGACGGCTAATGTCGCCCGGAAGACCTACTGCAAAAGTTTGCCCCAGGATATTGTGCCACCGATAGTTGCCCGCCTGCCCTAAAAAATACATCAGTTTTTAACCTTCTTTAGTGTGGCATAAATCGTACGGGCAAGTCCTTCTGGGTCGGAAATATAGGGAGCGTGAGTCCAATTTTTGCGCAAAATTAAGTCGCTGCCTTCGATTTTTTGGTGCATCTCAATAGCTTGACGCGGAGGGGTGACATTGTCCTGCTCTCCCCAGATAATTGTAGTAGGGGTTTTGACCTTAGAAATGTCTAGAGCTTTGTCGGAATCAAGCATATTAGCTAAAGTCTGTTTCATATTCTCTGGTGCGTGGTCATAGTCAGAAGCGCCAAGGAGCTTATGGACGACTTTTTTGAGCGGCTTAATTTTCTTGAGCGGAGCTAATTTTTTGCTAAATTTGCGGGCAAGATCACGTTTTTTAGACTCTTCGTAGACCCCAGCGGCGTCAAGTAAAATAAGATGCTTAAACCGGTCTGGCTTTTCTGCGCAAAGATTCAACAGGATGCGGCCGCCATTACTATGTCCTAGAACCACGGCGCCGGCCGGGAGGTTTTTGTCTGCCCATTTAACATAATCTTCTATCGTCCAGACCTTTTTAGAGGGCTCAGTTAGGCCCGGCACATGTAGCATCTCTACGCTAATACCATAAGCTTTTAGATAAGCCAGGGTGCGTTTCCAGGGTTCTACAGTATAAGTCCAGCCGTGAATAATGTATAAGTTTTTCATGATGTTAATCCTCTCTTAGCACGGCGACGAACCGCGGCTTTTTCCCGGCGCGGGAGCTTGTCTGCATCTGCCGGATTTTTTAATAATTGTTCAATAATCCATTCTAGATATTGACTACCTTTGAATACGATGGTCTCCTTACCTTTAGTATGTTTTTTAATAAATTTCAAGGCGTCTTCCGGGTCTAAAGTAGAATAGACTGGGATTTTTTGCTTTTTTAAGAGCGGCAAGGTATAGGCCTTGGTTCTACGGCCAACTAAAATAACCTGTTCCGGCTTTACGTCGGCAATCACCTTAGCGAGCTTCTCGTGCTCATCTTTCTCAATTTTCCCCTGCTCTACCATATCGCCAATCACTAGCCATTTATGCTTAACCTTCATTTCTTTAACCATTTCTAGGACAGCTTCCACGCTGATAAGATGGGCATTATAAGAACTGTCAATTAACTTCAAGCCATTTTTGCCCTCAAAGAAGCTACTGCGGCCCGGCGGAAGCGGCAGGTCGGAAAAGTCCGTATCAAGAGGAATTTCTAGGTATTTACAGAGGTGTTCTAACATCACTAGCTGAATGGCGAGATCGCGCGGCTGAGGGCTAGCAAAACAAATTTCGGTATTTTTAATAGTAAAGCAGGTGCGATCCGGGGAGATTTGATAAGTTTTGAGATCTTTTTTGTAGCACTCGGTGACATTGGCGGTGATATGATGATGCTCTTTGACTTTCTTAATAGCTTTTTTCATCAGTGGCACATCGCCATCAATATAGATCTGTTTTTGGGTATACTGCGGGAGCATGGCAAATTCATGGGTAATAGCCTTGTCTAGGTTCTCAAACTGACCATCTTCTACCTGGCCCTGGAACTGTACGGCGTGTGAGCGCCCCAAA
>CAZAAA010000020.1:0-7842 GCA_964483335.1 uncultured Candidatus Saccharibacteria bacterium | reverse complement strand
GCAAACTGTTCTCAAAATCAGTTTAAACCTCTATTTGGCTCATAAACGACGTTGCTAGAGTGGCACTTCGCCCTATTTCCGGGTACGTTTTCTTCTAGTTGCACGATGTGGTTTATGGCGAGTGGTTTTGGGCTTTTCGGCTAGAAGTTTTCTAGCTTCTTTCTCTGTAATTTTCTTAGGATCTTGGTCTTTCGGGATTTTATAATTATTACGACGACCGGGGCCTTTAATATAGGGGCCATAGGCACCAATAATAATAGAGACGTCACCCCAATCAGCAATAATACTGTCTAGCTTCTCTTGGTAGAGCTTTTCGGCGGTTTTAAGAGAGATGGAATAGGGGTCGTGACCTTTCAGAGGGATATTATACTTGCCAGCTTTCAGATATGGGCCAAAGGGGCCAGAGGCGGCAATAAGCTCAGTTTTATCTTTAGCCTGGCCCAGATTTCGAGGGAGTTCGGGGAGATCTAATTGCTGGATAGCTTCCTCGTAAGTGACGGTTTTGACAGTTTTGCCATCTGGGAGCGGAGCAAAGCGAGGTTTTTCACCGCTTTCCTTTTCGTTCTCACCAAGCTGAATAAAACCGCCGTTTTTGCCAATCTTAGCGTAAATAATCTTGCCGGTCTTAGGGTCTTTACCAAGGTTGCGGGCGCTATTATAGCGATTGACGCCGTCGGCTTTTTGGACATCTTTAGAAAATGGTTTATAGAATTTGTCGAGCATTTTGACGCGTTCTAGTTTGGCTTCGGCAATTTTATCAAGTTCGGTTTCGATGTTGGCGGTAAAACCGTAGTCTACAATTTGGTTGAAATGGTCGGAGAGGAAGTCGGAAACGAGCTCGCCAACAGGGGTGGGTAGGAGTTTGCCTTTAGTGGCACCGGATTTTTCGGTGACGGTTTTTTCGGAGATTTTACCCGCGCTTAAAACTATTTCAATAACTTCACGGTCGGTGCCGTCGCTGTCGCCTTTGATGACATAGCCGCGAGACTGGATGGCAGACATAATAGAGGCGTAGGTGGACGGACGGCCAATGCCAAGCTCTTCCAGCTTTTTCACCAGGGAGCCTTCGGTATAGCGGGCGGGCGGTTTTAGGAAATTTTGACGAGCGATGATTTGTTCGGCGCTGAGTTCGTCGCCGATGTTTAATTTTGGTAAGATAGTATCTTTAGCATTGCCATAGACTTTTAAAAAGCCCGGGAAAGTGATTACCTCGCCTTTAGCAACGAAGCCATGGCTGATTTCAACAGTGGTCTTAATGACTTTGGCGGCGGCCATTTGGGTGGCAAGGGTGCGAGAACGAATCAGTTTGTAAAGCTTTTTCTCATAATCGTTATTGCCAGCGGTCTCCAGCTCAATATGGGTAGGGCGAATGGCTTCATGAGCTTCCTGGGCACTTGCATCTTTAGTCTTGAACGCGCGAACCTCTAGGTAATCTTTGCCGTATTTTTGCTCAATATATTTGGCAATACTGGCTACGGCTTGCTTAGAAAGATTGAGGCTGTCAGTGCGGTGGTAGGTGATATGACCGGCCTGATAGAGGGCCTGGGCGGCGCGCATGGTAGTGCCGGCGGAAAAGCCGAGGCGACTATTAGCTTCGATTTGGAGGGCAGCGGTAGTGAAAGGAACGGGATTTGACTTTTTGCTGGGGGTTTCAGTGATGTTTTCTACGGCGAATTTGGCCGTTTTGAGGCTTTCTAGGAGCTTTTTAGCATCGTCCTGGCTCTCTTTAAGGTTTTTTTCTAAAACCGCTAGGAAGGGCTCCTGTGAGGCTTTAGCAGCATTTTTTGTGGTTCGGAACTCGCCAGTGATTTTAAAATTGAACTTTTTGTCGAATTTTTCAATTTCTCGTTCCCTCTCTACGATAAGTTTAAGGGCTGGGCTTTGGACGCGACCGGCAGAGATGGCGCCGGGAACTTTCTTCCGGACGACCCCGGACAAATCAAAACCTACTAGCATATCCAAAGTTTGGCGAGCTTGCTGGGAGCTAACCATATCCATATCTACTGTACGGGGGTGCTGGATAGCTTCCTCAAGGGCAGGCTTAGTGATTTCGTGAAAAGTAATGCGCCTAGTGTTTTTAGGGAGATTTAACACCTCTATCAGATGCCAAGAAATGCTCTCTCCTTCGCGATCTTCATCGGTAGCAAGCCAGATGGTTTTAGCTTGCTTAGCAGCTTTTTTCAGTTCGCTGACAATTTTAGTGTGGTCTGGGTCTATTTCGTAAGTGACGGTGAAGTTGTTAGCCGGGTCTACTTTGATATCCTTGCGGATATGGCCAACACTAGAGAGAACACAAAAATCGCTGCCAAGGTATTTTTCAATAGTTTTAGCCTTGGCTGGGGACTCTACGATCACCAAATTGTCTGCGGTTTTGCTCATATAGTCTATAATAGCATACTTGGCAAGCATGAGCGTGATTTTGATTTTACGTGGGCACCAAAAAAGCCCTCGGGTGGAGTTAGGTAAGGGTGGGCATCACCTAACTCCGCCTGAGAGCTCTTTTGGAATCCCCATAACGCTTCTTTTAGATACCGGGGAAGCCCCGGAAGCGCGACCCACCTCACACAATAACGGGGCCCGCCGGTTATGGGGGTTGCTATGTCCTCAAAACGATCCCTTCTAAAGTGGAGGTAATACTTTGAAACGAATAAATCTATAGAAGAAGAGAGATATTCGCCGAAGGGGTTTTAAGAACACGCAACTTCTGATACAATACCTATAAGGTAGTGTAAAAGAAATTATGATTTATATAGGTGCGGTGTAGGAACTTTTTGTTCCTAACTGTTACCATTATAGCACACATAATAAAATAAGTCAACACTTTTTTCACACTTTTTTATGAAAATCAACCATTTACGACCCCAAGAAGCAAAATTTACAGAGGTGTTATTATCTATTGCGGTAGTGCCTAAAATGTTATATTTCTATGGAAAAATCCCAGAAAAATGCCCTACGGTGGCTATTGTTGGCACGCGAAAGAACACAGCGTACGGGGAGGAAGTGGCTTACAGAGCGGCGTACGAATTGGCGCGGCGCGGTGTGATAGTAGTTTCGGGGTTGGCGCTGGGGATAGACGCGGTAGCACATAGAGGCGCACTAGAGGCCGGCGGAGTAACGGTAGGGGTGCTAGGGACGGCTATAGATAAGATGTCTCCGGCACGGAATATTGGTTTGGCGCGGGAAATGATTGCGCGAGGTGGCTTAGTGCTGAGCGAATATGGCCCGGGGTGCCGGACTTATGCCAGCAGTTTTCTAGAGAGGAATCGCCTGATTGCTGGGCTGGCGGATGTAGTTTTAGTAGTAGAGGCGAATGAACGCTCAGGTTCTTTAAATACGGCGATGCATGCACTAGAACAGGGGAAGGATTTGTTTGCGGTGCCGGGGGATATTACACGGCCAGTGTCAATAGGGTGCAATCGGTTGATTGCTCAGGGGGCGATGCCATATACTGGGCCAGGAGATATTTTAAATGTATTGTTCCCTGGTTTTTTGACGGCGCAGAAACGAGTTCGGCAGACAACGTTGCTAGGGGATACACCGGAAGAAACTGCCGTTTTGCAGGCAGTTTCTAGTGGTATCAGAGATGGCGAAGAAATTTTGGCGGTTTGCTCTAAGAAACTAAGCAATTTTGACGTAGTCTTGTTTAATCAAACGATTACGATGCTAGAAATTAAAGGGATGGTGCGGTCTCTAGGCGCAAACCAATGGGGGCTATAACTAGGCCTTCTTTTCCTCAGCCTTCTTAGCGCGTTGCGGTACGGCAACTTTAGTGAATTTGCCACCAGCCTTTTTGATGGCCTCAATGGCAGTTTTGCTAGCAAACTGGGTGTTGAGGTTGATTTTGGCGGTAACTTCGCCACGAGTGATGATTTTTACGCGGCTATACGGACTTTTGATAAGACTAGCTTCAGCCAAGGTGAAATTGTCTACATCGCCAGAAAGGCTGTTGAGATTGCCAGTGTAGACAACCTCGGCTTTAGGGTGAAGAGACTTGAAACCTTTGAGCTTTGGCACGGCCTGCATGATGGCGCGTTGGCCGCCCATGAATCCGGCTGGCATCTTGCGGTGACCAGTACGAGATTTCTGACCCTTGGTACCACGGCCAGCGGTTTTGCCCTGGCCAGCAGCGATACCGCGACCCTTGCGAGAAGGGCGGGTGTTGGCGTTTACTTTTAAGTCATTGTATTTCATTACTTATTCTCCTTCTTAGTGGTTTTCTTAGCAGGAGTCTTAGCAGGAGCTTTAGCGCCCTGTTTGGTAGTCCATTCTTTGCGGGGGACTTGCTGACGAAGACCTTCTACGACGGCGTAAGCGATGTTGACCTTATTAGTACTGCCGAGAGATTTAGAAATGAGGTTTTTCACTCCGGTGAGGCCAATGATACTCCGAACTACGCCACCAGCGATAATACCAGTACCAGGAGCGGCTGGTTTCATCAGGACGTTGGCACCGGTGACACGAGTTTCGACTTCGTGGCAAATGGTTTCTCCGTCCATGGCGAAGGTAATCATGTTTTTCTTAGCTTTTTTGGTAGCTTTTTGGACGGCGGAGGTAACGTCGTTACCTTTAGCAACGCCAATACCGACTTTGTTCTTGCGGTTGCCAATAGCGACGAGAGCTTTGAAACGCATGCGGCGACCACCGGCAACGGTGCGAGAAACGCGATCGATATTAATGGTAACTTCTTCAAACTCCTTAGGAGCGGTGTCGGCGTTGCGGTTGCGATCACGGCGACGGTCGTTGCGGCGACCCATTGGGCGGCCAGCGATGTCGCGAGTACGCTTCTGCTCAGCGGTTTTATCCTCCATGCGGAGAGTACCGGATTTGTTGATGACTTTTGGTTGCTTATTCTGATTTTCGGGCATATTAGAACTCCAATCCTTCCTTGCGGGCGGCATCTGCAAGAGCAGAGAGCCGGCCGGCGTAAGCTAGTGAACCGCGGTCAAAGACGACCTTTGTGATTTTGGCTTTTTTAGCCTTTTCGCCAATCATTTTGCCAATAGTAGTGGCTTTTTCGGTTTTAGTGCCGGAAAGTTTGCTGCCAACAGTAGTAGCATAGACGAGCGTAGTTTTCTTGTCGTCGTTGACGATCTGGGCGGTGATATGTTGATTGCTAATGTGTACCGTGAGGCGCGGGCGCTCGGCAGTGCCGTGGATTTTAGCGCGAGTACGGTTAGCGCGATAAATTGCTTTCATTATTTCTTCCCTGCCTTTCCAGCCTTACGGATGATGTGTTCATCAACGTACTTGATACCTTTACCCTTGTATGGCTCAGGTTTCTTTAAGGCTCTAATTTCTGCGGCGACCTGGCCGACTTTTTGTTTGTCGATGCCAGAGACGGTGATTTCCATCTTGTTAGTGGTAAGCGCAATGCCTTCCGGGGCTTTGTACTTTACGGGGTGAGAAAAGCCAAGGGCCATCTCAATTTCTTGCGGGCCACCACTCAAACGGAAGCCGACGCCGTTGATTTCGAGTTTTTTCTCGAAACCTTTAGTAACGCCAATTACGGCGTTGTTTAGTAGTGCGCGTTGGAGACCATGCCAGGCTCTAGACTCAGGCTGATCATCTTTGCGAGTAACTACAATTTTGTTATCTTCTACCTTAGTGGTAGTGTTCTGCTGGACAGGAACCTGCAGCGTGCCTTTTGGGCCTGCAACAGTAATTTCGCTGTCGCCGACCGTAATTGTCACGCCTGCGGGAATGTCCACAGGTAGTTTTCCGATACGACTCATATGGATCCTTTAAATTATATTAGAGCTATTTTAGCACAGATTTAGTATTTTTGCAAGAAAAATCCCCTATTTAAAGGGGATTTTCTGGTATTTGGTTTGGAGTTAATCTTCGATTTCGCGACGAATGCGCATGACGGCCATAAGAGTAAGGACGTCGATGGACAAAGTAATAACTGCGCTAATCATAGTGCTGTTACTCTTATTGCCAAAGAGGCCGACGATGTTACAAATAACGGAAATAACGGTCAAGACCAAGAGGAAGGTTGACTTCTCTGGGTGGTTGGCGGCGCGGAAAAGTAGCCAGCCAAGAAGAAGAGAGATGAAGGCTAAAACGAAGAATGAGATGCCTACAATCATGAGAAGATTCTCATCCGAAACACCTTCAGTGCGCAGATCGGCGAGGCCGAGCTCGTCAACGGTGCCGATTTTGGTGAAACCAATCAAAATACCGCAAAGAATGGCAAGAGCACATTCAATAAACTGCAGTACACCAAGTACTTTCAGGTAGATTTTTTCAGTTCTATTTTTAACCTTGTCCTTCATAGGAACTCCTTATGTTATATAAGTCTATTATAGCATAAGAATTAAGAATACAATACAAAATTGCTTTACTTGTTAATTTTCAGGATTGTTTTTACGCTCAAGATTAGAGAAGAAGTAAGAGGAGTCAGAGTTGCGCTTAAAAGTAAAGCGATAGTTAGCGAAATCAGTGTAATTTTGCCGATTGAGCTGGAAAATGCTATTGTCCGCGCCGAGAGTGGTATAGACGTTATCGCCGGCGGTGGGTATATCTGTGCTGTTTTCTGGGAGGGCGAAGAAGTCTTTATAGATGTAAGTAACTCCGCTGTTGTAGTCGGTCATGGAACCAGCGATAGCGATATCGGCGTAAAGTTCGTCGCCTTTGATAGTGTATTGATAGATGTAGACGCGCAATTTTGTAGGGTCTACGCCGCCACAGCCGGCGGGAGCAGAATAATACACGCCGGCAGAGTTGAAGAAGAAGCCGGCGCCGCAAAACGAGTCTTCCATGGCATCTTGATGAGTAGGATTGGCGCCGAAGAGGTTATTGTACTGACGGGCGACTGGGTCAATGTCGATGTAGCCAGTGTACTCGACATAATCAGTAGAGAAGCTGGTTTTATTACGCTGATTGTATTGACGGATAACTCGGGTGTAATCGTCAGCTTTTTTAGTGTCACTGCCAATGCGTTTGAACTGATCGCGGATAGAATAGAGGGTAATACTGAGTTTCTGCGTGTCGGAGAGCCCGGTGCGGTAGAGGTCATTAATGTAAGAATAGCCCGTACCACGTTCAAAATAATCGTCTGTGAATTTTGGAGTGGTGCTTCCGTCGGTGGAGTAATCTTCATACGAGTGAAGCGTAGCGATTTTGTAGTTGATATCCTGCTTAATCTTCTTATCAGAGAGAGGGCGTTCTTCTGATTTGGCGTTTTCCTCGCTAGGAGACTGCTGCGTGGTGGTCTCTGGTTGAGGATTTGTGTCAAACCAGTGCCCGGTAATCGCTAAAATTGCTACGACTATAGTAGCAATTAGCAAAATGGCCATGACGATCAGGGCGATAATCAGTGGCTTTCTGGATTTTGTGGGCTGGTTTTGTTCTGGACTGTGCTCTTTCATGCTTATATTATAACAAAAATCCCCCATACACAGAGGATTTTTGCATCATACTTTCATTATAGCACAGAAGCTATTTTTGTCAAGTATTAGTAGACTCGGACGAGAATTTCGCCGCCAAGGCGTGCTTTGCGAGCTTCTTCCCCGGTCATGATACCCTTGGAGGTGGATATCAGAACGATGCCGCGGCCAGATTTGACCTTAGGGATTTCGTTGGCACCGGTATAGACACGGCGACCAGGTTTGGAAACTTTAGTAATCTCGTTAATTTTGGCATTTTCGCCAGGTTTATTGATGACGATATGGAGAATATTGCGCGGAGTGGCTTTCTCTTCTTTGACATCAGCAATGAAACCGGATTTTTTGAGGCCTTCAGCCACGGCAAGCTTCAGCTTACTGGTAGGAACGCGGATTTCCGTTTTCCCAACCATAATAGCGTTGCGGATGCGGGTGATAAGGTCTGCAATTTGATCTG
>CAZAAA010000019.1:0-7878 GCA_964483335.1 uncultured Candidatus Saccharibacteria bacterium | reverse complement strand
TTATTATTAGAGACCGTCCGGCTTTTTCAGTCGCGTCCAGAAATTCGCCAAAAATGGCAAGACCGCTTCAGGCACATTCTAATTGACGAGTATCAAGACACTAACCATGTCCAATACCAGTTAATTAAACTTTTAGTCAATAAAGAACGTAATATTTGTGTTGTTGGCGATGATTGGCAGTCAATTTATTCTTGGCGTGGCGCTGATTTTACCAATATTCTCAATTTTGAAAATGATTTTCCCGGTGCCAAAGTTATCAAATTGGAACAAAACTATCGTAGTACTGGCAATATTCTTAAAGCTTCACAAAAAATCATCAACGAAAACAAAACTCGCACCGAAAAAACTTTATTTACTGAAGCTGAAGATGGCGCACCAGTGGAAATAGAAGCTCTAAATGATGAAGCCGCTGAGGCTAATTGGGTTGCGCAAAAAATCTCCATGATGTCTAAAGACTATCATTATGAAGATTTTGCTATACTTTATCGTACCAATGCCCAGTCGTACGCTTTTGAAAAAGCTTTCATTTCCGCTAAAATCCCTTATAAAATTATTGGTGGTGTGCGTTTTTATGATCGCAAAGAGGTTAAAGATATTCTCGCCCTACTAAAATTAATTGTTAATCCGGTAGACCGCATCAGTCTAGAACGTGTCGCAAAAAATATCCTCTCCGGAGTTGGTAATGCCAGTCTGGAAAAAATCAATTATTTTTTAGACGCTACTAACACTAATATCTTGGACGAACATCTACCACTTAGCCTTAGCGCTAAAGCTAAAATTTCTATTTCTAGATTACAAAATTATCTCCGTCAAGTAGACCCCACTAGCTCTCCACGTGAGACTGTAGAATTTACTGTTAAATATTTTGATTTTCAGTCTATTCTATCCGATGGTACGCCCAGTGGGGAAGAACGTCTGAAAAACCTAGAAACTCTTGCTGGCAATGCTACCGACTATGAAACATTAGAGGAATTTTTAGCTGACGCTACACTCATGTCTAGCGCCGATGAAAGTACCCAGAAAAACTCTGTTACGCTCATGACCTTGCACGCTGCAAAAGGCTTGGAATTCCCAGTAGTCTTTATTGTTGGCATGGAAGATGGCCTCTTTCCTAGCTCTCGTGCCGAGGAAGAGGGCGATATAGAAGAAGAACGTCGCCTGGCTTATGTCGGCATGACTCGGGCTATGAAAGACCTCTTCCTGACTTATGCTAAAAGTCGATTTTCTTTTGGCGGCAGGAATAGCAGTAGTCCCTCACGTTTCCTTTTAGAACTTGGCTATAATCCTTACGGCGCGTTGGATAATTTTGACGATGAAGATTTCTTTGACGACGACCCTTTCCCAGAAGACTTGCCTGTTTATGAATAAGTGCTATAATGGTAATGATGCGATTAAAGACCCGCAAAAGTTATAAGTTTTTCTACATTTTAAACTTCATAGTTATTGCAGCTTGTTTTTTTGGAATTGTCAACAATAACACTGCTAGCACTTTTGCGGATGAAGATGCTGCCCAAGAAATCTCTGGCAACCATTTTGTTACTATTCACGACGGCGATCAGTCCCTTACTATCAAAACAGATGCTCTTACTGTCCAGGAAGTTTTGGAACGAGCCAACCTTACGCTCGACCCAAACGACCGTATCGAGCCGCAAAAAACCGAAATTATCAACGCCGACAACTATCATATTAACATCTATCGTGCTCGCCCAGTCGTGATTACAGATGGAAAAACTAAGAAATATATCATGTCTGCTAGTTATGATGCCAAAACTATTGCTAAAGAGGCCGGCATCGCCGTTTATGACGGCGACGAAATCAAACTTTCTAGTAGCACAGACTTTCTAGCTACGGGTATTGCTACTACCTACCTCATCTCCAGGAATGGTGGCCGCACTATCACGATGGAGTCCCCAGTTGCTTTTTCCGAAGAAACTGTTAGCGACCCTACACTTGACGTTGGCCAGACCAAACTTATCCAAGTTGGTGAAGACGGCTTAAAAGTCACCAAATATAATGTGAATTTTATTGATGGGGAAGAGCAGTCGCGCGAGCTAGTTTCAGAAGAAGTTACTAAACAGCCGGTTAACCGTATTACTGCCGTTGGCACAAAACAAACCACTATCCGTCCAGAATGGTCTCAGTGCGCCGAATGGGCTCGCCAGGCTGGTGTCTCGGAAAACGACCTTTACTCTGCTTTGTCGCTTATTTACAAAGAATCTGGCTGTCGAGTTAGCGCTACCAATGCCAGCTCCGGTGCTTATGGTATTCCGCAGGCTCTCCCTGGCAATAAAATGGCTTCAGCCGGCTCTGACTGGCAGACCAATCCAGTAACCCAGATTAAATGGATGGCTGGCTACGTTAACCGTTATGGCGGCTGGGCTGGAGCATGGGCTTTCTGGCAAGCGCACGGCTGGTATTAATATGCTAAAAAATAATAAATCTCTCGGTCAGCACTGGCTCAAAGATCGGGCTGTATTGGACGAAATTAGCGCATTGGCTTCCGCAGATGTAAATCTAGTCTTAGAGATTGGCCCTGGCCTTGGCACTTTGACTAGTAGCCTCTTGAGACGTTTCGATAAAGTTATCGCCATAGAATACGATCAACGTCTTGCCGAGAACCTGCCTAAATCTTTTCCGGGGAAGAATCTAGAAGTTGTTAATCAGGATTTTCTCACGTATAATTTAGAACAAATCAAAGTACCCTATGTTGTGGCTGGGAACATTCCGTACTACATCACATCCCCCATTATTCATAAACTGCTAGAAACAAAAAACCATCCAGAGCGCATTGTCTTGCTGATTCAGAAAGAAGTTGCCGATCGCATCTTAGCACTAGATGGTAAAGAATCAGTACTTTCTTTGACCGTGAAAAATTACGCCAAAGTTTTTCCCGGTTTTGTTGTGCCCAAGGAATTATTTACTCCACCGCCAAAAGTTAACAGTGCTGTTGTTGTACTAGAACCCTTAAAAAAACCGCAAGTTTCAGAAGATGTAATAAACTTCATCAAGCTTGGTTTTAGAAATCCTCGCAAAAAATTAATCAAAAATCTGCCTTATGACCAAGCCACTCTCGCAGGGGTCTTTGCGAAGTTAGGAATTAGCTCAAATGCTCGTCCAGCTGATTTAAATCTAAAACAATGGCAAAAACTCTTGCAATTTTTAGCATAAGCGCTACAATATAATACAGGAATGAATTTATTTTAATTAAACTAAAAAGGGAGGCACTAATGAATCCTGCAGAACCAAACACTAATCCAACTACTGGTACTGGTCCAGATCCGGCCACTTCGCCAGCTACTTCTGGCATTCCTGCTTCCGATCCTCTTGCTCCGGCTACTAACACCCCCGATGGGCAAGCCATGATGGATCAAGCTCTGGGCACTACTAATGCCTATGGCGCAGACCCACTCGCCACTATCCCTGCCGCTGCCGACCCTGCTATTCCTACGCCCGGCCCAGAAACTGGCACTATGGTAGACCCGCTCGCCTCCGTCTCGTCTAGTACTCCTGCTACGGATCCCCTAGTGGCTGCCCCTCCTACAGATCCTTTTGCTTCTGCTGCCGCTACTCCGGCTGCTACTGTGCCGGAAGTGCCTGCCACACCGGCATCTCCAGTCTCCGCCGAACCTGCCCCCGCCACACCAGTTGCTGCTCCGGTCGCTGAAACTCCGGTCATGGAAACCCCAGCTATGGACACTACTGCCGCTCCAATCGCGGATCCAGACCCACTTGCTGGTGCCGTAGAATCTCTTTCCAGCGCACCGCTAGATGTCAATTCTTCTGCCGAGCCAGTCTCTGACTATGCCCAGCCCGCTGCTCCTAATTTTGCTAATGATCCTACGGTTGCCGCTGCTCCGGAAAAGAACAACGAAGATCAATCTCCAATCCAGCCTGCTGCTCCGGCTCCTGGTTCCATTGGTAGTTCTACTTCTTATACGGATTATCAGGCTGCCGCTACCCAAGCTGCTGCCGCGCCGGCAAAGAAAAAGTCCAAAACCACTTTGATTTTATTAATCGTCGTTCTGGCTATTCTGCTAATTGGCGGCGGTATTTTTGCCTTTGTCATGCTCTCTGGTAATAAATCGTCAAATAGCAATACCGGCAATAATAACTCCTCCACTCCTGCCCCTTCCGTTCCGGTAGAGATGACACTCGTCTGTGCCACTACCCGCAGCCCAGAGGACTTAGTCTCTGCAGGCGGTGCCACGGTGTGGGATGAAGAGATGACTATCAAATATGAAGATGATGACATTACTAAAATTACTGATGTATCTACTGTAGAATATCCTGATTCTGCTACTGCTAAAGCCGGTATAGAGAACTTTAAAAATTACTACGCCTCGCTTCTGTCCAGCGCCGGTCTTACTAGTGACCCATTTGATAGCCGCTATGCTCGCGTAGATGGCACCCTTACTATTACCTACACTGGTTTAGGTGAACGTCTTAACGCACAGAACGCCGTTATCTTTAATCTACCAGTAGAAGATGATGAGCTAAAGTCTGACCCGGAATCAGTCAAGGCCTACTTCACAGAGAAGAACTACACCTGCCAGGAAAAAGACGACTAGCTTCCTCACCATGGCCGCCAGTCCTTGTACTGGCGGCATTTTTATTGTAATATATAATATATATGTCTAAAAATACTAAATACATTTGTACTGCTATCCCTTATGTCAATGGTGCTCCCCATATTGGCCACGCCATGGATTATCTTCTAGCAGATATTTACACCCGTTATCAAACCCTGCAAGGCAACACTGTTAAATTCCAGGCCGGCACAGATGAGCACGGCAGCAAAATCGCCAAAAAGGCCGCCGAAAATAGTCTAGACGTCCAAGAATACGTGAACCAGAACTCCCAAAAATTCCGCGACTTCATTACTAAATTTGATATTTCTTATACCGATTTTATTCGTACTACAGACAAAAACCACATAGAACGTGTTCAAAAAATCTGGACTAAACTTTCTGACCATATTTATAAACATAGCTACGAAGGTTGGTATTGTGAAGGTTGTGAAAGCTTTGTTACGCAGAAAGAATATGAGGAAAATCAGGGCATTTGCCCAGATCACCAAACGCCGTATCAGCAGTTGTCGGAAGAAAATTATTATTTCCGTCTGAGCGATTTTAAAGAACAAATTAAGTCTGCTATAACAGACGGTACTATGCAAATTCTCCCCGAGTTTAGAAAAAAAGAAATTCTTGCCATGCTAATTGATAGTCCTGATGTCTCTATCTCTCGTCCGGTAGAGCATTTGGAATGGGGTATTCCGGTACCGGGCGATGAAACGCAGGTTATGTATGTCTGGATGGACGCACTGACTAATTATCTCACTGTGCTAGGCTACCCAGATCAGGATATTTCTGAATTTTGGCCAGCCGACGTCCAACTAGTAGGGAAGGATATTCTGCGCTTCCATGCTATCCTTTGGCCAGCCATTTTACTAGGTCTAGGGTTGCCTTTACCGCGTGTTATCTTGTCCCACGGTCACGTCTTAGCTGATGGCCAAAAAATGAGCAAATCTCTTGGCAATGTCGTTGACCCTCTAGAGGTGTTAGAAAAGCACGGTCTAGACGCTTTCCGCTATTTCTTTTCTCGACACATTGATACCTTTTCTGACTCTGACTTCACTTGGGAGAAATATGAGAATGCCTATAATAACGAATTGGCTAATGACCTGGGTAACCTTGTTCAGCGTCTCGCTACTCTTTGCCAAAAAAATGAACTAGGCGGTGGTAATTTTACTCCGGCTCACGATAATGAATATCACGAATTAATGAACAACTTCCAGTACAGTCGTGGTATTGATTATGCTTGGACAAAGCTACAAGACCTAAATCGCCGCATAGACGAAACCAAACCTTGGTCTGTCGCCAAAGAAGACCCGGAAGCTGCTCGTGTATTGCTTGGTTCTCTCGTAGCGGATCTGCTACAGGCCAACCACCTCCTAAAGCCCTACTTACCTATTACGGCTCGCATAGAAGAAATCTTTACTGCAGAAAAAATTACTCCGCCAGATTCCCCGCTTTTCCCAAAAACTAGTATCATCAAATAAAAATATCCCCGGACGAGTTGTCCAGGGATATTAGGAGTTAGGTTATTTCATTAGCTCATTCGCGCGGCGAATCATTTCTTCAAACTCGTCTGTGCGAATTACCCAGATTGGCTTAGAACCATCCGCAGCAATATTTGTATGGCGACAAGAGAAGTCGCCCACGTTTTTCTGCTCGTCCATAGCAAAACCTAGATACTGCAACTTCTGACAAACAGCCTTACGTACTTCGTCGGAGCGTTCGCCGATTGTTGCGGTAAAGACGATTGCGTCCACTCCGCCAAGACTGGCTGCCATCTGGCCGATTGCCCTCTGCAACATATAAATATATAGTGCATAGGCAAATGAACCGCGTTTGTCGCCATCTTCGCGTAACTGCAGAATTTCCCGCATATCGTCAGACGTCCCGGAGACACCTAGCAGCCCAGCCTTCTTATTCAGATATTTCTCTAAAGCTTCGTCGGAACGAATTTTTAGTGAACGTTTCAAGGCCAGCGCTGCCGCCGGGTCTATCCAGCCCGTCCGAGTGCTCATCATTACGCCCTCCAATGGGGTGTATCCCATTGTCGTGTCATGCGAGCGCCCTTGATAAACTGCGGTTACAGATGATCCCGATCCTACATGGCAAACAATTAACTTTTCCGGCAGGATTTCGGTTTTTTCCATATAGTGCGTAATTGAGCCTACGGAAAGTCCATGGAATCCCCACCGTTTGATTTCGTACTTGTCCGCCACTTCCGTATCAAGACAATAATATCTCATCAGATCCGGGCGATCATTATGAAAACCGGAGTCAGAGATAGTAATAATAGGAGTGCCTTTAAAAGAAGTAACAAAATGCTCAATCTCTCCAGCTACTACCGGAATATGAAGCGGAGCCTTCTTTTTGGCAATTTCCAGTTCTTTCAGGCAGTTCTCGTCCACTATGTGATCATGAGAGAAGAATTCGCCAGGAGCAGCAGTCCGAGCCAAAATTGCATCTAGCTGAGACACGCCGCCCAGGTATCCTTCTTTAGTCAGAATCTCTTCCAGGTTTGCTACACAAGAGGTCAACGACTTAAAGCCCGGCTTCAGTTTCTTTTTCGTGCCGTCTGCTTTTGTCAGTGTACAGACTATTGTCTTCCCTTCAAACTCAAAGTGCAGGGAACACAACAGCTCGTTGCCTTTATACAGTGCGTACTTGCGAGAAGAACTACCAGGGTTAGTAATAAGTATTAGTTTATCGTTCATCAAAAAACTCCTTTTAACTATAATTATAACTGTTCCAAGAATAAAATCAATAGTCACGCTACCGGCTGACGGTGGTATATTACAACATGCTCCGGGTTCAATACTACATGACCGTGCCCGTCTCCCAACGCCCTGGCATAATAGATGTCTATCGTGCCATCTGCGCGTTGCTCTGCCGTTGCATCAGCCATAAAATTTGCCGGAACTCCGGCTCCAAGTATTAACTCTTCAGTTACTTCCAGCTGCTTTGGGCGGCTAGAATAGTCGTAGGTATTATCCTGGGCTTCAGGATTTTTGATTGCCTGATATTTTGCTTCCAACCGATCAAACTTTTGTTTCTTGAGGTTAAACTCATTCTTAGCCTGATGATATTCTTCCAAAATATCATTGTGTTCGCGCCGAGCGGTTTTTAGATTTTCCAGCAGGTGCACAGCCGTATTCTCCGGTCTAGCCATCAGCCGTTTCTTACTAATCAGCTTGTCGCGCTCTACCATAGTCTGTTTAGCCAGCGTTGCAAAATACTTTGCCCCGGCGGCATAAACTTCCGGCACTTTCGCGTCGGTCTTCTGTCGCATTTGCGCTTCCAGCAAATT
>CAZAAA010000018.1:0-8111 GCA_964483335.1 uncultured Candidatus Saccharibacteria bacterium | reverse complement strand
TCGAGGCTTACGGTGCCGCCACTACTCTCCAGGAAATGCTCACCATTAAGTCTGATGATGTCTACGGTCGCGCTAAAGCTTACGAAGCCATCATCAAAAACGAAACTATCGAGGGGCCAAAACTTCCAGAAGGCTTCAACGTGCTTGTAAAAGAGCTTCAAGGCCTAGGCCTAAAGGTAGACTTACTCGACAACGGCGAGTCTAACGACGCCGATGAAGTCATCGAAAAAACCTCTCGCGAAATCGAAAAGTCCCAAGATGACCGGCTAATTTACGCCAAACACAACATTACCAACGCCGAAGGTGCTGACCTAGACGGCCTAGAAGATTTGTCTAGCGAGGAAACCGAAGCGGTCTTAGATGAAGAAGGAATAACAGTAACAGAGATTGACGAGGACGGAACCGTCGATCTCGGAGAGGAGTTCTAATTATGGCTTGGATGGATAATTTCATTTCAGCAAGCGATTTTGACTCAATTAGGCTTAGCATTGCTTCTGCCGACGACATCCTTAACTGGAGCTACGGCGAAGTTACTAAACCAGAAACTATCAACTATCGCACCCAGAAGCCAGAACGTGACGGTCTTTTCTGCGAACGGATTTTCGGTCCGGTCAAAGATATCAACCCACACGATAGCAAATTAAAAGGTGTTCGCTCTCGCGAAGCTGCTGTAGACAAAGACGGCAACCTTGTCACTAAATCTATTGCCCGCCGTGAACGCATGGGCCACATCAAACTTGCCGCCCCAGTTGCACACATCTGGTTTATGCGCGGCACACCGTCTGCCCTCAGCCTCTTGCTTGGCCTCACCGTTAAAAACATCGAGAAAGTAGTCTATTTTGCCTCCTATCTTATCGTTGATGCCGACGACGAAAAAGTTGCTCAGACCTTGACCGATCTAGAAGCTCAACACGCCGCCGCCGTCCAGGCTATAAGGCTACGCTACGAAAAAGAGGCCGCAGCCGAAGGTGCCGACGCCAAAAAACTTGCCAACGCCGAAGCTAAAGAGTTAGATGAGCTAGATGAAGAATTTCAAACTAACAAATCTATCCTCGAGGGCATGAAAAAAGGTGCTGTCATTTCCGAAGTTGACTACCGCAATCTCCCAGCAGAATACGAAGATCTTATCACCGTAGAAATGGGCGCCAGCGCCATCAAGATGCTTCTAGACGAAATTGACACTGAAGCCACCATCGCTCGCCTCAAAGAAGAAGAGGAAGAAGCCAAAGGCCAGCGCAAAGCCAAAATTGTCAAAACCCTGAAACTACTGGAAGGTATGCAAGCCGCCGGTATCAAACCCCAGGATCTTATCCTGACAGTTGTCCCGGTCATCCCACCAGATCTCCGTCCAATGATTTCTCTCCCCGGTGGTCGCTTTGCCACTTCCGATCTAAACGATCTCTATCGTCGTGTCATTAACCGTAACAACCGCCTTAAGAAGCTCATGGAGCTAAATGCTCCAGCCGTTATTTGCCGCAATGAAATGCGCATGCTTCAGGAAGCCGTCGATGCCCTTATCGACAACAACGCTTCTCGTGGCGGACGCACTGCTAGCGCCCAAAACGGTCGCCGCAAGCTCAAATCTCTCTCTGATCTCCTTAAAGGTAAACAGGGTCGCTTCCGCCAGAACCTTCTTGGCAAGCGCGTAGATTACTCTGGTCGCTCCGTCATCGTCGTTGGCCCAGAACTAAAACTCAACGAATGTGGTTTGCCGAAGCAAATGGCCCTGGAACTCTTTAAGCCATTCGTTATCTCCTGGCTCATGTCCAACGAATATGCCGCCAACATCAAAGCCGCTACTCGCATGATTGAGGCCGGAGAATCGGTAGTTTGGGATGCCCTAGACGAAGTAATTAAGGATAAATATGTCCTCTTGAACCGCGCTCCGTCTCTCCACCGTCTCTCTATTCAAGCTTTTCAACCAAAACTCATCGACGGTAAAGCTATTCAGCTTCATCCGCTCGTAGCCTCCGGTTTCAACGCCGACTACGACGGCGACCAAATGGCTGTCCATTTACCACTTTCCGCCGATGCACAAGCTGAGGCTCGCGAACTGATGTCCGCCACCAAAAACCTCCTAAAACCAGCCGATGGCGCGCCAGTACTCTCTATTTATCAGGACGTCGTACTTGGTATTTACTACCTAACCTACAACAAGCCCGGCACCGATACTAAAGATATCAAGGCTTTCTCCTCTATCTACGAGGCGGAAATGGCTTACGATCAGGGGCTAATTGCACTCCAGACTCCTATTCGCGTCTTTGCTAAGAAAGAGATTCGCGACACTACCCTAGGACGGGTTATCTTTAATGAAATTCTCCCAGAGGATTATCCATTTGATAACTCCGTACAGACTTCTAAACAGCTTAAAAAAGTTATGGCCGACATCTTTGACCGCTATGGCGCCGAAACCACTGTTTCTACTGCTGACGCCGTCAAAAATCTCGCTTTTGAATATGAAACCGTTGCCTCTGTTTCTACTGCTAAAGACGACTATCCAACTTACCCAGAAATTGACCAGTTTATCGCCGAGGGCGACACTCAGACCGCCAACATTCAGAAGCAATATGACGAAGGTATGGTTACCAACGAAGAGCGTTATCTCCTCATTGTCAAAGTCTGGCGTGATATCGACAAACAAATCTCTGACTTCCTCAAGGATAAACTTTCAGAGATGGATACCGATATTGCAGTAATGGTTAACTCCGGTGCTCGTGGTTCCGTTTCTAACATCAAGCTCGCCTCCGCCGAAATTGGTATTATGGTGGACGTTAACAACAACGAGATCGAGCTCCCGGTCAAGAGTAGCTATAAGAAAGGTCTCAACACCCTAGAATCCTTTATCGCCACTCGTGGTGCGCGCCAGGGCCAGGTCTCTACCGCCTTGCGTACTGCCGACTCCGGCTATCTTACTCGTCGTCTCGTAGATGTCGCCCAAGACGTCTTTACTACCGATGAAGAAGCCGAAGATCCCGGCTACACCGTAGACAAGGCTGAAGTTGCCGATTCCGGCGTAGCCTTCACTGCTTGGGTCGTTGGTCGCTATACTGCCGAGCCAATTCCGGGCTATCTCGACAAAGACCAGGTGATTACTAAAGAAATTGCCGAACAGCTAGAAGCCGACGACAAAGTCACCTCTGTCAAAATCCAGTCCATTCTTACTACTACTGCCACCGAAGGCATCCCGCAGAAGGCCTATGGTATTGACATGAGTACTCGCGAAATCGTCGCCCCGCACCAACCAGTTGGTGTAATCGCCGCTCAGTCTCTTGGTGAGCCAGGCACGCAGCTTACCCTTGATACAAAGCATGGCTCTGGCGTAGCTGGTTCTGGTGAAATCGCCCGTGGTCTTCCTCGTGTAGAGGAGCTTCTAGAGGCTCGCACCCCTAAAGGTCAAGCTTGGGTTGCGCCTATCTCTGGTCGTGTCACCGTCACCGAAGAAGGGAACCGCTATATCGTAGAAATTTGGCCAATCGCTGGCGGCTCTGACCGCATCGAATTAGACGGTCGTAAACCTCGCGTCAAAGATGGCGCCGACGTCAAAACTGGCGATGTCTTAGCCGATAAGGGTAAGGGTAAATCTCCGCTCGTTGCCGCTTATGACGGCACTGTGCAGCTGCTACCATCCGCCGATGGCAAGAGCACCGATGCTATCCTGCTCACTGCCGATGGTGGCGCTAAAGAGCGCATTGAGATTCCAGGCGAAGCTGAACTCGTCGTCAAAAACGACGACCAGGTAGAGCAAGGCGACCGCCTCACTGCTGGTTCTCTTAATCTCCAAAAACTCTACGAATACAAGGGCGCTGAGGCCACTGCTCGCTACATCATGAACGATGTTCTCTCTGTCTACGCCGCGCAGGGCCACGAAATCTCCGCTAAACACCTTGAGATTATCGTTCGCCAGATGTTCAGCCGTGTCAGTATCGACGAGCCAGGCGACTCCAGCTTTGTTGCTGGCGATATCGTCTCACTCGCCGCTGTCATCGCCGAAAACAAAGAGCTTGAAGCCGAAGGTAAAGAACCGGCCACCTATACCCGTAAACTCATGGGTATTTCCAAGGTCTCCCTCTGGTCCGACTCCTTCCTCTCCGCGGCTTCCTTCCAAGACACCACGCGTGTGCTCATCAACTCTGCTATTAGCGGACGCGTTGATCACCTCCATGGCCTCAAGGAAAACGTCATCATCGGTCGCAAGATTCCAGTTGGTACTGGCGCCGGTGAACAGCTCGGCTCTAAGGATGGCCCAACCGAGGACGAAATCGCCGACCTCTAAGGCGCCCACCCCGCAGCATAAAAACAGCCCCGAAAGGGGTTGTTTTTATGCTCAATCTGTGCTACAATAGAAACGTATATTCTTTTAAGGTGACAAATTTTAAGATATACGTTTAGCTAGATGACAAGGTAAGCCCCGTCGGGGAACTACCGAGTAATCTAGTATTCATGATGTTAAACTAAAGGAAAGGAAAAGATGAAAGTCATCATCGGCACCAAAATTGGTATGACCCAGATCATCGGCGCAGATGGCATAGTTACCCCTGTAACTATCCTCCAAGCCGGCCCGGCTACTGTGACTCAGGTAAAAACCATTGAAACAGATGGTTATAACGCAGTTCAGCTCGGTTACGGTCAGGGTAAGAACCTGAGCAAGTCGGTATCTGGCCACGTCAAGAAGGCCGGAGAGAACGTCAAACCTAAAGTCCTCAAGGAATTCCGCACCAAGGAAACTCCGGAGCTAAAAACCGGAGACCAAATTACCGTGGAAGCTTTTGAACTTGGCGACAAGGTTGCTGTGACTGGTACCTCTAAAGGCAAAGGCTTTGCCGGTACCGTCAAACGCTGGAACTTTGAAGAGTCCCGCAACACCCACGGCTTCAAAGGCAATATCCGCCGCGTTGGTTCCATTGGCTCTATGTACCCACAGAAAGTTTTCAAGGGTAAAAAGATGCCTGGCCGCATGGGCCACGACAAAGTAACCGTGAAAAATCTCACTGTTGCTTATCTTGACAAAGAAAATAATCTAATTGGTCTCAAGGGCGCTGTCCCTGGCCCAAACAAAGGCATTGTGACCGTGGAGGGAAAGGAGTAATATGGCAGACGCAAAGTTAAATCCAGAAATCTTCGCCCTCAAGGTCGAAAATCACGAATTAGTTAAAACCGCCTATGACGCATATCTTGCCAATAGCCGCAGTTCTCATGCTAAAACGTTGAAACGTGGCGAAGTTAGCGGTGGCGGCAAAAAACCATGGAAGCAGAAAGGTACCGGTCGTGCTCGCTTTGGTAGCACCCGCAACCCAATCTGGCGCCACGGTGGTATCGCTGGTGGTCGCACCGGAGAAGAAAACTTTACTAAGAATCTCGCAAGAGGCGCAAAGAAAGTTGCTATCCGCCAGGCTCTCAGCATGAAAAACGCCGACAAAGCTGTCTATATCTTAGATTCAGGCAGTAAATTTACCGGTAAAACCAAGGAAGCTGTCAAGGTTCTTGAGAAGATGAAATTAGAGGACAAAAACGTTCTCGCCGTCGTCAAAGAAAAGACCCCGGAATTGCTTCGCAGCACTAACAACTTACCAAATGTCAAGCTTGTCCGCGCAACTTATCTTAATGTCTTTGACATTATGAACGCCGACGCTATTGTCTTTGGCGGAGCTGCACTAAAAGAAACAGAGAATTGGCTACTCGGAAAGGAGGATAAGTAATGGTTGTTATTCCTCGCGCCACAGAAAAGGCCTATAATGAACAAACTAAACGTACTTACATCTTCAATGTCCCGACCGACGCTTCTAAGCAAGCTGTCGCCAAGGCCGTTGAAAAAGAATATAAAGTCACCGTAGAAGATGTTCGCGTACTTACTCGGAAAGGCAAGAAAACCCGCTATTCTAAGGGCAAACACGCCTATCCTGGTACAACCTATCGTAAAGATAAGAAATTCGCCTATGTCACCTTAAAAGAAGGCGATAAAATCGCTATCTTCGAGGATCCTTCCGATAAAAAAGCCGACAAAAAGGCTGAAAAGAAGGACAAAAAAGCTAAGAAGGAGGCCAAGTAATGGGTATTAAAGCATATCGTCCAGTTACTCCTGCTCAGCGCCAAAAGACCACTCAGGATTTCGACCAAATTACTACTAAGAAACCCTTAAAGAGTCTCACCAAGGCCAAAAAACAGCAGGCTGGCAAGAATAACCAAGGCCGCATCACTGTCCGCCATCGTGGCGGCGGTGTCAAACGCCACTATCGGTTGCTTACTCACAAGCTTCCGGAAAACCTCACCTATACCATTGAGGAAATCGAATACGATCCAAACCGTAGTGCTCGCATCGCTCGTGTTAAGGACAACAATGGCACCTACTATTATGTCATTGCCGATACTAGCATGACCAAGGGTAAAAAATTCAGCGTCGGTCAGGAAGTTAACGTAGAAGAGTCCAACCGTATGCCTCTAGAGCAAATTCCAGTTGGCACTTTCGTGTACGCTATTGAAATCACCCCAGGCCGCGGCGCCCAGATGGTGCGCTCCGCTGGTACCTCCGCCCAGCTCATGGCTAAGGAAAATGGCTACGCCACTCTCCGCATGCCTTCTGGCGAAGTCCGCAAAGTCCTGGAAACCTGCCAAGCTACCATCGGTACTGTAGGTAATGTCCAGCACCAGAACATTAAGAAAGGTGCCGCCGGCCGCAACCGCCGCAAAGGCATTCGTCCAACTGTCCGTGGCGTCGTAATGAACGCTACCGACCACCCACACGGTGGTGGTGATGGTGGTCGTCACGGTTCTGGTAAAGCTCCCCGTACTCCATGGGGCCAGCTCACCCTTGGCTACCGTACTCGTCACAATAAGCAAACTAATAAATACATCGTGCGCAGTCGCCACGAAGGAAAGAGGAAATAATCTATGAGTAGAAGTCTGAAGAAGGGTCCTTTTGTAGATTATAAGCTACAAAAGAAAATTGAAGCGCTCTCCCTAGAAGACCGCACCGTGATTAAAACCTGGGCTAGAGAGTCCACCATCTCTCCGGAAATGGTTGGCCGCACTATCGCCGTCCATAACGGCAAAGTCCACGTCCCAGTACTAATCTCAGAAAACATGGTCGGTCACAAACTCGGCGAGTTTGCGCCTACCCGTAAATTCCGGCGTCATGGTGGCAAAAAAGCTGCCGAAGCCGCCGCTGCGAAAGGAGCTAACTAATGGCTACTATTTTCGCACATGCATATATCAAAGGTGTCGATTCTCAACCTCGGAAAACTAACATCGTAGCCGCTCTCGTGCGCGATCGTTACGTTGCCGACAGCATCGTCATCCTAGAGAACACTCCGCGCCGCGCCGCTCGTCCGGTTCTAAAGGCCATTGAGTCCGCCAAAGCAAATCTCTTGCAAACTGGCGCTTCCATTGACCCAAAGACCATCCGCATTGCCCGTATCTCCGTTACCGCTGGTACTCGCATTCGCAGATACGTACCGGCCTCTCGTGGTCGCGCGCTTCCATTTGAAAAAATCTCTAGCAACATCTTCGTAGAAGTTGCCGGGGATGAAAAGGCTAAAAAAGCCGAAAAACCAGCCGCCAAGCCGGCTAAGAAGGAGGACAAGTAATGGGACAGAAAGTAAACCCCGTATCTTATCGTCTCCAGATCAGTAAAGATTGGTCTTCTAAGTGGTATACTAAGAAGTCTGATTTCCGGCACTGGCTGGTAGAAGATATTAAAATCCGCGAAACTATCGAAAATCGTTTCAAATCTCGCCCAACTATTGCCAAAATTAACATTGAGCGCAGTGCCAACCTTACCACAATCACTATCCTGACCGCTAAAGCTGGTGCTGTCATTGGCAAACAGGGCGCAGGTATCAATGAATTAAAGAAAGAACTAGAGAAATTCGTTTCTCAGCCAGTTCGCTTAAATGTCGAAGAAGTCAAAAAACCAGAGCTAAACGCTAAGCTTGTGGCCGAAAACATCGGTTTCCAGCTTGGTAAGCGTATGAATTTCCGCCGCGCCGTGAAAATGGCCTGCCAATCTACTATGGCCGCTGGCGCTAAAGGCGTTCGTATTGAGGTCTCCGGCCGTCTAAACGGCGCTGAAATGTCTCGCCGCGAGAAATTTATCGAGGGCTCCGTTCCTCTACATA
>CAZAAA010000017.1:0-9050 GCA_964483335.1 uncultured Candidatus Saccharibacteria bacterium | reverse complement strand
ATTCCCTATGACCTCCCAGAAAGAAGATCTGGTTGATAGGCGCAAGGTGGAAGCATGGTAACGTGTGGAGCCGAAGCGTACTAACAGAGGCATTGCCTTTTTATGATCAAACTTTTGTTGCTCATGCTTGCATGGGAAACAGAAGTTTGATAACATGGACGTAACTAGCAATCGACGCTTGACCTTTTCTAAGTTGTCTAGACACCTGATGGGCATCAACTCTGCTTTCAAAGCTTTGAATTGAAATCAGCGATTGGTGCCCATAGCGCTGGGGAAATACCTGTTCCCATTCCGAACACAGAAGTCAAGCCCAGTAGCGGCGATTATACTGCAATAGCGGGAAACTAGCAAGGTGCCAAATTATACGTGTAAGCCACCCCGACGGGTGGCTTTACGTCTTGTCAAAAATTGTATACTGTGCTACAATAGATATATACTTAATTGACCGACCTGAAGAAGGCCGGCCATTTTAACGAAAAGGAGTAAAATGGAAGGATTAGATTTAAAACAAATGACCGCTATGGTCAAAGTTATTGCCGAAGAAAAAGGTCTTCCGGAAGAAACCGTGATTGACGTTATAGAAACCGCTATTGCCGCCGCTTGGCGCAAGGATAATGGCGATAAGGACATGAACGTTCGCGCTGTACTTAATATGAAGAACGGTACTGCCGAAGTTTTTGTCACTAAAGAAGTAATTGAGGATGGTCTGGCTTATAATCCTGCCACGGAAATTCCTCAGTCTGAGGCAAAGGGCAAGGCAGTTGGCGATATTATAGAAGAGGCCCATAAAGTAGAAGGCTTTGGCCGTGTTGCCAGTATGACTGCCAAGCAAGTCGTGATTCAACATCTCCGTGAGGCCGAACGCGACGCTGTCCTCAGTATGTTTGAAGATAAAATTGGTACTGTTATGACCGGTGTAGTTGCTCGTGTAGAGCCCCGCATCGTCCGGGTAGATCTAGGCAAAGCTTCTGGTATTATGCCCAAGTCTGAGCAGATTGACGGGGAATACTATACCGTTGGCTCTCGTATCAAAGTCTACATTAAAGGCGTGGAGCGTGACGACCGTGGCGCTCAGCTAATTCTCTCTCGTGGCTCTGCTGAATTTATTGAATATCTCTTCCGCCAGGAAGTCCCAGAAATTGAGAACGGTACCGTGGAAATCAAGGCCATCGCTCGTGAAGCCGGTCGTCGCACTAAAATCGCCGTTACTAGCACCGTTCCCGGCGTAGATCCAGTCGGCACCTTTGTTGGCGGCCGTGGTGTGCGCGTGCAGGCTGTAATGAATGAGATTGGCGACAAGGAAAAGATTGATATCGTCAACTGGTCTGATAATATTTCTGAATATATTCGCGAGGCTTTGAGCCCTGCCGAAATTATCAAAGTAGAAATAGATGGCAAAAAGGCCACTGTTTATGTTTCCGAAGACCAGCAGTCTATTGCAATTGGCCGTCAGGGGCAGAATGTTCGCCTTGCTTCTAAACTTACCGGCTACGAAATAGATATCACTCTTGCTGAAACTCCTAAGAAGAAGAAAAAGCAAAACGTCGAGGATTCTCTACTCTCCGCCATAGAAGAAGAGAGCACAGAGGAATAAATAGTGTAGTTGGGGCAGTATCCCGGAGGCTTTTGAAAAAGTCAAGGCCTTGCGCCTTTACTTTTTCAAAAACGCAGGCGTTCCAACTACACTATTTATTCCTCTTATGATATAATCTAACCATGGAAGACAACAAACCATCCGAAGACGTTATTCTTGCATTAGACATCGGTACCGCCTTTGTTAAAGCCGTGATCGCCAGACAAGAGGGCGAAAACCTTAAAATTATTGGCATTGGTAAGGCTAGCCAGGCTCTTAATAATATGCACGCTGGTGCTATTGCTGACATTCCGGCCGTTGTTACTACTTGTGAAAAAGCCTTAGCCCAAGCTGAACAGCAAGCTGGCGTGATGAGCAAACTAGCCGTTGTTGGCATTGCTGGGGAATTAATTAAAGGCAGCACTTCTACTGTTCACTATAAGCGCAAAAACGGCAACAAGCCCATTACTGAGCAGGAAATGGATCTGATTATCAAACGTGTCCAGGATCGTGCCGGAGAAAAAGCCCGGAAGGAAGTTGCCTTAGAGACTAACAACGAAAATGTAGAGGTTCGTCTGATTAATTCCGCCATTGTCAGCCTGAGTATTGATGGCTATAAAGTCACCAACCCAATCGGTTTTAAAGGCAGCGACTTGTCTATTCAATTCTACACTGCTTTTGCTCCGCTGGTACACATCTCCGCCATTGAAAAAGTCTGTGCCGAATTAAACCTAGACCTCCTAGCCGTAGCAGTAGAACCTTTTGCAGTCTGCCGCGCCTGTCTGGGCGATGATGTAGATAGCAATTTCTCCGCTATTGTCATGGATATTGGCGGCGGCACTACGGATATTGCTATTGTAGATGACGGTGGTGTAGAAGGCACTAAGATGTTCAGCATCGGTGGGAAAAGCTTCACTCACCAAATCGCTGAAAAACTCGGCATCGATTACGACACCGCAGAAAAAATCAAACTCCAACTTTCTCAGGATCCTCTGCAGAACCCTGCTGATACCACCGTTGCAGAAGCCGGTAATCGCATTAGTTTAACCGAAAGTGAAGAACAAAAGGTAATTGGCGCAGTAGCAGACAATCTAGAGGTTTGGGTCGGTGGCGTACAACTCGCCCTGGAAGATTTTACTAATGTAGAGATGTTCCCCGGAAAAATTCTGCTCTGTGGCGGCGGTGCCGGGTTGCAGCAACTACAAGAAAATCTTGCCATGACAGACTGGTATAAAGATTTACCATTTTCTCGCCGTCCGGTTGTCCATCTTCTGGACGATATTGATATCCCCGGCATAGACAACGAAACAGAATATGACCTAGATTACTCGTTTATCACCGCCTTTGGTTTACTCAGAGTGGCGCTGGATACTTTGGCCGGAGTAGACGAAAAAACTGGCTTGCGGGCCAAACTTGCTAAAATCCTCCAGAATTAGTATAGTAGAATTAGAAACTAGAGTTTAGCACGTTAGAAGGGAGTGAATTATGGGTAATTTTCTGAGCGAATTTTTGTTAGATGTTGGAATCAAAGCCCTCAGGGCTTCCAAGGCCGCGGAGAAATTACCCCGGCCAAAGAAAAAACGGCGCAAGCGGCCCAAGGCAAATAGACCGGTACAAAAACCGCCGAAAGAGCAATCATTGCAGGAAATATACGGTGAAGACGCTGTTTTTGCACAAGGGGAAGATGGTAAAACCTATGTTAGTGTGAAATTGAGGTTTGGTTACGATGAGGAAACTGGGCAATATGAATTTGCTGGAGAAAAATACAAAGAGGGCAGTATTATCTGGTCGGACTTGGCGCAATCTGTCAATTTCTGCGTTAATGTCTTCCCGGACACGACATTACTTACACCAGTTTCTATTCGTCATTTGGACACAGCTCGGCCTCGCTTACCGCTAGAGCTTGACTACGTCAGGGTCTACTGCGAGGCTACTCTTCGCAAAGTGCCTACCTATGCCATTGTCTGCCGGCACGGGCATTTCAATGTCTTTGTTTCAGATTTCTATGATGACCACGGAGACCCTTATTATCTGGCTAAGATTTTTAACATCATGCCGTGCTCCATGGAATCGCCGCGTCTCTATGCGCCACTAACAGCGGAAATTGATTGTTCCGATGTGTTGATGTTTTATGTGCGATATATGGAAGGTCGTAGTATTGACTGGGATAAGGAAATTGCTAAGCATCACCATGACCTGGAAGTACAACACGACCACGCGGTAGAGCTCTATGAAATGGGCGCCGGCGACGATCCGGATGAAGATCCGCATGATTTTTTGGACAGTCCGCCAAAATTTCCTCCCCCTCCTGAGACGGAGGACACTGAAGACCCGGAGTAATACTCCGGGTCTTTCCATGCTATAATTGTTATAATGATTTATATTATTGAAGACGATGAGGTGATGGCGGAATGCATTAAAATGGTTTGCCAGAAGGTAGGGCAGGATACCTTAATTTTTCATGATGCTGTGTCTGCTATGCAATCGCTTAATGATACTCTGCCCAGTTTAATTTTTTTGGATGTTTTGCTGACCGGGCCGGACGGTTTTACTTTTTTAAACGAACTAATCTCCTACGAGGACACTGCTAAAATCCCCGTAGTAATTGTTTCATCATTAGAATTACAAAAACAGAATTTGTCTCACTATGGCGTGGTAAAAATCCTAAATAAAGCCACTATGACGCCGTCCGATCTTCAAAAATGTATCCAGGAATGTAGTCATGGCGCAAAATGATCTTCATACTGAGGCCATAGTGCTACGTCGCACTAAATATGGTGAGACCGACCGTATCCTAAATCTCATCACCCCGACCGGAAAGCTTTCTGTAATTGCTAAGGGCGCCCGCAAAGAAAAATCAAAATTAGCCGGCGGCATAGAAATGTTCTGCGTTTCGGAAATTACTGTACACTATAAAAATAACCATTCCAGCGGGCTCGGCATTCTTACCTCTGCTAAGCTCAAAATTTTTTATAGCAACATTCTAAACAGCTTAGAAAAACTAGAATTGGCCTCGGATATTATTAAAAAAATATCCAAACTTTCTGAACACATTGATAGCCCGGAATTATATACACTTACCAAAAGTTGTTTTTCCGCCATTCATCAGACTGAAAATCAACGGCTTATAGAAGCTTGGGCTCTGCTTAATCTTGCTCGTATTTCTGGCGACCAGATTAACCTACATTTTGATATTAATGGCAAACCTTTATCCGCCAACCAAAACTATAATTGGGACACTTTAGAACGTACTCTTGCCCCGCATGATTCTGGCAAAATTACCGCTGATCATATTAAATTCCTGCGCCTCATACTCTCTACTGATCTACCTACTGTCCTTAGAGTACAGAACACGAATGATCTGTTGGATGACATTCTCTATATTGCTAAATCATGTTATAATTAATATATGAGTAAGATAGAAGAAATTGCAAGTTTAGCAAAACGCCGCGGTTTTATTTTTCCCGGCAGTGATATCTATGGCGGTATGGCCGGCACCTGGGATTTTGGCCCGCTAGGCGTCATGTTAAAGAATAATATCATGCACGAATGGTGGCATTTTTGGGTAGAAAAGCGCGACGATATTTACGGCGTGGACGCTGCCATCATTATGAACCCCAAAACTTGGCAAGCTTCTGGTCACGTTGATACTTTTTCTGATCCACTAGTAGAATGCGGCGATTGCCACGGCCGTTTCCGCGCGGATAAACTTGGTAAAACCGCCGAAGGACACGACCTGTCCTCGCAAATTACCCAGAAAGAGCTTCTAGATGCTGGTATTAAATGTCCTACTTGCGGTAAATGTAACTGGGGAGAAGTCCGCCAGTTTAACATGATGTTTACTACGCACGTTGGCCCAGTTTCTGATGATACTTCTATTGCCTATCTTCGCCCGGAAACCGCGCAGGGTATTTTTACTAATTATAAAAATGTCGTTGATACCATTTACCCCAATATTCCGTTTGGTATTGCTCAACAGGGCAAGGCTTTCCGTAACGAGATTTCGCCACGTGATTATATCTTGCGCGATCGTGAATGTTCGCAAATGGAAATTGAATATTTTGTGCATCCAGACAACTGGGCGGAAATTTTCGAAACTATGCTACAAGAAAATCACGATTTCCTCGAAAATGTTATACACCTAGATCCGGCTAAAATCCATGATTATGAAGTACCAGCAGAGGATCGCGCGCACTACTCCAAACGTACCGTAGATATAGAGTTTGATTATCCAGGCGGCCGGGAAGAACTCATGGGGTTAGCTTATCGTACCGACTTTGACTTACAAAATATCGCTCGTGCTTCTGGCAAGAGCATGGAATATCGTGATAAGAACACCGGTGAAACTTTTGTGCCTCACGTCATTGAGCCCTCCATTGGCGTAGAGAGATTATTGCTCGCGGTTTTGTCTAACGCCTATACTGAAGACGAAATTGGCGGGGAAAAGCGCACTGTTTTAAAACTCCCGGAAAATCTTGCGCCATACAAATTCTGCGTCTCTCCATTGCTTAAAAATAAACCCGAGCTTGTAGAAAAGGCACGCGAAGTTTACCAGCTACTAAAAGAGAAATATACTTTTGTCACTTGGGATGATTCTGGCAACATTGGCAAACGCTATCGCAAGCAGGACGAAATTGGCACTCCGAAATGTGTCGTAATTGATTTTGACACCCTAAACGACAACACGGTCACTGTGCGTGACCGTGATACTGCCGAGCAAATTCGAGTTACTTTTGATTCCATCTAGTGATGGCGTCTTTAATCACTTGTTTTGCCTCTTCTGCATCGCCGAACTTTTTGACTTTTGTCGTACCTGGCTTCTTTAGGTCTTTGTAGTGGTTAAAATGAAACTCAATCTGTTCCAAAGTCCGCTTTGGTAAATCTTCTAGCGTCTGGTACCTGTCGCCGTTGTTGCGGTCGTCTTCCGGTACGCAGATGATTTTATCGTCCACTTCGCCATCGTCCACGAATTTCATCACGCCCAGCACCTTTGCGGAAGTGTAAATTCCGGTTGTGAGCGGCTGATCGGTAATCATTAGCACGTCCAACTCGTCACCATCTTCATCTAGCGTTTGCGGGATAAAGCCATAGTTACAAGGTTTTGCAAAAGCAATCGGCTCTACTCGGTCTAGCATAAAGCAGGCCTTTTCCCGATCCCACTCAATTTTGTGGTTGGAGCCGGTTGGAATTTCTATTACTACGTTAATGATACCATTTTCATAATCCCCCGGGGTCAAGATTTTGTTAAAATCTGCCATAAAATCTCCCTGAATTAGTTAACATATATATAATAGTACAAATTCAGTAAAAAAGAAAGCCCAGGACTGAAGTCCCGGGCCGGTTGATAAGTTACTTTTTGAATTTCAGCGAGATGCAGTAGGCAGTAGAATTTTTTACTAATTCTTTAGCATTATCAAATTGCTCCCACTGCTCGTCGCCATCGATGTCTCCCATGAGGGAATCGATCAAATCAAGCAGTGCCACCTGTCCCAGCTGCGTTTTATCGCCAAAGGCAAATACATGGGTGAAATGCTCTACCAGGAGCATCTCTCCGCCTTCATCATTCACTTGGACGTAAGTTTGATCATCGGTCGTAACGACGATTTCCATTTCCGCGCCTTCTTTGATCATGTCATAGAGTTTACCAATTCTCTTAATTACGACACTGGATAGAGACGGGGAGCCGCCTCTGGTAAAATCGGTCAAAGACGGGTTCAACTTGCCATGTTCCTCTGCAATTATTCTACACATAATAATCCCTCCTTTTGTGTATGAATAGGTAACTTATATCAGCAAAAGTGCTACACCCCATCCTCCCATTATATCACACTTACGCTAAAAAGTCAATACTAAAATTGACCAATTTTGCGTGATATAATAGGGGCATGACAGAGTGTGAAATAAAAAAAGATATTATAGTAAACGGTAGAAAACTCACTCTAGCACCTGGCGGAAAAGGCAAAATTAAACGCAGTGGTCTTAATTATCTCAAAAATATTGAGTATATTGTCTATACATTTGACCAACCATTACACGGATACGACTGTATTTTATTGATGTTCTTCCGGGTAGATGAAAAAGCGCAGGAAGCGGCCAGTAAAAATGTTGTACCAGGCGGCAAAGGCGTAACACTAATCAAAACCCCGCACATAGACGGCAGAACTGGCAATATTCATCCGGGCGTAGGCTATGTTGATGAAAATCGTAAAGACAAAGTAGCCCAGCTAGTATTGGCTAGAAAAACTGGCAAGAAACCTGGCTCCCACGCTGGCCCAAATACTCCAGAAATTGAAGAGACCGACGATATTTACAACTATGGCCCAAAAACTAAAGTGCATAAATCCTGCTACTACCCCAGGATAGACGGGAAAGAGCCAAAAAACGACTGGCGCTACGAATTTTTGAAAGAGGCGTGGGAAAAAATTTTTTCGCCCGCAATTTCATCCGGCAAGTAACTTTTGTTTAAATGGAATCCCGCCTCCCATTTTTGCCCCTTGCCAAATCCCAGATCCTTCATCAATTTTGTTGGTGCATTTCGAAGATGTGTTGGCACCGGCAGACCCATCGTCCGGTGTGCTAAATCTTGCGCCCGTACCCAGGCGTCGTACGAATCCCGATTTTTCTTGCCCAGCGCCAGCGCGCAAACCACGTGCGAGAGAATTATCCCGCCCTCCGGCATTCCTACTCTTTCCACCGCCATGAACGCGTCTAGTGCTAGCCCCAGCGCTCCATTTCCACCCAGGCCAATATCTTCCGACGCAAAAATCACCATTCGCCGCGCAATAAATTTTGGGTCTTCGCCCGCCTCTAGCATCCGCGCCAGGTAATACAGCGCCGCATCTACGTCCGATCCGCGCATTGATTTTATGAACGCCGAAATATTGTCATAATGCTTATCGCCAGCCTTGTCATAGCCAGGCACCTTTTTCCCGGCCGCTTCCTTCACCGTCTCTATACCGACTTTTTCGCTCAAAGACAGCGCTAGTTCCAGGTCGCCGAGCGCCGACCGTGCATCCCCGCCAGACAACTCCGCTAAGTAGTCAATCGCTTTTGCGGACACGCGCCGAGTCGCCTTTTCCGCCTTAATTGCCCGTTTTAAGACTGTGATAATTGCGTCTTTAGATAGTGGCGCAACGATTACCACGCGGCTTCTAGAGAGCAGTGGCGAAATCACTTCAAAAGATGGATTCTCCGTTGTAGCACCAATTAGAATAATCAGCCCAGACTCCACGTGTGGCAAAAACGCATCTTGCTGTGCCTTGTTAAATCGATGAATTTCGTCTACAAATAGCACTGTACGAATACGCAGGTTCCAGTTCTGCCGGGCGCGCTTTACTACATTTTCCACATCGCTTTTGTGCGCCGTTACCGCGGAAAGTTCCACAAAATCCGCTTTGTATTCATTCGCCAAAATCCGCGCCAGCGTCGTTTTTCCGGTCCCCGGCGGCCCCCAAAAAATCAAGTTTACCGGTTCGCC
>CAZAAA010000016.1:0-10663 GCA_964483335.1 uncultured Candidatus Saccharibacteria bacterium | reverse complement strand
TCCAGCTTTATAAAAAAGGCCTTGCCTATAGAAAAGAGAGTTATCAGTGGTGGTGTCCAGTAGACCAGACCGTTCTTGCCAATGAGCAGGTTGAAAACGGCCATTGTTGGCGTTGCGGCGCAGAGGTAGAAAAGAAAAAAATGAAGCAGTGGTTCTTTAAGATTACCGATTATGCCGACGAACTTTTGGACGATATTGACGCCCTAGACTGGCCCGAAAAGATTAAAACCATGCAGAAAAACTGGATTGGCCGCAGTGAGGGCGCAGAAATTGTGTTTAGGTGCCTTACCGGCGGCGACATCAAGGTCTTTACTACTCGCCCGGATACGATTTTTGGCGCAACCTTCCTCGTTCTTGCCCCTGAACACCCCTTGGTTAAAAAACTCGTCAATAATGACACTAAGGATAAAGTTGAACAATACCAAGAAGCCGCTCTAAAAAAGTCCGAAATTGAGCGCCAAGAAAACAAGGAAAAAACCGGCGTCTTTACCGGCTCTTATGCCATGAACCCGGCCACCGGCGAGGAAATTCCGGTTTGGGTATCTGACTACGTCTTAATGGGCTACGGCGAGGGCGCCATTATGGCCGTCCCGGCCCACGATGAGCGCGACTATGAGTTTGCCAAGAAGTTTGACCTGCCAATTAAAGAGGTGATCGAGAAGCCGGACGACGCTAAAGATGAAAAATGCTATCACGGCGAGGGTAAGCTGATTAATTCCGGTCATTTTAACGGCACTCGCACCGAAGACGCTCGCGAACAAGTCGTGGCTTGGCTAGAACAGCAGAAAATTGGCCAGAAAAAGACCACTTACCGGATGCGCGACTGGCTAATTTCTCGCCAGCGCTACTGGGGCTGCCCGATTCCTATCGCTTACGATAAAAACGGCAATGAACATCCTATCCCCGAAGATCAGCTTCCGGTCATTATTCCCAAAGTAAAAGATTATCAACCGGATAAAACTGGCCGCAGTGCTCTCGCTAAGGCTAAAGATTGGCTAAAAGTTGAGATTAACGGCGAGGAAATGACCAGAGAAACTGATACCTTAGACGGCTACGCCTGTTCTTCCTGGTATCTTTGGCGCTACGCTTCTCCGCATGATGGCGAGCACGCCTGGAATCCCGAGGCGATTAAATACTGGGCACCGACCGATATCTACGTTGGCGCGGATCACGCTGTCGCGCACCTGCTCTATATTCGTTTTTGGTGTAAATTCTTTGCCGACCAAGGTTTGCTACCTTTCCGCGAGCCGGTCAAAAAGCTACTCTATAACGGCTATATCAACGCTCCCGACGGCAAGAAAATGAGCAAATCTAAGGGCAACGTGATTGACCCGCTAGACGTGATTGACTCCGGCTACGGCGCCGACACCCTCCGCACCTACGAAATGTTCATCGGCCCCTACAACGAGGATGCCTCTTGGGACACTAAAGCCATCGGCGGCGTCTACCGCTTCCTTAACCGCTGCTGGACGCTGGTGTTTAGTCAAGTGGGCGATTCTTCGGTTGGCGGATTCCCGGAGGCTGCTGCCGAGGCTAAGCGCCCGAGCCCCGTGAAGACGGGAGCGAGGGACGCAACCGACAACCGAAGAATTCGCCACTTGACCATTCGCAAGGTCACCGAAGACTTACACCATCAGAGCTTCAACACCGCCGTCGCCGCCCTCATGGAATACGTCAACGAACTTTACAAACAAGGCGCCAGCAGTGACGACCTCGTTACCCTTGCTAAACTCCTCAAGCCCTTTGCTCCGCATCTCGCCTCAGAAATGCTGGAAAAACTAAAAGCGGACGACGAGTGGCCAACTTGGGACGAAAAAGCTTTGGAAGAAGACGTCGTAGAGGTTGTTGTCCAGGTCAACGGCAAACTCCGTGCCCGTCTCCACGTCAAAAAAGACGACCTAAAAAATCACGCAAAGCTAGAAAAACTCGCCCTAAAAGACGAGAATGTGAAGAAATTCGTTAAATCTGACCCTCTTAAGATAATTATACCACAGAACGCTAGAATTGTCAATATAGTAGTTAAAAATTAATCCACGAAACGCTTGCTAAACTATCAAATAAGTGATAATATAGTAGATAAATATAGAAGTAAAAGGAGCATTTAATGCCTGAACCTAAAAAGCAAAGCAGCGCTCGTAAAACCGGCCTTCGCCGCAGTCATTTACGTTTGACGCTTGCTCGTGCAGTTAACAAGAAATCGCCGGTCAAAGCTTTTGAGACGGCTAAAAAGACCCCACGCTTAAAGGTTAAAACCGTTAAGCCGGCCAAAGCTAAAGCTACAAAAGCCAAAACTTCGGCAAAAACTACTAAATCTAAGAAAAGCGGTAAATAATGGCAAGCAATCGGCACCTCGGTAGGATTATCACACTCCAGAGCTTATATGAATATGAGTTCCGGACAAAGGCGGGCGATACCACGGCCGATCTTGATACGATTATCGCTAAAAATATCGAGCCCTATGCTAAGGCTCTTGGGGATACTGAATTTGTTTATGCGCTCACTCACGGCGTAGCTGAGCAGATGAATCATCTTGATGAAGGTCTGCGTCCGCTCGCTCCGGAGTGGCCGCTAGAAAGTATTGCCGCAGTAGATCGCAATACTTTGCGCATTGGTTTTTATGAACTAGAGCAAAAACAGGTTCCCCCCAAGGTTGCCATCAACGAGGCTGTAGAACTCGCAAAAGCATTTGGCTCGGATAACTCCTCTAAATTCGTCAACGGTGTACTAGGCACAGTCTATCGTAACCTTGGCTTAGAGGAGACCTCAGAGGAAAATCACCATGAATCATCAAAACCAGCCCCGGAGACCGCAGAGGTCGCCGCAGAGACTACAAAGGCCTCAGAGGCCGCAGCGGTCACAAATGCCGCAGATGCAGACAGCCAGTCAGGCGCGCCAAGCCGGGCGGACTAGTCGCAAAATTCCGGAGGCTCTGCCTACCGAAGATTATGAGGAATCCGCTTTTTCACGCATTAAAAACAAAGTTTTTCGTAAAAAACCTGTCATTCAGGAAATCGTGCGCGAGCCTACTTCTGGCGGCATTGTATTTCGGATGTCCCCGGACAAAAAAGATATTGAAATTTTGTTAATTCAAGATTCTAAAAACCGTTGGACTATCCCTAAGGGCCATATTGAGCCGGGCGAGACCGCTAAACAAACTGCCATCCGCGAAATCGGTGAAGAGGCCGGCCTACACCACGTGCAAGTTCTGACTTGGCTTGGTAAGATTCACTTTAAATACCGCCGCCTAGATAAGCTCGTTCTTATGACCACGCAAATTTATCTCGTTCGTGCCGTAGACCAGTCCGAGCGCCCGCAAAAGGAAAAATGGATGAATGGTATTAAGTGGTTCCGCTTTGCTGATGCGCTTGACGCCATAGAATATGAGGATATCGAGAAACTAATGCTTATTGCTAAGAAAAAAATACGAAACGGAGAAATCTAATGGGGCTAGGTCATTCAGCAGAATTTATTGAAGAATATCAAAATTTCGCCAGGGAAAAGCTAGGTTTTGAGTTCCACAATCCGGAGTTGCTCATTACTGCGCTGACTCACCGTAGCTATATTAACGAGCATAAAAATGCCGAGATTGAGCACAACGAGCGGCTAGAATTTCTGGGGGACGCCTTGCTAGAAATCATTGTCTCAGAATTTTTATATCGTAATTATCATGAACCAGAAGGAGTCATGACCGCTTGGCGTAGCGCCTTAGTTCGCACCGAAAGTATCGGCGCGGCCGGGCACGAGCTTGGCTATGAACCGCTCATCCGTCTTTCTCGCGGTGAACAAAATGGTACGGATCGTTCGCACGAAAGTATTGTTGCGGATTGTTTTGAAGCGCTCTCTGGTGCTATCTACCTAGACCAGGGTTTTGAAGTAGTTAAAGAATTTATTACAAAGCATATCCTCAGTAAAATTGATGAAATTCTGGCCGACGAATCCTGGCGCGATCCTAAATCCTACGCCCAGGAATTTGCCCAGAAAAATGATGGCATCACGCCGCAATATCGCACTATGAAAGAAGAAGGCCCGGATCACGCCCGCACCTTTACGGTTGGGATATACGTAGGCAAACATTTACGCGGCGTAGGTGTGGGCTCATCCAAACAAGACGCTCAGACCGCCGCTGCCAAAGAAGCAATTAAATATTACAAAAAGATTGGCGCCAAAGTCTAAAAGCACCCCTGTTTAACTTGACTTTTTTGGCAAAGTGTGATATAACGGAAATATGAGCCATACAAAGGGGGTGATTATGTGGCTAGAAGCATTAAAGAGATTCTGGAAGAGTTGTTTAAAGGCAAAGATTCGGCGTTAGGCAAATATGCCAAGGTCAGGTTTGTTCAGTATGAAATTGGCCTCTGGCATGGACGCGGAGTGCCTCTAGAGGTTATCAATAATCAGGCTAAGCTTTATTTCTCTAAACGCTTTCTAAGGGGAGTTAGTATTAGAACTGCTTCGCCTGAACAAATCGAAAAAGGCCTGGATGAGCTCAATCATGCCGTAAAAGATGGCTGTCATGGTCGATGCAAAAGACTGATAGAGGAGCTGAACGAAGCCCTTAAGGTAAAAGGCCTGGCCGAGATTACACAGCCGGAAAAGTTTCTGGATTGGCTAACCTTCGACTATCATGTCAACCGGGACTATGATGGCGAGATAGTTAAAGAACCGGAATACGGTTTTGAAATTCGCATCTTCCATGATGCCGATAACCGTAATGAATTCTGGTTTGAGGCCCAGGTACTCTTAAAATCCGGTAAAATCATGTCTATGCAGGACATCTGTCAAATCGTCTTGTATAAAAGGAAACACTCTAAATCTCTTGAGGGCGCAAACTAAGCGCCCTCTTGTCATTTTAGCAAAAGTTTGTTATAATAACTTGCATAGTAATTTAAGGAGAAAACATGCTAGCGATTCGTTTGCAGCGTAATGGCCGGACACACCTCCCAGTGTACCGGATAGTCGTCCAAGAATCCCAGCGTCACCCCTTGTCCGGGCGCGTTGTGGCTGAGGTCGGCAACTACAACCCAGCAACTAAAAAGACCGTCTTAGACACGGAAAAGGTGAATTTTTACCTTAAAAATGGTGCTCAGCCCTCTACTCGGGTAGCCCGCATTCTTAAACTAGAAGGAATTAAACTGCCTAAATGGGTTAAGGCAGCCCCTGTAAAGCAGGCCAAGGCTAAACATGCCGATAAGCTTCGCAAGAACCAACCAAAAGAAGAAGCTCCAGCCGAAGCTGAGGCAGAAGCCCCCGCAGAAGAAATCACTACGGAAGAGTCTACTCCCGAAGCTACAGCAGAAGCTCCAAAAGAAGCATAAGCTGTGTTATAATAGGGGTATATAAATTTAATTCTGGAGAAACTTATGTCAACCATTGACCAACAATTTGTAGAATATATCGTAAAAACCCTCGTAAATAACCCTGACAAAGTAGAAATAGATCGTTCTATTGATGAAAAAGGCGTTCTGCTCTCTTTGACCGTAGATCCGGAAGATGTTGGCCGCGTGATTGGTCGTCGTGGTGCTACCGCCCAGAGCATTCGCACCCTACTTCGCGCTCTTGGTACCAAAAACGACGCTCGCTATAACTTAAAAATTGTTAACGACGACGAAGAAGGCCGCCCTGCTCGTGAGGAACGCCGCGCCGAGCACTCCGCTCCAGCTACAGAAGCCGCTCCGGAAGAAGCTGAAGAAATTGTCGAGGAAGTTTCCGAAGAGCCGGCCGAAGAAGGTAGCTCTATTGACGACCTCGCTGAGAAGACCCGCGCCGACTTGGCTGATTTAGACGATCTAGACATCTAAAAAGTACTTGACACGCAGTTAGCGCTTATGTATAATAGAGACAGTTCGAGAGAACATAAGGCTAACTGCGAGCCAACTATACAACAAGTTGAGAGCTTTCATGTTCAAAAAACCACGTCAAGTTACGTGGCTTTTTGGTGCTAATTTCCAGTATGGCGACTCTTGTCAAAAAATAAAAAACCTGCTATAATAGACAATATGATTAGTTTGTGGACTGATGGTAGTGCTGAACCGAATCCCGGCCCCGGTGGCTATGCCGTTTTAGAGGCTACGGACAAAACTGCACACCCCATTATCCTTGGCAAAGAAGATCATACTACTAATATTCGCATGGAAGGCTCTGCTTTAAGAGACGCCATGAAATACGCCGCAGAAACCGGCGACCGTGCCAAGATCCATACTGACTCAGAATTCTGGGTCAATGTTCTCACTAAGTGGGCACCCACTTGGGAGAAAAACGGCTGGACTAAAAAACACGGAGAAATCAAGAATCTAGAATTAGTCCAGGAACTCTACAAACTATACCAGACTGTCGACGTGGAGCTCATCTGGGTACGCGGCCATATCGGCACAGAATATAACGAGCTCGCAGACCACTGGGCGGATGAAGCGCGTAAAGGAGTTACTCTATGAAAAAAGTTATCGTCAAATGTCACCTAAAAGATCGCGACGAGTTTGAACAAAAACTTAGCGAGATTGATATGGATTTTGGCCCAGTTTATTGGCAGCACGACCGCGTTTATGTTCCGCGCAACTATCAAAAAGGCAATAGTTATCCGCGCCTGCTTCTTCGTACAGAGATGAAAGCCGTAGATCGCCCGGCCCGCTATGAATTGATTCTGCGTCGTCATATTGAGGACGCTAATGTAGACATTGTTGACAGTACCGTCGTGAAAGATTATTCCGAGGCCGCAAATATCATTCAGCAGCTTGGTTTTAAACAGCAAGCCGAGGTCTCCCGCCGTCGCCAAGAAATTATTATGGGCGAAGGTGTCGTACTGTTCCTAGATAAAATTGACCAAAAAGAAGGCTTCTACGCTAAACTAGAGGCTAATCTTGATGAAAATGATAAAGCCGAAGATGTCCAGCACGACCTAGAAAATACCATGAAGGTACTAGGCCTGGACGTAAAAAATCTTATTACTGATTCTTACGCCGAGCTGATTTAGTATGCTATAATATACTAAAATTAAGCGAGGTATATCATGTCCGAACCATTTGATGTCTTCCATTGGGCTAATGAGGTAGATGAAGTCAAAAACAACGTCAGCGTAGAACTTTTCCTGTTTAATAAAAACTACACGCCGTTCAAGGTACGCTATTCTGATAAACTCACTAGCTCTGTTAAGGCGATGTTTATGCAGGAAGCGGTTTCCTATATTATCAAAGAGGCCGACAAAGGTCTAGAATGCCATGAATATGAGAAATCGGACGGAGAAGACAAGGTGGTCTATCGTACTAAGCTAGAAAATGTTGGCCGTGCAGAAACTCTGATCCACTTGATTGAACAAGAATATAAAGACATCGATTATTTTTCCGACAACGAATATGAGTTTAAGAAAATTAAAGGTATTATTGCTAAGTTTTCCTATCCCGGTGGGGAGAACGGCACCAAAGTTTTTTATATTGCTAAGGGTATTTCTGCTTCCTCCGCGCTTAAAGCCTCTACTTCTTGGGAGTTGAACGGGGAAGGCTTTGAGCCATTTACCGCCGAACTCGCTATTAAAATGCCAGATGATAATCAGGTTGCCATCATAGAAGATACAATTATCATCTTTAACCAAAGTAAATTTGAGAACCTTTTTCAGTATGATTACAAGTCCCAGGTTATCGCCGATACCAAAGCTAAAGAGTTAGAAGAGAAGTATAAACTACACTTTGCTGAAGGGCTAACACTCAACGCTCTCTTGCAAGACCGTAAGCCATTAATTAAAAAATTGCAAGATATGGATATTGCCGAAGAAATGCCGCAGGATAAACTAATAGACTACGCCGACGAGATGCAGCTAGAGCTAATGACGGACGATGATAATAGTATTATTATTATGGATGATAAAGATTTGACCATGTTTGTAAATTTGCTAAACGAAGATTACTATATCTCGCCCGTTAATGGCAAACGTTATGAAATCAAAAGCAAGAAACTCCTCGCTGATGCTGAGGGTGAACCGCCCCGTGGCTAGATTAAAAGACGCGGCCACTAGACTTGCCCATTAACCAACTTATGTGCTATACTAGACATCAGTAACGAGTTAATTTCCATGCATTTCAAAAATATTTTCAAATCTTTCAAAAACAAAGACATGCTCAAGCGTCTGCTCATTGTGCTAGGCATTTTAGTTGCCTACCGCCTGCTTGCGCACGTTCCGGTGCCTCTAGGCGATGCCAGCACCTTTAAAGAGGCCGTCCAGAACTTGATTGCTAAATCTGATTTTGCTGGCTTCCTTAATCTGATTTCTGGTGGCGGATTGACAGACCTATCTATTATCCTCGTTGGCCTCTCCCCATATATCACCGCTTCGATTGTGACTCAGCTCCTCACTAAGGCTATCCCACGCCTAGAAGAGCTTAACGAAGACGGCGAAACTGGTCGTCGCAAGATTAACCAGTGGACGCGCATTCTTTCTGTCCCGCTCGCTATTGTCCAGTCTATTGCCTATATCTACATCTTGCAACAGGGCGTTCTTGCCAACAATACCGCCTCTGATATAGCCCTCTCTGGTATGGATTGGTTCTTGGCCGTTACCTGTATGACCGCCGGCTCTATTATTCTGATGTGGCTTGGTGAGCTTATTACGGAGCAGGGGATTGGCAACGGTATTTCCATGATTATCTTTGCTAGTATTATTGGTCGTCTCCCGGCTACCCTGGCCAGCCTCGGCACGGAGCTCTTTGATACTTCTAACGGTTCTCTCAGTCTCTTTGGCTGGTTTAATCTCCCAGTTAACCCAACCGTCTTCTGGATTATGTTGGGCTTTGGCGTTGCTATGCTAATTGTGCTTTACTGGTTAGTCAAACTCAACGAAGCCCAGCGTATTATCACTATCAATTACGCTAAGCGTGTTCATGGCAACAGCTCTTATGGCGGGATAAAGTCTATTCTCCCGATTAAACTTATTCTAGCCGGCGTCGTCCCAGTTATCTTTGCTACCGCTTTCCTCTCGCTCCCGGCGCTCATTGGTCAACTTATTACCACCGTAGACAGCGGTAATGAATTTGGCAATACTTTAATTCAGCTTTTTACCGCGCCTAATGCCAGCAATTTCTCCAGTCTTTACCCGGATGGCCTTACCATCCAGTGGTTTATTTATCCAGCCATGTACTTCCTGCTTGTAGTGATGTTTACGTATTTTTATACCAGTATCGTCTTTGTCCCTCGCGAAATCGCTGACAATCTCCAGAAGCAAGGCGCCTTCATAGAAGGAGTTCGCCCTGGCTTACAAACTGCAGATTACCTTGGCAAGGTTAGCACTAGATTGAATTTCTTTGGTGCACTCAGCCTTGGTCTAATCGCTATGTTACCGTTTATTACTGATTATATTTTCATTTTGACCATCGGTCAGCCAATTGGCCTGTCTATCTCTGGCACTGGACTACTAATTGTTGTGACAGTTGCGCTAGAAAACCTCCGTAGCCTCGACTCGCGTGCTCTTATGGTAACCTATGACGACTATAAATAAGAAAGAAGAGGTGGGAATGAGCCTAAAAATTAATAACCTCAAAAAATACCGCAGTAAGATCATCTGGGGCGTAGTTATTTTAATTTTTGCCGGCTGCATCCTCAGGGTCGCTATCTGGGAAAACAACTATTACCATGATAAAGAGGGCAGCGTACGTGCTGTTTCTCCTACGACTATTGCCACTCCAGAAGAAGTAGACAAAACTCCTATTACCCAGGACGATATTGACGCTTGGACCGTAGAAGAAAACAAACCGCGCTATCTTTCCATTGAAAAAATCGATATTAAAAACGCACGTGTTTTACCTGTAGGAGTGGGGGCCGCCGGACAACTTCTTACCCCTACGAGCATTTATGATGTTGGTTGGTACGAAAAATCTGGTCTTCCTGGTCGTAGTGGCGCTATGCTGATGGACGGGCACAGCGGTGTTGGTGCTCCAGGCGTGTTTAACCGTCTGCCAGAATTAGTCCCGGGCGACGTTATTACTGTTGAACGTGGTGACGGCGCAGTCTTTAAATATGAAGTTGCAGAAAATAATACCGTGTCATTAGATGATGCCGATGACAAAATGAATGACATGCAGGTTTCTGCCGACCCAACTAAAGAAGGTCTAAACCTTATCACCTGCACTGGCGACTGGTCCTACAACCGTCAAACCTATCTCTCGCGCCAATTCTTGCGCGCGGTACGTGTAGAGTAATTTATGGCTATCTTTGGAACATTTCCCCGGAAAAATTGAAAAAGTCAACGGCCTTGCGCCTTTACTTTTTCGATTTTGTAGGCGTCCAAAAAATAGCTAAAAATTACTCTTTACATGTAGCACGAAGTTTGATATAATAAACAGGTAATTTATGGCTAGTCAAAAGGAAGTGATTAAACTCACCGGCAAAGTCGTGGAGGCGTTGCCCAATACCCAATTTCGGGTAGAACTCGAGAATGGTCATATTATCATTGCGCACATGAGCGGAAAAATGCGCAAAAATTTTATCCGTCTTGTGCCCGGTGATCGGGTAGAAGTTGAGCTTACCCCTTACGACCTTACTAAGGGACGCATCAGCTTCCGCCTTAAATAATATCAAATCGCATTTATAGGGCGAAAACCGCTCATAGTACCTCTATAAATGTCTAATGGAAAGGATTTTGACACTTCATGAAAGTACGCGCAAGTGTTAAAAAAATCTCCCC
>CAZAAA010000015.1:0-10919 GCA_964483335.1 uncultured Candidatus Saccharibacteria bacterium | reverse complement strand
CGTGGAGTGGCTGGCCAGTCATCAACATCATAATGTTGGTAGCATCAACGATTTTATTAATGCTACGCATGCCGGCTTTAGCTAAGAAAATCGCGTCAGCAGTGAGGTACGGCTCGGTGGCGGTAGGGTCTTTTATATCCATGACGACACAGGAGTAGCGCGGGCAGGTTTCGGAAAGCTTAATCTCAATCTTTGGTCCTGGAAATTCATCTGCGATGCGTTTAAGCTTTTCCCCGCCAGACATTAAGACTTCTGGTTCGGCGAATTTTATACCGAGGATACCGGCGACTTCACGCGCAAAACCAATGAGGCCAAAAGTATCTGGACGGTGAGTGAGGGATTTGTTTTCTATATCTAGAATTACATCATTTAGGTCAAAAACTGTGGCAAAGCTAGCGCCAGGGACGACTTGTTTTTCTGCGCCGTCGGCATCTAGGTAGTGGAGATTTGGGTCGATTTCGGCAATTCCCTCGTGATCCGTGCCAAGATCTAATTCGTCCACTGCGGCAAGCATGCCGTAGCTATCGTAGCCACGAAGCGGGCGCATGGAAATTTCAAAATTTTCTCCACCGTAAGTTTGCGGCACAATAGCACCTGGAGCAATCCAGACGGCTAGCATGTCTTTATGAACATTGGGTGCACCACAAACCACTTGGATTTTCTTCTCGCCGTTGTCTATTTGGCAAAGATGTAAATGCGTATCCGGGATGTCTTCACATTCCACGACTTTCACAATATAAATACCAGAGTATTTTTGACTAAGATCAATTTTTTCCTCTACTTCCACTAAACGAGAGCCAATCAGGGCAGCGAGCTCATCCGTAGAAACCTGAGCTGCTTCAGGAACAAGTTTTTTGATTTCATTAAGACTAATTTTCATTAAAATTCCTCCAAAAAATCAAGTTTACCTGATTCAAAATAACGGATATCGTTTAGTTGATATTTCATAATTACTAGGCGATCGATGCCACCGCCCCAAGCAAAACCTTTGTATTTCTCCGGGTTAATACCGGCGGCTTTTAGAACGTTAGGGTGAATCATGCCACAGCCAAGCATCTCCAGCCAACCGTCGCCTTTGCCACCAAGAGATTTAGGCTTTTCAATTAGAAGCTCCAGGGACGGCTCGGTAAACGGGAAGTAGCCAGGCTGGGTCTTGATGTTTAAGTTTTGGCCATAATAAGTATCAAAGAAATTTTTGAGCACGCCGAGCATTTGGCCCATAGTAGCATCTTCGGAAACATAAACGCCCTCACACTGATAAAAAGTGTGCTCGTGCGTAGCGTCGACATCTTCGTTACGGAAGACGCGACCAGGAATAGCTACAGCAATTTTTCCGCCTTGCTCTAAGTTCTTTTTGTATTTTTTCAGAGCACGATGCTGCATAGTGGAAGTATGAGCTGGCGGAATGTAGCCTTCGCTGGTACGAAAAGTATCATAGCCGTCACGAGCAGGATGACCAGCTGGAAAATTAAGTGCCTCAAACATGTGGAATTCATCATCTAGCTGGCAAGACTCCATAATATCAAAGCCCATGCGAGAATAAATATCTATCACACGATCCAGCTCAGTCATAAGCGGGTGTTTGCTGCCACGCTTTATTTCTGGGATTTTTTCGTTGGGAGCAGCAGGAGCGGTGATGTCAATTGGCTCTATGTCAGCAGACTGCATGGCGGTCTCAACGCTGGCAATTTGTTTCAGGATGGCCTGCTTTTTCTGGTTTAATTCTATACCGAAAGACTTACGCTGATCCGGAGCTAAGTCCTTTATTTTAGCGTATTCGGCGTTGATGGCTTTTAATTCGTCTTTTAGTTTCTCTAAATCAGACATATATATTATTATACCATAAAAAATGTAATAACGTTTTCCTCGGTGATTAAAAATCCAAAAATGTCATTCCACTGATAAATGTCAGGGATATACATTTTTGGATTTTTAATCTACGAAAACCTTAGAAAACATTATTACATTTTTCAAGTGATAAGCCAGATATGGCTTATTTGGTTTCTTCGCCAGAAAGACGGCCAGCAAAATCGCTGAGGTAGAAACCAAGTGTGCCACCAATCATCGGGAAGATGATGTAGGTAACAGCAGCGAGAGCGATATTGCCCATGAGTTCGCCGAAGTTGTCCCCGGAGTTCGGGAAGATTTGGTACATGACAGCTACGGCTGGGTTCATCATGAAGCCATTAGTAGTACTGAAGAAGACATTCATAATGATAAGGCCAAGAATCATGGCAATAGAAACACCACAGGCTACTACGATAGCGAAAGTAAAGACGCTGCGCTTGTACTGAAGAGCACGAGCAAAGAAGAAGCCAATGATAGTAGCACCCATGAGCTCTACCATAGTGGTAGCCCAGAAATGCTCACCAGTTAATTCTGCCATAGCTGGAAGCTCTACGGCGTTGGCTGCTTCCCCGCCAGCGGACTTGAAGGCGCTGATTAGCATAAGGCCAAGCCAAGCACCAACAACCTGCGCGACGATGTAGAGCACGCCACGAATAGCAGAAACGCGGCGAGAAGCCATCATACCAACAGTGACGAGTGGGTTAAGATGGGCACCGGAAAAAGCATAGACGGCAACGAGGATGGCTACCATGCCAAAAATCATGTAGGTAGCACCAAGGCCAGTTTGCCCGGAGAGCCAGTTTAGAGAAATAATAAAAGCGGCTAGGAGCATTGTACCAATAAGCTCGCCGAGTAATGAACCCCAAATTTTAGGAGTTTTGAAAATGGTGAGAATATTTTCGTTCTCATCAAACTTGCGAGCAAAGAAGCCAGCAAAAATGCTTTTGCATTCGGCTTTTGACGCAATAACTTTTGTTTCTTCCACCTTTTTTGTTTCGGAAGCCTTGACGGTCTTGACAGTCTTAGGCCTGGTTGAAGACTTTTTGGTAGTCTTCTTGGACTTTGTATTAGCCATTTTACCTCCTTAAAAGTAATATATAAACATTGTAGCACAAGTATGATAAAATTGTAAGCAGAAAGTTAGTTTTGGAGGTAAAAATGGGAGTAATTGCCCACAAAGAACAAGAAAGAAATACAGAACTTAACGATCGCATTGCGGCGGATCTCCGGACGCGCGCGCAGGCATCAGAAAGAGAGGAAGTAGATATGGTAGAAGATTCTGATTATACAAAAAACTTAAAAAAGACTAGCCATTTTGGCTGGGTGTGGATTGTGTTAATCGTATTAGCTATCGCATCACTGGTAATGATTGCGACCATGTAATTTTTACAACAAATTAATTATTAGTATCAGCTTGCCAGTAATTATTACCGCTCATGACATCGTAATTAATCATTTCATAATTTGTCAGGGCGGTAGTTTTTTCTGGGGCTTCGGCGCCAAGGAAAGCCGGCGTTAAAATAGGAGTTTCGCTACAAACTTCGTCCAGAAGATAACCCAAAGTTGGCTTCTCCAAATTCAGTAAGTTAAATGTGGTATTAGTGAGACAGTTAGGGGTAGTAGTAACAAGCCGCATGGCGCCAGTGGCTTTATCTTTTGGTAAATCAAAATTAGTGTAAATAAAATACGGGGTGAGGTGGGCTAAATAATTAGACTCAGCTGATTCTATAACTTCCGGGAAAATACCAGGCGCATGATCGCCGAAGAACAAGACAATGGTTTTTTCATTGGACTTTGATAAATTATCAATAAACTCACCGAGATACGTATCGGAGCTATGTAGCATCTGGAGATAAGTAGTAAAATCGGAAGCGGCGGTTTTATAATCTCCGGCCACAGTAAAATCACGCGGAGTATCAACTCCTTGATTATATGGTGCATGATTTTGCATAGTGATAAGCAGAATCATTTGCTTTTCATTATGCTGGTTTAGTAAATCTAATACTTCATTATAAGAACTGCGATCATTGATATAGTCAAAACCCCCGTTAGTTTCCGTGTGGTGCATTTCTGACTGCGAAATAAATTCATCAAAACCTTCTTTTGGTAAAATTAGGTTGCGTTTGTACATGCCACCATTGAAAGGGTGGATGGCCACAGTATGATAGCCGTTCTTTTTAGCGAAAGAAGCTAACGATGGGATGGATTTTACGTTTGGTAACAAATCTGTATATGGTACAGCGCTAGCCCAATAGTTTGTCAGACCAGTGATAGCCTCAAATTCGATATTAGCTGTGCCGCCACCATAATCTGGAGAATACATCCGGCCGCTAGGATTTTCGGACATAATTTTATGAAGGTTGGGCGTAACATCGCCACCTTCATAAGTATAGTAATCTTTTAATAATTCCGGATCATAGAACGATTCATTTAGTACTACAACGATATTGTAGTCGGAAGTAGAGAGTATGGTGCGGCTAGCATCATCAGCTTTTTTATTATTATATTCTGTGGCAATTTCTTGGATGACCTGCTCGCTATAACCATCCGGTGCAGAAAGCTGGAATTTGCCAAGATTATAAGCAAAACCAATTAGAAAACCGTTATGATCATAGTTAGCAGTTTGGTTCCAAGCGATAAATTCGGAATTTAGCCAAGAAATATTATTGGTAGACTTGTCGCTGTGATTCCTGGCAAATTCCGTACAAAAGACCAAGCCAAAAATGGAGACGGCTGCAATGAGCAAGCGCGGAAGAAGTTGCTGACGTTTAGTTTGCAGGATGTTTTTAGTAAGATGATCTAGCAAAATTGCTAGCGCAATAATGAGAACAATAGCAAAAATTACGCGTACGAGAGACCAAAGATCAATGAATTTAAGTAAGCTGCCCGCTTCGGAAGCCATTTGAAAATCTTCTGGCAGAAGCGGCGTACCACGAAAATTAAATTTATTGATATGCGCATAAGTGATAGCAGTAAGAAGAGCCCAAACTATGCCAATGCTAAGAAAAGGTCTCTTAAAAATACTAGAAAAGAATAGGACAATAAAGAGCATTAGCAGCACGTTATAATAAAAAACTAACGGGCGCTCGGTCATGAACTGCCAGGCTTGACCGAAATCATTCAGAAAATAGCGATATTGTAAGAAGAAAGTCAGCAAAAAGGCAGCGATAATAATTAACAATATACGTAAAATTACACGAGTTCTTGTCTTATAAGACTGGTCTTTTTCGAGTTTTGGCATAAGTTAATTATATCACAGGATAGTAGTTTTTTGATAAGCGGCGGCAGGAAGATAAGATAGAAAAGAAAAACGAGCGGATTGCCGGGCGAAATTTCCAGAAGAAACATTATCTGGTTGCCGAGGATATTGATGACAAACAACTGGTAATCTAGTACTAGCGTGGCAAGCCAGCCAAAGATGCCCGCAACGGGCGGTAAGAAAGACAAAGCACCAGTTGCAAAGATTAGACCCATCGCCAAAGAAATCGTAGGCGGAACTAAAAGATTTGCCAGAAGAGAGATCAAACTGACCGAGCCGAAAAAATACAGAAGGATGGGCGTACAAAGTAGCGAAGCGGAAGCGGAGCTAAGTAGTAGTTCTACCACGGCGTGCGGCTTTTTATCGCCATAAAGATATTTGGTAAGCCATGGGCCAACTATCATGATACCAGCGAAAGATGCAAATGAGAGTAGCCAACCTAGACTCATGGGATAAGACGGATTTATTAATAAAGTAATAGCAGCAACGAGCGTAAGCAAACGAGCTGGGCTAAACTTGCGCCCAAAATAGGCGGCAATTAAGCTGAGCGCGGAGACTAAACCGGCGCGAGCCATGCTGGGCGTTAAACCAACAATGCAGACGAAGCCACCAATAAAAATCAGTGCCATAAAAAGTCCAGCAAAACGTGAAAGCTTGCCAAAAAATTTCCGGGCAACACTCACAAGGATGCCAAGATGTGCACCGGATGCAACAATAATATGCGTTAGACCGATAACGCGCAAACTGTTGTCTACATCATCCGGGATACCAGAACGTAGCCCAAGTAAATAGCCTAAACCTAAATCTGCCTCCGGAGATTTGATGTTTTGGCGGACGAGTCCGGCGAACCAGTCACGAATTTTGAGTGCAATATCTCCGGGCTCTGGACGAATAATTTCTACAAGTTCTGGGCGATAAAAACTACCAACATAGGTGCCGAAGCCAGCACCAAGTTTGCCGGTAATAGTCACTTTATCACTACGCCTAAGATTTTCGGTTTTTGGTAGACTGACATAGACCGGGCCAGCATCAGTGGAAAGATGCATTACAGTTTTTCCATCGCTAGTTTCCGGGTCGTCCATGATGCTACCAGAAATTGTGATGGTTTGGTCGATAAAATTATGAAGTTGGTTGCGCGCAGCAAAGTTTGGCGCGGTGCGACAAGAAATCATAATAAAGCCAGCGAATATTGCTAAAACTAAAGTAATTCTACGTGGGCAAAAGATACAAAAAATCAGTAATATAATACCAAAAATTAGCCAGACAAATCCGGCAAAGAGCGTCTGCTGAGTAGTAAGAATAAAGATGTCGCCAAAAATAACACCTAGAGCAAAAAAGAGCACATGCCAAGAAGGATGAATTTGCTTCACTATTTGATTATAGTAAACGGCGTAATGTTTTCAAAGCTTAACTGCGATACATAATAACATCAAAATAGGCCACAGCAATAGAAGCTACCAGTACTGGGCCCTTGATATTGTTGATAAAGCTAAGGACATCTTTTGCAAGAGGGTCGAATGAGCAGAAATAGCTGATAGTGCTGGCGAGCAAAGCCGTAAGCAGGACAGCGATCACGGCCGACTCGACAATGCGGAAGAGACCAAACAGACCGCTACGAGACGAGCGAACGTAGAGCAGAAGTGGAAAGGCTAGGATAAAAACTACATAAACGAGATTTTTGATTAAATCTAGCGGCAGGCCGGAAATTTGTTCCGTGGCAAATTTGGCAAGCTGAACGCCAAACATTTCATAAACACTGAGGCCGGCTAAAATAGCAAGGACGGTAGGGCCGACGTTGCGCTTGAGCATGAAAAAGATTAAGAAAAGTGCAATTAGCGTTGCGATAATAACCATGAGTATATTATAGCACTAGGCGCCAATTTTGTCTTTAGAGTTCTTGCGGGCAGCGTTGTGCTCTACGTAATCGATAATTTTACTAGCAACATCACGGCCAGTGACTTTTTCGATACCAAAACCAGGAGAAGCGTTGACTTCCAAAACTAGTGGGCCGCGGCTGGAGCGCATCAAATCTACGCCGGCGATATGGAGCCCCATAGCTTTAGCGGCACGAACGGCAACTTTCTTTTCTTCGTCAGTCAGTTTAATAGACTTCCCTTCTCCGCCTTTATGAAGATTGGAACGGAAGTCGTCATCTAGGGACTGGCGCTGCATGGAAGCAACCACTTTTCCGCCAACCACGAAAGCACGAATGTCGGTACCGGCGGATTCTTTAATATATTCCTGAAGTAAAATGTTAGTGCCGTCTTCATTATAAAGATAGAAAGCCTGCAGGGCGGACTTGGCAGCTTTTTTAGTATCGGCCAAGACAACGCCGTTGCCGTGAGTGCCGGTGGCAAGTTTAATAATAACCGGAAGACCAATTTGATCAAGCAGATCATCGATATCGGCCGTGTTACGGGAAACTAGAGTTTTAGGAGTGTCAATGCCAGCTTTAGTAAGAATCTGGGCGGAGCGAAGCTTATCGCGAGCGCGAGTAATGGCAATTGAGCTACTAGCAGTCCAGACGCCTTGCATTTCAAATTGGCGCACAATTGCACAGCCATAGCGAGTCATGCCGTTGGAAATGCGCGGAATAATAGCATCATAATCTTTGCAACGTTTACCCTTATAGAAAACATCAGGGTGGTGTTCATTGAGAGCGAGGTAGCAATTTTTATATTTAATCACATCAACGTCATGGCCGCGACTTTTTGCCTCGGCAACTAAGCGCTTGGTGCTGTAATTAGCATTACCGTTGCTTAAAATAGCGATTTTCATTTGATAGCTCCTTTCCGGATGTATCCCCGAGACATTTTAACATATTTTTGGTGGAATTTATAGGGGTCTTCTTTTAGTTCTGTATTTAGGCTGAGAGTCCGCGGATTTTTAGGCGGACGTGGGACAGAAGATTTACTGACGTCTACCAGGAACTTACCACTGATAGTCCTGCGACCAATTAGTAACGGGAAATTATTATTGCTGCGATCAGAAAGATAGAGGAGAGCATTGACGGTTTTTCCAGCAATTTTGAGCTTAAATTTAGTACGGTAACGAACCTGCTCTTCGCCGGTAGCACTGCGCACTACGGCAACTTTATAGTCGGTGCGTTCAAAAGTTTTGCCGGTGTAGGACGGATATCCATGATCAAAAAGTGTAAACCGCAGAACGCCGTTTTTAGTGATTTCTATATTGCTAGCCCAGATAGATGAAGAATCGGCCCCGGTATCAATTTTTGCGGGGATGTTTTCATATTTGCCAACAGAAACATACTCTGTTGAACCAATAATGGGCATAATTTTATCCATGTGTCTATTATACCACACATGCTTAAAAAGTCAATAGAGCCGCTAGTATGGCTCTATGAATAATTTGCCGTTTAAAATTCCTTGACGAATTTTATGGGTGGCTGTACCGTAACTGTTTCTGACGACTAGATAATTGCCGGCGCCCTGTTCAATGGAGCAATGTGGATCCAAATTGAGGGTGCGAATAAGTGTGCTCGTATCCATGGCTGTGGTCTAAATTACCTCCTGATTATGTTTGGCTATTTTTAGTTTAGTCCACGTCTTCTGGAATGGCAAGCTCTACTGGAATGCCAAGAGATTCATTAGATAATGGCGTGCTGGAATAGGGGGTTTCTATAGCGTTTACACGATCTAGTTGCTCATTATAATAATAAAGGAAATCGTCGATAGTTTTGTCGTCTACTGGGCCGGTATCCGGAAGGGTGTATTTGGCAGTGGATTCATCTTCTGATTGGTCGTCTTTTTTCTCTGGTAGGTGGCCGGGGCGGGAAGAGTCAAGATACATGTCGCCACTGTAGTGATAGATAGCGACACTGATGCCAGTAGTAGTAAGAGCAATAAGTATAGAAATAAGACCGAGTAAGATAAGGTTGCGACTACCACGAGAAAGCTTAGTCATAATGCCGCCCTCCAATAGGTTTTAGATTATAGACCGACTCACTATATTTGCTAAGCAGAGCGTTGATACGCTGGACGGTATTAGCGAGTTCGACACGAGAATTGCGAGCGTTTTCTAGTTGGGTATAAAAATCATCAGGATTGTTTTGGCAGTCGATGTCAATAAGATGTTCCATATCCTGATTGTAGTGAATAAACTGGCGCGAAAAGGTGTCCCGTTCACGGTTAATAGAGGACTGAATTTCCGTAAGACCAGCGGCAGGAATATTATTACGAACTAGGCGAAGGTTTAAAGGGGTAATAAAATTAGTCTGTAGATTATGATAAATTGGGCTAATAGTATTGCGAAGATTGTCATCGGCAAGCTGAAGAGACTTAAGACTCTGGCGAATAGATGCACAATGCTGAGAAATGGCGCCGCGTTGGTCATCGGAGAGGGCGTTAGCAGAGGTAGCAGTCAAGAGCGCAAAGGCAACCGGCAAAAAATAACGTAATCTCATATTTATATTATAAATCTTTTTAGGACCAAAAGCCACGTTTTTTGCTGCTACCTTTAAATTCTTGCAGGAGCTCTTTTTGCTTCTTGCTAAGTTTTTTAGGGATGTCTACGATAATAGTGACAATGTGCGGGCCGCGGTCACCGTCGGCACGATAAGGAACGCCATGGCCACTAAGTTTAAACGGCGTACCAGATTGGGTGCCGGCTGGGACTTTCATAGTGATTTTGCCGTCTACGGTTTCTATGTCTATTTCTGTACCAAGGGCAGCATCTACCATGTCAATATGTTCTTCCGAAAGAATAATGGCGCCTTCACGAGTGAGATGTTTATGCGGACGGACACGAATTTCGATATAGAGGTCGCCCTTTTGGCCACCTTCCGGAGCGGGGCCACCTTTCCCGGCCAAGCGGATAGACATACCATCATCAATACCGGCAGGGATCTTGAGTTTGATTTCTTTCCCTTCTACGGTGATAGTTTTAGTGGTGCCAAAAATTGCTTCCTCAAAATCAATGGTGATACTACTGCGATAATCTGCGCCGCGCATAGGACGCCTGCCTCTGCCACCGGCACCAAAACCAAAGATACTGCCAAGAATGTCGTCTAGGCCACCGCCGCCAAAGTCGAAGTTGAATGACTGACCGTTGAAATTATAGGTACCACCGCCAAACGGGTTGCCCGCTCCGCTAAACGGATTGCCGCCGCCAGCCGCACCACCAACACCAGCATGGCCAAACTGGTCGTAACGAGCGCGCTTTTGTTTGTCTGACAAAACTTCGTGTGCTTCGGAAATCTCTTTAAACTTTTCTTCCGCTTCTTTATTGCCGGGATTTTTGTCTGGATGATATTTAACAGCCAGTTTACGATAGGCTTTTTTAATTTCATCATCAGAGGCGTTTTTGCTGACACCCAATACTTCGTAATAGTCGCGTTTTGACATATATCTTATTGTAGCACGTTGGCACTCGGAATGCAAGAGTGCCAAAGGACAACCTGTTCATCTTGACAAACATAAGATTTTTTGATATAATTAAAGAGTACGGGGCATCCCGTTTGTATCTTAACAAGGAGGAATGGTTATGATACAGGATAATTTTGATTTGAAACAGGCTTTTCATGCCAAAGAAGCGGCCTATGAAGAAATGGCAGCAGCTAGGGATGAGATGCTACAACTACGCCAGCAGCAAAACGAAAAATACGAAGAGCTGCAGAAGTTGCAGGAGCGTTACGATGAGGAAAAAGCTAAAGATACGGAAGCGTGGGAGAGATATAACTCTGCGCAACTGGAGCTAAAAAGCCAAATCGGCCAAAAAATTGACACAATTAACGAGTGTAATTTGCTGGAAGCGCAAATGCGACAGAAGACCGACGCGAAAGTGCCGGAAGTTT
>CAZAAA010000014.1:0-10958 GCA_964483335.1 uncultured Candidatus Saccharibacteria bacterium | reverse complement strand
CACACCGCTGGGCTGTGTGCACGCGCTGCCGCCGCGGCCCACGAACACGTCGATGCCGACGAAAACGGCACCGAAATTATCTCCATTATGTTTGAAATGAAAAACGAAAACGAAACTACCGCCACGAAGCATAAAAACGAGGATTTCTTAAAAGAACTGGATAAAGACCGTCGCGAGAAAAAATGTGAGTATGCTGTACTGGTCTCGCTTTTGGAGTCGGACAACGAATTATATAACACTGGCATCGTGGACGTTTCTCACCGCTACGAAAAAATGTATGTTATCCGCCCGCAATTTTTTATCCCAATGATTACTTTGCTGCGTAACGCCGCCAAAAATTCCCTAAAATACAAAAATGAATTAGTGAAAATCCAAAATCAAAATCTGGACATCACGCATTTTGAAGAGAATATGGAAGCGTTCAAAGAGGGCTTTGCCAGAAACTACGATCTTGCTAGCCGCAAATTCCAGGCCGCCATCGAAGAAATCGATAAGACCATTCAGCATTTGCAAAAAACCAAAGAAAACTTACTCCGCTCAGAAGATAATCTCCGCCTTGCTAACAGTAAAGCCCAGGATTTAACAATTAAGCGCCTCACTAAAGGCAGTCCCACCATGGCGCAGAAATTTGAAGAATTGAAGAAATAAACCCTAGCATTTTTTCCGATTTTGGTGTATAATGAACGGGTTTAGGAGAGTTTTATGGATAATGCTATTAAGATTCGTGGTGCCCGCCAGCACAACTTGCAAAATATAGACGTGGACATCCCACGCGACAAGTTGGTTGTCATTACCGGCCTCTCCGGCTCCGGTAAATCTAGCCTTGCTTTTGATACGATTTACGCCGAAGGCCAGCGCCGCTATGTTGAATCACTTAGCTCTTATGCTCGGATGTTTCTTGGTGTGATGGATAAACCGGACGTAAATACCATCACCGGTCTTAGCCCGGCCATTTCGATTGACCAAAAATCCACCAGTCGTAATCCGCGTTCTACCGTCGCTACCGTTACGGAGGTCTATGACTATCTTCGTCTACTTTTTGCCCGTGTTGGGGTGCCGCATTGTCCAATTTGCCACCGCCCGGTCAGTCGCCGCTCGGTAGAAGATATCGTCAATGAAGTGATGAAGCTTCCGCTCGGCAGCAAATTAATGCTACTTGCGCCTATCGTCCAACAAAAGAAAGGCGAATTTTTACATATTCCTGAGCAATATCAAGCTAAAGGATTTTCAAGGGCCCGCATTGACGGCATCGTCTATGATTTAGACGAATTTCCGGAGCTTAAAAAGCAGGAAAAACACGACATAGAAATCGTCGTAGACCGTTTCATTCTTAACCCAGATCTCATTAGTCGTATTAGCGGTTCTATTGAGCAAGCCCTAGAACTCGGCGGTGGCATTATTAAGCTCTTAAAAATCAACGACAATCAAACCGCCATTACCCAGAATCCCGGCAAAGACAACACAGAAGTGCTGACTTACTCTCAGCGCTACGCTTGTGAATATCATCCGGATGAGCTCATCCCGGAGCTAGAGCCACGCTTATTTTCTTTTAATTCTCCGCAAGGTGCTTGTCCTACTTGTACTGGACTTGGCACGCGCATGGAAATCGACCCTAGTCTAGTTCTGAATAAAAATCTTACTATTGCCGAAGGTGGTATCCGCCCATTCAATCGTGTACAACAAGATTCCTGGTGGTTGAAAAGATTAGCCGGTGTAGGTATGCGGCACGGCTTTTCTATCCATACGCCCATCAAAGATTTAACCGAGGACCAAATTCACAAAATCCTTTATGGCACTGGCGACGAAAAATACAAAGTGAAAGTTTCTGGCTCCGGCAAATGGTCAGAAGGCGCCACTTATGAATCTACCTACGAAGGCGTTATCCCAACTTTAGAACGTCGCCATAGAGAGACCGACTCTGACTTTATTAGAAAAGATATCGAGCGCTTTATGCGCGTCAAAGAATGCCAAACTTGTCACGGTGCTCGATTAAAACCGGCCGTTTTGGCTGTTACGGTTAATGATCTCAATATTGTTGATATGTGCAACCTTGACGTAGATCAATCCCTGGAGGTTCTGAAAGATCTGAAATTCTCAGACGAAGAAAACCTGGTTGCTCAGCCAATTTTGAAAGAAATTAGGGAACGGGTGAAGTTTATGCAAGATGTTGGTCTCGGCTATTTGGAACTTGGTCGTGCAGCCAACACTCTTTCTGGCGGAGAAGCTCAGCGCATCCGTCTCGCTACGCAAATTGGCTCTGGCCTGCAGGGCGTACTCTATGTCCTGGACGAACCATCTATCGGTTTGCATCAACGTGATAACGACAAACTCATCGCCACGCTGAAACATCTAAGGGATTTAAAAAACACTGTGATTGTGGTTGAACATGACGAAGATACTATGCGCGAATCAGACTACATTATTGATATTGGTCCTGGTGCCGGTAATAAAGGTGGCAAAGTCGTAGCTACTGGCACGCCAGCAGAAATCATGGCCAATGCAGATTCTATCACCGGACAATATTTGAGCGGAAAAAAGAAAATTGAAACGCCCAAAAAGCGCCGCACGCCCAAAAAAGATCAAAGTCTAAAAGTTATTGGTGCCAGAGAAAATAATTTAAAAAATATCACAGTTGATTTTCCACTTGGTGTAATGACGGTTGTTTCTGGCGTTTCTGGCTCCGGCAAATCTACGCTTGTTAATGAAATTTTGGCAAAAGAATTGCTTGCTCGCCTCCATCGCGCTCAGACTGTTGCTGGCACGCACGATAAAATTGAAGGCATCGAGAATATTGACAAATGTATCGTTATAGACCAAAGCCCAATTGGCCGTACCCCGCGTAGTAACCCCGCTACGTATACTGGCGTGTTTAATCAAATTCGCGAGCTTTTCGCCAAGCAGCCCGAAGCAGAAATTAGAGGTTATAAAGCCGGACGTTTCAGTTTTAATGTTAAAGGCGGTCGTTGCGAGAATTGTCAGGGTGACGGTATGAATAAAATCGAAATGCATTTTCTCCCGGATGTTTATGTCACTTGCCCAGCTTGCCATGGTAAACGCTATAACCGTGAAGCCCTAGAAATCAAATATAAAGGCAAAGACATTAGCCAAGTATTAGATATGACCATTGATGAAGCTGTAGAATTTTTCAAAAATATTCCGGCTATCGCCTCAAAGCTCAGAACTATCCAAGAAGTCGGGCTCGGTTATATTAAACTAGGTCAACCTGCTACTACCTTTTCTGGTGGTGAGGCCCAACGTATTAAACTCGCCACAGAGCTCAGTCGTAGAAGCACTGGCAAGACCCTCTATATTCTAGACGAACCCACTACTGGTCTTCATACCGCTGATGTGAAAAAACTCTTACAAATCTTAAACAAACTCGTAGACGGCGGCAACTCCATGATTATCATTGAGCATAATCTCCACGTCATTAAATCTGCCGATTGGGTCATCGATATGGGCCCGGAAGGTGGCCAAAACGGTGGTGAAGTTATGGCGGAAGGCACCCCGGAAGATTTGGCCAAAAATTCCAAAACTCCTACTGGTCAATTTCTAAAAACTGTGTTATAATGAGAAGAAGTTAAAGGAAATATTTTTATGTCAGAAAACAAGTTAGCGCTAGAACAGCGTACCATTACCGGCAAGAAGCTTGTGAGCCTTCGCGCCGAAGATAAAATCCCTTCTGTTATTTATGGTGGGGGAGAGCCTATTCTTACTCAGTCTGCTTACAATGACACGGAAAAAGTCTTAAAAGTAGTCGGTTACCACAGTACTATAGACTTGGACATTGCCGGAAAGCCACAAATGGCTATTGTCAAGAACGTTGCCATCGATCCAGTCTCTCGGAAAATCATCAACGTTGAATTCCAAGCCGTTTCTGCCGACAAAGCTATTGAGGCCACTACCCCGATTGTCTTCACTGGCTTCGAAACTTCCGAGGCTAATAAACTTCACTATACATTACTTCAAGTTATGGAAGAGATTGATGTCAAGGCTAAGCCTTCCGACCTACCAAAAGAGCTTACCGTTGATGCTAGTGGTCTCGCTAATCTTTCTGACAAACTCATGGTTAAAGACATCGTCTTGCCAAAGGGCGTAGAGCTTGCTGATAAAGAATTAAGCCAGGACCAGGTAATTGCTAACCTCTATGACCCGGCCGCCGAAGCCGCTGCTCGCGAAGCCGAAACAGCTAAGGCCGCTGAGGAAGCTCAAGTTGATGCTGCTGACGTTCCTTCTGATAATGGTAGTAAGCCTGAAGAAGTTGAAGCTGCCGCAGAAGAACCCAAATCTGAATAAAATAATAGTCACAAATCTTTATAGCTGTGCTATAATAAACATAAACACTATCAATAGGAGATATTATGTCGACAAAACGTAAATATATTGACAGCCACTGGCTAGTCTTTGCCATGCATGGCGTAATTGGGCTAGTTTTTGGTCTCTACATCATCAGTGCTAGCTTACAAGTTACTACTGTAAACTCTCTAGTTACCTCGCAGATGCTCGTAAATATTGTAGCTATTGCCTTGCTTGCCCTGGGCGTAATAGAACTGTTAAATATGTTCTATCGCTCCCATAAGCAAGAGACTTGGGGACTTTCCGTCGTTGTAGCATTTCTAGAAATTGCTGCCGCCTTTGGCCTGCTCTTTACGCAAGGTCAGGACATCGTTTGGCATCTAGCGATTATCGCTGGCTACACCGTTTTGCGTGGCGTCTTTGAAGTTCTGATTGGTCTACGCGCCGTAGATGATATGACCGATAAATTCATCTGGATTGTTTGTGGCATCTGTGGTATTGTGCTCGGCTTTGTTATTCTCAATTCCGGTCGCTTTGATAACGCTGCCACCTTCCTGCAATTCTTCGGTGCTTATATGATGGTCTTTGGTCTCGGTAACCTTATTTACGGCGTGCATAATCTCAACCAGAAGAAAGATTACACCGAAGAGCAACGCCAAAATCGTCTTGCCAAAAAGAATCGTAAAACTACTGCTCGCGTCAAAAAAGCCGCCGTTAAAACAAAGACTGCAAAGAAGAAAACTGCCAAGAGACGCAAATAGTGCTATAATATACTCATGAACTACAAGACTCCTACAAAAGCTATCATTACTGATGCAGGCTTTGCTAGCCGCTATCTTCCTATTACAAAAACCATCCCTAAAGCCATGTTGCCACTTGGCAATCGTCCTATTATGCAGCTTGTCGTGGAAGAATGCGCTGCCGCCGGTATAACGGAAATTATTATTGTCGCTACGCACGAAGGAAAAAAGACCTACGAAGATTATTTCACCAATCCTTGCCTAAACGTCAAAAGCCTTCTAGATCGGCAGGGAAAAAGTGAACGCTATGAACCGATTAAACATGTCCTCAGCCTTCCTAAAATCACCGTTATTGAGCAGGACCCGTCTTATCCATATGGTAATGGCTCGCCGATTGCCTCTGCTCGTCAGTTTATCAATGCTGACGAAGCTTTCATTGTAGCCTATTCTGACGATGTTGTCTTTGGGAGCTCAGATGTAAAAACTTTAATAGATTCTTATGCCAAGCGCCCTGACGCAAAAGCTATTATTGTTGCCCAGGAAATGCCGCACGAAGTCATGAATAAATATGGCGCAATCAGCCTCCTAGACGAAGAAAAGATGACCTTAAAAGATATCATCGAAAAATCAGACAACGCACCAACCAACCTTGCTTCTTATGGCCGCTACCTCCTTACTCCTGAAGTTTTTCAGCATCTAGATCCTAAAAACATTGGTAAAGATGGCGAGCTTTGGACTGTAGATGCTATTACTAAAATGGCAGAAGCCGGCAACGTCTATGTAGAAAAAACTAGAGGTCAGTGGATGACTACCGGTGACCCTAAAAATTATTTTATGGCTCATCTCAAATACGTCAAAGATTACGAAGACTACGCTGCGGATATTAAAAAATACATTGAGGAGGAAATGTAATGAATACAGCTGAATGGATTTTGGTGGTGATTCTTTCACTTACGCTGCTAACATTTTTAATTATTGGCATTATCCTTTTTGTCAAACTTATTGGTCTCACTAAGGAAGCTAAGAAAGTTATTATGACCAGCCAATCTATTGCCGACAAAGCTGATGACGTTGTAGATAATGTCAAGGATCTTACGTCTGTAGGAGGACTTGTCAAAACTTTCGTAAACCGCTATACTGATAATAACAAAACCGGAAAGAAATCCGTTAAATAATCATAAGAAAGGTGGGCAAAATGGCCAAAAAAACTAAAAAGAAAAGCAGTAAATTTCTCCTAGGTGCATTACTCGGTGCAGCTGTTGGAGGCGTTGCTGGTATACTCACTGCCCCTAAATCTGGCAAGGAAACTCGTAAAGACATTGCCCGCGAAGGCAAAAAACTTGGCGCCAAAGCCGCTAAGGCTGGCAAACAGGTCAAGCACGAAGCTAAAATTGCCGGAAATCGCGCTAAGAAATCTCTTGCTAAAACCGAGAAAGCCGCTAAAAAGACCGTACGAAAAACCGTAAGGAAAGCTGAAAAGGCCGGTAAAAATGTCAAAAAGCAAGCTAAGAGAGCTACGCGAAAAAAGACTAAATAATCAAGAAATTTCCGCGGAAGAAGCAGTCCTAGAGGATCTGTTCTACGATTTGTACAGGAATCGTGGCAGTATCTACAAAATGAACTTTTTCCGTGGTATTTTCTTTGGTCTAGGGACCTTCATCGGTGGTACTATTGTCATTGCTTTGATTATCCTTGTCCTCAGCTGGATGATGAATGTCGTTCCGGACAATCTCCATGACTTTTTTCAATGGATCATCAACACGCTTAGCCGCAAATAATGTATAATAATATATATGACTGAGTTAAAGCCGAGTGATTTTGTTCATCTGCATAATCATACCCACTATTCACTTCTTGATGGTCTGACAAAAATCCCCGATTTGGTTAGCTATGTCAAAGAAAAGGGCATGGAGGCAGTTGCCGTGACAGACCATGGTACCATGTCCGGCTTAGTAGAGCTCTATAAGACTGCCAAAGAAAATGGCATCCATCCAGTACTTGGCATAGAGGCCTATGTTGCTGCCCGGAAACGCACTGACCGTGATCCGGCGCACGATAAGGAACGTTTTCATATTACTCTATTAGCTAAAAATAACAAAGGTTTTGAAAATCTTTGTCGCCTAATTTCTGAAGCGGAAATCAATGGTAAATATTATAAACCTCGCATAGACCATGAAATTATGGAAAAATATAACGAGGGTATAGTTTGTCTTTCTGGCTGTGCCAGTTCGGAAATCTCCGTCCGCCTGAAAAATGGTGATATGAAGGCCGCTATGAAACTCGTAGACTGGTACCACAAAGTCTACGGTGATGATTTTTATTTAGAGATGCAGGATCATGGCCACCCCGATTCGCCTACGCACTGGGAAGAACAAGACAAAATTAACAAAGGCCTTCAGGAAATCAGTAAAAAGACTGGCCTGCCGCTAGTCGTCACTTGCGATGCTCACTATCTTAAAAAGGAAGACCAAGATGCTCATGAAATCTTGCTTTGTGTTGGCACAGCATCCAATCTTAGCGATACTAAACGTATGACCCTGAAAGATTTCGAACTTTATGTTATTCCGCCGGAAGACATCATCAAACGCTGGGGTAAAGATTTCCCAGACGCCGTCAGAAACACTAAAAAAATTGCTAAAAGTTGTGATGTAGATTTGCAGCTTGGCCGCATTCTCATTCCTAAATTTCCCGTGCCGGATGGCGAAGACGAAAAGTCTTATCTTGATAAACTCGTTTTCCGTGGCCTGGCCTTTCGCTATGGTGGCAAAACTCAGCAAGAAGCTGAGAAAATGTCTATTCAGGAATGTCGCAAGATTCTATCAAAAGAAGTTTTAGAGCGGATAGATTATGAACTTTCCGTAGTAGATAAGATGGGCTACAATGGTTACTTCTTGATCGTTCAAGATTTCATCAACTGGGGGAAAAGCCAGAGTATTGTCTATGGCCCAGGTCGTGGTTCCGCCGCCGGTTCTATTCTGGCTTACGCGCTGAGAATTACCGAGTTAGACCCGCTTAAATATGGTCTGCTTTTTGAGCGGTTCTTAAACCCCGACCGTGTCTCCATGCCGGATATCGATACCGACATCCAGGATACTCGCCGCGATGAAGTGATTGAATATTGTACCAAAAAATATGGCGCTGCCCGTGTTTCCAATATTGCCACCTTTGGCAAAATGATGGGTAAATCTGCCGTGCGTGATGTGGCGCGCGTCATGGAAGTCCCCTATGCCGAGTCAGACCGTATTGCTAAGCTCGTCCCGGACCCAGTTATGGGCCATCATATCCCGCTGAAAAAAGCTATTCAGGATATTCCGGACTTAGCCCAAGAATATCAAAACAACCAAGTCGCTAAAAACGTAATTGATTTTGCTATGCAGCTAGAAGGTACTATCAGAAATCACGGTGTGCATGCTTGTGGCGTAGTGATTGCGCCGGACGATTTAGTCAAATTTCTCCCACTAGAAGTTTCTGCTAAAGGCCCCATTGCCACGCAATTTACTATGACTCAGGTAGAGGAGCTCGGTCTGCTAAAAATGGACTTTCTTGGTCTAAAAAACCTTTCCGTGATTAATAATGCCCTGAAAATGATTCAAGCAGTCTACCATGATGAGGTGGATCTGTACCAACTGCCGCTGGATGATGAAAAAACTTATAAACTACTTCAACGCGCCGAGACCACTGGCGTCTTCCAGCTGGAGTCTGCCGGTATGAAACGCTATCTTAAAGACCTTAAAGCTAGCAGTTTTGACGATATTATCGCTATGGTGGCACTTTATCGCCCCGGGCCTATGCAGTTCATTGACAGTTTCATTCGCCGTAAACACGGCCAGGAGCCAATTACTTATTTACACCCTGGCCTAAAAGATGCTTTGGAGAGTACTTATGGTATTATGATTTACCAGGAGCAGTTCATGCAGATTTCGCGTTCGTGGTGTGGTTTCACTGGTGGCCAGGCGGATACTCTGCGTAAGGCAGTAGGCAAAAAGAAGATAGACCTCATGAAAAAGGTTAAACCGGAATTTATCGAAGGCGCTATTAAAGTTGGCGGTGCCAGTAAGGAGATTGCCGAAACTTTCTGGAATCAGTTACTAGATTTTGCTAACTACTGTTTCAACAAGTCTCACGCTGCGTGCTACGCCTTAATTGCCTATTGGACCGCATATTTAAAGGCCCACTATCCAGATGCCTTTATGGCCGCGCTGATGACCTCGGATATGGATGATACGGATCGCCTTGCTATTGAAATTGCCGAAAGTAAACGCATTGGCGTAAAAGTACTTGGCCCAGATATCAATGAGTCCTATGGCGATTTTGCTATTGTCCCTGGAGAAAAAACTATTCGCTTTGGTCTTTCCGGTATCAAAAACATGGGCAAATCTCTAGCAAAGGAATATATTATTCCAGAGCGCGAGAAAAATGGCCCATTTAAGAATATCTGTGATTTTGCTAGTCGTGTAGATAGTACAAAATTTAATAAGAAATCTTGGGAATCGGCTATTCGTACCGGTGTATTTGACCGTTTTGCAAAAGCCGGCCAGGATAAGAGCCGTATCCGAGCAGATTTGTTGTTCAATTTAGAAACTATCCAAGGCTACGGCGCCAAGGTCCAGAAAGATAAAAAGAACGGCCAGACTGATTTGTTTGGTATGTTTGGTGCTGCCGGAGCCATCCCGGAGCCGGAACTACAGCCTGCGCCTGCAGAAATTCCTCACAAAGATTTGTTGCTTTGGGAGCGCGATCTTATGGGACTTTATATTTCCGCCCATCCACTAGACAAATATGATCTGTTCTTTGAAGAACAAACTTATCCTTATGAACTCATCAAAGCGGAAAATGACAACAAGATTATTACTATCGGCGGTATTATCAATTCTGTTCGCACAATTTTAACCAAAAAAGGCGAAAAAATGGCCTTTGTAAAGATAGAGAATAAGACCGCCGAACAGGAAATTATCGTCTTTCCTAAAACTTATCAATCCATTGGCGGGAAATTAGTAGAAGATAATGTCATTAAAGTTACTGGCCGCATCAATGCTAAAGATCAGAACGGCAATATTTCTAGTGAGGTCAAAGTCATTGCCGAAAGTATAGAAGTAATTTCTGACGATATATTAGATAGTTATCATTCCACCGGTGAGAAACTTCCTCCTCTTGGTGAAGCTGCTAAACCTAAGGCTCGTCGTCGCACCCGCACCTCTGCTGCACGAGTTGCTACACCAGAAACGCCACGCGCTCCAGCTACTCCGCCCAGCGACCCACGCAAGCAAAAACTCTATATTCTTATTAAAGACCCTACCAACACAGAACTTCTCTCTAGTGTTCGCCATACTTGCGACCTCAATCCCGGCGTACAAGATATTATTATGGTGCTAGACGACGGCAAGACCAAGAGTCCTATTCGTCCCCAATTCAAGGTAGAAATTTGCGATGGACTCACCAGTTCGCTTTCCAAGCTACTTGGCAAAGATTGTGTGGTGATAAAATAGTCACATTTTCTTGCGTTTTCTAAAATACTTGTGTATAATGAAAGTATTGCACCGAATTGAATTTTAGTATTTTACTAAAGCGTACACTATAGTTTATGGCCTTTTGCGCCACACTGTAGTTTCGAGGACTAAAATGATGCCATTAGGCGAGTTGTCTTCGATGCTACTTTAGTGTGCTCGGTTCAATTCGGTGCAAACCTAGTGGCATCATTTTATGTCTATCTCCGAAGGGAATATGATTAACACCATAAAATGGTGCCACTAGGGAATCTAGTAAAAGCATAGTATCGGAGGTCATAATGCAAATCAAACAACATAAACTCATAGCTACAATCTCACTTTGTAGTTTTTTATTTATCCTAAGCTTCTTATGTTTAGGTCTCTCTCCCGAACTCCTCCCTTCCTCTTCCTCTGCCGCCTCCAGTACTGCCACTAT
>CAZAAA010000013.1:0-11086 GCA_964483335.1 uncultured Candidatus Saccharibacteria bacterium | reverse complement strand
CACTTTGCCCATGGACAGAATAATTCCACCACGTGGCCCACGCAAAGTCTTATGGGTGGTTGTGGCCATAACATTGAAGCCATGCTCCAGAGGGTTAGGATGTACACCGCCGGCAATCAGCCCTGCCACATGCGCCATGTCTGCCATCAGCAAAATTTCGTGCCCAGCTTTCTCGGAGGCTTTCCGAGCAATTTCTGCTACGCGGTCAAAATCCGGAATCTTCATAAAAGCCGAGTACCCTACCAAGATCAACTGCGGCTCTTCCGCCAAAGCTAGCCTCTCCATTTCGTCATAATCAATATCCCCATCCGCGGCTGTACCATAGGGGATAAAATTATAAATATGTGCCGAACGCGTTACCGGGGCGCCGTGCGTTAAGTGACCACCATGGCCTAAGTTCATAGCCAGAATCTTGTCTCCGGGCTTGCACCAGGCCCAATATACTGCTTCATTAGCATTAGCTCCGGAATGTGGCTGCACGTTGGCATGATCTGCATGAAACAACCGCATCGCCCTGGAAATCGCTAGGCGCTCCACTCTGTCAACATTCCTCTGCCCACCGTAATAACGATAATTTGGCAGAATTTCCTTCGCCACCGTAGCGTCCGTCCCTGGCAAATCCGCAAAAGACGGGTAGCCCTCGGAATATTTATTAGTAAACACCGACCCCATTGCTGTCAGCACCTCGGCCGATACATAATTTTCCGACGGAATCAGCTCTAATCCCTCAGTCTGACGAGTCTTCTCTTGCGCTAAAAGCTCAAATACTACATCTTTTTTCATAAAAACCTCCGTAATGGTTATTTTTTAGTATAGATTGCAAAAGAAAACGCTAGATCATTTTCCTTCCCCTTATTGATTACTTTTTTATCGTATAAACTTTTGTCAAATTCCGGAAAAAAGGTGTCGGCCGCCTCACAGGCTTCATCTATCTCTGTTAAATATAGTTTCTTGCAATGTGGTAAAAGTTCCTTGTAAATCATTCCGCCACCACAGACAAAAATCTCGTCCTTAGAATCTTCATTTTCTGCAATAAATTTGTCAAGATTCGTAATTGTCTCATCTGCTCCATCTACTGTCTCATGCGAAGCCACCAGAATCTCCCTCCCGCTTAGTTTTCGCGGTAAAGATACGAATGTCCGGTACCCCATCAGGCATTTATGCCCCAAAGTGGTTTTCTTAAAATATTTCAAATCGTCCGACAGAGAAAAACACAGGCTGCCTCTACTCCCTAATTCGCGATTTTTCCCAACTGCTGCAATAATGCTAAAACTCATGAAGCCTCCTATGCCGTAATTGCCATTTTAATTTTACCCTGATGCTGGTAATCTTCTAGTTTGATATCCAAAAGCTCTTTGGAGTTATCAAACTTAAAGAAATCTTTCACTTTAGGATTTATCCACAACTTTGGCGCCGGCAGGAAATCGCCCCGCTCGCGGAAAATCTCGTCTCTGCGCCGGAGCTGCTCTTCTATCCCCAGAATTTGGTTCTCGTAGATATGCGCGTCGTTAATTGTGAAGGTTAGTACACCCGGTTTTAGCCCGGTGCACTGCGCAATTAAATGGCAAAGCACCGCATATTGCGTGATGTTAAATGGTAACCCCAGCGGCACATCGTTAGACCGCGAGTGTACCATTACGTTTAACCTATCACCGGTCACAATCCATTCATTACTCCAAACACACGAAGGCAACGCCGCTGTTGGTAGAAACTCATTCTGCCAGAGACTCATTACCATCCGCCGATTAGTAGTGTCATTTTTTAAAGTATCAATTAAGCTTTGTGTTAATTTATAGCGATTCACCACCCAGCCATAGGCCGTCCCAATTGTCCCAGCATACTCCTTGCCAATATGCCGCCCCATATAATCACCCTTAGCGTCAATTTCCCATTCATTCCAAATCTTTACGCCCCTATCTCGTAGCCAGGAAACATCGTTACTCTGTACTTGCCAAATCCAAAGCATCTCTAGTACCGCTGCCTTAAATGCTACAAATTTCGTGGTTAGAATTGGAAATTCCTCGGACAAATCAAATTGCAAAACTTGATGCGGGATTCGAATTGTGGCCGAACCTTGCTGAGCTTGAGCCAAATGATTTGGCATTGTGCTAGCCGTAGTATCAGAGCGTTTATCAGCCCCAGTCGTGTGGTAGTTCGTCACTTTTTCTCCGTCGCGCAGAATCCTCTCGCAGAGATCCAGGTATTGCTCATCAAATCTAGACATAAACCTCCTTAATTACTTCTATTATAGCATAGAAAAACCCCGGAAACTACATTCCAGGGTTTTTGAGTGATTAGGTCTTGATAGGTTGATAAAGATACTTGTACTTGTTGTTCAATAGTTCTTGCTGCCATTTTGGCAGGCGCTCTACTTTCTTCACGTCCAGATAAGCTTCTTTCCAGATGTTGAAGAAAATGTCAAAATGGTTAAACCACTTAGTGCAGTCAATAAAACTAGCGCTCCAAACATCTGTAATCAGTGTTGAGCCTGTCAAAACTACATAGAACAAATCTCGCTCACTGATGGGTATGCCGGCCGCCGCTTTTTTCCGTAAATCTCCCGCTGAGAAGGCTCGCTCCAAACACATCGCCGAAAGCACCGCCGAAAGTTTGTCTGCCATGAACATTACCTGCGCAAAAGTCAGTACGGCATTGCCATTTTCACCAGGGGATAACATTTTTACGTCGTCCAGAGCCATGAAATCACGTAACGTCTGCGCAGCCTGCTCCTCCGGCAAGCCTGCTAAGAACCTTTGCATCTGTACGGACTCGTATTCCTTCTTTGCCAACGGATCTCTTGAGCCATCGTCAGAAACGTCTCCACCGCGGTTTTCTACGACGTCATGTATCAAAGCCAACCGGATCAGGCGTTCCTTTAAATTTGCCGGCAAGATATCCGGATAAATCATCAAGATTAGCTGCAACAATAAACTTACCATGGCTTCATGTTCGATGTCGTGTTCTACCGTATTAATAGGCAACTGTGGATAACCTTTTACCTTCTGCGTAGCACCAGTTTGGTCGAATCCAATCCTCACGACTGTCCTACCTAGCCAAAACTCGCTGTACTTTTGCCATATAACCTGTCCATAATTACATTTCTCCATTATTCCACCTCCCGCAATACTATCCGTTCCTAATCACTGTTAAAGAGCTGTTTCTAGCATAGCACAGTTTAAAGTTTTCCACAAACAAAAAAGCCCTGCTAGGCTAAATGTGGTGGAGTATAGGAGATTCGAACTCCTCACCTCTTCCATGCCATGGAAGCGCTCTACCAAATGAGCTAATACCCCACTGGTTTCATTATAGCACAAATCATGTTAAAATAAAAGCATGGAAACGATTTTAACTGGTATTCGGGTCAACAGCCAGCCTACGCTCGGAAATTTTCTGGGTGCTCTGCTCCCCATGACTCGTCTCGCTAATGAACACAACAAAGATCACCATATTAACATTTTTATTCCGGATCTCCATACCATCATTAGTGATGTAGATGGTTCACTCCAGGAAAATTTAGTCAACGAAATTAAATATTATCTGGCTGCTGGTCTGGAGATTACTGAGAATGTCCATATTTATCGTCAGTCTTACGTTCCGGCCCATTCTGAGCTCTGTTGGATTTTGGATTGCGTTGCCACGATGGGTGAAGCCAGTCGTATGATTCAGTATAAAGAGAAATCCGAGGGCAAAGATAGCGTTAACGTCGGCATCTTTAACTACCCTATCCTCATGGCCGCAGATATTTTGCTCTATGACGCCAAATACGTTCCTGTAGGCGAAGACCAGTTCCAGCATATTGAACTTACACGCGACATCGCTACGCGTTTCAACCATAAATTCGGCGAGATTTTTGTGGTTCCAGCTAAGACCGAGGATCAGGTTAAATTCATGAATACTATGACCGGTATCCGCATCCGCGACTTACAAAATCCAGAGAAAAAAATGAGCAAATCTACTGCCGCCGAAAACAGCAAGATTATGCTCTTAGACTCGCCGGAAGCTGCTCGCAAGAAAATCATGTCTGCGACCACTGATTCAGTCGGTAAGATTCAGTACGATATGTTTAACCAACCGGGCATTTCTAACCTGTTGCAGATAGAGGCACTTATTACTGGCGTGCCACTCCAAGATGTCATTAGTACTTGGGCCGGAGAAACCCGCTACGGAGATCTTAAACAAAAAGTTGCAGAAAGTGTTGCCAGTTTCCTAATTGATTTTCAGAGCCGCCTAGAGAGTATTGATGACGAAAAAGTTTACGAGCTCCTTATTAGTGGCGAAAAATATGCCAATGATATTGCTGGAAAGAAATTACTAGAAGTCCAGCGCGCCTTCCATCTTCGCTAAATCACTAGAATATGTTATAATATATATATGATTATCACTGGCAAAAAATTTTCCAAGCCTGGGCTTTCTCGTGTCATCAATGGCGACGTCAAACCGCTGGAAGCCACAGAAAAACCAGCTAAAACTCGTCTAGACCGCTTTTTGACGGAAAAACACCAGAGCTATAATCGCTCTACTATCCAGCGTTTCATCAGACAGGGCTATGTTACGGTAGATGGAGAAACTATTACAAAGCCGAACTATCTTTTACTAGAGAGTCAGACTGCCGTCCTCTCTGTTCCGGAAGCAGAAAAAGTTTTGCCCGAGCTTCCCGTGATTTACGAAGATGAAAACATTAAAGTTATTAACAAACCTGCCGGGCTACTCTCTATGGCAAAAGGTGAATATTGTCCGGAGCCTACTTTGGAAGATTATGGTCTACTGGTTCACCGCCTAGACCGTGCTACTTCCGGCGTAGTTATCCTGGCAAAAAACATAAAGACCCAATCCTTTCTCCGTAAACAATTTCAGCAGCGCACTTGCCATAAAACTTATTATGCCGTTGTCGTAGGGCATCCTAAATATCCTGAAGCCAATATTGACTTACCAATTACGCGCAACCTCAACCGTCCTACTACGTTCATGGTCAGCCCATCAGGTAAGCCAGCCCAAACTTACTATAAAGTCATCAAGCAAAGTGATAATTACGCTCTGCTAGAGTTAAAACCTACCACTGGCCGTACGCACCAGCTCCGCGTCCATCTTGCTTATCTGGGCACTCCGATTTTAGGGGACGAGGTGTATGGAGAAAAGAGTTCTCGCCTATTTCTACATGCATATCAGTTAGAAATTACTATCCCTGGCGGCGAGCGCAGAATTTTCACCGCAAAATTACCGAAAGAATTCAACGATGTTTTTTGATGATATTTCTGAAATCCCAGTTATTGCGAGCAAAGAGAGTGTTTGTATTTTCACCGCGGAGCCAAACTCCGAAAAACTTCGCCCGTATTTCACTATTGCCCCTGGGAAAAATGGCAAAATTACCATCGACCAGGTACGTGAATTAATTGCCGCTACGCAAACCAAACAGAGTAAAGACCAATATATCCTGATCAAAAATGCCGAATCTATTGAACCTGCCGCCGAAAACGCTATTCTGAAGCTCTTGGAAGAACCTAAAGATTTTTACCACTTTATCCTTATTACCAGAGAACCACACGCCTTGCTTCCCACTATCCTTTCTCGGGCTAAATTGTATATCAAAAAAGAACCAGATTGCGTCAGTGCACCTCCTGCGGTCGACCAGAAAGCCCTAGAATTGGCTAAAAAGCTCCTTACTACTACCCCCAGGGATCTCCCTAATCTGGCTGATCAGCTGGGCAAAAATACCAGGGAAGAAGTTCTACAAATTATTTCCACGGCCATCGAGTTGGCCTACAAATCTTATTTTGCTACAGGGAAACCAGTTTTTCTCAAGAAGCTCCCCAAATTATTAAAACTCTACCAGAACATTAAAGGAAATGGCCATCTAAAGCTTCATATCGTCGCGGATATGCTATAATAGTACTATGCTTGGTATTTTGTTGATTATTCTTGTTGCAGTAGACCTAGCCTTTTTCTATCCTTTGTTCAAGCCCGTCAAGAAAGAAGAAGTTCACAGCCAAAAATACAACGCTCAAATGAAGAAGCTTTGGACTATTGCTCAGAATTCTATGCGCGAAAGAAAACCCCTGCGCGCAGAAAAAGCTCTACTTACTATCCTAAAATTTGACGAGAAAAATGCCGCCGCATATAACCGCCTAGGTATTCTTTACGCAAAAAGCCAGAAATTCGATGAAGCAATTGAGTGTTTTGAAATTGCCCAGAGCCTAGATAACAACCCTTCCTCGCTGCACAATGCCGGCTTGATTTATCTAGAAACCGGCGCCTACGAGAAAGCCGCCATGGCTTTTCAGCAAGCTCTAGAGCTAGAAGGTGGCCTCCCTGCCCGCTACATCGCTCTTTCTAAGGCCCAGGAAAAACTTGGGCAAAACAAACAAGCCATAGAATCTTTGGAGTCGGCCTATGAGCTAGATCGTAGTACTTCTACCTTGCGTCAAATTTTAGCTATCTACGAGGCCGCCGAGGACGCCGAAGCTATTGCTGCTACTACTGCTCGTATCGAAGCCCAGATTGCCGCTGATGCCGCCGCCAGAGAAGCCACTATTAAGGCTCGCGCTCGTGCCGCTCGTCGTCGCGCCATGGTTCCTGCTAGCAAAAAAGCTACTAAGGTCTACTATCCTCCGGCTAAACCTGCAGCTAAAACAGCTAAACCTAGCTCCAAACGCCGCCGCAAAGTTATCTAATCTCTTGTAAAAGCTCCCGGTCTTTGCTATAATAACTAATATCTGCTGGAGTCGTCTAGTGGCAATGACAAGAGACTGTAAATCTCTCGCCTTCGGGCTTCGTAGGTTCGAGTCCTACCTCCAGCACCAACAAACGACCACGTTTTAGTTTTGACTTTTTCGCGGCATAGAGTGAAAAAATAGCAACTAAGGGCATCAAATTACTTGGTGCTCTTTTTCTTTTATTATGATAAAATATAAACATAAGCGGCTTCATCTTATAGCTGCAGCACCTTTCGGAAATGTTGTTATAGGAGGAGAAAAATGGAAGAGTACGGTTTATTTTTATTGTTAGGAATCTGTTTGGCACTGACAACACTGACGCTTATCATTAGTCTATCAATCGTTAAGTCCGCTCATAAAGAAACGCTCAAGGTTTTACACCAGGCTACTTTAGCCCTAGCTACGACCATCGACGCTAAAGACAACTACATTGACGGCCACTCGCATCGCGTCGCAGATTACGCAGTTGCAATTGCAAAGAAAGCTGGAAAATCCGCTGCGGAATGCGAGCAGATTCGCCTAATTGCCTTGCTCCATGACATTGGGAAAATTGGCATTCCCGATGCGATCATTTGCAAACCCAGCAGCTTAACTGACGAGGAATATGACATCGTCAAAACCCACTCCGCCGTTGGAAGAGAGATTTTGTCAAAAATCAGCCTTTTCCCAGAACTAACTATCGGCGCTAGTTTTCACCATGAGCGATATGACGGAACAGGCTACCCCTTTGGCCTAAAAGGAGAGGAGATTCCCGAAATCGCTCGCATCATCTCAGTTGCAGACACGTATGACGCCATGGCCTCCAAGCGGAGCTATCGCGACATTCTCCCGAAAGAAAAAATTCGGGAGGAATTGGTCAATGGTATGGGTACTCAATTCGACCCCAAATTCGCCAAAATCATGATAGACTTCATTGACGAAGGCAGCCCCGAAATAGCACTTTCCTAAAACTGAGCACCAGAATTACTGGTGCTCTTTCTCTACCACAAAATCACAAACTGTGGTATAATCTATTTTAGACGCTGTGATAGCTCAGTCGGTAGAGCGCATCCATGGTAAGGATGAGGTCCCGGGTTCAAATCCCGGTCGCAGCTCCATTTTTATGTTTAAAATGTCTATCTCCTTCAAATCTCGTCTGGAGAATCTTATATTTACCCATCGCTGTCAGCTTATCCGCCAAACCCCGAATCTCATCTCCAAGATACACTTTCTCCCGCCACTCCTCCGGAATTGCTTTATATCCATAATACGCACCCGCTAACTGCCCATAAACCGCTCCGTTTGTATCCGTATCGCCACCGAGGCCTATCACTCCTAGCATCCCGTACTGAAATGTATCAAAATTCAGCAACCCCCACATCGCAATATCATAGCAATCTAGCGCATATCCACCAAGATCCCTTAAAGAATCGCCCTTCACATCACTAATCCGCTTATGTTTATCAGTAACCAAGTCTAAAAACTCCACTGATTCCGGGAAAGTCACCAGCTTACGCGCTTTCTCTAGCAGTCCATCCTTCTTAGCTCCAGAAAATAGCAAATATAATGTCGCTGCCATCAGCTCCGTCACTGCTACCGCCCCGGCCGAATCGTGCGTCTCCCTACAACTTAGTCGTGCCACTTCCAAAATCTCCTCTGTGGTGTTATCCATATTAGCAATCACCACCGGCGCTAGCCGCATGATGCACCCATTTCCAATCGAATCTGTCCCTGGGCTCTCTCTAGAAACTACTGGCTTATTCGTATATTCAGTAATTGCCAAGTCCGTTTGCAACCCCACGCCATACCCCATTGGATAATAGCTTCTATACCCCGAAAACTCCCACTCCGCAAACTTATCCATAATATCGTAAGAATCATAGCCGCCTTTTTCCAGTAAGCTATCTGCTAGGCAGAGTGCCATTGATGTATCATCCGTCCATACTCCTTTGGGCATTTCTGGATTAGAGTGAAAATGCCGCACTATGTCCATTTCCTCCCGAATCATCGCGCTAGAAAACCCAAATTCCACCGGCGCACCCAGTGCATCCCCCACTGCTAACCCCACCATTGCACCCCTTGCTTTATCTTCCATAATCCTAGTATATATGTTATAATAAAAAAATGCAAACCGCTGATTTTGACTACAATTTGCCAGAGGAACTCATCGCCCAAACCCCGCTCAAAGACCGCTCCTCCTCCCGGCTCCTCGTCCTAGACCGCGATACTAAGACCTTCTCTGATCACAAATTCAGCGAGATTACCGATTTTTTAGACCCCGGCGACGCTCTTGTTCTAAACGAAACCAAGGTCCTCCCCGCTCGTATTTTTGGTAAGAAAAAAGATACCGGCGGCACCGCAGAGCTACTGCTTCTAAAAGACCTAGGTGACGACAAATGGGAGTGCTTAGCTCGGCCCGGCAAACGCTTAAAACAGGGGTCAGAAATCCTTTTCACCGCGGGTGAAAACTCCGAAACAAAGCTCACCGCAAAAGTCCTAAAAAAGCTGGACGAAGGTGTCATCCATGTCAAATTTACCTATGATGGTATTTTCCTGGAAATCCTAGAAGCCCTCGGTACTATGCCTCTCCCGCCCTATATCCACGAAAAACTCAAAGACCAATCCCGCTACCAGACCGTCTATGCCAAAAACCTCGGCTCTGCCGCTGCCCCTACTGCTGGCCTCCATTTTACCCCTGAATTATTACAAAAAGCTAAAGAAAAGGGTATTAAAATCATTAAAATCACCCTCCATGTTGGCCTTGGCACCTTCCGTCCGGTCCAGGTCACTGACGTCAAAAACCACAAAATGCACACCGAATCCTACGAAATTAGCACGGAAGCCGCTAGCCTTTTGACCGCGGTGCGAAACTCCGATAAAAAAATCATCGCTGTCGGCACTACTACTGTCCGTACCCTTGAAACCGTCTACCAAAAATACGGAAAATTCCAGGAAGACCGCGGCGAAACCGACATCTTCATCTATCCCGGATACAAATTTAAGGCAATAGACGGTCTTATTACTAACTTCCATCTCCCAAAATCCACCCTTCTGATGCTCGTTTCCGCTCTCGCTGGCAAAGATTTAATTATGCAGGCCTACGCCCACGCCATTGCCGAAAAATACCGCTTTTTCTCCTTTGGCGACGCAATGTTTATTACGGGGGAAAACCATGAAAGTTGAATATAGACTCCTAAAAACCGACAAAAACATCAAAACCGCCCGTCTCGGCCAGGCCATTTTTACCGACGAAACAGGGAACCAGCAAGTTTATGAAACCCCTATGTTTATGCCCGTCGGCACCCAAGCTACCGTTAAAACCCTCAGCCCCGAGCAAGTTAAAGCAACCGGCGCTGGCATCATTTTAGCCAATACTTACCACCTCTGGCTTCGCCCCACTCCAGAAATTGTAGAGAGGTCTGGCGGCCTCCATAAATTCATGAATTGGCCCGGCCCAATCCTCACCGATTCCGGCGGCTACCAAGTCTTCTCCCTTGCCCACAACAAGAAAAAGGACATCACCGAAGAAGGCGTTACTTTTAAAAGCGAATTAAACGGCGAAAAACTCTTTCTCACTCCCGAAAAATCCATTAAAATTCAAAATCAACTTGGCTCCGACATCGCTATGAGCTTTGATGAATGTCCGCCCGCTACTGCCGATTATGAATACCTCAAAAACAGCGTTGAAAGAACTCTCCGCTGGGCTAAGCGCGGCAAAGATGCCCATCAAAACCAAAACCAATCTCTCTTTGGCATTGTTCAGGGCGGCCCGCATCAAGACCTCCGCGAGTGGTCCGCTAAAGAGACCGTAAAGTTAGGCTTTGACGGCTATGCGGTCGGCGGCGTCGCTAATGACGACGAGTGCAAAGACGATATGTATAAAGCTATTGACTACTCCTGCCCGTTTCTCCCCGAAGACAAGCTCCGCTACCTTATGGGCGTCGGCGAGCCGGTTGATCTCGTTGAAGGCATCGCCCGCGGCATTGATATTTTTGACTGTGTTTCGCCCACTCGCCTAGCCCGCCACGGCAACGCCCTTATTCCTGGTCTCAGAAAAACTGACCAAGGCCCAAAAGAAAATCGTATTAATCTAAAAAATGCTAAATTCAAGGCCGATTTTGCCCCCCTAGACTCTACTTGTGACTGCTACACCTGCAAAAACTATACTAAAGCTTATATCCACCACCTAATACGCTGCGACGAAGCCTTTGGCGCTACTTTACTCTCTATTCATAACATCCGTTTCCTGATTAAACTCTGCGAGGATATCCGCGAAGCTATTAAAACCGACACTTTTGCCGAATTTAAAGACAATTTCTACAATTTATGATATAATTCTCTAAGTGCCGTCTTAGCTCAGCTGGTAGAGCAACGGTTTTGTAAACCGTAGGTCGTCG
>CAZAAA010000012.1:0-17355 GCA_964483335.1 uncultured Candidatus Saccharibacteria bacterium | reverse complement strand
TCAGACTTAATGGTGAGCATTTCCTGGAGAGTAGTGGCGGCACCGTAAGCCTCGAGAGCCCAGACCTCCATTTCACCAAAGCGCTGACCACCATTCTGGGCTTTACCACCGAGCGGTTGCTGAGTAACCATGGTGTATGGGCCAGTGGAGCGGGCGTGAATTTTATCTTCTACCATGTGGTGGAGTTTAATCATATGCATCACGCCAACAGAGGTAGGCTCGTGGAATGGTTCGCCGGTGAGGCCATCATAGAGCTGGATACGACCAGTTTTAGAAAAGCCGGCTTTTTCTAGTTCTTTGCTGATAGTTTCGTCGCTGACGCCGTTGAAGGACGGAGTGGCAACTTTATAGCCAAGAGCTTTGGCAGCCATACCGAGGTGGATTTCAAAGAGCTGGCCGAGGTTCATACGGCTTGGCACGCCCATTGGAGAAAGAATTACATCGATAGGGGTGCCGTCTGCCATAAATGGCATATCTTCTACTGGGAGAATGCGGGAAACCACACCTTTGTTACCGTGACGGCCGGAGAGCTTATCGCCGACGCTGATTTTGCGCATCTCGGCGACGTAAATCTTGATTTGCATCAAGACGCCAGCCTTTAGCTCGTGCCCTTGTTCGCGAGTATAGACGCGGACATCTACGACTTTACCAGAGGTGGAGCCGTTCATGCGAACAGAAGTGTCGCGGACATCTTTGGCTTTTTCGCCGAAAATAGCGCGCAGTAAGCGTTCCTCAGAGCTGAGCTCTTGTTCGCCTTTAGGGGTGATTTTCCCTACTAAAATGTCGCCAGGTAGCACTTCTGAGCCAACGGTAACGATACCGTCTTCGCCAAGATGGCGGAGAGAGTGCTCAGAGACGTTAGGGATGTCGCGAGTAACCTGTTCTGGGCCAAGTTTGGTCTCGCGGACTTCTACGTCGAAATCTTTGATGTTGATAGAGGTAAGCGTGTCGTCTTCTACCAGGCGGTTAGAGATAACAATAGCGTCATCCATGTTGTAGCCGCGCCATGGCATGAAGGCTACGGTGAGGTTGCGACCGAGAGCGAGTTCTTCGTTTTCGATAGAGGCGCCCTCAATTAAGACAGTGCCTTTTTTAACCTTTTGGCCACGTTTGACTTTGCAGCGCTGGTTGTAACAGCGGTCGTCATTAGTCTTTTCAAAGTGAATTAATTTATATTCTTTTTCGCCGTCTTTGTATTTAACGATGATAGATTCGCCGTCTGCTTTTACGACTTCGCCGGCACCTTCAGCAACAATAAGCTGAGAGGTATTTTTAGCAACTTCACCTTCAATACCGGTACCAACGGTTGGGGATTCGGTGCGGAGTAGAGGAACGGCTTGTTTCTGCATGGCGCAGGCCATGAGAGAGCGGTCGACGCGGTTTTTCTCTACGAATGGAATCAAAGAGGCGGAAACGCCGAGAATTTCCTTATGGGCGGCATCGACGTGGGTAACGTATTTAGACTCTACCTGGGATGGTACGCCGTGCACGCGGGCGGAGACCCATTTGTCGGCAAATTTGCCGTTTTTGTCGAGTTTGACTGAGGTGTCAGCGATAATCATGTTGTCTTCGGTGCTAGCATCGACGTAGACTACTTCGTCGGTGATTTTTCCGTTTTTGACGACACGGTAGGGCGCTTCGATGAAGCCGTACTCATTGATACGGGCGTAGGTAGCGAGGTTGAGTACGAGACCAACGTTGGCACCTTCTGGGGTTTCTACGGTACAGATACGGCCGTAGTGGGTAGGGTGGGTATCGCGAACGTCAAAACCGGCGCGCTCACGAGTTAGACCACCAGGGCCCATAGAGGAAAGACGGCGTTTGTGGGCTAACTCGGAGAATGGGTTGGTTTCGTCCATCAGCTGGGAGAGCTGAGAACTACTGAAGAACTCCTTTACCGCAGCAACAACTGGGCGAGAGTTGAGTAGCTGAGAAGGGGTAACTTCTTCGGGGTTAGCCATAGACATACGGTCTAAGATGTTACGCTGTAAGCGAAGCATACCAAGACGGAATTGGCGCTGGACGAGTTCGCCGACCAGTTTCACGCGGCGATTGCTCAAAGAGTCGATGTCGTCGGCCGGATCTTGGGTGTTGTTAAGGCGAATGATTTCTTTGATAATGGCGACGAGATCTTCCATTTGCAGGGTGCGATGTTTGGCATCGTTAGGGGTATCAAAACCAAGGCGCTGGTTGATTTTGAAGCGACCAACCTGGGAATAATCGTAGCGTTTATAATCAAAGAAAGTGCGCTCCACCATGCTTTTAGCATTTTCGACGGTGGCGAGATCGCCCGGGCGAAGTCTGCGGTAGACTTCAATTAAGGCTTCGCTCTGGCCAGAAGTGGTATCTTTGTCCAAAGTAGACTCGATATAGCTAACTGGGCCGTTGTCGGCATCTTTGAAAGTCTCGAGAATTTCGGATTTTTTGCTCATACCGAGGGCACGCAAAAAGGTGGTGACCGGAATCTTGCGGCGGCGGTCGATTTTGACATAGAGACAGTTGTTTTTGGCGGTTTCGAACTCAAGCCAGGCGCCACGACCAGGGATGACCTTGGCTCCATAGTAGTTGCGGCCGTCGATTTTGTCGGCGATAAAGAAGACGCCGGCGGAACGGATGAGCTGAGAAACAACCACGCGCTCAGTACCGTTGATAATGAAGGTGGCGCGGTCGGTCATCCAGGGGTAGTCGCCAAAGAAAATGTCTTGTTCGGTCTTGTTGCCGGTGACTTTGTTTTCTAGCTCTACCTGGACATGGAGCGGAGCTTCGTAGGTGGCTAAATTGTATTTAGCTTCTTGTTCGGTCTGTTTAGGAGCGCGAAATTCGTAGTCCTTGAACCGTAGACTGAGCTTTTGGCCGGTATAGTCATCTATAGGGTTGAGCTCGTTAAAGACCTCTCTCAGGCCGGATTTGATAAAATCTTCCCAACTATCCTTTTGATGAGCAATCAGATCAGGGATGGGGAGTGCTTGGTCGCCTTCTGTGAAAAACACACGGCCACCACTTTTGTCAGTAGTTTTAGTACTCACTTTTACCTCTTACCTTAGTGTTGATAATCTTTTAGCGCCGAAGATTACTGCCATTTTTACACCGGTATTCGCCACATTCCGGTGTCTCGCGGTTTTTGCTATAAAAATATGGCACACTACTTCTTGTAACCTATTGTAGCGGAGTTTGGCAAAAAATGCAAGAGGTTTTAGGTGATTTTTTCACAAACTTGACGTAAAATTTCTGGAAGCTGTTCTTTTTCTGCCGGAGTAAAGCGCGACAAGACAAAATCCGTGTCGCCGATTTTTCTGCGGAGGGCGTCGTTACCAGTGCCAAGACGAAGGCGCGGAAAAGCGTCGGTTTTTAGTTCGCTGATGATAGATTTAAGACCGTTATTGCCGCCGGCAGAGCCCTTTTCCCTGAGGCGAATACTGCCAAAGGATAAGTTGAAATCGTCGCAAATGACGAGAATGTCTTTAGGGGAGATTTTGTAGTAGTGCATGAAAGCTTGGACGCTTTTGCCAACTTCGTTGTAGAAAGTTTGGGGCTTAATAAAAATAGTGTCACCTTCTTTATGATAAATAGCATTGAATTTAGGGGTTTCTGCCCAGGCGAGCGAGTTGACCTTAAAATAGAAATCTAGGGCAAGGAAGCCAAAATTATGGCGGGTGAAATTATACTGATTTCCGGGATTCCCCAGGGCGACGATAAGTTTCATGGTTCTAGTATAGCACAACAGGGGTAATGAGGCAATTTCGGCGCGGAGTAAAACTCCGAAAATTTGGCAAGCAAAAGGCCCACCGATAGAACTGGTGGGCCAAATAAAGGAGGAAACCGTCAGATGGTATTAGCAATAATCGCAGCAACCTCGGAACGTTCAACTTCGTGCGGCTCCAGACTAACCACTGCGATAAGTGGCTGACCGCCAAACTTAGAGGCGGCGTAGCTGAGGCCATTGGAGTTGATGTTTAGATGAGGATTGTTGATCTGATACGGATCACCCATAGCGACGGTCTTGGTATTAAAACCGGCGCGGGAAAGGGTGCCACGGGCCTGAAAACGCTCGGTGTTCTCAAACTCGTCCAGAATCAGGAAGCCGCGGTTGATACTTTCTCCCTGAATAGCAATGAGCGAGACAAACTCAAAGTGATCTCTGATGTAGAGGTCGGCTTTTTTGTCCAGAGAGAGATGCTGCTCGGCCTGGAGAATTTTTTTGGCTTTGTGTTTTTCCCGGGCGGCGCGGCGACTGCTTATATCTTCGGTTATTTCCTCGATAGCTTTGCGTGATGGTGCGTCATCTTTCAGGCGCAGAACCTCGCGGATGGCAGAAATGATGGGCCGGGCGTCGGCCATGGCTTTCTCCTGGGGTGTGCCAGGGGCGAAACCTTTAGCCTTGCCGAGAGAACCGTCGGACGGGCAGACGTAAATTTTTTCGTAGGTTTTACTGTCTGTACCAGCCATGGCGGCGGCTACGGTCATAAAAGTTTTACCGGTACCAAAAGTGCCGTTGACGATAACCGTGGCGATCTCATCCGTAGGCGCGGCCAAAGCATCCATGAGCATAGCCTGGCCAACGTTGAGCGGCCGAATGTGATGATAGGCCGGATGGCTAAATTTACCATAATCCAGTGGTGTAATACCGTAGCCGTTGAATTTGCCAACATTGTCATACCAGCCACGTCTACTACTGGCTCTGGTTTCGAACTTGAGCTCAACGTATTCATTGAGACGTAGAGGTTCGTCCGAGGCGAGATCTTTACAGATGTCAGCCGGGATGAAACGATTACCATGACTATCTTTTTGCCAGAGTCCTTCGAGCTCGGTGGGTAAAATAATCTTGCGCCGGCCGCGGTAGATTTCCGGATTGGCGATGGCGACATCAATATCGGCCATGGCGGCAGAGGCAATGAGCTTGTCGCTACCGGTCATGATGGCGATACGCCCGCGGTTGCTAGAAACAGAGAGTAAACGCTTGGCTAAGTCAACTGCTTGCAACCTAGCGCTAGGCAAGTGGTGGTTGCCATCACAAAAGGCGATGCGCATACCGTTCTGACAGAGGAAACATTCCAGTTCTTCGGCGGCGAAATTGCCGTTTTTGCGAGATTCGTTAATCTGCAGGCGAATACGACCAAGAGTATGAACGATTTTCTGGGCGGCTTCTCCGCGAGAAGAGATCTCATTATAGAACTGATAGAGACTGTCAAGATAAGTGGTAGGAATTAGCAGGTAATCGGCTTTGCGTTTGGTGTCAGAATCCGGCGTCAGGATATCCGGATCGCCAATTAGCAAGTCTAATCCGGGGATAATGTATGGATGGTATTCTTCCTCGGAAGTTTTTGTTGGCGTGGTTTTTGACTCCGAAGTGTTAGTAACAGCCGGCATTTCCGGGGGATTAGAAACCGGACGCTGCTTTTCCTGTTTTTTGGGCCTTTTCCAGCCAGGGGTGAAAGCATTATGGTTGTTTTTATGATGCATTTCTACGACTTTTGGGGCTGGAAAATGTGACTGAAAATTTGGCTTAGGTAATTGACGGGGACGTTGATGGGCCATAATAAGTTCCTCCTTTCTTTTAAGGTGCAAAATGGGGGCTTTTAGCCCACCTATAATTATTCTAGCATACTATTTTTCGTTCCGAAAACTAAATTTGATAGGCGTACCAATAAAAGGATATTTTTCGCGGATTTTTCGCTCCAAGTAACGTTTATAAGACCAGTGCATTAGTTCCATTTCGCGGCCATGGACAACAAACCAGGGGGGCGCTACGTCGGTTTGGACGATATATTTGGGTTTAGGGTGAGTGTTTTTCAATCCGGCAGGCGGGTGACTGATGATGGCTTCCTGGAGGATTTTATTTAGCTCGGAGGTTTTGACCTCTTGTTTTCTGGTGTTGTTGATTTCGGCGGCTAGTTCGAATAGTTTAGTGACGTTCTGGCCGGTTTCGCTGCTGGTGATGAGGACAGGGGCATAGGGGATGAAGTCGTAGTCGCGCTCCAGGTCATCTAAGATTTGTTGGACGGTTTTTCCGCGGGACGCGTTCGCGACGCCCGCCGTCGCGGGGTCGCACCGCTCGTCCTCGGTCGTAACCTGCGGGCCGCCCGCGGAAAAACTGTCCAATAAATCGCATTTGGTCAGGACCACTATGATTCCCTTGCCGGCGTCGACGATTTGGCCGGCGAGAGATTGGTCAAGTTTGCTGTGCGGTTCAGTGGCGTCAATTAGGAGGGCGCAGACGTCGGCTTCTTCGATGGCGGCGAGAGTGCGGATGGCGCTGAATTTTTCAATGCCAACTTCGCGTTTGCCGGGTCTTCTGAGGCCGGCGGTGTCAAGAATTTCTAAATTTTGGCCTTTGTATTTAATGTTTACGCGGTTGACATCGCGAGTAGTTCCCTGCCGGCTACTGACAAGAGCCTGCTGTTTTTTGGCGAGGGAGTTGAAGAGGCTACTTTTGCCGACGTTGGGGCGACCAATTAAAGCAAGTGTTAGGGCGGAATTTTCCGCGAGGCCTTCTCGGGACGCGTCCAGCGCGCCTGTCTTCACGGGGCGCTGGCGCTCGAGCTCGGCAGCGGCCTCCGCACCGCCCGAGAAAACCTCATCGGAAAATTCCGACTTAGCTCGGGTTTGCAACAATCGCGCCAAAATCTGGTGTTTTAACCCTTGCACGCCTTGGCCGGTAGTGGCGGAGGTGCGGAAAGTTTGGTCTGGTTTGATACCGAGGCGCAAAAATTCTGTATCTGGTAAAGACTCTTTTAGGTCGGATTTATTGAGGACAAGGAGGACTGGCTTTTTAGATTTTAAGGCGTTTTTGGCGATTTTTTTGTCCCTGTCGTCCGGATATTTGGTACTGTCTAGAGTCACTAAAATTAGGTCGGCGGTATTGACGGCGTCGTCGATTTGTTCCTTGATACTAGCTTCAAAATCGTCCTCTGGGTCTTTTAAGCCGGCAGTGTCAATCAAAATAAAGCGGTCGTCAATTTTAGCCATAACATTATCCCGGGTAGTGCCTGCTTCCCTGGCAACAATAGCAATATTTTTGTGCGCTAGACGGTTAAGTAGGCTGGATTTTCCGGCGTTAGTTTGGCCAATAAGGGCGACGATGGGCAGTTTTTTCATACTCGTAGTATAACAGAAACAACCGCAGAATGCAAGTTAAAATGCTTGACTTTTTTCTCTAAGTGTGGTATAATGAGGGTATGGGGTAGTGTTCCGGCCCTAGATACGGAACAGGTAATTTACCAAAGGGGGTAAGTTTATGAGAGTAAAACAGATAATGCGGTTTGGAGCAGTGTTAATGGTAGCTTGCACGCTGATTGGCCTGGTAGCAACTTATGCTAGGGGCCAGAGAGAGCAGGCGGAAACGAGTTGGTTTGCTGAACTATTTGAGACGCAGCGGCCGATTGAGGTAAAAGACTCCATGGAGGAGCTTGCGCCAATTGTAGTCCCGGTAGCAGATCCCGAGATCGTCGTAACACCGGAGTCGAAACTCTGGGAGCCTAACTTTGTACAATTTTTTAATAAAGATTGCACAGAGTTTGATTTAAAAGGCTACTTAGAGTCCGAGGGCACGGACGTGGAAGTAAGTACAATTTACTTGGAGCCGGCCTGGATGAGCGTAAAGTTACCATCTGGTGATAAAGTGCAAGTGACACTAGTCACTGATTTCACGACGCCGCAGATTACGATTAATCGGACAGATGAGTGGACATATCGGGCAGATTTGAAGCCACTGGGAGATTTGATCTTGGTGGATTCTCGGCACGAGAAGTACATACATGAGGAAACTCTGTGGACTCTGTTTGAGGTAATCGACCGACTGGGTCGTTACGACGAGAGAGAATGTCCGTTTGCAGAGATGGGTATTACGCACTGGTCTTATCCGACGTATGATGTTAGAGTGCAGGCTTTGCACGAAGATTAACTCATGAATTTAAAAACGCTCCGGTTTTGGCCGGGGCGTTTGACATTTTAGGGCGTTTTTGTTAAAATATTCTTTAGCGGTTCCGTAAGCGCTTTGCGCTTTCGCAGCCTCGCTCGGAAAACACTCGTACGAGCAAGCTCGTGAGCGCTTTCCTCGCTTGGTTCCGTCGTCTAGTGGTCTAGGACGTCTGGTTCTCATCCAGAAAATCGCGGGTTCGACTCCCGCCGGAATCACCAAAATTAATCCCCCGTTTTGGGGATTTTTTGTGTTACAATAAGATTATGGACAAAGAAGAAGAGAAAGACATTGAGATTTTAGAAGAGGAGCGCGCGGACGAGGAAGCACAGCAGCGTGAAGAAGGCTGCGATTGCGACTAAAACGCTAGGTTTTTTGGTAGCTCCGTGCTATAATCATAAGCAGAATGAATGACGAAGGTCGTAAGGATTCTGATGCTAAGTCTGACCCAATAGACAATGATTATTCGGGGCTGGACGAGAGTTGGCGTAATACTACGCCGGATTTTTATCGGCCGGACGACACAGAGAAAAAATCGCGGGCGGAGAAACGGGCGGAGAAAAATTCCTCCGGAAAGTCCAGGGCGAGGGGGATAGAAGAGGCTGCTAGCGCTAATAATGCAGCCGGAACGGGGCGTTCTTCGCTGATGAATGGCGGAGAAGCGGAGGCGCGGGGGGTGGAACGTTCGGGGTTTTATTCTGGAAGTGGCGCTGACAGCCGCAGTGCTGGCAAGAATAAGGGAAGCCTAAAAGGCAGGCTGAAAGGCAAAGGGCCGTTTTTCCTAGTGGGGGCAATTATCTCTCTTGCAATGATACTAGTGGCGAGCTCGCAAGTGATGGCACCATTTGCGTTTGTGGCGAATGCACTAGATGAGCTGAACTCCCTGCGTACTTCTATGCGAGTGCGTGGTAATTATTTGACGCGATTCCAGATGAAATCAGACCGGCACGTTTCCCTAACGCAGGGCGGTGTGTTTTCTTCGGAGAAGTTCAAGGTTTCTAAATCTACGCAGAAAAAACTAGCAAAACATAACATCACTTATAGCGAAGATGGCGGAGTGCGGCACTTAATTTATAAAAATGATATTACTGGGGAGTCGTTTAAAGTAGTGGCAAATGAGGGGGATCTTGGTAAGGTATCTGGGTCGATTTTGCTGGATGATGCGCTGGCCAGTAGCGATGATTTTTATCGGGATCACGACCTTTCTACGCGGAATTTGAAAGGGCATTTTGCGGGGTGGTTTGATTCAGTGTCACAAAAATTTCATAGACGGATAGTGAATATCAGAAACCGGCTGGCAGGGGTGGACGAGCAGGCGAGCGACGAGGAGATACAGACCGCGGCGAAAAAGACGGGGCTGGAGGGAGACCAGTTTTCGGAGTCGAATTCGGATCAGCCGGATCAGCTAATAGAGGAGAGTGACACGGTAAAATGGGAGCAAGTAGAGACGGGGAGAGATGCTGATGATAATCCTATATATGAATGGAAGAAGGTAGAGAGAGTGACAGAAAAAGGAATAGGTGGTGACGGGGTACGGAAGAATGAAATTGTAGACGATACCGGAAAATTGAAAGGTTCGGCAACGAGCACAGTCACAAACGCGATGTCGGCTAGGGCAAAGAAAGTTTTGGCGGCAGGAGGCGCATTGACAAGTGCCAGCCGGATGGTCTGTGGTTTTATGAAAACAGTGGGGGCAATTTCGGCGGTAGCAACGGCAATTCAGCGAGCGAATATATTAAATTATGTAACAGTGTCGCTAGAAGCAATTCAAAAAACGCAAGTAGATGATAGTGCCGGAAATACAATACATTATTTCATGAATGGACTATCAGAGAAAGGCGAGACCACTGGCATAGACGAAGCTGGTAAAATGACTACGGCAAAGACTGATACGGCGGCAATGGAGAGTCCGGCTTTCAACCATTTCTTTGGAGGGTCGCCGGTAGCGGCGGATGATCCAGTGGCGCGGAAGTTTAATGTAGATAACACATTTTCCGCGATGCTTTCTATGAACGTTAAGGCGAGTAACTCTGGCCAGGACGGCGACGAATCACTAAACAATACTTTAAAGGGCGATATACTGCATGTTTTGTTCCCGTTTGCGTTTAAAGGTAACCAGTATGAAAAAACCGGAACTACGATTAATGAGTTTATTCCTCAGTTAAATGATTTATTGAGTGCATCAAATGGCAATAAATTAGGTAATTATAAGAAATGCCTAATGATGCGCGGGGCTGAAGCAATGACGCAGATGGCGGGAGATATACTAACATTAGTTACAACTGGCCCAGGTGCGTTCTTCAAGAAATTCCTGGATAGTTTTATACAGCTTGCTATAACGACCATGATAATGACGGCAGTATCAATGGTGATTGCGGCAGTGATTCCGCGTTTAGTAGAATGGCTGGCTAAGGATTTGATTACTAATATGGCCGGGGAGGATGCGGCCTATGCGCTAGATGCGGGGGCAAATATGTACTTGGGCGAGCAGGAGCAGTCTAGTAGTGGTAAGCCGGGTACGGAAGCGGAAGTAGTGGCAATGCACAATGCAACGCAGGCGATCATTGCAGAAGAAGCGCGGTACGACCGCTTAACCCGGAGTCCGTTTGATGTGACGAGTAAAAATACTTTTCTGGGCAGCATTGTCTATTCTCTGGTGCCAATAGGACTGTCGTTGTATTCTACGCCTACAACATTAGTGTCTAGGGCGGCCTCCGTGGCTGGGCAGGCGCTGACGTCGGTGTTGCCGGTAGTAAGTGCGGCGGATGACGGAGTGAAATTCCGACGGGAGTTAAAGACGGACTGTCCTTCCCTGTCGGAGTTTGGTCTAGCGGGGGACGCTTATTGTAGCCCGTACTATGTTTCTAATTATGCAACGGATGATGCGCTACTAAAGAAAGATCCTTACGATATTTTCAAGGAGATTTGTGCGGATAATTTTGAAAATGGTTGCGACATGGAAGCTGGGGGTGAGACAGATAAAGAAGACGCGGACGGTGTAAAATATGGTTATAATCCAAAAATTAAAAAAGATTCGGAGCTGGGTAAGTGGGTGATAGCCTGTTCTGCGCGGACGACGCCGTTTGGCTATGTGGATGGAAACGAGTATCAGTTGTTTGGCACTGGTAACGAGGCCTTCGATACTGTGCTTAATACTGGTACAGGGATGATTCCGATTGCAGGGGATTTTGTGGATTTTAGTTCTGCGGCGGTGGATGAGACAAATATCAAGTGGAGCTCAGGCGAAGCATGTTTGAGCGATGAATCTAAATATTACTCGGCTTATTCAGAAGATCAGCGTTGGATGGAGAATGCCGGGATTGTAGAAGATTCAGCTATAGCAGTGTATTTGGATGATTGGTACAAAGAGCATCCGCTGGATAATTCCACGGAGGGAATTATTGCGCGCTATAGTGGGATGACGAAAGACCAAGTGAATGAAACGTTGGGCGTGGTAGAAGCACTAGACTATATTGCGCATTATGACCCGGCGGGATTAGGGCCAAAGACGGATGCGCCAGAGATAGAAGAGAAGTGGCAGTATGAGGACGGCAGTATCGTGGCAGAAGTTTTGCCATTGGTAAAGGCAGAGCAATATATTATATATGATGATTTGCGCCGGCAGGATTTGACGGCATAGAAAAAGCGCTCGCAAGGGGCGAGCGCTAGAGGAGATTAGTGCTTATCATATGATTCGGGACAGTCCTGGTTGGTGTTGTTGTCGTAGAACCAGTGGATAATGCCAGTACCGTCGAGTGGACAACTGTAATCTTTGTGATTTAGTGCACAGTTAATCAGACGTGGGAGAGTTGATACATAATAGGAATGGATAGGGCTGTGTTGTGGCGGGTAGTCAGGTGCTGAGCTATAAAGATAGACTTCTGAACCCAGATCAGATGGAGCGTGGTCAGGATACATACTATCGATTACTAGGTGGTACTGAATGGTGTCTACAGTAATTCTATCGTATCCTTCATATTCGATAAGAATATCGGGCCTGATTTTGTCTACTTCAATCGCGGCGCCCTGTGCGGTTGGCGCAACGCCGCCAAAATGTACTTTCATGGCAGTTTGAGCCAGCTCAATCTGTTTAGCTCCGCAGGCAAAGAGGTAGCCAATGCAGTCAAAAGTCTCATTGTCTATCCAGAAGTACTCCTGACGGGGCAACCCGAACTCATCCTTGAGATAATTACCAGTAGGGCCAAGGTTGGTAATGTAGGTGACATAACCAGTTGGTATAACACTGTAATCATTAGAAGGAGTATAGGTATATCCCGGTGCGGTAGGGTCTTCTGCGGCCTCTTCCGGCTCCGTGGTTTCTTCTACTTCTTCAACTTCCTCAGCTATTGCTTCTTCTAACTCTTCCGGTTCCGGAGTGTTTGCCTCAGCTATTTCCATCGCAGAATCATCAGGGGTGAAACTAATGGCAGATTTTTGCTCCGGTGCAGGTTTGCTGGAACTTGCTTCGCTGTTGCAGCCAGTCAGAGTGACGGCTAAGAGTGACATAACTAAAGATACACATAACATTTCCTTTTTCATAAGATTAACCTCCTGTTAAGGTGCAAAATGTACAATTTAGGTGATACAATAAGTATCTACTATAATTGTATCACATTTTTGTGATTTTGTCCAGTACTTTTGTGATTTTTAGTAATTTATGCTGCCGTAATTAGGGATGGCAGAAATCCAGAGCTGGCCAACGGCGAGTTTGATTTCTTCCCCGGCGCCATTTTTGAAGATAATCTGTTCGGCTTGAGAGGCTTTGTTCCAGGTGCCCTCGGTGGCGGTGCCGTTCTGGAAAATGACGGCGCGACCGGAGCCGGTAGTAGTAATATCTTCGTGATAATTATCAGAGGCGCGGCGTTCCTGCATAAACATGACTGCTATGACGCTAGGGGTGAGTTGTTCCGGGCCTGCGCACTGCTGTTTAGGTTTGACGTTATCTAGTCCGGCCGGGCAGGTATAAGAGGTGCCGGCGTCGCCAGTGGCATAGCTACGAGCGTAAGTGTTAGTGTCTTTGTTGTAAGTATAATGGGTGTTAAAGCTGGCGGTAGGGCCGTAATTGACGCTAATGTTTTCTACTAGTGGAATAGGCGGCTTTGAGTCTTCGGCGTCGCCAGTGGGCCTCTCAGAGGCTTCTAGGGCTGTTTTGGCGGCGGCAGCGGTCTCTGTAGGGGTGAGATGCGCCCAGCCCTTAGGGTGGCTCTCGGTGAAACCATTATCCGCGGCCCATTTGGCAAGAAGCGGGCCAGAGGTGAAGAGATTGTTTGGTGCGCGATAGCCGGAGTAATCGCGCCACATGTAAGTAGTGGATTCATCAACATCAGGGGTATTGGTAGTTCTGAGATTGTGAATAGCCTCGTAGGAGCCACCGGCGTGCACCACGCTACAGCCTAGTGGAATATCCCAGTCAAGATAATACGGCCGGAGAGAGCGAATTGGGCCAATCATGGAGCTTTGCGGGTCTTGGAAAACGGCGGCAAAACGAGTAATGCCAGCCTCGGCGATAGCTTCAAAAACGACCTTAGCTTCTCTTAATCCAACTTGTGGGCGAGGGCCGTCTAGGCCGTTGGGAACTTGGACGCAGAAAATTGGCTTGTTGTCATCCGCAGGACTGGCGATTTCTTCCCCGGTAAGCGAGCTATAATAATGCGGAAGTTCTATTTCGGTAGTTTCGGAAGTGCCGGCAGGCTGGTCGGCGGGTTTTTGGTTTAATAGGAAGACAACCGTAGTGATAATTGCGGCAATTAGAACGACTATAATGGAAATGATAATAATGATTCGTTTTTTGTTTGAGCGTTTTGCCTGCTTATGTTCGGGTTTTGTTTGGCCGGTTTTGGAAGGATTTTCATGGGGGTCTTTATGGGGGACTATGGTAATGCTATCATCAGTGACGGGGTTTTTAGTGTTGTTGTCGTCATCATCTTTTTCCGGCACGTAGCCGCTTACGGTTAATTTCATGAATTAATTATAGCATTATTGCTGGTCGTCAACAAGAGCGGAGCGAGTAGCGGAGAGACGAGCGAGTGTAGTTTCTTTGCCGAGAACATAGGCAGTAAGATGGAGCGCTGGAGAAAATGGTGCGTAGCTTATTGCGATACGGATGAGCGAGAAAAGTTCTGCAGGTTTTTTGCCGGTTTCTGATAGTAAATCGTTGAAAGCTTGTTGTAAAGTGTCTGAAGTCCAGTCGGGGAGAGCGCGGAGTTTTTCTATGGTTATAGTGAGAAGGTCGGCTAGCTCTTGTTCTGAGAGCTTCTTTAGGAATTTGTTATTAGTTAGAAAATCTAGGTCTACTTCTGGGTCGGTGAAGAAATAAGTAGTCATGTCGGACAGGTCACGGAGAGTTTTGAGGCGGTCATAAATAATGTCTAGGACTTGTTTTTGGTAGTCAGCTGGGTAGCTCGCGGCAGGTTTAGGCCAAAATCCCTTGGTTCTTTCGTAGAGTGCGTCGACTCCTTGCTCGCTATAAATTTTGCGAATCCACTGGCCGTTGTACCAATGAATTTTAGTTTCGTCAAAACGAGCAGAAGAATTTTGGATGCGGTCAATGCTGAAACTCTTAATTAATTCATCTTTGCTATAGATTTCCTGCTCGGTGCCGTCGTTCCAGCCCAGGCAGGCTAGATAATTTAACATGGCTTCCGGAAGAATGCCGTCGTCGCGGTATTCAGTGACGGATTTGGCGCCGTCGCGTTTGCCAAGTTTCTTGTTGCCCTGCGGAGCGAGAATGTGTGGCAGGGAGATGAATTTAGGGCGCGGTAAATCTAGGGCTTCATAAAGAGCGAGATAATTCGGCATAGAGGAAAGATATTCTACGCCACGGGCAATATGAGTGACGCCCATTTCAGCGTCGTCTACAATGTGGGCAAAGTTATAAGTAGGAAAGCCGTCTTTTTTGATAAGGATAATATCATCACAAACTTCGGGGCCGGTTTTCATGTCGCCCATAACTTCGTCGTGCCATTCGTAATTTTTGGGCGCGGATTTGAATCGCAAGGGATAGCCTTCTTGCCAGAGTTTACGGGTGTCTTCTGGGCTGTAGCTACTGGACTCCGGGCGATGTTCACGGAAAAGAAAAGCGTGGCCGGTTTTTTTGTCGTGTTCGCGCCAGGCGTTGACCTCTTCCGGGGTGGTAGTGTCGGCATAGGCGCGGCCGGTGCTGATGAGTTTTTCTGCCCAAGCTTTATATATTTCCTGACGTTCGCTTTGGAAATAAGGCTCGGCCGGGCCGCCTACAATCGGCCCCTCGTCCCAATCTAATCCCAGCCATTTTAGGGTGTCTTCGATTAGCTCAGTGGCACCCTCTACGTAGCGAGCGCGATCAGTATCTTCTATGCGCAAGACGAAACGACCGTTGGTTTGTTTGGCAATGAGATAAGGATAAATGGCACTGCGGACGTTGCCAATGTGAATATAACCAGTAGGCGATGGAGCAAAACGAGTCTTAATCATGTAGTTATTATAACATAATTATAGAGATGTGACGATGGTTTTGATTTGCTTTTTGGTGAGATTGCCGGCGGAAGCGTCTAGTTGATAGAAAATACCGCCATTGACCCAAACTGCATCAGAACCAGAGATGTAGATAGTGATGCCTTGTTCGCGAATAGTATCATAATTGTCTTTCCAGTTTGGCTTGACATAGTTGGAGAGGACGGCGTTAGAATCCCAAGTGGATTTTTCCTCAGTCAAGGTATAGCTGTTGTTGTCTGGGCCGGCGAATTCGATTAAGACGTGTCCGTCTGCATCAGTAGAAACGGAAGACATTTGGTAGTCGCGCGGGGTGTAGGAAGGGTATTTGGCGTCAATACCAGTCTGGATGGCGGCGACTCGAACAGAAAGATCCGGAGCGTTAGTATAAATAAAATAGCCAATCACAGCCACGCAAGCAGCGGCACAGGAGAAGGCCAGGGCGAAACGGCGACCGCGGTGCGGGGATTTGAGCCTCTTTCTGGCTTGTTTAGCCAGTTTGGCCTGCTTTTTGGCAGCTTTGATAGCTTCTTTTCTGGCGCGCTTATCTTCTTTGCGACTCTTATGTGATTTTTTAGCTTTAGCTGGGGTTTCTGCGGCGACAGACTCCAGAGCTTGGTTAATGGCAAGATTTTTGAGCTCTTTAGCGGTGGGGGTATGAGCGGATTTTTTGGTCTTCTTTTTCTCTAGGGCAGATTGATAAGGGTTTTCAGCGGGTGGGAGATCAGCTGGTTCGGGAGCTGCTGCAAGTGTTTCTGGCTCGCTGCTATCAATGACGGAAATTTTGTGAGCATAATGCGAGATTTCGGGGAAAGTGGCGGTTTCTGGCTGCGCGGAAACATCGATAACTTCTACGATACGCTTGCCTTTACGGTCATAGTAAGAACCGGGGCGGGCAACGTAGCGACGATTAAGAGTAGAGGAGCGTTGCAAAGTATGATGAGTGGTAGAGCTAGAGTGATTCTGGTTGTCAGATGGTGACTTTTGCATAGTTTTCCTCGCTTATTATTACCTCCACAGGGCTTATGTCTATTATAGTCTCAAGCAGAATAAAAAACAAGAGCGATTTTCAGAAATTTTTATGGTATAATATGTTTTATGGATATTGAAAAACAGAAACGAATTAGGACAGTAAGAGTAGTTCTAATTGATTCTTTGATGGCGCTGATGATTGTAGTCTTAGTGGCGATATTGATTTTAGTAGTTTCTGGATACAGGGTAAAAGACGGTCTAGTACTAGAGCAGGCTGGGCTTTTGCAAGTATCATCTTTTCCGAGCGGCGCTAAGGTAGAGATTGACGGAGAGCAAGTTGGGAAGACGGAAATTAATAAGATGTTAGATGAGGGAACCTACCATGTAGCACTATATAAAGACGGCTATGAATCTTGGCAGAAGGATGTCGCAATTTCTCCGGGGTGGCTGAGGCGGATTAACTATGCACGGTTATTGTTGCAGGATAGAAAAACAGAAACAGTACGGCAGTTTAGTAGTCTAGATTTCTTGGTAATGGTACCGGATCGGAAACATATATTGTATGCTGACAAAGCAACATCATGGCATTATGCGGAAATAGATAGTGAAAAAAATATTCTAGATATAGACATTATAAACTTGCTCGGCGATTTTGTGGTGGCGGATAAATTTAGTGGGCAACTGACAATCACTGAATGGAACAAAAATAATGATAAAGTAATTGTAAAAGCAGAAAATGGAGTAAAGACGCAATGGCTTCTGGTTAATTTAAGAAAACCAGAAGATAGTGTTAATATTTCTAAGAAATTTAATTTAGAAATGACAAAAGTAACTATGGAGAATAACGCGGCGGATAAATTGTTGGTATTGGCACAAAGTAATTTACAGGAAGTTGATTTGAGGCGTGGCGAAGTCTCGGAAGTAGCTATGGAGAACGTGGCGGATTATGACAATGACGGTGCAGACATAATTTATGTTTCCCTGCCGGATGCACTTGG
>CAZAAA010000011.1:0-18883 GCA_964483335.1 uncultured Candidatus Saccharibacteria bacterium | reverse complement strand
CACGTTCCTTTACCTTTAATGATAACGGCACCATTGATGTAAAGACTGGCGGTACGGATGGACGGTATTGGGACCCAGATACGGCCGATTCTAGTGACTGTGTCGCAAGTTCCACGGACACGAGTAATTGCTACACTATCACTGGTAATCTCCGCAATCACTTTGGCAACTACTACAACTGGCCAGCAGCTACAGCTGGAAGTGGCACAGCAGATATTGCTACAGATGGCCAGAATATAGATGATAGTATCTGTCCGAAAGGCTGGCAGCTCCCACAGAACAGCGGTAGCAAGTCCTTCAACAATCTTATAAGAACTATCTACGGTATCAGTGCAACCGACACAGATACAAGCGTAATGGCGGAACCACTCCACTTTATCCGTTCCGGCTTCTACCGCTGGAATGGTGGTACCCTGGGCCGTCAGGGCACGACCGGCTACTTCTGGAGCGCTACTGCTAAGTCGGATACCAACGCGTACTACCTGATCTTCAACAGTGGCTACCTGGTCCCTCAGAGCAGCAACAATAAGGGCTATGGCTTTACTGTTCGTTGCGTCGCCCGCTAAACTCGCGTGCTTAGGCGTACTATGCTATAATAAGCGTATGAATCATGAATCAATGAGCTCGCCAGCAGCTCCATCGCCGGAAAATGTAGACTCCTCAGAATCTCTTTCCGATCAGGCTAAGTCCGACATGGGTCGCCTTGTCACTGATTGGCTGACGCACGAAAAAGAACGCGCCGCCGGGGAACTAGACTATTGGGCCGGGGAATACCGCGAGATAGAACAGACCTTTGCTAAACAAAAACAGGATAAACAGTTCACCTTAAAAGAATATGAGCTCTGGGAGCAGGATGCCGCCGAGGCTTTCCAGAAGTTAAAAAACATAGAGCCCAAATTAGAGTTCCAGACTCGTTACGACCGCGACAACGCCGAACGCCTGGCCGCGGTAGATGGGCACGATTCCATTGAGGCCTATGCCGGCAATTTTTATGACCAGCGCAACCGTGCCCTGATTAGTGCTATTAAAAATTCTTTGGACGAACATCAAACTGAGGACTTAGAGACCGTAGAGAGTCTGCACATGTTAGTAGCGGAATATATTCACGCCGTAGATGATAAAGAACTCCGCCGGATGGACCCGCAGAGCTACCAAAATTCCCGGGCATATCATCACAACGCCATGATCCGGGGGATTAATCAAATCAACCGCCTGGCTGATAAATACGATGCCAAACGCTTGATTTTCCGCGATTTTGAGACCAATGATTTTGCTTATAAGGAGTTTCTAGACCCGCGTGGAGAAACTAATGCCCGCGCCGAATACGACCGTTCCTCTGTTGAGGCCTACATCCGCACTGCCTTTTCTAAAGATTTTGCCGAAGCCGAGCGTGGCCAGGGAGACCAGTACTACGACCAAAACCGCTCTATCGTAGCCCAATTCCACAGCAGAGACTAAAAAATCCCCCGTACAAAGTACGGGGGCAGGTGCTAAGTTGTTTCAATTTTGGTGAGTTCATAGGCTTTTTCTATCATTTCTGATAGGCTAAGTTTCTCCCCGCCATAAATCTTGGCAAACTCGCTTTTCAGAAAGGCCAGCTCACTGGCTGTTAAGTCAGCCTCTCCGCCACAGCGGAGCTTGGAAAAAGCCTTGCTGCGTAGTAGCGGATATAAATCACTCTTTAACATACAACTACCCCCTTTCGTGCTAATTACCCCTGACTACCAGAGATAATTCATACCACCATTATAGCACACTTTGCCTAAAATGTCAATACTAAAACCTTGAATCAAGCCCAGAATATATGTTATAATAGTTCATATGCCTAAACTCCAATTAGTTAGCAAATATCAGCCTACCGGCGACCAGCCGCAGGCTATTGCTCAGCTAGTAGCAGGCCTAAAAAACGGCGAAAGGGAACAGACCCTCCTTGGCGTGACCGGCTCTGGGAAGACTTTTACTATGGCTAACATCATCGAGCAGACCCAGAAGCCTACGTTGATTCTGGCCCACAACAAGACCTTGGCCGCCCAGCTTTACTCCGAATTTCGTGACTTTTTCCCGAACAACGAGGTACACTACTTTGTATCATATTTTGATTATTATCAACCGGAAGCCTATATTGCTAGTACTGACACTTATATTGAGAAAGATTCCGCCATAAACGAAGAAATTGACCGTCTCCGCCACGCCGCTACGGTCTCCCTCCTCACTCGCCCGGATACAATTATTGTTGCCAGCGTCTCTTGTATCTACGGCATTGGCTCCCCCGACCACTACACGGAGATGTCATTGCCACTCCACAAAGAAAATGGGAAATGGGTTGCGGGAAATTTGAGCGAGATTTCCCAATCTAACTTCATTATCTATCTTGTCGCCATGCAATACCATAGAAACGACATCGCCTTTGAGCGCGGCAATTTCCGTGTTACCGGCGATACCGTGGATCTTTTTCCGGCTAGTGGCGAGGTCGCCTATCGTTTTGAATTCAATTTTGACGAACTCGAAACTGTCAAAATCATTAATCCGCTCACCGCGGAAGTCTTAGAAAAACCAGACCATCTCCATATTTTCCCCAATACCCACTATGCCACCCCTAAAGACAGCCTAGAGCGCGCTCTGAAAACTATTCGCGCCGAGTTTGACGAGAGGCTAAAGTTTTTTGAAAAGCATCATAAGTTTCTAGAGGCGGAGCGCCTTTCCCAGCGCACCAAATACGACTTAGAGATGCTAGAATCTACTGGCTTTGTCAAAGGTATTGAGAATTATTCCAGGCATCTAGATGGTCGTAAAGCTGGCGAACCACCCGCTACGCTTCTTGACTTTTTTCCAGAAGATTTCCTGCTTATAGTAGACGAATCGCACATGACTTTGCCACAAGTTCGCGGGATGTATAATGGCGACCATGCTCGTAAAGAGACTCTAGTAGAATATGGTTTCCGTCTGCCTAGTGCTCTGGACAATCGCCCACTGACCTTTAATGAGTTCCAGAGCCACATTAAACAGGCGATTTATGTCTCTGCCACTCCTGGCGAATATGAGCTAAAGCACTCTCCAAAACCAGCTGAGCAAGTTATCCGTCCAACAGGTCTTTTAGACCCAGAAATAGAGGTCAGGCCAACTAACGGCCAGATTGATGACCTCATGGAAGAAATCGACAGGCGTATCGCTAAAAATCAGCGTACCCTTGTTACTACTCTGACTAAGCGTATGGCGGAAGATCTGTCTGAACATCTGAAAGACCGCGGCGTTAAAACCGCCTATATCCATTCCGACATTGATACTTTGGAGCGTAGCGATATTCTCCGCGACCTTAGAAACGGCGTTTACGACGTCTTAGTCGGCATCAATCTTCTCCGGGAAGGTCTAGATCTGCCGGAAGTTAGTTTAGTGGCGATTCTCGATGCCGACAAAGAGGGTTTCTTGCGCTCGGAGTCTGCTCTTATCCAAACCATTGGCCGCGCCGCTCGCCACGTAGAAGGGCGCGTTATCATGTATGCTGACAATATCACCGAAAGTATGGAAAAGGCCATTTCTGAGACTAATCGTCGTCGTGAAATCCAGCAAAAATACAACGAGGAGCATCATATTACTCCGCAATCCGTCAAAAAGGAGATCTCTCAGGGTCTTCGTGCCATTATTCCGGAAAAACAGCAAGAAAATAAATTAGATTTAAAGAAAGTACCAAAAGAAGAAGTGCCAAAACTCATCAAGGAGCTTACTTCTCAAATGAAACTTGCCGCTGCCAATCTTGACTTTGAACGTGCCGCCGATTTACGTGATCTAATAGAAAAGCTAAAAACTTCCTAATATGTTGAGAAAATTTGCGACCAGTATGTCTTATATTTTGTTCCTGGGTCAAACGAGAACCCTACAGATAATTTAGTAAACTCTGGATCTAGGATGTTTTTCTTGTGCTCCTCCGAATTCATCCACATTTGCACTACAGTTTCTGGCGATACTGCAGACGACCCAGCCGCTAAGTTCTCGCCACTCTTTCCGCCAGACGAAGGAATTGGGCAGACTGTATACCAAGCTGAACCGTCTGGCCGGGTGTGCGCATAAGCACTCTTAATTTCGTTTGCTCGAACCATAGCCGCGCCAGCACAAGTGTCACCCCAGGATACTGCCGCTACTCCAGCCTTGGCCCGCTCATTGTTTACTAGCGACAATACTTCCTGTTTCCACTGATCTTCTGGCGCTGGAATCACGTTCACAGTCAGCGTATCACGCCGTTCGCCATCATAAGTACCGGCCGTCACAGTGGTAGTGCCAGTCCCTACGATCTTTGGGAAGCGGCACTGGCTGGACGAATATCCTAGGTATGAGCGCGCCTCAGAATAAAACCCAGCAATCACCCCAGTATTAGAAGTTTGCCAGTACATGTTATCATACCCCGGCAGAGACTCATCTATACAAATATCTACATCCGCTGTCTGGTAAATTGTAATTTCGTCTATACCCCAGAGCTCATTATTGCCTAGCACGCCACTACCCTTGCTACCGGAATTGCTCTTTTTGCCAGAGTAATAGGATGAACGTGCCGCCGAAGAGTTAGCTGTACTTGGTACGATAATACCTTCCAAAAACTGCGAAACTGGATCGATCAGCTCGGCGCTATCCACACTCTCATCTATGGTATCGTTGCGCTCAGCTACCACTTGTAAATCCCCGCCTTTGTTTATACCAATAGCGCTAGCAATCAGAATCCCGGCAATCAAAATTGCTACCGCATTAAGCGACAGCAAAATAGTCATTCGGGTTTGTCTGAGCATTGAAGCAGCCGCAGCAGACATTAGCGTGCCCCCGTATCAATTAATGCAGCGATTAGATTCACTACCATTTCTAGCTGAATCAAATCTTGTCTCTCAAAATCCATCTTTCCAAGTGGTCTCCCTACTAGCATCTGCCCAAAAACATGCCCCTTAGCGTCTCTCAGCGCTGCTACAGCATAAATCTCATGTTTTCTTAGCATTGCTTGTACATCCAAATTGTACTTTTGCCACACGCCGTCCTCCGGCTTCCCTAGCTTCATCACACGGTGAACCTCTTTTTCTGGCAACTTTAGCTGTTTAGACCCATATAGCCTATCTTTTATCACCAACCCAACGTAGGAAAAATGCATTCGCTCTGCTAAGAAACGCGCTAATTCCGGCCTCTTAGTGTTCTCTGGAGCCATTTTATTGATTTTTCGAATCAAAGAAGTCATGTCCACTTGGTCTGCCTGAATGATAGACCGAACTCGCCCGGACAATTCATATGCAATCGGCAAAAGTATCATGACAATAGATATCATGATAAAATTCAATACTGCTACCTCTGTTGGCGGACTTTTTATCTTGAATATGAAGTAAATTACCAGGTGCAAAATCACCGCATATACCACAGCCAGGCTAAACATAATCACTACGTAAGACAAAAACCTCAGCCAGCTGGTTTTTAAGGCGATAATTTTTCGGTGGAGAATTGCATAATAAAGCAAGGCAATCGCCAGACAAAGGATAATTGGCCCCATCCACTGCACATTAGCTAGGCCTAGCCTCTCATATACCACGCCAAACAGATAGAATACTACCGCCGTGAAACAAAGAATTAGGCAAAATGCCAAAAATGCCCGATTTTTTGCCCCCTTTCTAGCGCCTAGCAGAATCAAAAAGCCAGCTGTTACAGCCAAAGCCGCCGCTATGCCTAGCAAAATTGTGATAATTTGCACTTGACCTCCACTAAGCTTAAGTTATATAATGATTATAGCAAATTATTCAAAAAAGGCCAACATGAATAAAAAAATAAACACCAAAAACACCTCAAATATTGACAAAAAACGCAGCACCGCTGCTAAAAAGGCTGCTAAGACCCGTAAGGCTAACCAGTTAGAAGCTAATCTTAAGATGCATCGGATTGCTTTTGCGGCAAAAATTGTTGCTTGCATTAGCTTTGCCATGCTTGTTTTTATAGGCATTTCGCACCTTGTGCACGCCATGAATCTTGTTACGGTTGCTAACAGCAACGGTATCCCATCTGACTGGGGCTTAACCTCTGCCGCGCATCCGGATACGATTTCTCTGCCAATCACTTATTTCGACCAGAAAAAAGACTGCCAGATGTTCGAGATGAGCTGTACGGATGAGCCTACCGGCACCCTGCAGCAGGGCATCGTAGAAGATGAGCTAGATGCCGAAGGCCTACCCACCCCTAAATATGCTAACTACAGAGAAGCAAAAAACCATCTGGACGGCTGGAGTCGTCACGTGACGAAAGACAAATTCTATCAGTGGTTCCATGAGGTAGACGGCAAGAGTTGGCAATATGATAGTGAAATTACTTTCTATAAGCAGACTGGCAATAAATACACCTACGACGGCGCCAAGGGCACCGGTGAAGGTCGCCAAATCTTCCCGTTAGACAACGTGAAAGACGGCAACCCAATTTACGAAAGAACTTGTATCTCCAACCATGAATGTCATAACTATCATTTCACTGCACAAATGTCCGTACCAGTCCGTATTAATGCTTCTGGTGCCGAACGTTTTGACTTTGCTGGAGATGATGACGTCTGGGTCTTCCTAAACGGTAAACTCGTGCTTGATATTGGTGGCGTCCATGACCGCCGCACCGGCTATTTTATGGTTAACACCGATGGTACAATTACCTCTTATGTAGACGGCAAAATTTATCGTGAAAATTATAATGTTGGCATTAAAAGCGGTGACGTCGTAGAACTAAAGTTCTTCTATGCCGAGCGCAATACTTCTGAAGCTAATATCCTTATTACTATTTCCGATATGGAATGGCCAATTTCTGCTAATGCTAAACTTTCTGCTACGATGTTCGGTGACAAGCTAATCGAATATCAAGCCTCTATTAGGAATAGTGACCCAACTAATGAACTTTACGTTGACAACATTTCTGCCTATCTTGCCGACAGCGACAATAATTTGCACGGTTTTATCCCGTTAGATCAGAAAACCCTAGAATACACTATGACCCCGGATGATAGTGATTCCTGGCAGAAACTAGAAATTAATAAACCTGACACTAAAAATAAAGACGGCTTTAAGCTTGCTAACCCTGTAAAGTTAGCCCGAGCCGGTGAAAATGGCGACCAGATGACTATTCGCTACTTTGTTGCTCCGGAAAGTAATGAAATCAACTACCAGAATATTACGGCTTTCTACACCGATAACGGCCACGGCGATTCTGGTATCTCTTACGACGTCGTTCTTATCAGTAAAGACGACTTGGATATCATTCCAGTTTACTATACCGTTAGTTACGATCCTGCGGGCGGTTCTGTCGTTCCTTCCGAGACCGTGAAGAAAAAGGCTACCGCTACTCGCCCGGCTGACCCCATCAAAAAAGGCTATAAGTTCCTAGGCTGGACTTTGAACGACGCTGATTATGACTTTAGCACTCCAGTTCTGTCGGATATCACCCTAGTAGCCCATTGGGAAGAAATTAACCACACCGTTTCCTTTAATACTCAAGGCGGTAATGAAATCGCTTCACAAACTGTACGTGACCAAGACGCCGCTACTGAGCCTGCCGACCCGGAACGCTCTGGCTATATCTTTGTTGGCTGGACTCTGAATGGCAAAAGCTATGACTTTAATACTCCAGTAGTTTCTGATATCACTTTGACCGCCGAATGGGAAAAGATTAAAGCTAATCTCACCGTAGCTTTTAATTCCAATGGTGGCTCTTCTGTGCCGTCCCAGACCGTCAGAGAAGGCAGTCGCGCTACTCGCCCGACCGATCCTGCTTACAACGGCTATGAATTTACCGGCTGGACTCTGAATGGCGAGAGATACGATTTCAATACCCCTGTTACTACCAATATTGTGTTAGATGCTAACTGGGAAAGAGTTCTCTTTACCGTCTCTTTTGAAACCATGGGCGGCAGCAGAGTAGACGACCAAACCGTTCGCAAAAATGAAACTGCTACTCAACCGGAAACGACTTATGCTGGTTATGAATTCATCAAATGGACTCTGGATGGTGAGGATTACGACTTTGGTACGCCAGTTACAAAAGACATCACGCTCGTCGCAGTCTGGAAGCAGAAACCAGTAGTTGCCCCAGTAGAACCTACCAGAAAGCCAGGGCCAGGCGAAACCAACACTCCGGTCACTCCGCAAGAAGTCAACAACGATAAGATTGCCATCGTCCCTCCAACGGATATGACCTTTGATGACGACATGGCTTATCTGCCAGTGCTCGGCGAAGTCTATTTCGTACCAAACACCGGTCTCATCTCTAGTAACGGCGCTGCGCTCTTTGGCAATCAGACTATTTCCGATATCATCCTCTCTCAGCCTTTTGCTATTGCCAATCTAGCTCTCTTTGCCATCAGCTTTGCGGTCTATTATCCGCTCAGGAAATATTAGTTATTTCTTCTTTTCGGCAATCATTGCCACAAGATTAATGATCATCTCTAGTTGGGCAAGATCCTTTCGGTCAAAGTTCATTTTACCGGTAGGCTTGCCCACTAAGATTTGCCCAAAAGTTTTACCCTTGTCATCATTCAGCTCGGCGATCGCTCGAATCTCTAAGCGGTTAGCAATTTCTGCTACTGGCTGGTTGTAGTTCTGCCAAATTCCGCCCTTCTCCGGGTGTTTTAGCAGGGAAATTTGCTTTAGCTCGTCTACGGTAACTGGCATACTAGAGGAACCGTACAGCCGGCCGCGTACAAACAACCCAATGTAATTAAAGTGTAAGTAGGTTGCCAGAAAGTCCGCCAGCTCAGTTAAGTTAACACGCTTATCATTGGCAGTTTGGTTAAGTTTTTTCACTACATAGGCCAAATCCACCTTATCAGTCTGCACCAGCGAACGTATGAAAGCTGTAGACTCATTAAACACCGGCATCATCAGCAACACCGCTGCTACCATGATAAAATTCAGCAAGAAAATCGATGGAGACGGGTTCGGCACCTTAAACAGCGCAGTAAAGATAATGAAGAAGATAATCATGTAAATAATAGCGGCAGAAGACATTAAAATCACGTATGATAGAATCCTTAGCCAAGTTGTAGAGAGGGAAAGCACTTTATAGCGCAAAATGGAGTAGTAGTGCGCGATAATTGTTGCGGAAATTGTTAGCGGACCAACCCAGATTAGGTCATAGCGCACCCAAAACGGCATCAGAAGGTCAAAGATTAAGGAAACCGTACCAGTGACCGCTCCACCAACCAAAAGGACGTTTAGTCCCGTCCGTAGTCCTTTGTTACGCGTTTTGATGATGCGATAAATTAGTAGAGCCAGGAAAGCACTTGTAATTGCCACGAAATAGGTTAAATAAACGTAGTAAAACCACCCGTTTACAAGATTTACGATATTTCCACTATTAGATAAGGTAAAATCCGAATACAATAAGGCGGGCTGATAGATTATTAACCCAATTAGCCCTGCGCCCAGTAGCCCGAATAGCACGGTAATGACCTTGCCAATTCTGTACTGCCAACCAATATAGCCGGTGAAGCCTACATCCATAATAATCGCACCAGCGTAGATACCAAAAATCGCGATTGGTGCGAGATCCGCTTGCCCGGAACCTAGAGATAAGAAAGTTGCAATGGCAGCAGCCCAAATTGCCGCACCAATAGTTGTTAGCATAAACGCTGCCGACCTAATACGCTCATTTTTACGTGAACCAACTAAAGTTGCAAACCCAGTCAGCAGCGTTAAAGCCGCTACTGCATATAACAAAATAGTAATTAATTGCACATGACCTCCACGATCTTAAATATACTTCAATTATAATCGGCCGTGTGAAAACGGTCAAGTCTATTTTTACCAATAAAATGCCCCCAGCAATTTGCTGGGGGCGGGGGTAAAGGAGAGAATTTAGTCAGTCCGCTGTGCCGTTACTAATACAGCCAGCGGCTCTTCGTTGCTTTTGTCAAAATCTAAGTCATAAGTTACATTCTTCATGCCGGAAAAAGCATATCTTACGCGTGCTTCGGCTTCCGCCTCGTCACTGAGCAACTGGATGTTTGATTCGTTCCTGTTCCAACCAAATACTGCTGCATCGCGTTTCATGCACCAGTGCATCAGCTGCAAATCATGCAGGAATATTCCGTCAGGCTTCAACAGATTTTTCACTATACGTCCTACGATGCCGTTGTAGTGATCCATCATATAGGACAAGATTCCGCCGGCGACCACTGCATCAAATTTACGTCCTTCTGCAATCATCTGGTCGACCATCAGACCTACATCCAGTGTTCTGTGGTGCTGTTCCAGCTTTGCTCTCGTGCGCATTGATAGTGTGCAACCAGCTACACTGGGCTTTAACACATAATCCGGCATAGCCGTAGGGTCCAGGTCGCAGCTATAAATGACCTGTCTGCCTATTGCCGGCTTGTAATTACCATGTCTCAGCCACTGGAACCAGCCACTCGCTAAATCCAGAATCTCAGCCTTGTCTGCTAAAAGTGCCTGGGTTTTTGAAAACCGATATCCAACTAAGTTCAGTCCAGGGTCAGCCTGCGTCCAATACCAAAATGGATCAGACCTAGGCACTTCTCTAAATGTCCCAGTTAAATCCGGCGCATAACCAAAGTGTGCTTCCAGGGTGATTGATCTAGGTACGCAAGACAGCCACGAATAGAAAAACTCCGATTCATAAGCATGCGCATCCAGCACGAACCTTACGAATGCCGGGTTTTCTAAGAACGGCTTTACGCCCAACCAAATCTTTTTCACGGCTTCAGTGGGAATTTGCAGTTTTACTGCAATCTTCATCAGTCCACTTTTAATCTTCTCGACGTCTTTTACTTTGACGCCGGGTGCATCATCACTCCGCCATCCCGACTGCCGGCCAATCTGCCACTCAGTCGATTCTATCGTCAATCTTACATTATAATCCTTGGACAACATCTGCACTGCCATATCCGGTTTTAACGGATTATTTTCCCATAGTTCATTGTCATCCAGCCACGCCTGCATATTTGTCATCTCTCTACCTCCTTAGGTGCCATGGTCCTCTCCCCTACCTATCTCCCTCTATTATACCATATCCGGTATTTTTTTGCAAGATGAAAATTTGTGCTATAATAAAACAATGGATATCAAACGCGAGGACATCTTACATCTTTCTGACCTGTCTAATTTCTCTCTTTCTGACACAGAAATAGAGAGTCTGGGCAGCGACCTAGAAAGCATTATTAAATATATTTCTCAGCTAGATGAGTTAAATACTGACGGCGTAGAGCCTACATATCAAGTTTTTGAAATGGAAAACGTCTGGCGTTCGGATGAAATTCTGCCCCAAGACGCAGATAGGGAGGCATTGCTTACTCTTGCTCCTAACGCCCAAGAAAATCAAGTTAAAGTGCCAAAGGTGTTGTAATCATGAAAATTGCTAGTAAAGATGTATCAGCCGTCAGCCTAGTCAAAGAAGCTCTTGATAGGGCTGAACGTTGTAAAAAATACAACATTTTTGTGTCACTGAACGCTGAAAATGCTCTCAAACGTGCTGCTGAGATTGATAAAAAAATCGCCCGCGGAGAAAATCCTGGACGCCTCGCTGGTGTGCCGTATGCCTTAAAAGATAATTTTCTGAGCCGCGAGGGCTGTACTACCGCCTCTGCTCACATTTTAGAGCCATTTAAGAGCCCAATTAATTCCACTACTGTAGAAAAACTAGAACAAGAAGGTGCTATCATGATTGGCCGGACTAATTTGGATGCTTTTGCACACGGTTCTAGTACGGAAAATTCCTATTTTGGCGTAACGCACAACTCAGTTGACTTTGAACGTGTGGCCGGTGGCTCTTCTGGCGGTTCTGCCGTAGCGGTAGCTCTGGATATTGTTCAGTTTGCCACTGGTACGGATACCGGCGGCTCCATCCGCCAGCCCGCGTCCTTTAATGGCGTCTATGGTTTTAAGCCCACTTACGGCACTATTTCTCGCTACGGCGTTGTGGCCATGGCTTCTAGCACTGACTGTATTGGCTTCTTTACTCGTAACACTGACGACATGGACTTACTCATGCAAATTTGCGCCGGTCAGGACCCGAAAGACCTGACGACGCTCCCGGACTATTACAAAACCGCGTCCAATAAGGAAAACAAGTACCGAATTGGCCTCATAAAGGGCTTCGACAGCGACGTCTTATCCGCCACGGCTGAGAAGCTCAAAAAGCAGGGCCATGAGATTATGGAAATCGACCTACCTACCCTAAAATATGCTCTGGCTGTCTATTACATCATTGTTCCCGCCGAAGTTGCTAGCAATCTCTCTCGATATGATGGCATCCGCTATGGCTATCGTTCTGAACAGGCTAAGGATTTGGCAGAAATTTACAGCAAAACCAGAAATGACGGTTTTATGCCAGAGAACAAGCGTCGTATCATGATTGGTAACTTCGTCCTAAGCTCTGGTTTCTATGACGCCTATTTCTTAAAAGCCGCCAAAGCTCGCACTATGATTATCAATGAATATAACAAAGCTTTTGAAAAATGCGACTTCCTTCTTACCCCAGTTAGCCCTAATCCAGCTTTCAAAATTGGCGAAAAGGTTAATGATCCGGTCAGTATGTACCTGGAAGACGTGATGTCTGTACCGGTAAATTTAGCCGGACTTCCTAGCCTTAGCTTCCCAGCCGGTAAAACCGAAACTGGCTTGCCAGTAGGCCTACAGCTAGTCGGTCCACGCCGCTCAGATGCCGAAATCCTAAAATTTGTTGGAGAAAACCTCAGTCAGGAGGAGAAATGATGGACTCATCAATTGTTTTTCTATTAATTGCCATCTTATTAGTTGGTATCTTTATCTTTGTAGCAATCGCTCTAACTGGACGGCGTACGCATGAATTTGATAAAGAAGCCTACCAAATTGCCTTTTTGCAGATAGAAAACACCCTGCGCAAAGAAAACCAGCTTACGTATCATACTGCTATTATTGAGGCGGATAAACTGCTAGATCGCGCTATGAACGAGATGGGCGTCCCTGGGAAGACCATGGGCGAAAGACTAAAACATGTTGGCAATAAATTTACCAAGCTCAACTCCGTCTGGTACGCCCACAAAATTCGCAACCAAATTGCCCACGAGCACGGTTTTAAGCCCGAATACAACCAAGCCAAACACGCCCTTGCCGCCTATAAACAAGCCTTAAAAGATTTAGGAGCCATCTAATGAAATACTATCCCACTATCGGTATTGAATGTCACGTCCAGCTTGCCACCAAAACTAAGTTGTTTAGCGAAGTAGACAACGATGCTCGCGGTAAAGAGCCCAACTCTTGTGTTTCGCCAGTAGATTATGCTCTTCCTGGAATGTTGCCGCGTCTGAACGGTGAAGCGGTTAAATTTGCTATTCGCGCCGGCCGCGCTATGCATTGTGAAATCAACAAAAGCTCTCGTTTTGACCGTAAACATTACTTTTATCCCGACTCGCCTAAAGGCTACCAGATTACCCAATTCTACCACCCCATTATCGGTGAGGGCTACGTTGATCTGCCGAGTGGCAAAAAAGTCCGTATTGAACACGCCCACCTGGAGGGCGACGCCGGAAAATTGACCCATTTCGGCAGTTACTCGCTAGTTGATTTGAACCGTGTAGACACCCCACTGATTGAAATTGTTTCCATGCCCGACATTCACTCCGCTAAGGACGCGCATGACTATTGTAAAGCTCTCTGGCGCCTGATGTGCTTCGCCAAGGTGACCAACGGCGACCTCTATAACGGCAATATGCGTTTTGATGTCAACGTTTCTATTGCTCCCGAGGGATCTAAAGAACTTGGTACTCGCGCCGAGGTAAAAAACCTCAACAGCTTCAGAAGTGTTGAACGCGCCGTAGAGTATGAAATTTCTCGTCAAAGCAAATTACTGGACGCCGGCGAAAAAGTTATCCAAGAGACTCGCGGCTGGAACGACGCTACTGGCGAGACTACCGGCCAGCGTTCTAAGGAAGAGGCCAAGGATTACCGCTATATGCCAGAGCCCGATCTTCCGCCAATTAACCTCTCTGCGGAGTTTATCGCCGAGGAATCCGCCAAGCTTCCGCCCATGCCCGCCGAATATAAAGAAAAGTTTAGCGGCACCATTCCGGATGACATTTTAGAGATTCTCCTAGACTATCCGCAGCTAATGGAAAAGCTGGATGAATGTGAGCTCGGCCATAAACAGATTGCAAATTTGTTTGCTTCTGTCCTATTGGCTGAGGAAAAGTCCGCAGAGTATTTAAATGCTCTCCCGACTGCCGCCCAACTCAACGACCTCGTTACTATGACCGAGAAAAACGAGCTTTCTAGTACTGGAGCAAAAGAAGTCTTCCTCAAGTTCTTTGACCCCCAGATGAAAGGGAAGGGTGCTAAAACTATCGCCAGTGAACTCGGCGTTATCCAGGAAAACGACAGCGCCGCCCTCGAGAAAATCGTTGACACCGTCCTTGCTAAGCCCGAAACTAAGCAAGCCCAAGCAGACTACAAGGCCGGCTCCGAAAAAGTCCTCGGCTTCCTTGTTGGCCAAGTTATGAAAGAGTCAAAAGGCAAGGCCAATCCCTCTGCCGTGCAGCAAATTCTAAAAAATAAATTGACAAATTAACATAAGTGTGATATAATAGAGACATAGGCACTTTTACACTGAAAGGGGGTTTATATGGTTAGAAAACACCGTAAAATTTTTCACGGTCCTGCAAAACGGAGCATTGATGTCCCCGTGAGCAAAATTATCAACCATACTAGTGGAAGGGTATCATTCTATAGGAGTGATGGCGACCTTGTGACATTGCTCTCGGCCTCTTGTGGCGCTCTCCCGCAGTACCAGGCGGGTAACTACTGTATCGTAGTTGCTGTTGATGAGGACGTTCCAATTGAGGCAATAAGCAAGCTTTTTAAAGATGGTCTAACAGAATACCAGGATCGGCCGGACTTGCTTTACGCTCGCTATATTGGCGACAGTAGGGAAGACCGGAAAATCTTCAAGCTCTTTCAACTGGTTGAGGGGAAAGAGAAAATTATCAACGCAATTTAAGTGCCTTGGCTCGGAGTAATCCGGGCCTTTTTCCTTGTCAAAAACCGTTATATCTGGTAGAATAGATACATTATGTCAGAAGTAAAAGATTTAAGCAAATTCCGCAATATTGGGATTATCGCCCATATTGATGCCGGAAAAACTACAACCTCTGAGGCCATTCTCTATCGTACTGGCCTCAAACACAAAATTGACCTCGTGAAAGGCGACACCGGCGGTGCCACTACCGACTGGATGGAGCAGGAAAAGGAGCGCGGTATTACCATTACCTCCGCTGCCGTGACCGCTTATTGGAAAGGCCATCAGATTAATATCATTGATACCCCGGGCCACATTGACTTTACCGCCGAAGTGGAGCGTAGTCTTCGCGTCCTTGACGGCGCTGTCGTGGTCTTTGATGGCAAGATGGGCGTAGAGGCTCAGTCTGAGACCGTCTGGCGCCAGGCTACTAAATACGGCGTTCCGCGCATCTGTTTTGTCAACAAAATCAACCAAATTGGTGGCGATTTTTACAAATCCCTCGAGAGTATCCACAAGCGCCTTTCTAAGAACGCCGTCGCGATTCATCTCCCAATTGGCTTTGAAAAGACTATCTGCGGCGTGGTTGACCTCGTTGATATGAAGGCCTACACCTACAAAGATTACGCTGACCACGAACTTACCGTTGGTGAAATCCCGGCCGACATGGTAGAAAAAGCCAAAAACGCCCGCGCTATGCTGGTTGAGGAAGCTGTCCAGGCTGACGAAAAGTTAATGGAGAAATATTTTGACAAGGGTGAAGAGGCCATTACGGTTGACGAGCTTAAGGCCGCTCTCCGTAAGCGTGTACTTGACGGCGACTTCTTCCTCGTTACCGGTGGCGACGGCCGCGGTGTGATTGTAGAGAAGGTACTTGACCTTATGGCCGACTACCTCCCGTCTCCGCTTGACCGTGACCAGGGCCAAACTGTTGGCACCGATCCAAAGACCGGCGACGAAATTATCCGCAAAGCCGATGACAAAGAGCCGCTTACCGCTCTGGCTTTCAAAATTGCTTCTGACCCCTTTGTTGGGAAACTTATCTTTATCCGTGTCTACGCCGGCGTTTTGAAGTCCGGTTCCTATATCTTAAACGCTACTACCGGAAACAAAGAACGTGTTGGACGTATTGTCCGGATGTTCGCCGACAAACGTGAAGAAATTGCTGAAGTCACCGCTGGTGATATTGCCGCTGTGGTTGGTCTAAAAGATACCACTACCGGTACTACTATTTGCGACCCGGCCCATCCAATTCATCTTGAATCTATTGAGTTCCCGGATCCCCCGGTCTCTATCGCTGTTGAGCCAAAGACCAAAGCCGACCAAGAAAAAATGGCGCTTGGCCTTTCTAAGCTCGCCGAGGAAGACCCAACTTTCCGCGTCCACACCGACGAAGAAACTGGTCAGACCATTATCTCCGGTATGGGCGAGCTACACCTAGAAATCATTATTGACCGCTTAAACAAGGAACATGGCGTAGAAGCTAACACCGGCGCTCCGCAAGTGGCTTATCGTGAGACTATTCGTGGTACTGCCGAGGCTCAGGGTAAACATATTAAACAGTCCGGTGGTCGTGGTCAGTATGGTGATGTCTGGATTAAGTTCGAGCCAAACGAACCTGGCAAAGGCTTTGAGTTTATTGACCAGATTAAAGGCGGTGTCGTTCCGCAGGAGTATCGTAAACCTGTCCAGCAGGGCGTTGAGGAAACCTTAAACGGCGGCGTAATTGCCGGCTATCCGGTCGTAGACGTTAAAGCTACTCTCTATGATGGTTCCTATCACGATGTTGACTCCTCCGAGCTCGCCTTTAAACTTGCAGGTAGCTTAGCCACGAAAGAAGGCATCAAGAAAGCCAACCCGGTGCTCCTTGAGCCTGTGATGAAGCTTGAAATTACCACCCCGGAGGAATTCATGGGCGACGTGATTGGCGATATCAACGCTCGCCGTGGCCGTGTAGATGAAATGGAAGATCTAAACGGTGGCGCCAAGTTAATTCGTGCTTTCTGCCCGCTAGCAAATCTTTTTGGCTATACCTCCGATCTTCGCTCTATGAGCCAGGGCCGTGCCGCGTCCAGTATGGAGCTCTTCCAATACGAGGAAGTACCGCCCAATGTCGCTCAGGAAATTATTGAGAATCGTAACAAATAGTTGACCGCAGGATAAGGGACATAAAAAACGGGCGCCAGTAAAACTAGCGCCCTTCGCGGATTTGGACTAACAAGTCCACGAAATGATGCGCTGTCCGTTCGGACTGAGCCGGTTGATTCCCAAGAGCTTCTCCCGGAACTCATCTGGTCTCTCGTGGCACAAACGATAGACCAAGCCGACTGTCATGCCCGGATAGGCTTTTTTGAACATCCAGTCCGGACACGTCACAGAAAATTGACGATCCTCTTCGTCCTCCACGATCAGCACACAACGTTCGGTAGTCGCAACCCTTTTTAGTACTCTGGCCTGCCTCTTCTTGCGCGGGCCTTTAAAACCTTCTAAGCTCTGTTCATAAAATTCTACGCGTTCTCTTGATACCATCCGCTTACCCCCTTTGGTAATGAACTAGCCACGATTAGCTACATACCGCCATTATAGCACACTTTGCATAAAAAGTCAAGTATTAGCGTTAAAACTCTCATAAAACCCCTTTACAAGCCTCAAAAAATCGTATACAATAGACGTAAGTGTCAGGAGCTGGTTTTTATTAGTGCACCTGACAAATTAATATCAAAGGAGAAAATTGAATGGCAAATTTTGACCGTTCCAAACCCCACATTAACGTAGGTACCATGGGTCACGTCGACCACGGTAAAACTACTCTTACTGCAGCTATCACCGCTGTACTAGCAAAAAAGCTTCCTTCCGAAGTTAACAAACCAGTCGCTTACGACCAGATTGATAACGCTCCTGAGGAAAAGGCTCGCGGTATTACTATCGCCACCTCCCACCAGGAATATGAGTCCGAAAAGCGTCACTACGCCCACGTCGATATGCCAGGCCACGCCGACTACATCAAGAACATGATTACCGGTGCTGCCCAGATTGATGGCGCTATCCTCGTAGTCGCTGCTAACGACGGTCCGCTCCCGCAGACTCGCGAGCACGTTCTCTTGGCTCACCAGGTGAACGTTCCGAAGATTATCGTCTTCTTAAACAAAATGGATCTTGCCGATCCAGAACTCGTTGAGCTCGTAGAGATGGATGTTCGCGAACTTCTCAACAAATACGGCTTTGACGGCGACAACGCTCCTATCATCAAGGGCTCCGCTACCAAGGCTCTAGAAGGCGACGCTGAAAACGAACAGGCTATCATGGATCTCGTCAAGGCTATGGACGAATACTTCGATGTTCCTGAACACGATCTAGATAAGCCATTCCTCATGCCTATTGAGGATGTCTTCTCTATTAAGGGTCGTGGTACTGTTGCTACTGGTCGTATCGAGCAGGGCGTTGTCAAACTTAACGACGAAGTTGAAATCGTTGGTCTCCGCGACACTCAGAAATCTGTTGTCACCGGTATTGAGGCCTTCCACAAGACTCTTGATCAGGGCCAAGCTGGCGATAACGCTGGTCTGCTTCTCCGCGGTATTGAGCGCGAACAGATTGAACGTGGTCAGGTAATTGCTGCTCCTGGCACCATTACCCCACACACCGAGTTTGAAGGCGAAGTCTACATCCTCAAGAAAGAGGAAGGTGGCCGCCATACACCATTCAGCAAAGGCTACAAGCCACAGTTCTACTTCCGCACCACCGATGTTACTGGTGAGGTTGAACTCCCGGCCGACAAGGAAATCGTCATGCCTGGCGATACCGTCACCTTCAAGGTGAAACTCCTTGCCCCAATCGCTATGAACAACAACGACCGCTTCGCTATCCGCGAAGGCGGCAAGACCGTTGG
>CAZAAA010000010.1:0-24460 GCA_964483335.1 uncultured Candidatus Saccharibacteria bacterium | reverse complement strand
ACCTCGCCTACTCAGGCACATCTATGCTATAATATCCCTATGACTAAGACTACTAAATCTGCTATCAAGGACAAAAAACACCAAGTCATTTCCGATTACAATGGCTACGATTATAAAAAGATTTTCTGGGAAGATGCCAATCGTAAATATGAAGACATGGCCGACCGCCTTGCTATTCGTCGCCTTCTTCCTAAAAACATGGACAATTTTGTTGACATCGCCGGCGGTTACGGCCGTCTCGCCCCGGAGTATCTCCCTCGCAGCAAAAAGGCCACGCTCTTTGACTATTCCCAGACCGAACTAGACCAGGCTCGGGCCGAATATGGCAAAAAGCTTCATACTCAGCAGGGCGATATCTATCACCTCCCGTTTCAGGATAACACTTTTGATGGCCTCATGATGGTTCGCGCTACGCACCATTTCAAAGATATGCCGGCCGTTACTAGGGAACTATATCGCGTTCTGCAGCCCGGCGGTGTTGCCGTAATAGAAGTGGCAAACAAGCACACTCTGCCAAAAATGCTCCGCTACTGGACGCACCTTGGTAAGACCGAGGTCAATCCTTTTAGCCGCCAACCTTCCAATCTTAAATCTATTGATAAAGACGGTTTTTATAATTACCATCCTAAATACATCGAGAAAGTTTTTAAGGATGCTGGTTTCGAAATTATGGAAGTGCTTTCTGTGTCCAATTTCCGTAATGGCACCATGAAAAAACTATTTAAGACCAAGACTCTTGTCAAAATGGAAAAGAAAATGCAAAAGCCTCTGGCCAAGATTCACTTTGCGCCCAGCATCTACTACAAACTTGTAAAAACCGCCTAAAATGAAAGCAATCGACCTCACCACCTATAAATTTTATCGTCCGCATCTCTCAAAAAAACTCAAAATTCTCATCTTGAGCGACATCCATTTTTCGCCCAATTTCCCCTCCGAAAAGCTTCGCACGCTTGCGGCTTTTATCAAAAAGCAATCACCAGATTATCTTTTCTTGCCCGGAGATTTACTAGATAGCACAGACGTTATAGAGGATCCAAAACGCGAAAAAACTTTGTTAAAATGGCTAGAAAATTTAGGCAAAATTGCACCGCTGCTAATTAGTTTAGGGAATCACGATTTCTATCATCGCCCTGCTCCCGGCTCAGCAGAAGAGCAGAATGACGTTAGTTGGATTCCACACTACCCTACAGCCTTCTTCTGTCAAATTGTCGCTCTAGACAATGTTTATTTACTAAACAACCAGTCCTACGAGGACAAAAATCTTTACGTTTATGGTTACACTCAGTCTCCGCGCTACTTTGAATTTAGCTATCTTCCCGGCACTACCATTTTTACCCCCACTGAAGAAAACTACCAGCAAATGCTTATAGAAGTTACCGCCATGGAGGAAAAACTTCGTAGCAAACTAAAAAAGCTCCCAAAAGATAAGCTCAAATTCGCCCTCATCCATTCTCCGGTCTATCTAGCAGATCAGAAAATCGCCAAAAAGCTAGCTGGTTTTGATTATTTTGTTTCCGGCCATATGCATAATGGCGTTGTCCCGCCGGTTCTCAATGAACTCTGGCCCACTACTCAGGGTCTCATTTCCCCTACGCGCAACCTCATTCCCAAAAACATCCGCCATACCATTAAAACTAACGAAGACAAACTAATCGTTACTGGTGCCGTCACTACTATTCAGGAATGCACCGGCCCGCTTCGTCATCTCAATGCCGTTTTTCCTACCTATCTTACAGTCTTAGAATTTTCTGACGACAAAAAATATGCTCGCAAACCTTATTACGAGCATAAATATTGGTAATGGCGCTAAGTGCGTGGTAGAGCCGGCTGGAATCGAACCAGCATTGTATCCTTAGAGGGGATATGTCCTATCCGTTGAACGACGGCTCCGAACGAAGAAAGCGCTCAGCGAGCTTGCTCGCATGAGTGATTTCTGAGTGAGGGTACCGAAGGTGTATCCTACGGCTCCGAACGAAGAAAGCGCTCAGCGAGCTTGCTCGCATGAGTGATTTCTGAGTGAGGGTACCGAAGGTGTATCCTACGGCTCCGAGTGAAAATGGCGCTCTATATCACGGAAGGGCCGGGTACCTCCGGCCCTCCTAAAAACGGAGTCTCACCAACCATTATACCATAACTGTTGTCATTTACCAAGTTTTTCTCCTAGATATGCTATAATAAGCTTATGGTAAAGACTGCCAGCAGAACTTCCGGAAAGCTTCGCGTTACCAGCAGAAATTCTTCACATTTTCGCACTTTTGTTTTTTGCATAGTTACAATTTGCATTGTCTTGGTCATATCAGGAGCTTATGTCTCATTCTATTACGCTCCGGACAAAGTCGCCGAGCGCGAACTTGTTCGCATCGCTAAAGATTATTATGAGACTTATTATCATGACGCTGTTAGCAAGCTTCCGGAGGATCAACTAGCCGAAGCCACGGAAAACGGCCTCCCCACCGTTCCTCTTCGCCTACTATATCTTTTTGACAATGGCCGCCACGAAGACTCTCGTGACCTTTTTGAAACAGACAAACTAAACTGTAACTCTAATAGCACCTACGTTCGCTTTGTTCCGTATGCTCCCTATGGCACCACTGATTACAAAATGGGCTACGCTTTGAATTGCGACAAAGTTAACAAACGTGTAGGTCTTGATTAAAACATATACTTGTGCTAAAATAAAACAACGTAGGACTGGTCTCGTAGTATAACGGTTAGTACAACGGGTTTTCATCCCGTCAATGCGAGTTCGACTCTCGCCGAGATCACCACGCAAGCGAGCAAGCAAAGAACAGGCTTGCTTGTTTTTTGTTGTGAGCGCAGGCTATCAGTCTATGCTATAATATATATATGAGCAAATTATTCAAACGCACAAAAATCTTAGCCACTATTGGCCCGTCTGTCTTCAGCGCAGAAAAAATCAACGATCTAATTATGGCCGGCGTTAATGGTTGCCGGATGAACTTCTCTCATGGCACTAACGAGGAACGCGATGAGCAAATCGCCTGGATTCGCCAGGCCGCAGAAAAAAAAGGTCGCTCCGTTGCCATCCTTCAGGATTTGCAAGGCCCTAAGATTCGTCTCGGTGCTATCAAGGACAACCACATGGATGTCAAAGCCGGCGACGAGCTCATTCTGGATTATTCCGTAGAAAATCATGACGGCTCCAATATCCTCCCAGTTCAATATAACCTTGCCGAAAAAGTTAAAGTTGGCGAGCCGCTATTCATTTTTGATGGCAAAATTCACACCCATGTTACTGAAATTATCAGCAAAACCGCTATCAAAGTTGTCGTAGAAAATGACGGCTACATCATGTCTCGGAAGGGCCTCAACCTCCCAGATACCGATTTTGGTGGCGACACCATTACCGAAAAAGATATGGTAGACATTGAGTTTGGCGCTTCCCGTGATTTTGATTACGTTTCGCTCAGCTTCGTTCAGTCTGCGGACGATATCGATAAACTCCGCCAGCTCCTCCTTAGCCACGGTTCCACTGCCCAGATTATTGCTAAGATAGAAACCAAAAAAGCCGTAGAAGACGACGAAAAAATGGAAGAAATCGTCAAAGCTGCAGATGGCATTATGGTTGCTCGTGGCGACATGGCTATAGAAGTCGGGAACGAAAAAGTCCCTATCATTCAACGCAAACTTATCAAACTCTGTCGCAAACACGCCAAGCTCTGTATTGTTGCCACGCAGATGCTTGCTAGCATGGTAGAAAACCCCGAGCCTACTCGTGCCGAGGTCTCTGATGTTGCCAACGCCGTCATCCAAGGCGCCGATGCCGTCATGCTCTCGGACGAGACCGCCAATGGTAAATACCCGTTAGAAACCGTTAAAGAAATGAAAAAAGTTATTCTCTATGCGCAGAACCATTCTCGGGTTAGTCCGCTAGAGTCCGACGTCACTGGCGAATATGAAGTCTATGATGCCATTTCCGACGCCGCCGCTCGTCTCGCAGAAAAACTTGGCGCGGACATTATCGTCTGCCAGACTGCTACCGGCGCCACTTCCGCTGCTATTGCCGCTCAGCGTCCCAACGTCCCGATTATTTCCGTCACCTCTAATCCTCGTGTTGCCGGCCAGCTCGCTCTGACCTATGCCAACTCCTCCTTCGTCCGCCCATACTCAGAAACTTACGGCCTAGATCTTGCGCAGGAGCTTAAAGCTTCCGGCTACCTGCAGACTAAAGAAGGAGCAGACACTCTTACTGCTGTGATTGTCTCCGGTGGGCAAAATGCTTTTCGTGGTACTGACACTATTTCTATTCGTCGCATCTAATCGCCGTCATCGGCAGAAAGGCCCCCATGTTCAATAAAAAAACCATCAAAGATGTCAAAATCAAAGGTCAAATTGTTCTTGTTCGTACAGACTATAATGTCCCACTAAAAGACGGCCAAGTAGAAAGTGATCTTCGTATTCGCGCCAGCCTCCCTACTATTAAATATCTTTACGAGCACGGCGCTAAGAAAATCATTCTGATTTCCCACCTCGGTCGCCCGGACGGCCAGAAGTCAAAATCACTTTCGCTCAGACCAGTTTATGAAACTCTTAAGTCTCTTCTCCCGGACAATCGAGTCTTCTTTGTTAGTGATGTTTCTGGGCCAGACGTAGAGATGGAAATAGACAACTCCCCAAACGGCAGTATTATCTTGCTAGAAAACCTTCGTTTTTATCCTGGCGAAGAAAAAAACTCTACTGATTTTGCTAAAGAAATTGCCGAGAGTACTCACGCCACGCTTTTTGTCCAGGACGGTTTCGCCGTAGTTCATCGCGCGCACGCTTCTACGGACGCTATTACCCACGAACTCCCTTCGGTTGCTGGTCTGCTCCTAGAAAAAGAAGTTAGCACTCTCACTCGGGCTACAGAAAATCCTAAGCACCCCTTACTTGTCATTATCGGCGGTAGCAAAGTTTCCGATAAACAGCCCTTGATTGATAAGTTCTTACCAATATCAGAAAATATCGCCGTAGGCGGGAAAATTGCCGCGGATGGCTATGCTTCTGATAACCAAAAGATTTATGTTGCTACAGATTTTGCTACGGACGCAGCAGGACTTAAGCTAGATATTGGTGCGGAGTCCATCGCAAAAATCACGGCATTAGTAGATAGAGCGAGCACTGTTATCTGGAACGGTGTGCTTGGCCTAGTAGAGCAACCAGAATTTGCTAAAGGCTCTACTGCTGTAGCAGAAGCCATTGGCAAAAAGCAGGGAATTACTAGTATTATTTGTGGTGGCGATACCTCCGGTTTTGTAGAGAATTTACAAGCTAAAAATCCAGAACTACAATACACTCTAATCTCCACCGGCGGCGGCGCTGCCTTGGAACTTCTCTCTGGCCTCTCTCTTCCGGGCGTAGATTCGCTAGAAGACAACTAATAACTGAAATTTCTAATTTCCGGCAAATCTTCGCCAAACTCTAATGCATAGCGATGATTTTGTTCCAGCATATTTTCGTATTTTTTCACTAACTCGTCTATACCCATTTTCCTGGCTGCATCTGCTGCTATGTCGTAACGTGAAGCGTGGTTCATTGCCAGCATCTCAAACGGCGTCGTTGTGCTACCTTCTTCCATAAACCCGTGCACAGACAATCGCGTGTCATCAGTATAATTTCTTAGTATCTGTCTTAGCGTATCAGCATAGCCATGAAAATTCGCAATAATTGGTTTGTCCGTTGTAAAGTATTCATTAAATTGCCCTTGCGTAAACGGCTGCGCTGAGGTACCAATTGCACCATAAGACAGAGCGTTTATCCCCACGAAACGCAACTTTACATCGTATAAATCTTCACGTAATAATTTCATAGCATATAAAGTTTCTCGTGTAGCGATATCTCCCGCTGCAGTAAATATTACTTCCGGGTTCTCGCTAGAAACAAATCCAAAAATACTCGCCCCACCATTTTTAAATTGAAATTCCGCGTGCGCAGAATCTATAAAGCGTGGTTCAACACTCTTATTAAATGTTGTAAGATTTACAACATTTTCCGTAGATAACATATAATTATATGCTGCCACCGCCGAAACATCATCACAAGGGAATAAGCAATTTACCTTCTTACCAGGATAAGACAATAACGTAGAAATCAGCATCGGCGTTTGGTGTGAAAAACCATTATGATCTTGCCGCCAGCAAGTACTAGTAGACAACAAATTAATTGCTGGATATTTTGGCCGCCAGGATACTTCGGAAGATTGTTTCAGAAATTTTAACTGCTGTACTAGTTGCGACGTGATAATCGGAAAGAACGCCTCGTAGCTTGTCATCATCGCTGGTTCGCCGGATAAAATATGGCCAACCATACAAGCAAACAAGGTATTTTCGCTGAGCAGCTCTACTACATGGCCGTCTGCACTTTCTGGCAAATCGAAATCTTTCGTTGGTAAATTCCACGCCCTACTAGCGTTTTTAAATACAGCATCTAGCCGGTTGCTGGTGGTTTCGTCCGGAGAAAACAAATAAAAATCGTCACGCGTTGCCAAAGTCTCGCGCAGAGCCTCGCCAATCGCCTCCGCTGGGGAGCCCTTTTCCACGCCGGGATTTTCTATTTTTTCTACTCTCAGACTCATATCGTAAATCCTTTCTCTGCATCAAATAATTCTCTAAATCTATAGGAATGTAGCCAGTCTTCTAGCAAGTCTAGTTGCTCCTGGCTGCTTTTTGCCAGTGGTAGTGGAATTTGATGAGCTAGATAATTTCCGGAAATCTTTTTGCCGTCCAGTATCTCCGGGCCAGTCCAGCCCTTTTCAGTTTTCAAGATAATTAGCGGAGAAGACAGTCGCTTTGTTTTTTGTAAGGCATTCTGAAAATCTTCTGGCTCCGTGCCAGCCACTGTAATTGGTGTATACCCAGACCCTCTCATCATCTCATTCAGCTCGCGTTCTGATTTTCTGCCGGCTACCGTTGGCCCGGAAATCTTATAGCTATTCAAATGTAAAATCGGCAACACTTTTCCGTTTGCCGCAGATCCTAATAATTTGTTTAAATTCAGAGAAGCTAATGCCGTCGCCGTCTCAAGTTCGCCGTCACCAATTAGCACACAAACTATTTTCTCCGGGTGGCCCAACGCCATACCGTATGCCATACCCAGAGCATAGCCCAGTTCTCCGCCTTCGCATACTACACCTGGCGTGATTGGGCTGGCGTGAGAGGGGAAACCTCCCGGCCAAGAAAATTTCTTACAAATATACTTTATTCCGTCTGCGTTTGGCGTAGCGAACGGGTCAACCTTCATCAGCTCCCCGTCTAGAAACAAGTTTGCCTGCAAGGCCGGAAATCCATGCCCTGGCCCCAACACAAAATCAAAATTATCGCCATAAAAAGCGCGTAAATTAGCATAAACAATATTAATCCCTGGGCAAGTTCCCCAATGTCCTAGCAGCCGTGGTTTTATATCACTAAAAGCAAGTGAGCGATTCAGTAAAAAGTTATTTTGCAAGAAAAGCTGTGCCACCGTCAAATAATTACAGGCACGAATCCTGCGCTTGATTTGCTCGTAACTCATTCGCTGTCCACCCATATATAATATATATTATATATCGCCTACGCTTAAAAATCTAGAGTGGATATGCTATAATTACAAGTTATGAACTTATTTATTTTAATTATTGCAATTATTATTCTAATAGAAACCACTTTTCTACTAGTTAGTAACGTCCCTAAAAAGCTAAATCTTGGTAGCCGCCAGCGCCGCAAAGTTTATGTGGACACTTCCACTTTAATAGACGGACGTATTTTAGAAGTTGCCAAAACCGGTTTTCTTGCCGACGACCTAATTATCCCGCGTAGCGTCATTAGGGAATTACAGCTCCTTGCTGATGGCAAAGACGCTATGAAACGCAACCGTGCTCGTTTTGGTTTGGACGTTGTCAGGGAATTAGAACGCGTAGTCTATTGCGATGTCACTATTCTTCAGGATGAATTAGACCACACGCCGGTAGACGAGCGCCTGATAGAGCTTGCTAAAGCCAATCATGGCACTATTATGACTAATGATTTCAATCTCAATAAAGTTGCCGCTACCGAGCACATTGACGTATTAAACATCAATAGCTTAGCCATGGTTTTGCGCGTAGAATATCTTCCCGGCGAAAAATTCAAAATTAAAATCACTTCTGCCGGTAGTAACCCTAAGCAAGGTGTCGGTCATATGCCGGACGGCACCATGGTCGTCGTAGACAAAGCCGCCAGTAAAGTTGGCAAAGAAATCGACATCGAATTTGTGCGCTTCATTCAGACTTCTGCTGGGCGCATGATGTTCGCCAAACAAATATCCGTTCCCCGCAAGAAATCATCTAGTAAATAATTGCTATTTCAAAGTATCGGTTGCACTATATCCAGCTACGTCGGATACAATTAACTTTATAGTCTTTTCTTTCCCAGTTAAAGTATATTTCAGTGTAATCGTGCCATCACTGATACTACCACTATCTACGTCTTTCCCGTCTACATTCAAAGTGTATTTATCAAGATCTGCTGTACCTTTCGTCACGGATACACTCAAAGCGTCCCCATTCTTAGAAAGTTTCACTGCGGGTGGTTCATAGGAACAACTGTCAGTTTCGTCTTTATTATATCCGTCCGGCACTGTCCAGATTTCGGCCTTTGTAATTGGATCAATAATCTTTGTAGCCTCAATCGTAATCTTATATGCATCTGGTGTACAACTGGCCGCCAAAGTCTTAGTGTATTTGTTGAATGTCAAGTTCTCTTTAGACACGCCGGAAGTCTTAGAATTATACCAGCTTGGCCAAATATCAGTTTGCCCATTTACAGTCAAAGTTTGAATCCCAGCCGGTTTTACAGGCTCCTGGTTCTTAGTCCACTTACCCTCGCCTTCGTAGAGATTTAGATGTACATCACTCATGTAATTGTGTACTACTCTACGCACAATGTTGTTAGAGCTATTAGCCAGGCCAGATCCGTCATGGTTACCATTCCAGACTACCGTTGCAATTGCCGGAGAGAAGCTAGCAATCCAAGAATCCTTTGTAGTAGTGCTAACTGCCGTCGTAGTAGTACCAGTTTTAGTTCCGGTCCAAACGTTTGGAATGCGGAAACCATAAGCCGTTGCCTGAGAACCCCAGACCAAGTTACGTGCACCAGCGTCCCCCAGGATATTTGCAATCATATAGGCCACTTGCTCGTCTACTACTTGTTCTCCAGCGCTATCTTGCCATTCTTCTATTACTTCGTGTGCTGAGTTTTCTACTTTTAAGATATAAGTCAAAGGCTTTGCTGCACCGCCACGTGCAATCGAAGCGTAAGCATTAGCATGCTCCACTGGCCGCACGTTGCATCCAGAACCAATTGCAATAGACAGACCGCTAGCTGAACCATTTTCTGCACAATACGATTCGTCGCCCAGCTTATGCGCTATATCCAGGCTATTTTCTATGCCATTAATATATAGTGCTTTCACCGCCGGAATGTTCAAAGAGTTTGCTAGAGCCTTACGGATAGTAACGTTACCATAGAAAGAGCCCGTATAATTTCTTAGTTGACAAGAGCCCCTATATCCGGAACAATACAAAGTATCAATATTCTCGTCTTTTAGCACCGAGCCTGGCCCATAGTTTTGCCCGTCTCTCTGCATAAAGAGCGGTGTATAATCTAGAATTGGCTTAATTGTAGAACCCGGCTCCAGCAAAGAAGTGGCCGCGTTCACTTGTCCGTAAATTGGCGTATTCCAGTCGGAAGAGCCTACCATTGCGATTACCTGCGACGTCTCTACATCTATTGAAGCTAATGCTAAGTTGTCGCTCCGGTTCTCATACAACATGCCTTTTCCTACGGCTACTGCCGCTTCGGCCATTTGTTGCGCCCGGTAATCCAGGGACGTTGTGATCGTAAAGCCACCAGCGCGCATCGTCTTCACACCGTATTTTTCTTCTAGTTGTTTCTTTACTTCTAGTACAAAATGTGGAGCCTTGATGTCTTTATACTGGTCTGCTTCTGGTTGCACCTGCGCTAAAATATCAACTTTCTTTGCCTCGTCGGCCTCCTCCTGAGTAATATATCCCATTTCCACCATTACGTTCAAAGTTTTCTGCTGACGTGCAATCAGTGCTTCATTTCCAGCGGTATTATAAGGGTTTAGCACGCCAGGGTTGTTTGGGATGGCTGCTAGGAATGCACTTTCTGCTAGAGTCAAATCTTTTGCGGATTTATTGAAATAAGTCTGTGCTGCGCTTTCTACACCGTTTCTGCGGCCACCATAAGGTGACTCGTTCAGATACATCGTAATAATCTGCTCCTTGTCGTACATCTTTTCTACTTCTATTGCTAGAATTGCTTCCTTAATTTTGCGCGGGATGCCAGAAAGTCCGCGGTCTTGCGCCTCGTCAGAGAAATAGAGCTGTTTGATTAGCTGCTGCGTGAGAGTAGAACCGCCCTGCACGCCTTGGCCAGTTACGGTAGAAAGTCCGGCCCGAATCAAGGCCCAGAGATCTATACCGGAGTGGTTGTAGAAATTCTTATCCTCAATCGCCACCGTTGCTTGGCGCATATAGGTGGAAATTTGATCGCCCTCTACTACTAGGCGATAATCTCCGTCTCCACGGTCTTCCCACAAAATCTCTCCATTACGATCTAGGTAAGTATTTACAGTCTCAGAAACCTTCATCTCGTCCAGGCGAATCGACTCAATGTCTTTCTTGTAATACAAGAACAGGCCGCCCAATGCGATAATTCCAATCAAAATCGTTGCAGCAATAATCTTACCAATCGTCTTCAGTCCGCGCATAGAGAACCAATAATGGAAAACGCGCTTTGGGTGGAAATGCATCAAAAAACGTTTCCAGGGCTCTTTTGGTAGTTTTGCTAGTTCCTCGGCTTTTTTGCGTGCTTTGGCGTCCTTTTTCACTTTAGAACGATAAACTAGCGAAGAATAAACATTCATATTCTTCTTTTTGCCATGAGCCATCAGACTCTTTTTTGGGCCTTTTTTCCCACGCCCATCCCCCGCATTTGCATTTGTTACTTGAATCTTAGTCATAAACTTATTCAATTATAGCACAATTCCGCAAAAATATCCCTAGTTATGCTATAATTAACACATGAAATTATCAGAAGAGTTGATTTGGCGTGGGTTCCAGGCGGAAACTACCATCAAGGACCCTGCAGCATTGGACAATAGAGAAAATAAGCAATTCTATTGGGGGGCAGACCCTTCAGCGGACAGCCTCACTATTGGTAATCTTGCCGCACTCATGATGTGCGCTTGTTTTGTTCGCCATGGCTACAAACCTTACCTCCTGGTTGGTGGTGCTACCGGTCAGATTGGCGACCCTAAAGACACCGGCGAAAGAGAATTAAAGTCTCTGGAAGAAGTAGAACACAACAAACAGTGTATTCGTGAGCAAATTGAGCGTGTCATTAGCGCTGACAACGTTACTATGCTAGACAATCTCGACTGGTTCCGGGATATGCACTACCTTGATTTTCTTCGCACTATTGGCAAGAGCCTCTCTATGACTCAGCTCATGGATCGTAAATTCATTCAAAGCCGCATGGGCGAGGGCGGCTCTGGCATCTCCTATGCCGAATTTTCCTACACTCTCATTCAGGGCTATGATTTTTATCACCTATACAAGACCTACGGTATAGATTTGCAGCTTTGTGGAGCCGATCAATATGGCAACTGCTCTACTGGTATCTCGCTCATTCGTAAATTAGAAAATGCCTCTGCTGACGTTTGGTCTACTCCGCTAGTGATAGATCCGGCCTCTGGCCGTAAATTCGGCAAAAGCGAAGGCAACGCCGTTTGGCTTGCCAGTACGGACAACGGCCAAGGAAATTACACTACAATCTTTGACTTCTACCAATTCTGGCTAAGCCAGCCAGATCAATCCGTAGAGTATCTTCTAAAAATTTATACTATTTACGACCGTCCGGAAATCGAACAAATTTTAAGAGAGCACGCCGAGCATCCGGAGCAACGTATTGCTCAGAGGGCTCTGGCTAAAGGTGCTACGGCTGTAGTTCATGGCGCAGACGCCGCCCGTATTGCTGAGCAAATGACCAGTAAACTATTTAGCCGGGAAGAGCAGGCTTATTCCGACGTCGAAATCGCCGATTTTGCCACCATTCTCCCGTCCGCCCCGCTCGGCATCAATATCGTAGAAGATTTAGTTGCTACCAGTCTTGCTTCTAGCAAGGGCGAAGCCCGCAAGCTTATTGGCTCTGGCGCTGTTTCCGTTAATGGCCGCAAAATCACCGACGAAACATATACTATTACTGCTCCCTCCGTCCTAAAACGTGGCAAAAACAAATTCGCTGTCGTAAAGTAGTATAATATATATAATATAAGCGGAGAAAAACATGAAAAAAGTTCTTGCCTTTGATATAGACCAGACTCTAAATATCGCCAAAACTCCCGTCCCGGATGAGATTGCCGACCTATTGACAGAATGTCTAAATCATTTTGAAATATGTCCGATTTCTGGCCAAAAGTTTGACCAGTTTTGCATCCAAATCGTAGATCGTTTAGTAGAAAGAGGTGCTACTCCGGAGCAGCTAAAGCACTTGCACCTTTTTGTGGCTCAGGGCACCCAATATTATCGCTACGATGGCAAAGATTGGCAACAAGTTTATAATTTTCCGCTCACAAATGAGCAAGTTGCAGAAATTACTAATGCACTAGAAACTGCCGCCAAAGAACTAAATTATTGGGAAGAAGCTAAGCTCCAGCCCGGCGACGAAATTATCGAAAACCGCCTTTCTCAAGTCACCTTCTCCGCCCTTGGCCAGAAGGCCGGTACTGAGGAAAAGTACGCCTGGGATCCGGACTGCAAAAAACGTGAGCAAATCGTAGAAAAAGCCAAGCTGCTTGCTCCCAGCTACCAATATGAAATTGGTGGCACTACTAGCATCAACGCTTTTACTCCTGGCATGAACAAGCAATTCGGCATGACGCACCTTATGGAAGAGCTAAAAGTCACAAAAGACGACATTCTCTATTTTGGCGACATGACTCAGCCCGGCGGTAATGATTACCCGGTTGTAGAAATGGGTATAGACACTATTACTGTTCGCAGTCACGAAGACACCGCTTACGCCTTGCGCGGAATCACCAGCGTGTTATAATGAATTTATGAAAACTTATATCGTGGGCAACTGGAAGATGAACTTCACTGTGGGCGAAGCTTCCATCTATCTTCATAAACTTCAAAAACGCATCAAATCTGCACGCAACCTAGAAATTGTAGTTGCGCCCAGTACTATTGCCCTGCAGTCCCTTAGCCTCCAGCTCACCCGCAAGAATAGCAAAATCCGTCTGGCCGCCCAGAATATTTATCAGAAGGACTACGGCGCCTATACCGGCGAAATTTCCGTTGCCCAGGTCAAAGATCTAGTTAAATATGCTATTATTGGTCACTCCGAACGCCGCTATGTCTTTCATGAAACCGATAAAGATATTCGCCAAAAAGTTGCTGCCGCGCTTCGGGCTGGCATTACGCCCATTCTTTGTGTTGGCGAAACCGAAAACGAACGCACCTATAATGAAACTGCCGATGTCCTCAAAGATCAAATTTACGGTGGCCTCAGCGAAGTCTCTCGGGAAGATATCAAAAAATGCATCATCGCTTACGAACCAGTTTGGGCTATCTCTGGTACTAGCCACGCCAAACTCGCCACGCCAGATGAAGTCGCTGGTGCCGTCAAGCTAATCAAAAGTGAACTCAGAAGTCTTTACGGGGAGGAACTCACTAAGGAGATTCCTATTCTCTATGGTGGCTCTGTTAGTCCGTCTAACGCCGGAGCTTATCTTACTGTTCCGGGCATCAACGGCCTCTTGATTGGTGGCGCCTCCTTGATTGCTGACCAATTTATTGATATAATAGAGATAGCAAAAAAGGTAACATCATAGATTATGGACACTCAGTCTAGCCAGAGACCTATTCAGCAAACTCCTAAGACCCCCGCTCGTCGTCCGGTCTATATGGATTTTGCCCCTAGAAAAATGCGCCGCCCCGCTTCCACGCAAAAAGCCGCGCAACCCGTCGTCCAGTCCCAGCAGCCGCAACAACATTCGCGTCCGCAGGCATCATCGGCGCAGAAGTCCCAGCGCACCGTGCATATTACACGCACTGCTATGCCGCAGATGGGTACGCATCACCAAACCGTTGTTCGCCATACTGAAGAGAAGCGCGCCACTATCATCTATCCAGATGCTGACTCTATCGCTACGGAAACTACCCAGACTTCTTATAACACTCATCACCATGAGGAGTATTTTGACGCAGATGGTTCACTTGGTATTATTGAAGACGTAGATTTAGAGAATGCTACTGCCATGGAAAAAACAGCTGCTGAATTTATGAAAGAGCCTCAACCGCTAGACACCGAGCCCAAAAAGAAAACGTCTTTATTCAACGTTAAATCTCCCTTTATTACCACCAAAGTAGAAAAACGTCCGCTTTCTGGAGATAAGCCTTCGCCAGAGGCCCAGGCTAAAAAGAAGATTGAATATCCACACCGTACTGACCTTCCTAAAAAGCAGCCCGTTCAACACAACGACCACGTCCCTACTATGGTCAAAACTTCCGCCAGCAAAGGCTCAAATATTCGCCTAATTATCAGTATCGTTATTACTGTTATTCTCGGCGCCCTGGTTGGCACCGTCGCCTATCTTGCTTTCTTTCAATAAAAACAGACTTACTAGTAGCAAGTCTTTTTTGGTGCGAGTGGGCGGAATCGAACCGCCATCCCAAGTTTGGAAAACTTGTATACTAACCGCTGTACTACACTCGCGTATCTTTATTTTATCATATCCACGGGTCAGTCGCAACTATTGCCACCAGAGCTTTCTTATGTTAATATATAATACATATGAATAAAAAAGTTATGGATATCGTTCCGCCTGAGTCGCATAGGAACGCTAAACATCGTATTCAGATCAATGATACCCCAGATTATTCTGAAATCGAAGCCGAAGTTGCTGATGTAGAAAAAACCACCGAAACAGAAGATGAGATGAGCCCTATTATGCCTGCCCACGCTCAGCCGGAACATTCTGCAGCTTCAAGAGTCCCCGAGTCTCCGGAAATCCCTACCGCTCCTAAAAAAGCCAAGAAGACTAAAAAACGCTGGAGCACAAAAAAGAAGTTGCTCGTCTGGATCCCTACTGCAATTTTTGGTATCGCACTAATCCTCGCTATCATTGTTGGCACTTACGCCATGAATGTTCTAAATAAAGCTACTACTGTTTTTGAGGGGAGTCCACTAGACATCCTTACTCCTGCCACGCTAAAAGAAGACGCAAATGGCTATACTAATGTGCTAATTTTTGGTACTTCGGAAGACGAGGAAGGCCATGGTGGTGCCTTGCTTGCAGATAGTATTATGGTTCTGTCCGTAGACCAGGATACAAAGAAAGTCGCTAATTTTAGCATTCCGCGCGATCTTTGGGTGGATTATGGTCGCACCTGTTCAGTTGGCAACCAAGGTAAGATTAATGCCGGCTACCTCTGCGCCTTGGAAGCTTTAGGCAATGACAAAAAAGCCGCCGGTGCTGATTTTGCTAATCTTGTTGGCAGGGTTGTTGGTCTGGAGATACCTTATTTTATAGAAGTCAACTGGACTGTCGTGCGTGAGGTTACTAACGCCCTTGGCGGCATAGACGTAGATGTCCACTCTTCTGGCAATTGCCCAGGCGGCGGTATTATAGATAACAATATGCATCTTACTCTTCCGGATGGTGTCAGTCATCTGGATGGGGAAACTGCTCTGAAACTAGCTCGTGCTCGCAACTCTCATGGTGGCTGCGGCCTCTCTCGTAGCAACTTCGACCGTGAAATCAACCAGCAACGTATTTTGAAGGCCATGCAGAAAAAAGCCCTCAATCTTGGTATCTTAGCCGATCCCGGCAAAGTTATGAGTATTATGGATGCCCTGGGTAGCAACGTCTCTACTAATGTTACCATGTCCGAGCTCCGCACCGGTATTGATATTGCCGGCAGCATGACCACCGACATCATTGCAATTGACACTTCCGGCCAATTCACCACTGGTGCTGTTGGCGCCGCTTCCGTCGTCCTGCCAAAGGCTGGCCAGGGCAACTACACTGAATTGCAGAGCTTCCTTGCCGCGGAACTAGAAAAAGCGCTTAAATAGCGCTTTCTTCTTTATGGGGTGGGATACAGGAATTGAACCTGCGACCTTCTGGACCACAATCAGACGCTCTAACCAACTGAGCTAATCCCACCATGTGGACACCTAAATTATAGCACAGTTTTGCGCCCGGCGCAACTGTTCTAATGCAGGGATATCCCTGCATTCCGACGTGTAGGTACCTGCGGCGTATGCTCCGGTCCACCGTCGGTCCGTCCGTAACCGCGAGTTGCGGGCATTTCGCTCCGCCCATACCCCTGATGCTCCGGTCCAGAACCCTCCTTTCGGCCAAATCCCCGTTTTGCCTCGCCACTATAGACTTTCGCCCGCACGGACTGATTGCGCACTTGCCCCAGGCCAGCGTCCCGATATCTACCAATCACCCGTTGCTGCTCATCAATAGCCTGCCGTTTAGCAAACTCTATACTTTCCGTTCCGGCGCCAATATTATCCCCACTCCCGACCGCCGCCATCCCCGAAGAATGAAAAATTTCCGACTTCTTATCATTCTTCATGGCGTAGTCGCGCAAGATTTTATCGTTCGTCATATCTCTATTATAACACACAAATTAGAAAATATACTTGACAAAAATCATAATGTGTGCTACAATGTAGACAATCGCGCTGATGGGAAAGCGCGCTAGCATTTTAAAACTTATGAAAAATGGTGCCAACAGAATAAGGAGGGATGATTATGAATTTATTTTCGGATACCATAAGTAAAGTTAGAGGAATCAGCGCAGAGACTCGCACAACAGATGATGCCCAGATTCAGCTTCCCGAAAATGCTCGTAGCTACCGCATCTTCAATATCAACGGAGAGAAAGTAGAAACTGGCAACGTGGAAGAAGGCCCCGGAGACGAGTACATGGATCTTCTGGAGTATTTCGTCGAGAAATACCCAGATGTTCGGGAATATTTTGAGAAGAAATTCCAGGCCGAGAAAGCAGCCAAGCAGTACATGAGAGTATATCTCTCCATGGCAGACTTCAACGATCAGGTTGCTGGCAAGAAATGCACCATCGACCCCGAGAAGGCAACCGGCGGTACAATTCTTGTCACCAGAAAGGCTGGAGAAGCCGAAATCCTTTTCCCGGACGGATTCCGTTCGTGGACTGCTTTGCAGGACGAGGACGGCAACCCCGTAGAACTCACCGACAGCGAAAAGAACGCCGAGTTTGGCAAGACTTATTCACAGGCCATGGCCGACAAGAAAGAAGTCGCCACTAAGGTTCAGGAACCCCAGGAACCCCAGGATACTAACTAACCATTTTTCATAAGCAGCGCGAGCACCCGGCTCGCAACCCCCTACAGCCCCCTCAATATGAGGGGGCTTTAATTTTTTCTAAACCCAGCACTTTCGCATTCTATAACACATTTTCGTATAAAAACCATAAGCAAAATAAAGCACCACCTCTGTAAGACGCCACCAAACACCCATAGAATTTATGTTAAAACTATTGACATTTTGCACAAAGTGTGATACAATGGAAGTAGTCATGGGAGTAGTCACGAGCCACTCTCAGGACGACCATTAAAAACCGAATCATCTGAGATGCTAATGCTAAACATTAGTATCTCTAGCGTATGAGCTTTCCTTTATTCCGGGGCTACGGTCTCGTTTTCATAGTTGCACTAAACAGCTTTTAGAAAGGGGGTAATGGTATGAATACGAATATCATTACTATTTGCGTTTTTGCGCTTCTGGGCCTGATCGCGCCCGCCCTTGGACTTCTTATAGATATGAAGGACGAGGAGGAAAAATTGAATATTGTGGAAGCTCTCCTGATTGGGCTTCCGGTAGCTATTGTTAGTGGTCTGGTTGCTTGGCTGGGAAACATCTGGCTAATTTTAGCCATAGCGGTAGTTTTGTTTGGCATGTGCCTGTTTCCGTCACTTCTCTTTGAGAAGAGCCGGAGAGGTATGCTGGGCCTAACAACCCTAGTTTTCCTCGGTCTTTTGGCCGTACTCTACTTTGGTAACCCGTTAGATTTTAACGTGAAAGACCAGGTAGCAGAGGCAGAGCCAATCGAGACAGTTCAGGCTGCAACACCCGCTAAGACTGAGGAGGCAATTGAAATTGCCACAGAAGTCTCCGCTGAGGAAGCAACCGAAGAGCCGGAAGAGATTAATCTTTCCGGTCAGAAGTCCGGTGCCAGCATCAGCACTGTTAGTGTTGATGAAGTCGAAAAGGCGCTTACTGTAGATCTAAACAAGATTGCCCTCTTTGGCAATTCTTATGAGAAATACAGCCGCATTTTCTCCGATTTTGGCGAGGAGTGCATGCCGACTCAGGCTAACTGGGATCGCAAGCACGAAGACCTGAAGTACGCTCTGGACAAGAAATTCATCAAGAACACTTGGCAGGACGCACCGTGCTTTATGCCGGTGTATGTCAAGGACGCACTTACCGCGGACGGGGTAAAAGGTCTGGATACTTTGGCGAAATTCCTGAATGAACACCACAAGGAAGATATGAAGGAAGACGTCATTAAACAGATCAAATGCAACCCGGTTTACGGCATGATGTGGGCCGATGGCATGAGCCAGCTCGAACTTACGACTGGTAAAACCCTTGGCGACCTCAACGAGTGGATGACCCGCGCAATTGACCGGAACGAAGAGTTTCGTCAGGTGCCTTATGGTCAGCATCCTAGAGGAAACGAAGGTTGGTTGGAAGCTTACATTGATGAGGCGGGCAACAAGAAGATTAGAACCACAGACGAGTACGACGAGTTCGCTACAAAGATGTTGATTCTGATTTTCGACTGCTTCAGCGATGAAATCGGCATTGACCGCTATCAGAGCAAGATCATGTATGGCCTGGAGCCTAACATGGACGGTGATCTCATCCAGTGCGAACGACTTGAAAAGGGCGAGGATTATCCTGGTCTCATGCTTAAGTACGACCGCAAGGATGCGGATAGGGAAATTCTTCTGAAGGTTAATATCTGGGATTTGCGTTTGGAAATCTGCGATCGTAAGCAGAAATCTGTAGCACAGATTCAGGCAGAAAAGCCCAAGAAGAAAGTAACCCCTAAACCCGTAGCGCCTGTTCAGGTAGCACCTGTTCAAGTAGCGCCAATCACACCTGTAACCGTTAACCCTGTAACCGGTGTTCCGGTTTGGTCTACGCCGAGTGGCGGCGGAGGAGATCATCCTGATCACCCGGACAACCCCAACCCTCCGTCTACTCCGGAGAAAGACCCGTCTCAGGATCCTGGCCCTCGTGACAACGCGCCGGACGGCAGTGGCCCGAACGATGATCCTGGCCCTGGTGTTTACCAGCCGGACGAACCTAAGTGGGAAGCTCCCAAGGTAACCGAGCCCGAGCATCATGAGGAACACCATGATGAACCAAAGCAGGAAGATCATCATGACGAAGAAGTTCATCGGGACGAAAACAAGCCCGATGATAGCCCTACCCCTGTCCATGAGGACAGCCATGATCACCACGACAGTGGTGACGGCGGCGACCACTCTTCTTCTGGCGATCATAACGGCAGTTTCTCAATGCCGGACTAAACAACTCATACGCGAGTTATATCTATAGTACTTTACCCGATGACTGAAAATACGGAAGGTCATCATCCTCCAATCCCCGGGGCGCTTCAAAGCGTCCCGGGAAAACCAAAACATTCTTACATTTGCGTCTCAGATGATTCGGTTTTGCCTTGGCTTCGTAGCCGGGTGGTCTGACGAAAATTAACAACTCGGCTAGCAAAACCAACATACCTTGCCGGCTATCTTTAGTATAGCTGACAAACCTTAGATTAAACTTAATTTAATTAGAAAGGAGCATTATGAATAAAATGCTTAAAATCACCAGTGCTGCCGTAGCTACTGCTGCAGTGCTTGGTACAGTTGTTGTTCCGGAAAGCGTTTCTGCTTGGGGCGACAATGCTAATGGTCGCAAAAGCTACACTAAAGCTCAGGTTTCTAGTGGCGCTCTTGGCAACCAAATCGTTTTCAACTCCATCTCCGATTCTGTAATTGGCGATGAAAAGAACTTCGTTGGTGCTCGTATTGACGATGGTAATACTTCCAATACCAAAGTTTGGAACGCTAATGAAATCACTGCCGAAGACGGCAAAACCTATGTTGTGCGTATTTACGTTCACAACAACAACCCACAGGGTACCAAAGCTACCGCTACTGGTGTCCGCACTCTCTTCTCCGTGCCTTCCACTGTTGGCACTAGCGTAGAAGTGAACGGCTTCATCATGGTTGGTGGTTCCACTGATACCAAATACACTGTGCCTATTAGCAAATACTGGGACAATGTTGTATTTAAGAGCGACAAATCCTTCCACCTTGAATATGTGAAAGGTAGCGCTAAACTTGAAAACAACAAATCCGCCGCTGGTGGCAAAACCATCTCTGACAACGTTGTAACTAACAGCGCTGGTGTTCAGATTGGTTACGACACCATTGATGACGGTAAGATCCCGGGCTGCTATGAGTATGCTCAGTATGTTACCATCCGTGTTAAAGCTGTCTTTGATTCCAACTCTAACTTCCTCGTAGAAAAGAAGGTCCGCAAAGCCGGTACTAAAGATGAGTGGAAAGAAGACATCGACGCCAACGTTGGTGACAAAGTTGAATACCAGATTCACTACAAAAACCTTTCTGGTAAAAATGTTAAAGACGTTATGGTCATTGATAGCCTCCCAACCAACATGAAATATGTTGCTGGTACGACTATGCTCTATAACGCTACCAATCCTAAAGGTATTGCTCGTGATGATACCATTACTACTACTGGTGTGAACATCGGTGGCTACGATAACAACGGTGACGCCTATGTCCGCTTCACTGCTGAAGTTATCGACAAAAGCCTTGCTTGTGGCAAGAACCAACTCATCAACTGGGGTAAGGTCACTGCCGACAAGAAAGTTGTCATGGACTCCGCCAACGTTAACGTCAAGAAAACTGGCGGCACCTGTGACAAAGAACCCAATCCAACTCCAAAGCAGGATGACAACAACAAACAGTCTACTATGCCTACCACTGGCCCAGTAGCTGTTGTAGCTGGTGCGCTCGGTGCTGGTAGCATCGTTACCGCTGCTGGTTACTTCATTGCTAGCCGCAAGCAACTTCGCTAAAGACCGCTCCACGAAGTGTAAACTTTAGACGGCTTTAGCTGAGCAAAAAGTCCCCGAATTTCGGGGGCTTTTTGTTGCTAGTTTTTTTGCCATTTTGAACCCGCTTATGCTATAATAAAACTATCATGGGTCCAAATACGCCAATGCCTGGTACGATTGCGAGCGGCGCTACGCCACCACCGCAAAATCCTTCTCAGCCTACCACTCCTAACGGGGATATCATTTTAGTTCCAGATTCTCCTTCGCCAGAAAAAAAGCGCAACCTCCCGCTAATTATTGCAATTGTCGTGGCTATGATAGTCGTGATTGCCGTAGTTACCGTGCTAGCTGTTACTAGTAGTAGCGGCAAAAAAGGTGGCGGTTCTGCCCAGTCCAGTGCTGCTAATGTTGATACTGTTAAAGAAAAATTTACTCCGTACTATAATTACCTAGTCTTTGGCCCGGACGTTCCGGAGAATAATACTGCCGCTCCTAGCAACGTAGACGACTGGTATTTTGCCACAATCCTGTCTAATGGCACCACCGATGCCGACGGCCTGGCCGATTACGCCGGAGAATTAGACAAGAAGTTTACTGAGTTTTATGATGTAGCAAAGGATAACGCAGCACTTTCAGATATAAATTTTTCTGATTACGGCGACGTATTTTATGCCATGTTGGAATATCTACTTGTTGATTCACAGAACAAAAACTCACTCAATGATGATATTTTTAAGAGAGAATATAAAAATAGTATAGCCATCACAGTTTTTGAATATGCTAGGAAATACGCAGAAAGCAATCAGAGCAACTTGGCTGCATACAAAAATTTTATTAGTATGTACAACAACATCGTCAAGCCCTATATCGGAAGTGCGACGTTGCGAATCAGTCATACACTAGGAGAAGATGATGTTTAAAAAGAGATATATTACTTTAGCTTTTGTATTCTCTACTTTCATCTTCTCATCGCTCTTCTTTACAAAGAATGCCTCGGCGTATATTAGTATTGATGCACTTGGCTCTAAATCAAGATACCAGGCTATTAAGGCGTGCTATGATGGTGGTGCGTTTAAAACCAAAGATTTTTCTCCAGTTGACAATTACAACTCAACCACCGGCGCGGTAAAAGATTCGGCTAAAGCCCCGATGCCATATACCAGCACAAATTCCGGCGGGATCATAAAATGCCCAGAGCTTATTAACAGTTTTTACGGTTCTCTACCGCCAGAAACGGATACCGCTCGTATTACGTCTTACCTTGCTGATTTGGGCTATGTAAAAACTGAAGACGGTACCGATTCCCAAGCTTGTTTTCACTTCGAATTAGGAACTAATAGAACAAACTCCGTTTGCTATCTTTATAATGATAAGGGAAACCTGGACACCGACAGCATGTTCATGCTAGATGATGGCAGTGGACCATATTCTCTGTATACAGAGAACAGAATGGTGATTAAGTTTTATGATTCAAACCAACAGAAGGACCCAACCGGGCAATCTGAATATTTGTTTGATATTATGAATATTGCTGCCGACCCAAATGGTATCACGAAATCTGCGCTTGACTCTGCCGTCGCCAGCGGAGAGGCAAAACTTATCAGCAAAGGTCTTTATAGTGATGCTAAAGGCATAGTGGATGGCACTGATTCATCAATCTCCAATAAATATAGCATGAACGACACTTCTGCTGCCGCTCTCAGCTATCTCAAAAAACATTCTGGTCTTACGGGCTTTGACGACTCTGCCGCTTGGTTCACCCAGTACGAACAGCATTCATACTACAAATATTATTTAATGGACTATTGGGGGCTCATCCAAGATGAGGAAAACTGTAGTAAATCCCCTGCGGCTAACCGCATCCCGTTCAAGACCGCCGGCGACATCACTTACTGTGGACTCAAGAATAGCTCTGGCGTAAAAGTCGATGGCCCTAATCTAAACGGTACGGTCACACCAGTCCACGATTTGTATCTCCTAAACAAATGGGGCAGGGTTAATGACACCAGTGGTCTTACTATTTCTAATGCCATGGATGCAATCAATAGTCTAGACTATTCTGTTATGGACAGTAACGCTGATCTTGGTGCTGCACCTTGTGTGCCAGGCGAGGAAGAAGGTTGCGAGGAAGAGGAGGATGATGAAGGTGGCGGTGGAGGCGGCGTTGATCCGGCCGACCCAGCAGATTCTAGTGGCTGGTCTCTGGATAAATGTTACGAAGTTGCTGGCGTGGCCGGCTGGATTGTTTGCCCAGCGGTAGATTTCATGAAGACCGTAATGGAGTCGGCTTATAACGGCCTCATCCAGCCTATGCTTGAAGCTAAACCTGGCATTCTTGGCTCTGACACCCAGAAGGCCTGGGGCACTTTTAGGGATTTTGCTAATATTATCTTTGCCTTTATTTTACTTTTGGTTATTCTTTCTCAAGTCACTGGCTACGGCATAGATAATTATGGTATCAAACGTATGCTACCAAAACTAATCATTGGTGCTATTCTTGTCAACTTCTCATTCTTTATTTGCAAAGTCTCTTTGGATATAGCTAACATTGTTGGTATTGGTCTGCAAAATATGTTAAGTAGCATTGGTGGTAGTGGCACAGATCTCGGCACACACATTGGTTCAATGGTCGGTGGGCTTCTCACCTTTGCTGTTGGTGGCACTCTCGCCGTAGGTGCTGGCGTTGCTCTGACTGGTGGCTGGGCTTTCTTGCTCCCGGCAATCCTCGCCCTTATTTCCGGTGTGATATCATTTCTATTCCTATTTGTCATCCTTGGTGTTCGCCAAGCTGGCATTATTATCTTGGCCGTAGCTTCTCCAGTGGCGCTAGTGTTGTACGTTTTGCCGAATACTCAAAGTTGGGCAAAACGTTGGGTGAAAATGTTTGGCCAATTGCTTCTTGCCTATCCAGTCATTGGCGCTGTAATTGGCGGATGCTACGCCGCGTCCAATATTATCATGGGTATTGGCGGTAATGAGTTCTGGACTTATCTTGCTGGTACTTTGCTCGCCGTTGTGCCATATCTCATGATTCCGACTATTTTGCGTAGCTCTATGACTGCACTTGGTGCTCTCGGTACCGCCGTCACTGGTTTTGGCCAGCGCATGGCTGGTGGTATCACTGGAGCTGCCGGCAATGCCATTCGTCAATCTGGAGCTTTTCAGTCTACGCTTAATCGTTCTGCTGGTTTGCGCGCTGACCGTACTCGTCGGGCAGAAACCCAGAGTGCTCAGAGAACAATTGACCGCCTTAATCGT
>CAZAAA010000009.1:0-29071 GCA_964483335.1 uncultured Candidatus Saccharibacteria bacterium | reverse complement strand
TAAAAAATGTGGCGGATCCGACGAGACTCGAACTCGCGACCTCCGCCGTGACAGGGCGGCGCTCTAACCAACTGAGCTACGAATCCACTTTGTGCTGTTAATTATACATCACCTTAGCGTTTTTGGCAAGGCATGGAGCCGCTGGCAGGGATCGAACCTGTGACCTGCTCGTTACGAATGAGCTGCTCTACCAACTGAGCTACAGCGGCAACAGACCTATTATAACATACTTTTAGATGCAAGTGTAGCCGCCGTCCACGGGCAAAATGGCACCAGTGACGTAAGAAGCTTCGTCGCTTGCAAGAAAAATGGCGGCGGCGTTTAGTTCGCCAGGTTTGCCGTAGCGTTGCATAGGGACGTGGGTCTTGGCGAATTGTTGGAAGCTGTCGGTATCTAGAACGGCTTTAGTAAGTTCAGTCTCAAAGTAGCCTGGGCAGATAGCGTTGACGGTGATGTTTTTAGTGGCGAGTTCGGCAGCAGCAGCGCGAGTGAAGTTGACGACGCCACCTTTTGAGGAATGGTAGGCAATAGTAGGGATTTCGGTATTGCCAACAAGTCCATACATACTGGCGATATTGATGACACGGCCGCCGCTTTCCGGCATTAGTTTGGCGAAGGCACGGGTCATTTTGAAAACGCTAGTAAGATCAGTACTGATAGTAAAATCCCACTCATCATCTTGCATATCAAGAACACCTTTGTCTTTAGAGGCGCCAGCGCAATTTAGTAAAATATTGATGTGGTCATATTCAGATTTAACTTTTTTGGCAGCGGCAGTGATGCTAGCAGTGTCTGTGACGTCACATTTTATGGGTAATACTTTAATTTTATACTCTTTTTCTAATTTAGTTTTTAGCTCCATGAGCCGTTCTTCACGACGGGCAAGAATGGCAAGATTGGCGCCTTGCTGAGCGAAAGCAACAGCGAGGTCACGGCCGAGGCCGGAGCTAGCACCGGTTATAACAGCAACTTTTTGTGATAAATTAAACATTATTTAGTCCTTTCTTGATTTAAGTATTTAATAGCGGCGGTAGCAGCAACGGCACCGTCAGCAGCGGCAGTAACGAGCTGGTGGAGTGGTTTCTTGCGATTGTCTCCGGCGACGAAGATGCCTGGTTTGCTGGTAGTACAGGTTTCGTCGGATTTGATATAATCTTCGTCGTCTAGTTCTACGAGACCCTCAAAGGCGGCAGTGTCTGGTGCGCGACCAATAGCGACGAAGAGACCAGCGACATTTAGTGTTTTGGTACTAGACAGTTGAATGCTTTTTAGTTTGCCTTTTTCTGGAACGAGTGCGGTAACACTGACGCCGGTAATAAATTTAACGTTCTTTTTAGCCTTGACTTTTTTGACTAGGGCAGCGTCAGCGCGAAAAGTATTGCGACGGTGAATAATAGTAACGGTTTTTGCAAGGTCGGCGAGATAGAGCGCATCCCAGAAAGCGGTGTTGCCGCCACCATTTACAGCAACATCTTTACCTTTGAAAAAATTGCCATCGCAAGTGGCGCAGTAGGAAACGCCATGGCCGACGAGACTATCTTCGTGTTCTAGCTCTAGATGTCTTTCGGCGGAGCCGGTGGCAATAATAACGGTTTTGGCGGTGTAAGTATTTTCCGGAGTGGTGATTTCAAAGAGTTGTTTTTTAGGAATAATTTTTTTGACTTTCTCGAAGGCAATTTCTGCACCAAGTTCGGTAGCTTGGGTGTAAAGTTTGTTGGCAAATTCCGGACCAGAAATATGCGGAGCGGCTGGGTAATTTTCAATTTTATGGGTATTGATAATTTGGCCGCCATGGGCAGTTTTTTCTAAGACAAGGACGGATTTGTTGGCGCGGCAAGCATAAATGGCGGCGGTGAGACCAGCGGTACCAGCACCAATAATAATGATATCGTACATATTATTGCTCCATGAGTTTTTTGATAGCGGATTCCGGAGTGAGACCGATTTTGCGCCTGACTTCTTTGCCGTCTTTGAAGATAATGAGGCAGGGGATAGAACTGACGCCATATTCTTCAGCAATTTCTGGTGCATCATCAATGTTAAGTGAAGCAATGTGGTAATCTTTGCTCATAGCTTCTAGGATAGGCGCTTGCATTTGGCAGGGGCCACACCAGTCAGCGTTGAAGTCTACAAGAGTTTTACCTTTTTTAATCTCGTCTTTAAAATTTGATGCAGTGAGTTGTTTCACTTCTCCTCCTTTGTGAGATTATTAATAATTTTATAAGCAAGATGATACATGGTTTCAGCTTCTTTTTTGGTAAGGCAAAGTTTTTGGCCGATTTGGACGGGAATGTTTTTGGCGCGTTTTTTTAGAGCGCGACCAGTTTTTGTGAGGGTGAGATTGAGCCCACGTTCATCATGTTCGTCGCGAGTGCGAGTGATATAGCCTTTTTGTTCCAGCTTTTTTAATAATGGAGTAAGTGTTCCGGAATCAAGCATGAGAATCTTACCAAGCTCAGTGACTTTTTGGCAGTTGGGCCCGGGGCAAGAAAATTCACGTTCCCAAAGGTAGAGCATAACAAGATATTGTGTATAAGTAAGATCAAGTTTCTCTAGATAAGGAGTGTAGAGCCTGGTAATTTCGCGCGAGGCAGCATAGATAGGGAAGCAAAGTTGATTTTCTAATCTGAGTGATTCGTAATCTTCTGGCATGGCTAGGCTCCTAAATATTTTATAATGTCTTTTTCTAAATCTTCTGGCTCGGTAGTAGGGGCGTAGCGCTTAACGATATTACCGTTTTTGTCGACGAGGAATTTGGTAAAATTCCACTTGATGTTTTTGCCAAGTTTACCTGGAGCCTGTGCTTTAAGAAAAACGTAGAGAGGATCGGCCTTGCTTCCGTTGACTTCGATTTTTTTAAACTGGTCGAATTGAGTTTTGTATTTGGCGGTACAAAAAGCGTGAATTTCTGCATCGGTGCCGGGGGCTTGGTGTCCAAATTGATCACAAGGGAAATCGAGGATCTCTAGGCCTTTGGCATGATATTTTTCATAGAGATTTTCTAGCCCTTCGTATTGCGGAGTGAAGCCGCAGCCGGTGGCGGTATTAACAATGAGAAGTACCTTGTCTTTTAGTTGTGATAATTTGAAATCTTTGTTGTCGCGAGTTTTAACGGTGAAATCATAAATTGTTTTAGTCATTTTGAAACACAGCTTCCTCCCTAGTGAATAGGGTATTAAATTTTATGCAATTAGATTGTGTACAATTTAATTGTAGCATAGTGAGATGTGATGTCAAGAGATTTTTTCAGGAATGTTTAAGCTGACTGTGGTATGATAGAAATATAACACAAGGAGAATGAAAAATGGAAGAAGGAAGAAGAACGAATGGTGGTGAACCTGGTGGTGCGTCTATGCCGCAGGGGACTTCGTCTACCGCCAAGGTAACACATAGTGGAAAAGTGGAGTTTACGGAAGATGCAACTGCTTCAGCAAAAAGTTATATGAGTGATACGGGTGGAGAAAGTGCAATTTTGGTGTCGAGTGGGACGGTGAATTTATTGGATGTAACTGTGACAAAATCTGGCGGAGAGAGTAGTGAAGACTCTGATTTTTATGGTACGAATGCGGCGGTAATAGCAATAAATGATGCTACGATTAATATAACTAGCGGAAAAGTGGAAACAAATGCGGCACATGCTAATGCGGTGTTTGCTTATGGAGAAGGGACAATTAATATACAGGATGCACGAATTACTACGTTAGGAGATAATTCGGGCGGAATTATGGTGACTGGTGGCGGAACCTTAAATGCTTATAATTTGGCCGTAGAGACTTCTGGTAGATCGGCGGCAGCAATTCGTTCTGACCGAGGCGGAGGAACAATGAAGGTGACGGGTGGAACTTATTTAACGTCCGGAGTGGGCTCACCCGTGGTTTATTCCACGGCGAATGTAACAGTGGCTGATGCGACAATGACGGCAACGGCTTCCGAGGGGGTGGTGATAGAAGGTAAAAATTCGGTGACTCTTTCGAACGTATTATTGACAGATACAAATGATAAGTTAAATGGGAATTCGGAAACATATAAGAATATCTTTATTTATCAGTCAATGAGTGGCGATGCAGATGAGGGGGTGGGTACTTTTGCGGCAACGAATTCAGAAATTGTAACGAACAAAGGAGATACATTCTTTGTAACTAACACTACGGCGGAGATTACGTTAGCTGGAAACGTGATTATAAATAATGATAAAGATGGTGCATTGCTTCGGGCACAGAGTGGAAAATGGGGAACGAGCGGAAAGAATGGCGGAGCAGTAACGATGAATTGGAAAGGACAGCAGGCAGAAGGAGATATTGTACTAGATAGTATTTCTACACTGGAATTCAATTTGAGTAACGAGTCTTATTATAGGGGTGCGATAAATACTAATAACACAGCAAAGACAATAAATTTGACGGTTTCGGCGGACTCGGTAGTAGTATTGACTGGAAATTCATACGTAACGAAGCTGGAAAACGCCGATACGACCAACATGAATATCTATGCGAATGGTTATAAATTGTATGTAAATGGGACAGAAGCAAAGATAAATCAATCGGCAGACATCCCGGAAATGACGACGAAAGCAGTGGACGAGACAGTGGAGACGGTGGAAGTGGTAGAAAATACGGATACGGGTGTGCCGGGCTGGATATGGTGGACAATGGGCGGAGGAATTTTGGTAGTAGCGATAATAATAGTAGTGGCAATATTGCGGAAAAAACAGAGAGCACGGAGCCTGGCTGATGAAAAACTGGTAATGCCAAATGTACCGCCGGAAGCTTCGGACAACAATTAGTTAGAATACGAAGCAATTAATTTTGGTCTTTTAGGAGCTTAGTTAAAAGCTTGATTAGAATAGAGCGTTCTATGGGGTTTAGCTGTTTGGCAAAGCGGCGTTCTAGTTGGTTGCCAAGTTCGGAAAGTTCTTCTTTCAGTTTGTAAGAGCGAGGGGTAAGAGAGACAATTTTGCTGCGACGATCTTGGGGGTTGGGGCCACGGATAACCCAGCCATCTTTTTCCATATTTTGCAAAATACTGGTGAGGGTAGGGTTGGTAACAGAGAGAGCCTTTTGTAGGTCAATCTGACGGACAGTACCAACAGGCTGACTGTAGAGGAGCTCAATCACCTTGTATTGAGTGGCGGTAAGGCCGTGCGGAGCGAGCATTGGAGAGGCAGCGCGGTCTGATTCCAGAGAGAGTTTTTTAATAAGGATAGTAATGTTAGACTTGTCCATAGAGTGTTTCTTATTATACATAGAAAGCTATGTAATTACAAGGGTGTTGCTATGTGATATAATCTAAGCATGAGAAGGAAGTTTAGTTTTGGTAAAGTTTTGGCACTGATTTTGGTGATTTTTGTAATAATAACAGGGTACAAAATGGCGACTTTGGATACGACAACAAATCTTGTGCGGACGTATGAGCTGCCGAAATTTGTAAAAATTAGTGATTTGCCGGAGTCTGGGTTTCGGCAAATGGCAGTGGCGGTAGATGGGGCAGTGATATACGAAAAAAATAATTCTGGAGTAATAGCCCAGCCAACGGCAAGCACTACCAAAATGATTTTAAGCTTAGCAGTATTAGAAAAAATGCCACTTGCAACAGGGGAGAAAGGGCCAGCAATAACGATTTCTGCGGAAGATTATGATCGATATAAATGGTATGTGGCAAACAATGGTTCGGTAACAGCAGTAGTGGCGGGTGAAGAAATTTCGGAGTATGATGCATTGATGAGCGTAATGCTGGCATCTAGTAATAATATGGCGGACACCTTGGCAATATGGGCATTCGGATCGCTAGAGGGGTACCGGGAATACGCTAGTAAAATGTTAAATAATTGGGGGCTTTCAGAGACGGTTTTGGGGTCAGATGCAAGTGGGTATAATGCTGGGACGGCGTCATCGGCAAAGGAATTAGCGTTAATTGGGCAGAAAGTGCTGGAGAATCCAGTATTAGCGGAGATTGTAGGAACAAAAGAGTATACGGTGCCGGTGGCAGGGACGATTACCAATACGAATAAGCTACTAGGCCAGAATGATGTTGTGGGGGTGAAAACAGGGTATATTGGGGAAGAATCGGGGTATTGTTTGGTGTCGGCGTATGTTTATGAGGGGCACAATGTAACAGTAGCACTACTGGGTGCGCCTAGTAGGGAGGAGTCATTTGAGACGAGCCGAACGGCAATTTTAAAGCTGCAGGAGGAGCTAGTGTTGTCTAAGGTAGTTTCGGCAGGGCAAGAAGTGGGGTATTATGAAAATTGGTGGGGTGGGAAGGTTCCAGTGTATGCTAATGGCGATTTGGAGATATTGGGATGGAAGGGGGCGAATTCAAAAATTGAGTTAAACGGGAGCGATTTGCAGGTAGAAGTGAATGGAATAATAGGGGTGGCGTCAGTAAAAACAGAGAGGGAAGTAAGAAATAAGCCAAGTTTATGGGAGCGATTTTTGAGGGCTTGGGGGATGAAATGAATAAAAAATTTGTTCAGATATAACAGGGGTGGAGAATAAAAAATAGCCCGAATAAGGGCGTTTTGGTGGGTTGTGAGGGATTCGAACCCCCGACTTCCTCCGTGTAAAGGAGACACTCTAGCCAGCTGAGTTAACAACCCATATCTATTATATTAGCACAAAATATGATAAAATGGAAGCAGAAAGGATAGAGTTATGAAAAATACAGAAAACCAAGAGCAAATTCTAAAGGTGCGCCATACACTTTCTCATGTAATGGCTGCGGCAGTGAAAGAGCTCTATCCGACAACACAATTTGGGATAGGGCCGGCGATTGATGATGGGTTTTATTATGATATGGAGTTTGGAGACGAGAAGATCGCCGAGGAAGATCTAGCTCGGATAGAAAAGAAGATGCGGGGAATCATCCAGCGGAAGTTTAAGATGGAAAAGAGTGAGAAATCACGCGAAGATGCTTTGAATTGGGCAATTTCGGAGAAGCAACCGCTGAAGAAAGAACTGATAGAGGAACTGCCGGAGAGTGAGACGATTTCATTTTATCAGATTGTAGCGCCAGATGGTACAGTAGTTTTTGAGGATTTATGCAAAGGTCCACATGTGGCTGATTCCGCTGAGTTGGGGTATTTTAAATTAACGAAGTTGGCGGGAGCTTATTGGCGGGGAGATGAGAAACGGCAAATGTTAACGAGGATTTACGGTGTAGCCTTTGCGACGGAGGACGAATTGAATGAATATCTGCGACGTCAAGAGGAGGCAAAAGCGCGTGATCATAGGAAGCTAGGGAAAGAACTGGACTTGTTCACTTTTTCTGATTTAGTGGGTGCAGGGCTACCGCTATTTACGCCGCGGGGGACGGTTTTGCGCGATTTATTGGCGAATTATTCACTGTCGTTGAGGCAGAAAGCTGGGTTCTCTCGAGTGTGGACGCCGCATATTACAAAAGTGGATCTTTATAAAACTTCTGGGCACTATGCAAAGTTTGGAGATGAGCTGTTTATGGTGCATTCGCAGGTGAATGGAGAAGAGTTTGCGATGAAACCAATGAATTGTCCGCATCATACTCAGATTTTTGCGAGCAGACCAAGGACCTATAAAGAAATGCCGATTCGCTATATGGAACCAACGACGGATTATCGTGACGAAAAGACGGGCGAATTAGGTGGACTATCCAGAGTGCGGTCTTTAACGCAAGATGACTCGCATGTGTTCTGTCGGACGACGCAAATCAAGGGCGAGATACAAAATTTGGTAGGGATTGTGCGCGGATTTTATGGGTTGATGGGGATGAAGCTAAGGGCGCGACTATCATACCGGTCTGATGAAGATAAATATTTGGGTGATGCTAAGCTATGGAAAATGGCGCAGGAGCAGATAAAACAGGCGGCAATTGATAATGAATTAGACTTTTTTGAGGCAGAAGGTGAAGCGGCATTCTATGGGCCAAAGATTGATTTTATGGCAGAAGATGCAATTGGGCGGGAACACCAAGTAGCAACGATACAATTAGACTTTGTAATGCCTGAGAGATTTGGCCTAGAGTTTGTAAATGAAAAAGGTGAGAAGGAGCGTCCAGTGATGATTCATCACGCAACGCTGGGCTCAATCGAAAGATTTATGAGTGTATTTATAGAGCACACAGCGGGGTGGTTCCCGTTTTGGATTGCGCCGGAGCAGGTCAGGATTTTGACAGTAGGCCAGGCTACCGAATATGTTGCCCGGATTTCCGAAGTACTAGCAGGCGTAATTTTGGAAGAGCCACTAGCACATAATGAGTTGAGATTTACAGTAGACGATTCAACGGATTCACTTGGCAAGAAAATCAAGCGAGCAACGGAAATGAAAATTCCATGTGTGCTAATTGTAGGGCCAAAAGATGCAGAGGCGGGGGAAGTGTCGGTGCGGTTACATGACACGGAGGAGAAGGTAAAGCTTAGTAAGTTAGATGAGTACTTGCGAGCATTATAACGGGCCAGTGGTTGTAATCGTAGGGCCAACAGGTTCTGGGAAGACCGCAGTTGCCATAGAGATAGCAAAAGAAGTGGGCGGAGAAATTATTTCGGCCGATTCCAGGGCAATATATAAATATATGGACATAGGGACAGCAAAACCGTCGCTAGAAGAGCAGCAAGGTGTGCCGCATTGGGGGATAGATTTAGTGGAGCCAGGGGAAAGGTTTACGGTAGCAGATTTTAAGGAATATGTTGAGGAGAAGATTAGCGAAATACGCAGCCGAGGGCACGTGCCAATAGTTGCTGGAGGGACAGGGTTATATGTGGACGCGCTAGTGTATGATTATCATTTTCATGGCCCAACTGGGGAGAAGATTGGGGATTATGAGCAAAAAAGTTGTTCAGATAGGAAAGAGATGAGTTCGCGATATGTGGTGTTTGGGATCAAATGGAGGCCGGAGGATTTGCGCAAAAGATTGACTTTGAGAGCGAATAAATTATTTACTCAAAAGCTGTATGACGAAACAGAGTTTCTAGTAAAAAAGTATGGCTGGGGGAGTCAGGCGATGAAAAGTAATATTTATCAGTTTGCTTGGAGATATATGCAAGGGGAGTTAAGTCTAGAAGAAGCAATAGAACAGAACATATATGATGACTGGCACTTAGCAAAAAGGCAGCTAACTTGGTTTAAGAGGAACGCCGAGATAGCTTGGTTGCCACTTGCAGAAGTAAAACCAGTAGTACTAAAATGTTTAAATAAATTTGTATAATTTTTCCATAAACTGTGCTAAAATGGATATAGTATGAGTAAAGAAAATAGTTCACCACTTGAAAAGTTATTTGGATCTAAGACCAGGACAAAATTATTATTGTTATTTTTTGAAAATACCGACAAGTCTTATTATGTGAGAGAAATTACGAGGGTGATTGGGGAGCAAATTAACTCCGTTAGGCGGGAGCTATTAAATTTAGACAGTATTGGCATCATAAAGAATGAGACTTATGACAATAAAGTGTATTATTCGGCTAATACTAAGCATCCATATTGTCGGCCGCTGATGGAGCTATTTGCTAAGAAAATTGATGATACGCGGGACAAAGATATTAAACAGGCAAGTTGGGAAGATTATACAAAGCCGGTAAAAAATTATCTCAAAGCTTTGATTGTGACGAACAGAATACCGGGCCAAGAAGGCATAGATCTTTTGATTATTGGTGATGATAGGACAAAGAAATTGACGCACTGGGCGGAAGTAGTGGAGAAAAAACAAGGTAAGCCGTTGAACTATGTAATTTTGTCTAGAGATGATTATCTGTATCGAAGAAGTGTGAGAGACAGGTTTATCACGGAGGTGTTAGAGATGGATATGGATGAGGTAATTGATCCGGAAGGAATTATCAGGGGTAATTAAGGAGGAATATGTTTGAAGTTGAAAGTAAAAGTCAAGATGATATCACGATAGTTACAAAGAGTACAAAAGTGACTTTTGATATAGCGGAGGCTACGATAGATGCGAATTTGCCGGTGGGGAAAATTGAAGGGCCGGGCGAATTTGAAATTGGAGATGTGTCTATTAGGGGGATTGCTCTGAAGGCTGAAGAGGGTGTGCGTCCGCCGGTGGTTTATGATGTAGAAATTGGTGGCATACATGTTGGGATTGTTGGTGGCAACGAAAATGGATTAGACGACTTGGGCATGCCGGATATTCTATGCACCTCTAGCGTAAAATCAATTAAAGATTTGCAGCCAAAGCTAGTAATTGCCATGGGTAATGTAGACGGAATGGTGACAGAGTTGAAGATGACAGCACGGACAGAGAAGAAATTGAAAGTTAAGAGAATGGAAGATTTGCCGGCAAGTCCGGAGGTGGTGGTACTAAACTAGATGGATGAGTTCTGGTCAATTCTAATTGTCCTAGCAGTGATTATTGTTTCGATGGTGCTACACGAAATGGCACATGGATATGTAGCGTATTTTTTGGGTGATACAACGGCAAAGGAAGAGGGGCGGTTGTCGCTGAATCCGTTAGTACATTTAGACCCGGTAATGTCGGTTTTATTGCCGTTAATATTATTTGTAATGAAGGCGCCAGTATTTGGCGGAGCAAAGCCGGTACCAATAAGTCCGGAGAGACTAAAAGGTGGCGCATGGGGTATGGCACTAGTGGCGATTGCGGGGCCGCTAGTAAATTTTATACTCGCGTTAACGTTTTTTATTATAGGGATGAAAACAAATTTGATTGGATTTCATAATGGGCTGATTTATTATACGGGGTATGAGGGGCTGGCTATGGCAGAGATGGTGATGGTGAATCTAGGGTTTATGGTGTTTAACCTTATACCGGTGCCGCCGCTGGACGGGTCCAGGGTGCTATATGCAATTGCCCCAGACGGAGTAAGGGATTTTATGGATAGAATGGAGCGGAGCACGGGAATAATGCTAGTGTTTGTACTGATTATGATATTTGGAATGGTATTTTCTGCGATTATGAGCGGAGCAATAGACGGGATTTTGAAGTTTTTTGATATGTTAGTCTAGGGGGCTTCATGGTATAATAGAAGTGTCCCCTAGTGGCAACATGATTTTCCTGAATAGTCATGTTTTAGGGATTTCGTGGCCGAATCGCTGTGGCGAGAGGCATAAGATTTTACCCACCTTGTATATATTACAGGGAAAACAGGCTGCTAGAGGACGTTAGGATGGGCATGAAACAGAGAGTACGCGTAGTAGGATTGGTACATGAAGGTGGGGATGTGCTTTTTTTGAAGCGAAATATGGGGAGGATAGAAGAGGCGCCGGTATGGGAACTGCCAACTGGGAAAATCCGGTTTTCTGAGCAGCCTGAGGAAGCCTTAGCGCGGACTTTTGATGAGTATTTAGGGGTGGCGGTAAACTCGGTGAAGCTGAAAGACGTAGTAACATTTATGGCGACGGCAGTGGGGGCGAGCAGGATGTCTAATTTATATATTATATATGAGGTCAGTTTACCAGAAGATGTAAAAATAAAGCCAGCGGATAGATATACGGCTTTTAGATATGTCTCGGCAGATGGGTTGGCAGGGCTGAAGTTAGACGAAGCTTCGGGGATGGTAATCAGGATAGAAGAAGGCCAGGGTATAAAAGCCGCGTATAGGGGGGTAGCAAATGGTGCGACAGTGTATGTGGACGGCAGCTCAAAGGGAAATCCGGGGCCAGCGGGGATAGGCTATTATATAGTAGGGGAAAATGGGCATGTGCTGAAGCACGGCGGAGAGTTTATCGGGTTTGCGACAAGTAGAGTAGCAGAGTATTATGCCCTGAAGGAAGGGTGTAAGCAGGCAATAGAGTTGGGCTTGAAACAGGTGCGTTTTGTGAGCGATTCATTAATGCTGGTAAATCAGATGAATGGAATTTATACAGTGAAGAATATGGATCTACTGCCAATATATAATGATATTAAGAAAATGGTGGAGCAGTTTGAGGCGGTAGCATTTGTACATGTAAAGAGGGAACAGAATGTAGAGGCAGACGGGGAGGCAAACGACGCAATAGATAGGCATTTTGATGAAGATGTTTGAAAAATAGGCACGTGTATGAAAAAACTCAGGAGATTAGTCCTGAGTTTTTAAAGAATGGCCAATTAACTGATGACGTGATAGGAAAGAGCAGTGGCAAGTGCTCCGATTTTGTGGAGTATTTCCACGTAGCTGATCATGTGGTCATAGCTGGTATAGAAGATGCGTTTGGCGCCTTTATAGCCGAGCTGACGTTCGGTAAAAACGTTGGTCAGGTAATAAATCGTTTGCCAAATGCTGCAGATGCGACTGTTTTGGGGCAAGATAACTGCTTGAGCGTACTTGTGATCATCGGTGTCTTTGCGGAAAAGCTGCCAGAGCCAGATTTTGATGCGATCTGTGGGCCAGGCAAAGTTTAGACACCTGCTATCAAAAATCGGAGCAATAGCGTAAATCTCCAGTTTTAGCCCCAGGAAGTTCCGAGTGAGAGTATTGAGCTCTCTAGCGACTTGGTCGCCATGGTAGAAAGCAAAAACTCTGATGCGGAAATAGTTGGAGCGGTATGGCCCAATTTTCTCAATCCAGAGATCTCGGGCGATTCTCTGGGGGTTCCAGCTATCGTAGTTACCGGTAATGATGATGTCACCGGGGAGATGGTTGGTGAGAAAACTGAGGTTCTTTAATTTCCGGTCTGATATGATGATATTAAGAATAGATGAATCCCAATGAGTATATTCTTCTTCCATAGTTGGCCTCCTTTTTAAGGTACTTAGTCCCAATCCCAACAATAGTTTCTTTCGGGCTGCTTGTAGAGCCCGGCGTGTTCAAAGATGGCTATGAAAATATTTTTATAGCCAATTACATCTCCGAGTCTGCCACTTTTTAGCTCATAGACGGGCTCTTTGCCGAAGTATTCTTCCATTATTTTGGCGTTGTCGGCAGGAGCGTAAAAAGTTCCCCCGTTTACAATGATACATTTGTAGCAATTGTGGACGTTCAAACTTTTTGTGCCGTAGGTGCCATAGGTGATTTCGGAAAGCTGTTTGATGAGCTCGGCCGGAGAGTTCCAGGAATCATGTTTGATAAAAGGAATTTCACCAAGCCCGCCCAGTAAAAATTGAATGATTTTTGCTATGGGCACCAGAGCACTGAGTAGAGACAGATATTTGGTATTGATAAAACATCGGTCTATGCAAGGGTCAATGGTGTAAACTCTGAAACTGCCATCTTTTAAGATGTGATTGGGGAGATGGAAATTAAGGCAAGAGGTAATTTGGTCGCCCATAGATACGGTGACTAAATTGACATAGCTATAATTTTTCTCCGCGATATCTTCTGCAATCATGATGGCAATTTCGTTTGGATCGTAATCCTTGGTGGAGAATTTCACGAACCAAGCATCACCAGGGAGGCCTTTGGCATAGGGAACGAAAGCATCTTCTGTCACCCCGAGAATACCAGGGATAAAGTAGGTACCAACGTCCTTATCTTCTAGGCTTTTTGCAGTCTTGATTTTCTGGATTTCTCCGGTGTCTATGCCGTAGAGAAAGCGACGTAGAAATGGATAGCAGATATTACCGATGATTAGTATCAGTAAAGCCAAGTGATTATTTATAAGCATGATATTACCCCCTTTCGCCTATAAAAACTATTGTTAACCAAAATGCTACCCAACAGAGGTCGGGTTACTTATATTGTAGCACAGATTGTGTATTTTGTCAATCGTAGATTTCAGTTATGATTATTCGCGCTGCGGGTGTGATTGATCTGTGGTATAATATAAATAGCCTGAAAGATGATCGCTGAGGCAACTCTACGGAGACCTGAGAGGAAAGTCCGGGCAGCACAGAACACAGTAGTCGCTAACGGCGACCGTCCGAAAGGATAGGGAAAGTACCACAGAAACATATACCGCTGTAGTTACGGGGCCAAGGCCTCGTGACCGAAGGTAAGGGTGAAAAGAGTGCGGTAAGAGCGCACAGCGTTATACGGTGACGTATAGCGGGGGCAAACCCTACTGGCTGCAAGGAGTGCTAGATACCCTGGTTCGGGGATGCACGTTTACCGCTTGAGTCTTATGGCAACATAAGAACTAGATAGATGATCATCTAAGTAGCGCAAGCTGCGAACAGAACCCGGCTTATTGAGGGCTTTGGGACTTTTCTTGGAAGAAAAGTCCCAACGAAAAGAACCTAGTATGAAAACGAAGTCAGGCACATGTCCTGACTTCGTTTTTGACTATAACTTTACCTAGAGTAAAGCTATTTCAGCAAACCTTTTTTCTTCAGAGTGCGGAGGGCGCTAGTACTAAGATTTACCTTGATTTTTTTGCCATTGACGGTAATGGTTTTTTTCTGGATGTTTGGCTTAAAAACCTTGCGAGTCTTTCTTTGGGAGAAAGAGACGTTGTGGCCGTACATTTTGCCTTTTCCGGTAAGTTCACAAACTGCCATTATTTGATCTCCTTTTTAGCTTGGGCGACGATAGCTTTAAATGCAGCAGGTTGACTGACGGCAAGCTCGGCAAGGATCTTGCGGTCTACAGTAATGTTCTGCTTTTTTAAAGCGTTCATAAGTTGGGAATAAGAAACGCCTTCCTCGCGAGCAGCGTTGTTAATGCGAGTGATCCAAAGGGAACGAAGGTCGCGTTTGCGGTTCCGACGGTCACGGTAGCTGTAGCGGAGGGCCTTAATTACGCCCTGCTTGGCTAGGCGGAAGCTGCGGGTGCGGTAATGTTGCATCCCCTTGGCGTTCTTAATAGTCTTCTGGTGTTTTGCGTGTGCAGACACGCCTCTCTTTACTCTCATGATTATACTCCTAACGCCGTCTTAATGTTTTTTGCAATTTTGCCATCAATGCCAGCAGCGGTTTTCATGTTGCGCTTTCTAGCTTTGGACTTTTTGGCAAGGATATGGTTGCCGTAGGCGCGTTCACGGATGAGTTTACCAGAGCCGGTGATTTTGATGCGCTTAGCGGTACCCTTGTGGGTTTTTAACTTTGGCATATAGTTTTCCTTTAAGTTATGGTTAATATTGAGGTACAACCAGAGCGCCGTGGAAGCAGGAAATTACTTCTTCCGTACGCCAACTGATAAGTTGCGTCCGTTCATCTGGGGCTTGCCCTCTACGGCGGCGATATCTTCGAGCTCTTTTAAGACGCGGTCTAAAAGTTCCTGACCGATGTCTTTATGAGCCATTTCGCGACCACGGAAGATAATCATAATCTTGACGTGATCTCCGTCCTCTAGGAAGCTACGGATTTTGCGGAGCTTAATGTTAAGGTCGTTGTCGCTAATTTTTAGGCCAATTTTCATTTGCTTGAGCTCGGACTGTTTTTCCCGGGCTTTTTTGCGGTTTTTGGCCTCTTCTTTCATCTTCTGGTATTGGTATTTACCCCAGTCGATGATTTTGACAACAGGCGGATTGGCATTTGGTGCAATCTCTACGAGATCGACGCCAGCCTCTCTGGCCTTTTCTTGGGCGTCGCGGCTAGACATAATGCCGAGCTGCTCCCCACTAGGACCGACGACACGTACCTCTGGATAGCGAATTTCTCCGTTGATTCTGGTGCGTGAATTGTGGTTTTTGATGGGGTGTCCTTTCTCTTTACCTTATCTATGACATTATAGCAAATTATAAACGATATTGCAAGGCCTCGGCGAGATGTTCTTTTTGAACTAATTCGGAGTTTTCTAGATCGGCAATAGTACGGGCAACCTTGATAACTTTAAAGTAGCTACGGGCAGAGAGATTGAGTTTTTCTGAAGCGGACTTTAAGAGATTGGTGGCGGCAGGAGAGATGGGGAGTAGGGAGGTTTGATAAGAGTTAAGGGCGGAATTGTGGATAGTTCGGCTGTGATAGCGACTAGCCTGGAAGGCTCGGGCTTGGGTAATTTTTTGAATCGCAAGGGTGGTTTCTGGAGTACTAACTTTTTGAGGGCGACTACTGAGTTGGGAATTTTCAACTTTCTTGACAGAGAGTTGGAGATCGATGCGGTCTAGGAGAGGGCCAGAGAGTTTACGCTGGTAGTTTTGAATTTGAACAGGGGTGCAGGTGCATTCGTGAGCAGGATCGCCAAGATAGCCACAGGGGCAAGGGTTCATGGTGGCTACGAGCATGAAGTTAGCAGGGAAAGTGGCTCTGGCGTGGGTACGAGTAATGGTGATGGTGTGGTCTTCTAGGGGTTGACGGAGAGACTCAAGGACATCACGGCGGAATTCCGGAAGTTCATCCAGAAAAAGCACGCCGTGGTGGGCCAGGGAGACTTCGCCAGGGGTAATATCGAGGTGGCTGGAGCTGCCGAGGATGGCGGCAGAAGAAGCGCTGTGATGGGGGTGGCGAAAAGGTCTAGTAGTAACGATATCGTGGGTGAGATTAGCTAAGGAGTAGAGTTTGGTGACGGCAATTTGTTCTGGCAAGGAGAGAGGCGGAAGGAGGCTAGGGATGGTTTTGGCGAGCAAGGTCTTGCCAGCTCCAGGAGGGCCAGAGATGAGGAGATTATGGTGCCCGGCAGCAGCAATAATGAGAGCGCGTTTAGCCTGCGCCTGGCCGTAGATATGCTCTAGCACATCTGTTTCTGTATTTTCTACAACGTTTTTTGGGCGCGTGTCTAAATTTTCTGGGGTAGAGATAGATTTTTGCCCTTTTAAGTAGAGGAAAATTTCCTGGAGGCTATGAGCCCCAAGGAGGTGGATATCTTTGATGAGGTGGGCTTGGGCAAGATTCTGGTAAGGAATGATGACGGTAGTGAAGCCATGCTGTTTAGCGATTTCAACAAGATTAATGATGCCTGGGATGGGGCGGAGCTGGCCGCTAAGGGAAAGCTCGCCAATAAAGAGGGTGTTTTTGAGAGCTACCTGCCTGAGCTGACCAGAGAGCATCAGGATATTTAGCGCGATAGGCAGATCTAGGCCGGTGCCGGACTTTTGCAGCCCGGCGGGAGCGAGATTGATAGTGACGCGTTGGTCGGGAAAAGAGAACCCGGCACTTATGATGGCGCTTTTTACGCGTTCACGAGCCTCTGAGACGGTTTTAGCGGCCATACCGACGATGTTGAAGGCGGGGAGGCCGTGGTTGATGTCGCCCTCGACCTCGATAAGGGTACCAGAGTAGCCGGAGGGAATGGCGGAGTGAATTTTTGCAATCATGCGGCTGATTATAAGCACATTTTAATTTTCTCGCCAAGCATAAGGGTGGTTTCCGCGGGGGTCTTGTAATTTTAACAGGGGTGTGATATACTTATGGTAGTAGGGGCTGACAAAGCTTAGACGGAATATTAACAGACATCTAGCGTGACGAGTAAATGCCGTAAGCATTAGTTAAATGCAGAGAATAAAGCTGCAAAGCGGTTTGCTTATATGCCCGCTTATGCCTAATTTGATTTATTGATTAGGCTTGATCTGATGCTGAGTTTCCATAGGTTATCAGATTATCATAGATATGGGAATGGTCTTGAGGCTTTAACCAGGCTTCTTGGCGAGATTTAGGTTATGGCAGAGTCAGGGTTTGGTTCTTTGCAGCCTTGCTGATTTGCCGAGATAAAACAGAGAACTATGCACGTAGAAGGGTGTCCCAGTGATGTTTCGGACGGGGAGGCAGTATCCCCCAGCTCCACCACTAAATAGAGAATAAAAATCAGGCCCGGAGGCCTGATTTTTGGTTTTATGTTTACTGGTTTTTTGTAATCTTTTAGAAAGGAAAGTTTTGATGTATGTGCTATGTTTTCTTGTTTGTTTGGCGGGAAAGTTCAGGTAACTGCGAGGAAAACTGAACTTTCCCAAAGAGTGTGGAGTTTTTTGGCTATGTTTTTTGTTTTTGGTCCCCGAATAATTTTTTTATTCAAGAACTATCCCTATTATAGGACGCTAAAATGCTAATGTCAAGCAATTTTGTACACAATTTTTGAGGATTTTTTGGAAAGTTTTCCACAAGCAAAATACCGGGTAGGCACTTTTCTTGTTTGTGAAACGCCTACGTTTTCAAAAAAGCAAAGGCCTAAAGGCCATTGACTTTTTTGAAAGCCTCCGGGATATTGTTTCACTAATAAGAAAAGTGCCTACTACGCTGCGTGTGCATATCGTAGTGATGCCGTCTTAATTTTGGTACGCAAACGACGTTGGCAGGAAAGTATCTGCAAATGGTTCCACGACGAATAAGGCTGAAGTATAAAAATGTGTTCAAAAATACGGGAATTGTGCGGGTTTTGTTGTAAGAATTACAACATATGTAAAAATGACGTAGTACAGAGGTGGGAGTGCATAAAAATAGTGAATGTTGTAAAAAATACATTAATTTTTGTGCTCAAAAGGCTTGAAAAAAGAAAAGGCTTATGCTATGCTTGAGACAGTCGAGATGACTAAAATAAAAACGCAAACATTAACAAAAAGAAAGGACCAAAGTGAAGTATAAATAACTTCTGCTTTGGCGGGCGAATAGGTATTTTCTAGCCATAAATTACAATCTAACTCTAGGAAGTACCTTGAGCTCCGCCAAAGGCGTTGAGCGCGTTAAATCCTAATCACTAGTACCTTAGAAAAACAGAGTGAGAAGGGAATTAACAAGATACGCCCCACTAAATGTGGAGCGGTCCAAAAGCGAAGCGGTGAGAGTTGTGGTCAATAGTAGTATAGTAGCACCAGTTAACTCCCCGCTTTGCTCCCTGATATACAGGGAGAACTTGGGGGAGCATCAGTTTGCCGATAAAGTATGCTATAATACTATTATGCTTAATCGATTAATTACTATTCTGTCTCTTGTCAGTCTCGGCATTATGATGGTGATGTTAAATTTTACTACCCCGGCAGGCGTTGGCCCGCTCGGGGTTTTAGTATTTTTTACAACAATTTATATAGTGATGTTTGGAGCAGCGACGTTACTGCTTAGGGCCTATTCAAAAATGAACGGTCGAAAAGGAGCATTAAGAAGAAAAGATTATTGTTATGGCGCAGTAATGGCTTTTGCGCCTATTTTATTGCTTCTAGCGCAGTCATTTGGGTCGCTGAGCGTATGGACGGTGGGACTAACGGCGGCGTTTGTGTTCTTGGGGTGTTTTGCAATCTCAAAAAGGTTGTGATTTACCACGCATCGTGATAAAATAAGCATATGGAGAATAAAAACTCTGTATTTGGAGGTACGGAGAAGACCCCTGAGGGCGGTCTAAATCTTGAGCAGTATGAGACACCGGAGAAAACGGAGAAAGGCCTAGAGGCTGCTCAGGAGGCCTATGGGAATGCAAATTTATTAGGCCAGAGAGCGTTAGAGAACATTGATGAAGTGCCAATGGGGGTGGTGATAGATAATGCAACTGAGGAACAGCTAAACCCAAATATGGTAGATGGGGAGCTAATTGGGACGGATTTGCCGAGAAACGCTGGCGACGGTGAGAAAATGAATGAGAAGTGGGCGGACGAGGTAGAAAAAGACGAGCGCGAGACCAGGGACGATCCGGGAGAATTTTTGAGAAGAATTTCTACTTTGAGATGGAGATATCTGGAGACGCAGTTCGGTAGAGAGAAGGGTGACGGGCTAGGAGGCAAAGCATGAATTGGGGCGCGGTGGGTATAATAATTGTTGTAATTTTGACAGTAATAGGGGTAGGCGCAGCCTTGTGGGCGATAAAAGTAAAGGCGGAGCGCCGACTGAAGAATTACGAGAGGGCCCTGAAGATGGTGCCGATGCTAATTCATTTGCCACCGGCAACGGAGGATATACAGGGAAACGGTAGAGATGAAAGGGATGTGACAAACGAAGCAATCTCTGAGGCGCAAGTGATGTATTCAATTATTGCATCAACCGTGCAAAAGGGGCTAAAAACAAAGATTTACGGGCAAAAGCATATCTCTTTTGAGATGGTGGCGGCAAACGGGATGGTAAAGTATTACACGGTGGTGCCGGCGGTGTTAACAGAGACAGTGAAGCAGGCAGTACAGAGTGCGTATCCCTCAGCAAGGCTGGAAGAGGCGGATGAGGAGAATATCTTCTCTAGTACAGGGAAGGCGGCGGGGGTGTCAGGCGGAGAGTTTGTACTGAAAAAAGAGTATGTTTATCCGATTGCGACCTACGAAGACCAGAGATGGGATGCGCAGACAGCACTGTTAAACGCCTTTTCTAAAGTGAAGGAAGGAGAAGGAATGGCGGTGCAGGTTTTGGTACGGCCGGCGGACGAAGGCTGGACAAAAGAGGCAAAAGACCGAGTACAAAATATAAAAGACGGGAAGAAAAAATTTAATGGCAGTAATGCGGCGCTAAGGGTGCTGTATGAGATTCTTTATGTAATTAGGGCGCCGTTTGAGGTGCCAGATGCGCAGAAGATAGGGGAGGACGGAGAGAATGCGCTGACGCAGCTACAGCAGGAAGAGGTGCAACGGATAGAGAACAAGACAAAGTATCCGGCTTTTGAGACTGCAATTAGAATTATCGCAAGTGCAGAAAACAAGGCAAGGAGCGAAGCGCTACTGGGCGGGGTAATAGCGGCGTTTTCGCAGTTTGATCTGCCTAATAGTAACGGGTTTAAGTATGATATATTGAAAAACACCGAAAAACTAGCTCAGGATTATATCTTACGGAACTTTCCGCGAAAAACAGATATGATACTAAACTCAATTGAACTGGCGACAATTTATCATTTGCCATCTCAGAGCACGATTCCAACTTCGCAGGTGGAGCGTCAGGCGACAAAGCAGGTGGACGGGCCGGCAAAATTAGTGGAAGACGGGGTGCTGCTAGGGGTGAATGAGTTTAGAGGGGAGAGAAAAGAGATTCGGTTATCCGTAAAAGACCGACGGCGCCATACTTATGTGATTGGTGCTACGGGCATGGGTAAGTCGGTGCTTTTGAAAAATATTGCCTACCAAGACATGATGGACGGAAAGGGGTTTGCCTTTATTGATCCGCATGGGGATGTGGTAGAGGAGCTGCTTGCGATGGTGCCGCCAGAGAGGATTGATGATGTGATTTACTTTGATCCAGGGAATATAGATAATCCGGTAGGGATGAACATGTTTGAATATGAGACGGAAGACCAGAAGGACTTTATTGTACAAGAGGGGATAAATATGTTGCAGAGTCTGTATGACCCAACGAATCAGGGGTTCTTTGGGCCGAGGGGTCAGCATATGTTCCGGAATGCGGCGCTACTTCTGATGTCTGATCCGAAAGGGGCGACATTTATTGATATTCCAAGGTGTTTTACGGATCCGGAGTTTGTGAAGGAGAAGCTAAAATACGTGAAAGATAAGAGCGTGTTCGATTACTGGACGAAGGAGTTTCCAGAGAGCCGCAAGAGTAACGATTCGGGAGAGGTGATTACGTGGTTTGCTTCAAAATGGGGGCCGTTTATCTCTAATACGATGATGAAGGATATTCTTGGGCAGGTGAAATCGGGCTTTAATTTACGAGATATTATGGACAATAAGAAGATATTGCTGGTGAATCTGTCTAAGGGGAAGATGGGGGAAGTAAACAGTAAGCTTTTAGGTATGATCTTTGTGATGAAATTCCAGACAGCGGCGATGTCGCGTGTAGATATACCGGAAGACGAGCGCAAAGATTTCTGTCTGTTTGTGGACGAGTTCCAGAACTTTGCAACAGATTCGTTTGAGTCGATTCTCTCTGAGGCGCGGAAATTCCGGTTGAATCTGATTGTGGCAAACCAGTTTATGACCCAGCTAACAGATAAGATTAGGGAGGCGTTACTCGGAAATGTGGGAACAATTATCTGTGGGCGGATTGGGATTACAGATGCGGAGCTAATGGAAAAGGCGTTTGTACCGGTGTTTAATGCGGAAGATTTGCATAATCAGCCGAATTATCATGCGATTACGACGGTAATGATGTACGATATGCCCTCTAAACCCTTTACGATGCGGCTATTGCCGCCAATGGGGACGGAAAATCCAGAGGTACTAGAGAGCTTAAAGGCGTATTCGGCAACAAAGTATGGGCGGCCGAGAGCGGAGGTGGAGAGAGAAATAAACAAGAGGATGGAAGGGGCACCGAAGAATGATTTTGTGGACTCTTGGAAGCAACGAAGGGAGACCTCGCAAACTATTCCTGAGAGGCCACAGAAGCCTGCTGACGACAAAATGCCAGAAGACACGGTAATCAAGTTGCGGTAGGCCAAAAAGGCCTTGTAAGGGCCTTAGAATGCGTCAGAAGGGCATTTTTAGGGCAGTTTATGCTTGCCTTTTTGGTGTATACGGTATAAAATAGAGAGAGTTAAAAAATAAGAAGAGGTAATCTGATGGCGAAAGACGCTAATGAGTACGACAGTTCGGAAATTCGGGTGCTAGAAGGCCTAGAGGCGGTTCGAGTACGTCCGGGTATGTATATTGGCTCTACCGGCTATGACGGTTTGCACCACCTAATTAAAGAGATTGCAGACAACTCTATAGATGAGGCAATTGCTGGATATTGTACAAAAATAGACATTACGGTGCTCTCTGATGGGGGGGTAAAAGTTGATGATAACGGGCGCGGTATCCCGGTAGATATTCACCCTAAGACGAAGAAATCTACACTTGAGACGGTTCTTACGGTGTTACACGCTGGCGGTAAGTTCGGCGGCGGGGGATATAAGGTTTCCTCTGGTCTGCACGGGGTGGGTTCTTCGGTAGTGAATGCATTGTCTACGCGAATGGTGGCGGAAGTCTATAGAGACGGGAAGATCCATCATATTGAGTTTGATACCGGTAAGCCGACTTCTGATTTGCAGGTAACCGGGAAGACGGAAAAACGCGGAACTTCAATTACTTTTTATCCGGACGGGACGATTTTTAAGAACGGGACAGAGATTGACTTTGATTGGGTGCTGTCCTATGCGCGGCATCAGGCGTATCTGACTAAGGGAATTTTGATTACAGCCTTTGACGAGCGAACGGGGGCGCGTGAAAGCTTTTACTTTGAGGGCGGAATTAAATCTTATGTTAAGCGGTTGAACAACGGGAAAGAGGTACTTTCGGACGACATTTTCTATGTTGACAAACAGATAGAGGAAGCCGGGGTGGAAATTGCTTTGCAGTATAATGACACCTTTGCGGAGACGATGAAGCCGTTTGCAAATAACGTGCTCACCCCTGACGGCGGGACGCATGTGGTGGGTTTCAGGACGGCTCTGAACCGGACAATTAATGACTATGCGCGGAAAAATGGACTATTAAAAGAGAAAGAAGATAATTTAACAGGGGACGATATTAAGGAAGGTTTGACTGCGGTAGTGTCCGTAAAGTTGCCGAACCCGGAATTTGAGGGTCAGACGAAGAATAAGTTAGGGAATCCGGAGGCGCGCGGTTACGTTGATAAGGTAATGAGCGAGTATTTCTCGTATTACTTGGAGGAAAATCCACAAATTGCAAAGAAAATTGTGGGGAAGGCAACTCTGGCGGCGCGGGCGCGGAAAGCGGCGCGGGCGGCGCGGGATAACGTAATCCGGAAAGGGGCGTTTGAGGGGCTAAATTTGCCGTCTAAGCTGGCGGACTGCTCGTCAAGAGATAGAACAGAGTGCGAGCTCTTTATTGTAGAGGGTAATTCGGCGGCCGGCTCGGCAAAGGAAGGACGTGACTCAAAGATTCAGGCGATTTTGCCGCTACGTGGTAAGGTACTAAACACCGAGCGGGCGCGGCTTGATAAGATGTTTGCTAATGCGGAGCTGGTTTCCTTGATTAAGGCTCTTGGGGTGGGAATCGGTGAACAGTTTGATATTAACGGCTTGCGCTACCATAAGATTGTGTTCATGACCGATGCGGATGTGGATGGTGCGCATATTTCGACGTTACTCCTGACCTTCTTCTTCCGCTATATGCCAGAGGTGATTAAGGCTGGGCACGTTTATTTGGCGAAGCCGCCGCTGTTTGGGTTGATAAAGGGGACGGGGAGCAGCCGAAAGATTGAATACATTTATAATGAAGATGCCCTTGAGAAGCGGTTAACAGAGAGGATTGAGGAACGGAAGGCGGATGGCGTAAAGATTAATGAAGAGGATGAACGCTTTAAACAGGCTGGCTATACGCAGCAACAGCGGTTTAAGGGTCTGGGCGAGATGGACGCGGCGCAACTTTGGGAGACAACGATGAACCCGGCGAACCGGACGTTGATTAGAGTAAATATTGAGGACGCGGAGAAAGCGGATGCAATCTTTACGAAGTTGATGGGGAATGAAGCGGAACTTCGGAAGAACTTCATTCAAGCCGGTGCAGCAAAAGTTAACCTTGATGATTTGGACTTCTAAGGAGAAAGGAGAGAAAATATGGCAAAGCAAGACGATAAAAGCAAAGTTGGCGGAGTGCCAGATGCGGCTGATGATAAGGGACTAGACGAGACTTTGGGTGCGCAGGCGGAGAATATCGCGGAAAATATGGATGAACTTCTCTCTGAGGAAGGTGTTGGAACAGGTGGTGCAAGCACAACAGATGTGGACGGAGTAGAACTTCGGACAGTTGAGAACGTAATGGAAGATTCTTTCCTAAGGTATTCAATGTCGGTGATTATTGACCGTGCGCTCCCGGATGTGCGTGATGGTCTTAAACCGGTGAATCGGCGGATTCTTTATGCAATGAATAAAAATGGTTGGAAGGCGCCACACGCAACCGTAAAATCTGCGCGTATCGTAGGCGAGGTGATGGGTAAATATCACCCGCACGGCGATTCTTCAATTTATGATGCAATGGTGAACCTGGCGCAACCTTGGAAGATGCGCTATACCCTAGTAGAGGGGCAGGGTAACTTTGGTTCAATGGATGGGGACGAGCCAGCAGCTTCGCGTTATACAGAGGCGCGGATGGATAAGGTTGGGGCGGAACTACTCGCAGATATTGATAAGGAAACAGTCGATTTTAGAGATAACTTTGACGGGACAGAGCAGGAGCCGGCGGTGCTTCCGGCGGCGGTGCCGAACATTCTCTTAAATGGACAGATGGGTATTGCGGTTGGTATGGCGACGAATATACCGCCACATAACCTTGGTGAGGTGGTGGACGCAACGGTGGCGCAAATTGATAACCCAGATATTACTCTAGAGGAGTTAATGAAACACGTGAAGGGGCCAGATTTCCCGACCGGGGCGGAAGTTTACGGTGGTGCGCCGATGAAACAGGCTTATGCAACGGGTAAAGGTGCGGTGACGATTCGGGCGGTGGCGAATATTGAGGAAAGAAAAGGCGGCCGGTATAACATTGTCATTACAGAGGTGCCTTATGGGATGAGTAAGGAAGGCTTTATTGAGAAGGTAAGGCAGTTAGTTTTGGACAAAAAATTGACTCATATTGCCGATGCGCGGGACGAAAGCGCACGGGGAAAGATTCGGGTGGTAGTTGAGCTAAAGAAGGACGCTTTCCCGAAGAAAATTTTGAATCAGCTATATAAATTAACAGATTTGCAGACAACTTTCCACTATAATGTTTTGGCGCTAGTAGACGGAATTCAACCGCGGGTAATGGGACTGAAAGAGATTTTGGCGGAGTTTATTAAGCACCGTCAGAAGGTGATTCGCCGGAGAACAGAGTATGATCTTAGAAAGGCAAAAGAGCGCGCGCATATCCTAGAGGGGTTAAAGATTGCGCTAGATAACATTGACGAGGTGATTAAGACGATTCGTTCGGCGTATGATGATGCGGATAAGCAGTTGATGAAGAAATTTGGGCTTTCGGAGATTCAGGCGGCGGCGATTCTAGCGATGCAGCTACGTCGGCTCCAAGGCCTAGAACGCGACAAGATTGAGGCAGAACTAAAAGAATTACATGATTTGATTAAGAAATTAGAAGCAATTTTGGCGGACGAGAAGGAAGTTTTGAAGGTGGTAAAGGAAGAACTTCTTGCGATGAAAGAGAAATATGGTGACGAGCGCAGAAGCAAGATTATTAACCACGAAGTTGGTAAGTTCTCTGAAGAAGAGTTGATTCCGGAAGAAGAGAGTGTAATTTTGCTCACTACTGAAAATTACATGAAGCGGGTGCCGCAAGCTGATTTTCGCCGTCAGAATAGAGGTGGAAAGGGCCGAAAAGGTATGACCACCAAGGAAGAAGATGTAATTTCTCAGATTGTGACCGCAAATTCGCATGACTATCTACTGTTCTTTACTTCACAGGGGCGGATTTTCCGCTTGAAAGCCTACGAAGTGCCACAGGCGTCGCTTGCGGCGAAAGGTACGGCAGCAGTGAATATGCTGAATATGCATCCGGAGGAGAAAATTACCGCGATTATTAAGCAGGGTTCAGAGGTTGGTCCGGACGGATTCCTCTTTATGACTACAAAGAAGGGTACGATTAAGAAGACACCAATTAAGGCCTACGAGAATATTCGGGCGAATGGCTTGATTACGATTGGGCTGGAGCCAGGAGATGAGCTAAAATGGGTCAAGGGTACGACTGGAAACGACGAGATTGTGATTTCTACCTCGGCAGGGCAGGCGATTAGGTTTAGTGAGTCAGAGGTGAGAGCGATGGGGCGCTCGGCTAAGGGGGTGCGTGGAATGAGGCTGAGGCCAAAAGACGAGGTGGTAGGAATGGACGTAGTGACGGATTCAGAGCAGAAGTTGCTGGCAATTTCAGCGAATGGCTACGGAAAGGCTACGCTAGTCTCTAATTTCCCAACGCATAAGAGAGGTGGCGTGGGGATAAAGGTGGCAGCGGTAACTGCAAAAACTGGGCCGATTGTGGCGGTGCACACGCTGGATCCAGCGGCAAAAGAGGTGATTATGATGAGCACGAAAGGGCAGGCAATTAGGGTAGCGATGCAGGATATTCCAACGCTTGGCCGAGCAACGCAAGGGGTGCGCATTATGAAACTGTCAGACGGAGACAGTGTGGCATCTATTGGTATCGTGCTTCCAGAAGAAAAGGAAGACGATTCAGCGCGGAGCGAAACTCCGAAAAAGCCAGAAAAATCTGCCGCTTAAGCTTAGTTTTATAAGCAGAAGTTAGCCTGATTTAACAGAGGTTGGGCTAACTTTTTTTGATGATTTTTGATGGTTATGCTTGGCGAGAAAAATAAAATGTGCTTATAATCAGCCGCATATCAAAAATAAGAGGAAAATTTATGAGAAAATTCCATTTTAGCAGAAGTTTAATGGCGGTAGCTGGGGCGTCGGTAGCGGTAGTGGCGCTCGCGAGTATGCCGGCGATGGCGCTAGATTATAGCAAAACGGTGTACGATGTAAAACCGAATATGTATGAGGACGGGCCGGGATTGATGATGGTGTCGATGCGGCCAAAAGAAGACAAGATAACAGTGCGGTACAAAAATAGAGAAGAAGAAGGGGTTAAAATGATCACCTTTTATGCGACGGTCTCTACAGATGGAAAGCCAGTAAATCCGGAGGAGATTTTGGACGGAGGAACCGTATTGCCATATCCTTATGGGCGGAGATTTATTAGTGCGCCACTACCGAGGAGGCCGCATTGGTTTACGACAGAGGTGTATGAGTTTGATAGGACGAGCATGGATCAGGGGGTATATCTGTCTAGTGATGGACTGGCTGAGGGGGCGGGGTATCTGTATTTGGCGGCGACTTTTGTCTATACGAATGGTGGTATGGCGGCAGGGGCGTGGGCAACGGAGATTGATTACAGAGATTGTCTATTGGCGCCGAGTATGACGGAGTGTAGGGCGGTGGTGGTTGATGATGGCTCGGGGGTGGTAAAATATGTACCATTTGATGACGAGGGAAATGACTTGAGTTATGAGGTGAGAGAGGCAAAATTAAGGCAAGAGATGGTGGCTTTAACAGGGGAAAATGAGCGGCTGGCGGCGGAGTTAGAGGCGGAGAGGAATAAGCCGGCAGAGACGGTGGAGGTAGTGCGGGAGGTGGAAGTGCCAGTGCCAGTGGAAGTTCCGGTGGAGGTAGTAAGAGAGGTGGAGAAAGAGGTGGTTGTGACGAAGGAGAAGCCGGTAGAAAAGATAGTGGAACGAAGGGTGATTTCGGAGTCTGAGCCCGCGGTGAAAAGTGATACAATGCAGCAGCAGATTGCTAGGCTGGAGCAGGAAAAAGCACGTCTAACAGAGGAGCTGAACCGAGCGAAGGCTGAAAATGAACAACTGTTGATTAATGGTAGTACGGTTAATAAAACAGAGGTGCCAGAGACCTTAGGGGAGTGCAGTAGAGACGACAAGACGATGTATTGGTGGGCGATTGTGGTGCTTTCAATTGGACTTTTAGGGCTACTTACTTGGTGGTTTTTGCCGGTACCGATACGTCGGAAGAAGCATGAGCAGGAATAATTGTGATATAATAGGGGCATGAATAATGGACTTAAGATTTTAGTAGCGTTTGCGGCAGCGTGGCTTTTGGCGCAGCTAGCGAAGTTGGCAGCGGCAGTGATTATGAAGAATGGTGCGATGACTGCGCGCGAGGTAGTAGCTGTGATGATGAAATCGGGTGGGATGCCATCTGGTCATGCGGCGAGCTTTACGGCAGCTACGGTGACAATTGGATTTGTAGTGGGATTTGATTCGGCGGTGTTTGCACTGGCGGTATGTACGGCGGTAATTGTGATTTATGATGCAGTGAATGTGCGCTGGGCAGTGGGGGAACAGGGGCGCGTGATAAATACCTTTATGCAAAAGTCGCAAGGGAAGAAGCTAAGAGTAGTAGAGGGACATACGGTGCCGCAGGTGGTAATGGGGATTGTCTTAGGGCTAGTTGTTTCATATGTAATTTCTTTAGTTTTCTGAATTCATTTTTCATATTCCCGAAACGCCTCCAAAACCGAAAAAGTAAAGCCACTTCGGGCGTTGACTTTTTCGGTTTTTCCGGGGAATTGTTTCGGAAACATAAAAAATGAATAAAAACACAAGAATTCACAAAAAATATAAAAAAGTCCTTGACATTTTTTGTGAGGTGCGGTAAGATGGGAATTAGTCTAAGAACTGCGGGATATCTTAGTATGCTCTGTGTTCTTAGCGAGTTAATTGAAATTTAACAATTCAGTTGTGCAATTTATCGTCAGTTCATTTTTTATTTGAGTTTTCAAATTCAACTTTAATGGAGAGTTTGATCCTGGCTCAGGATGAATGCTGGCGGCGTGCCTAATACATGCAAGTCGAGCGGTAACAGGGGGTCTCACCGTTTCCTTGACACACCTAGCGCTATTGTCGTAGGTAGTGAAACTTCGAGGGAACAGCGAGACCCCGCTGACGAGCGGCGGACGGCTGAGTAACGCGTGGGAACGGACCCCAAACTGAG
>CAZAAA010000008.1:0-32566 GCA_964483335.1 uncultured Candidatus Saccharibacteria bacterium | reverse complement strand
ATTTTTGGCGAATTTCTGGACGCGACTGAAAAAGCCGGACGGTCTCTAATAATAAATCGTCAAAATCTAAGGCGGAGGATTTCTTCTTGTCCTTTTCGTACTGGGCAAAAATTTTTGCAGTGGCAATTTGGTTGGGATAATAAGCCTCAGCTTTGTAGTCTTCCGGGCTTTGTCCTAAATTCTTACAATGAGAAATGACGCTCTGGACAGCCTTAGGCTTAAGGTTTTTATTAGAAATGTGTAGACTTTTTATGACGTGCTTTATTAGCGAAATCTGATCATCCGTGTCGTAGATAACAAAATTCTTGTCCAGGCCGGCAGCGGCTGCTTCCATGCGCAAAACTTTGACACAAATACCATGAAAAGTACCCATATACGGCATAAAACTACGGGGTGGCTCTCCGGGATTTTTGAGTAGTCCCCAAAGGCGTTCGCGCATTTCTTTCGCGGCTTTGTTTGTAAAAGTGACCGCAAGAATGCTATATTCAGGTATACCACTTTTTAGCAGGGCGGCGATACGATAAGTCAGAGTGCGGGTTTTTCCAGAACCAGCCCCAGCCAAAATCAGTACTGGGCCAGAGAGAGTTTTGACGGCTTCGGCCTGCGCAGGATTAAGTTCATTCATGTACTAATTGTAGCACAACTAAATACCCATGAGAGGGGTAATGTCGGCACCAAGATGATTTAGCCGGCGGGCGAAATCTTGGTAGCCACGATTGATAGAATAGACATTTCTCAAAATGGAAGTGCCAGGTGCGGCGAGCATAGCAATCAAAATTACTACGGCCGGCCTGAGGGCTGGAGGAGCCATTAGCTCAGCTGGACGCCAATTAGTGGGGCCTTCTACGTAAACACGGTGGGCGTCCAAAAGCTCTATTTTAGCATTGAGATTGGTTAGTTCCGTAGTATAGACGGCGCGGTTTTCAAAAACCCAGTCATGAATCAAGGTACGGCCTTTAGCAGTAGCAGCAATCACAGAAAAGAATGGCAGGTTGTCAATGTTTAAGCCCGGGAAGGGCATGGGGTGAATTTTATCAATGGGTGCTACTAGTTCCGACTTATGGATGGTTAGATCCACCAAACGTGTGCGACCATTTTCGGAAAAATACTCATTACCACGAGTGATATTTGCATTCATAGAACGGAGGACCTCCAATTCTATTTCTAGAAATTCAATTGGTGCGCGACGAATAGTAATTTCTGATTTTGTAACTAGGGCCGCGGCAATAAAAGACATCGCTTCTATAGGATCTTCCGCTGGCCAATATTCGATATCCTCATCTATTCTCTCCCGGCCAGTGATTTTGAGCGTGGTAGTCCCAACCCCATGGATTTTCACGCCAAGTTTTTGCAGAAAGAAACAGATATCTTGCACCATATAGTTGGGCGAGGCGCCAATGATTTCAGTCTCACCGGGATAAAGAGCGGCGGCCATTAGAGCGTTTTCAGTCACAGTGTCACCACGTTCAATTAGGACAATACGGTGTGTGCGAGGTGCTGAATCTACCTTGCACTCATAATAGCCACTATTACAGGTGGCGTCGACGCTGAGACCAAAGGCACTGAGGGCCTTTAAATGCGGGTCTACAGTACGCGTGCCAAGTGAGCAGCCACCGGCATATGGCAAACGAAACTTCTTATAGCGGTGCAAAAGTGGCCCCATAAACATAATGATTGAGCGAGTTTTGCGCGCAGCATCAATATTCATTTTGTCAAGTTTTAATTCGCGTGGTGATATAATTTCTAGGTCTTTATTGCGATTAATCCAGCGACATTTCACACCAATGGAGTCCAAAACTTCAATAATGCGGAAAACTTCTTCTATTCTAGCAACATGATGCAAAGTAGTTTTTCCCTGGTTTAGCAGACTAGCACAGAGTAATCCCACGGCAGCATTTTTAGAAGTATTAATGGTAATTTCTCCGTGTAATTTTTTACCGCCTTCTATACGATATGACTGCGACGCGGTGTCATTAACAGAGAGGATTTGGCCACCAAGTTGTTTTGAGATCTTTTTAACCATCTCCAGGGAAATGTTTTGATTCCCTTTTTCTATGCGGTGAATAGCAGACTGAGAAGTGCCAATCATCTCTGCGAGTTCGGCCTGAGTAAGACCTTTTTCCATGCGCAGACGAGAAATTAGACGCCCAATTTCTTGCTGATAATTCTGCGACTTTGCCATAGACTAATTATATCACAGAATGAATAATTTGTATAGCTATTTATTGCCACAAACAACATTGTTGGCGTGTACCCATCCCTCTACGGAACCGCCATCTAGATACTGGCCGGTAGTACGAGCAACGCGCATAGTGCCGCCAGATTTGATAAAGCTGTCGATAGGATCCGTAATGAGATACTCCTGATCTTTTGCACCAAAATCGTGCGTTTTGACATACTCAGCAATTTCCTGCAAAAGTTCAGCGGAGGCAATATATTTGCTGACATTGATAAGGTTGGATGGGGCATCTTCCGGGGTAGGCTTTTCTACAATGCCAGTTAATTTATCATTATCTACGGAAAAGACACCATATTTTTCTACTTCTTCTCGAGGGATTTCTACGCCCAAAATAGCACAGTCAGAATCGGAATGGCGAGAGTTGACGAGCGACTCGGCGGCAGACTCTCCGTCTGGATTCCAAACAAAATCATCGCCCATGAAGATAAAAACTGGTTCATTAATGTGGTATTCTTCCATGACAAGAGCAATCGGAACGGCAGTGCCGTATTTGCCGGAGGGATCCTGAATAGTATAGTGAATTTTTACACCGTCTGGGAGAGTTTTAGCGAGCTTTAGCCGATCTTCTTTGCCGCGTTCGATAAGGTATTGATTGAGAGCTAAATTGTCACGGTAGAACTCCTGGACCTGACAAGGCTCAGTGTTGCTAATAACCATATAGATATCTTTTACACCAGCGTTAATGAGTTCTTGCACGGAATAATCTACTAATGGACGATTGCCGACCGGCAACATGCTTTTTTCAATGATTTTAGTAATAGGTAAGCGGCGAGTACCCCAACCAGCTACTGGAATAATTGCCTTGGTGATTTGTTTCATTAGTTTAGCTCCTTTACATGCGGTGCATGAGATTTAATATTTTTTATTATACTCAAGATTTCGGAAGTAGCAATATGAAGCAGGAAGCCAGCCGTGAGGGCAAGCACGGTAGGCAAAGCTGACTCTAAGATATCTCCAACGATGAAGGCGAGTGCTGCCATTGGAATCAAGATAAAAGCCGAGGCGGATTGCAATTGAATGATTTTTTTGGCAGGGATTTTGGCACGTTGAAAAATATTAAAATCGCCAATTTCCTGCGGAATTTCATGCGCGGCAATACTGACCGCCGTAGCAATTCCAGCGGCGGGGTCGGCGGCAAAAGTGGCGCCTAGGACAATGCCGTCTGCAGCGGTATGAATACTGTCCGCGAGGAGCATGGTGTAAGCCTGTTTCCTACCTTTTAAGGCATGTTTTTCATTATGTGTGTGGTCGTGATGGATATGGCCGAAGATTTTTTCCATAACTCTATCCAAGACAAGACAAACAATAAAACCAGAAATTATTAGCGTTACCACGGCAAGTGGCGGCAGTTCTTCTAGAACTTCTGGTACAATATCGCCAAAAACGGCATATAAGAGAGTAGCTACTGCAGTATATGGGCCGAATTTCTGCAAAACTTTAGCAAATTTATTACCAGAGAGAAGCAAGAAACCGCCAATCATGGAAAAGAAACTAGTGAGAATAGCAAGTAAAATAATGAGAAAAAAGTTCATCTTGGGTTTATTATAACAAATCTTTATGGTATAATAAAGATATGAGTAAGAAAGTAAAAATTGCCAAGCTAAATCGGAATAATAACCATAAGCACTCCGAGAAGCGGAAGCACCTAGATTAATTAGGAGAAAAATATGTCAGGACATAGCAAATGGGCCACGACCAAACGCCAAAAAGCCGTGGTAGATGCCAAGCGTGGCGCATTATTTACCAAAATTGGAAACCAGATTGCAATTGCGGCGCGTTCAGGAACAGATCCAGCAATGAATCCATCGCTTGCGATGGTACTAGAAAAAGCGCGCCTTGCGAATATGCCAAAGGCAAATATTGAGCGGGCGATTGCACGGGTGGCGGATAAATCTGGTGCAGCTCTGACCGAGGAAGTTTACGAGGCCTATGGGCCGGGTGGCGTGGGAATTATTATTGAGGTTGCAACCGATAATAAAAACCGGACTTTGCCGGACGTGCGCAATACCTTGAATAAAAACGGCGGGCGGATTGCCGATTCTGGGAGTGTGATGTTCCAGTTTGAACGGAAAGGCGTGATTGTGATTTCCGACAAAGGCGAAGACGCTTTAATGGCGGCGCTAGAAGCCGGTGCGGAAGATGCTTCCGAAGAAGAGGATGGGATTGAGATTTATACCGCAGCGTCCGATTTAATGAAAGTGCGCCAAGCGTTGATTAACGCCGGGATGACTGTGACTTCTGCGGAGTTGCAATATATTGCTTCTAATTTGGTACCAGTAGATGGAGATAATGCCGAGAAATTAGAAAAACTACTGGATGCACTAGACGACCTAGATGATGTGACCGCAGTACATACAAACGCAGAATAGACTTTCTCTTATAGGTGTGTTATAATTTATGGTGGAAGGGTGGCCGAGTGGTTGATGGCACTGGTCTTGAAAACCAGCATACGAAAGTATCGCAAGTTCGAATCTTGTCCCTTCCGCCAAATTTAGACATCTACCATGTTCGGATAGGCCCGGCGGACGCGTTCGTCGGGATAAACCGTATCAAGAAATCTGCCATAAGGCGTAAAAGTGGGAACCTCATGACGACGGAGGTTCATTTTTATGACGGCGGAAAAAGAGAGTAGGCAGTCAATCGACAGAAAAACAAATAGGGCCCAGAAAATGATATCAGCGTACTTTGCTGGTATTTTGTCAATCAACTTGCTACAGAAGGGATAGATGATTTTCATGAGGAAGAGACAAATCAGCCCCCATATTAACATGACAAACGGCGATGTTTTTCCGGCAATATTAAGCCAATGGTCGCTGTAGTCCCAAGAGCTAGTGCCGGCGAAAAGTTCCTGGAAAAAACCCATAGATAGCTCAAAAACACCACCGATTAGTCCGCCTAGCAGAATGATTTGCCACCATTTGAAATTTCTTCTGGTTAGGCAAAAAACCATGATGACTGCGCCAAAACCATAGATGACTGAAAATGGGCCGTAAAGTACACCGCTTCTAGTTTCCCAGAAGAATGAGCCGTCGCCCATGAGGTGCGCGAAGAGGTTCAAAATCATCTCATAGTAACAACCAAAAATACTACCAATGACAAAAATATAGAAAAGTTTTCTGAAACCGGGTTTTTCGACTGCCGTGCTCTTTTCCATAAGAATATTATATCAAAAATATGTAATTCCAGTAGGTCTTGCCTGTAGGGGTGTTTTTTGTTATAATTAAGTAAGTGGCATGGTAGCTCAGTTGGTTAGAGCGTGGGACTCATAAGCCCAAGGTCACTGGTTCAATTCCAGTCCATGCTACCACACAAGTGCGTGGCGCTTGTTATTTTTTTGTGCTATAATAGTTCCATGAATAAGAAAAAGGGCTTTACTCTACCAGAGCTGATTATAGTGATTTTGTTTGCATCTTTACTATTGATTTTATTCTTTACCCAAAAAGCAAACCTAGATGCTATGCGGCGCGACGAAAAGCGTAAAGAAGCCATTAATGCGATGTACTATGCGCTGGAAGAAGGTTTTTACGCCCAAAATGGGTACTACCCGGAAACTATTTCTGAAGAAAATTTACCGATGATGGATCCGGAATTATTTACTGATCCAATGGGGATTAACTTAGGGCTAGAGGGTAGTTCATATCACTACGATGCAGCCAACTGTGACGACGGACGTTGTAAGGAATACACTCTCCGCGCGACTCTAGAAAAAGAAGAAGACTATATTAAGAAAAATCGCTAGGTTCGGCCGGGATGGCCACCACGGTCTCTTCCGGGATGTCGGAAGTGTTGGCTACTACGTCATCCGGAACGTCGTCCGCAGAAACCGGGCGGACACGATGCTTAGTTTTTTCCTTTTCAATATGAACTAAGTGCGTAATAATATCCAATTCATCAATGGGCTTATCAATATATTTCATGATATAGGTGGTCTCATCGCCAATAGTAGACATACGCAAAGTGCCAAGCTTCATAGCATATTCTATAATACCAGACTGTTTAAAACTGACGTCTTCTATAGACACAAGGTCAATAATATCAGTAGATTTAGCAAAAAGTGAGTGCATGCTGCACTGAATGACACGCTTATTGGTGATAAAAATGCGGTTGCCACGATAAACGTGGCCAGCGATTATCCCAGCAACGAAAATTGCTCCGCTTAAAATGAAGAGGATAAGATGCATAAATGAGCGGCCAGCTTGGTCGAGGTTGAAAAGTAAACTTTTATTGCCACCAGCGATAATCAGAATGAATAATACTGCCATAACAATAGCAGCAAAAGCTTCGCCGGCCCAGATTAAAATAACGCCGATTTTTGACCGGCGAATGGCAAGCTCGACATATTCATTTTCCTCGAGTTTTAAATCGGGAAAATCTTTCACGCTACGAGCGTGACGGAGTTTCACTAACTCGCTTTTCATATTATGATTATAGCAAATTATGACAGATTTTGCAAGTGTTTCCTGGCCTTTTCCGTGACAATACGACCCCTATCAGTCTTTTCGATGAAACCGAGCTGCAGGAGGTATGGCTCATAGTATTCCTCTATAGTGATGTCTTCATCGCCAGTAAGGGCGGCAATAGTCTTAAGGCCAACCGGGCGGTCTGGATAATTATCTAACATGAGTTTTAGCATATTACGATCCGCTGGGTCTAGGCCTAAACTATCAATTTCTAACAAATCTAGGGCTTTTACGGCGGTAGGCTGGTCGATAATACCATCACCGTTGACATCGGCATAGTCACGTACGCGTTTAGTGAGGCGGTTAGCAATACGCGGAGTAAGGCGGGAGCGTTCAGCAAGAAGCTTTGCGGCGTCTGGCTGTATTTTTGTGTCCAAAATTTTAGCAGTACGGACAATGATTTTTTCGATTTCGGGGATTTTGTAATATTCTAGGCGGTGAGAAATGCCAAAACGATCGCGGAGCGGAGCGGCAAGCGAGCCAGTACGAGTAGTGGCGCCAATTAAAGTGAATTTTGGTAAATCTAAACGAACACTGCGTGCGCCGGGGCCTTTGCCAATAGTGATATCTATAACGTTATCCTCCATGGCTGAATAGAGAATTTCTGCTACTGCTTTGCGTAAACGATGGATTTCATCAATAAACAAAATGTCTCCGTCTTGCAGATTTGTTAGCATGCTAGCAAGGTCTCCGGCGTGCTCGATAGCTGGACCGGAAGTGACGCGAATATTAGTGCCCATTTCATGCGCAATTACGCCGGCCATGGTAGTTTTTCCAAGCCCCGGAGGGCCATATAATAATATATGGTCTAGAGCTTGGCCGTCGCCGCGCTTCTTAACCGCATCAATGGCAAGTTTTAAATTACTTTTTAAGCGTTCTTGGCCGATATATTCATCAAAAGTAAGTGGGCGAAGAGATTTCTCGATGATTTGCTCATCATGGTCATCGTCATGCGAAGCGGTGTCTATAATTCTTTCTATTCCCATGCTATAATTATTATAACAAAAAGGAGGAATTATGGCTAAAGATTTCAAGAATAGCAAAACTTACGAAAACTTGCAGACAGCCTTTGCTGGCGAGTCGCAAGCGCGAGTAAAATATCAGTTTTTTGCATCACAAGCAAAGAAAGACGGGTACGAGCAAATTGCGGATATTTTTACGGAAACTTCTGATAACGAAAAAGAGCACGCAAAAATGTGGTACAAATTGATTAATGACGGAGTGGGTTCTACTACGGAAAATTTGAAAGATGCAATTCTTGGCGAGGAATATGAATATAGCGATATGTATAAAAGATTTGCAGAAACTGCACGCGAAGAGGGTTTTGATGAAATCGCAGAAAAATTTGAAATGGTTGGTGCAATTGAAAAAGAGCACGAGGAACGCTATCGGAAATTACTAGAAAATATTGAAAACGACGTAGTATTCAAGTCCGACAAAGTGACGGTTTGGAAATGTCGGAATTGCGGATATATCTACGTAGGCGAAGAAGCGCCAGAGGTTTGCCCGGCATGTGCGCATCCGCAAGCGTTCTTTGAAATTAGAGCAACGAATTATTAATACGTTTAAAAATAGTTTTATCTCTCCTGGCCAACAATTCGCCCTGGCGGGCGAACGACGTTGGTGCGGAGAGGTAAAGCTATTTTTTCAATGCCTGTCTAATTCGCTCTTCTAGTGGCAAGGACGGGTCTACATCGGCGAGGGCGGCGGTGGCATCTTTGAGTGGGAAGCCGAGGGCCATGAGAGCATCCAAGGCTTCGTCGTTTTCCAGCTCTCTAGCCTTAGCGCCAGGAGCTTCTGTGGCACCGTAATGAGTTGGCAGACCAACTTTGTCCTGCAAATCTATAATAATGCGCTCGGCGGCCTTTTTCCCTACTCCTTGAGCCTTGGTGATAAAGTTACTATCAGCATTAGCAATGGCATTACGAACTTCTTCCGGCGCAGCTAGGCTAAGAATACTCATGGCGGCCTTAGGGCCGACGCCGTTTACGGAAATTAGGAGTTCAAAAAGTTTTTTAGCTGTGAGGGTGGAAAAACCATACAAATCTTCGGAATTTTCCCGAACGCAGTGGTAAGTATAGAACTTTTTTTCTTCGTTTAGATTAATGTTCTCGTAGTCGATGCCAGTTAAGGCGATTTCGTAGCCCACGCCGCCAACGTCAACAATGACGGAAGTGTTAAATTTTTCTACGATTTGTCCGCGAATGTGTGCTATCATGACTTTATTTTATCACGCTTATAGTGGATTTTTAAGTGGAAAAATCATATAATATGCAATATGAGCGAGAGATTAGCTAAAGACTTTCTAGAAACGTTAAAGCCGGCTGAATTGATTTATGCGGAATTTGCGAGTCCGGGGGCAATGGGCAACGCCGGCGGCGTAATGTTTTATGTTTACAAAAATAACAAATTGGAATTATATGAGACGAATTGCTATGAGAGTGAAGACGAATTTTCAAAGTCGTTTTTGTTTTTGAAACAAGTTAAAAACGAATTGGTTGAACTTGATGGTGGATTTGGAAATACGGTTTATGCGCGGATTGGTTCGCGTTTGAAAGTGGATAAAGAACACGGATGTTTTGTCTATGAACATAACGGAAAAATATATGATATTTATACTTCCGTGGCTGGAGTTTACAACCATGTTTATGACGCAATTGAAGAAGTGACAAGTCTGGCAAAGAAGGATTGGAATAAGTATAAGAAATTGAACGAGAAATTAATTAGTTCGGAATATTTAGTGATAAAAGTTAGCGACTATAAACAGGCGCTAAGTTATATTCGCTATAAAAATTGGGCGGGCTACAGTTATCCGGAAGAGTATTTGGCGCAGGGCAAGTGGTCGCTATTTAAATATCATATGCGCTACGCGGAAGATAAACTCGGACGAATAAAATTCGTCATGGCAGTGGGAGAAACGCTGGTTCGTAATTGCGTAAAAGGGTTAGGTGCGGCAGATATGGCGGCAGGGATGGAGGAGGCTTATAGTATTTTAGAGAAAATACTCCTAGAAAATTTACGGGAAAAGTTTTATGATTTTATGCCGGTGGAGTGGAAATCGGATGATTTTAATGGGCTATTTCGTTACCCGCAATTGGTGATATTCTCGGAAAAGGCAGAGAAGGCTTTAGTAGAGCGTATTATGCACGAAGAATGGTTTAGCCCATACATTGTGGGATGTTATTTTAGGAATTATTTTGAGCAGCTAGAGCGCTTGCCACTCGATAAAGTTTTGCCAGTGGTACTGCACGTAATGCAAAATGAAAATGTGATTTCCGAGACGTTTGCGGCGGCTGGCGATTTATTGAACCAGGCGCAGATTTTTGCGCCGGAGGACGGTGAGTTTGAAAAAACGATTTATGCAGCAGTAAAGTCAAAGGTGGATGCTTGGCCGGTGGAGCATTACTTAGAGATTGAATATAGAATTCCCGGGAAGCAAGAGATTTTTGAGGATGCGCTCGGCTGGCTAGGATATATGAAGACGCTTTCTAAAATTGACCGCAGGCTAGACCGGGCAATGAAAGATTGGCGAGCGGATCATGCGCACGATTTGAGTTGGTGGAGATTGGTTTCACCAATGACAATCGGTGAGACAGAAAAAGTCTGCAAAGAGCTCCTGGACGGAAAGATCGAGAATTTGCCAAGTGCAGCAGAAAGATTACTGCTAGATCATTCACCAAAAGAAGTGAAGTTATATATTTTGAAGTTTTATGTGGAAAATTATAATAAAATTGCGGAGCTGTTTAGCGGCGTCCCGGATATGATGCAGTCGTTATACGAAGCGGCATGCGAAGGTGCAACGCATAACGAGGAGGTGCCGATTTTGAAAAAGTTTGCGAAGAAAGTTGTCGATATTCCGGTGGGTTCGGAATATGTAATAGAACGAAATATAAGAATTGCAAAATTACAAACTAAGGTAATGAAAAATTGGAAAGGATAAAAATGGAAAGCTACCAATCACTTACAATCAAAACTGTACTCGAAAAAATCAACCGGCGAGAAATTTTACTGCCGATGATTCAGCGCGAGATGGTTTGGGAAGCATCAGATATTGAAAAACTATTTGATTCAATTGCCTCCGGATATCCGTTTGGGACGATGCTGTTCTGGGAATATACAATTGAAAATAGAAACGCTTACCGGTTTTATGAGTTTATTAGTAACTGGAATGATCACCCGGATCATGCTTCAGAAAACCACAATAAACTGTTTAATCCCGTGGAGACTGGGCAGACGATTTGGGCGGTACTGGACGGGCAGCAAAGATTGACGGCGCTGAGAATCGGCCTGACCGGCACAATGACAGTACGGCGGCCAGGGGCCTGGCGAGTAAGCCGGCGTGATTCGGAAAATTACGAAAAGAAAGAGTTGTATGTTGATTTAACTTACGAGAAATCGGATGACGATGAAGATGTGGCCTCTAAATATTGTTTTAAATTCAAGACTGCCGAAGAAGTAGCAAAAGAGCCAAAAAAGTTTTGGCTGAGAGTAGGAAGGATTTTGGATATTCAGAACATTCGAAAATGGTGGAAAGAGCTGCCAGAATATGATGCAGAGAGGTTTGACGAGCGGAAAGAGGATATTGGTGCGGTGTTACAAGATATTTATGATAGCATTTGTCGATATCCGCTAATTACCTATTTCCCGGTGCGTGACAAAAGTATGGATACAGTACTAAATATTTTTATCCGTATCAATCAGGGCGGAGAGGCGCTTTCCTACACGGATTTCTTGATGTCAATTTTAGTCAATTATTGGGCAGACGGACGCGAAGTAGTAAACGAAAGCCTAGATACAATAAACAGCAACTATGATTTTAAAATTCAAAAAGACGTGTTCCTGCGCGCATGTCTTTTTATGACCGGTGCGTCAGTAGATTTTAGAGCGGATAATTTTGATCATGATACCGTAATAAAAATTGCTGACGAGTTTAATGAAATTAGAGATGCACTGGCGGCATCATGTCGGTTCTTTAGCGAAGAAGTAGGTTATTCTAAATCCAACTTGCGTTCTACTTTAATTTTCCTACCGTTGGCGCTGTATATGAAAGAGCACAAAATTGCTGAGCTAGATCATGAAGATGAGGCGCGCGTAAGAAAGTGGATACAATTTTCTATTTTGTCCGGAGCGTTTGGTGGACAAACTAACTCATACTTGGCAAAGCTGCAGACAATTGTAAGCGGAGCAGAACGTTTCCCGGTTGATAAAATTTTGCAGGTGACAAAGGATGATTTCCACCGTAATTTTGATTTTAGCGTGGAAAGTATAGAAGAAATGGTAACTAACGCTAAAAAAGGTTCGCAGGACGCATTCACGCTGCTGACCATTCTCTATCCTGGTAAAAATTATACCGGGGAGAGCTTTGACGAGGATCATATTTATCCAATTTCAAAACTCACTACAACGCAGCAAGATAAAAAAGTGGGCGGAAATTATTTGAGCAACTTACAACTTTTGCCACAATCGTTGAATCGGAATAACAAAAAGGCAAAGAACCCGGAAAAGTGGCTCCAGGAGCTTTATAATGGCGACGCGGCGGCAATTGCGCAGTACAAACGCGATAATTATTTATTTGATGCGGAGAGTGGCGAGGTCTTAGATCTTTCTCCGGAAAATTTTGAGAACGTGATGGAAAAGCGGCGGGCTAATCTAGTCCAGGCAATCGTCGCCGCATTAGAGAATGCGTAATAGCGGCAGCAAGGGCATCAGCGGCATCATCTGGTTTTGGAACTTGGTCTAGGCCGAGATGGAGTTTAACCATTTCTTGCATTTGTTTTTTGTCGGCAGAACCATAGCCAGTCATGGTCTTTTTGATTTCGTTAGGTGTATATTCGTAGATCGGGAGACGATGTTGCTTACAAACTAGCAAGACGACGCCGCGAGCTTCGGCCACGGAAATACCGGTAGTGATATTTTTGGTGAAAAAAAGTTTTTCAATACTGACTTCGTCTGGCTTGTTTTGGGCGATGATTTCATTGAGCGATTCGTAAATGTCTAACAGCCGATCCTCTAGCGGGGTGTGCGGCGGAGTGGCGATGACGCCGCTGTCTAACATTTTTGGCTTACCATCTCCTATTTCTATCACACCAAAACCGCAGATGCCAGTGCCGGGGTCAATACCGAGAATCTTTTTACTTTTCATTGACATATTTGATTAAAGTTTCACGGAGGTCTTTGACGGGAATGACAAATTTGTCCTTAATGGTAGCAGGAGCAATGGCATGTTTGAACCCGAGTTTTTTGGACTCGGCGATACGCTGGTCCGGGCGGAAGGCAGAGCGGATTTCTCCGCCAAGTCCAACTTCGCCAAAAACGACATATTCGTCACTAAGTTTGCGGCCGGCGGCGGCGGAAGCAATGGCTAGGCAAACCGCAAGGTCTGCGGCGGAATCTTGGAGTTTTAGCCCGCCGACGACATTAATGAAAATATCTTTATCATCTAATTTTAATTTCGTGCGACGTTCAATGACAGCAATGAGTAAATTAAGACGATTTAAATCAAAACCAGAAGCAGTGCGTTTTGGATAGCCGAAGTTTGTTTTAGTGACAAGGGCTTGGATTTCAACGAGAATCGGGCGAGCACCTTCAACGGTAGCGAGAATGATTGAACCGTCGGTGTTTTGACGCTCGGAAAGCAACGCGGCGGAAGGATTCTCTACTTGTTTTAAGCCTTTGTCATTCATCTCAAAAATTGCAACTTCGCTGGTTGAGCCAAAACGGTTTTTGACCGCACGAATAGTTTTAAAACCGCCATAACGATCGCCTTCAAAATTAATCACGACATCTACCAAATGCTCCAAAACTTTCGGACCGGCCAACGTTCCCTCTTTTGTCACGTGGCCGACAATAATTACAGCAGTATCAGTGGATTTAGCGGCGCGGATAATGAGGTTACCACAGTTGGTGACCTGCGAAACGGTGCCGGGCGCGGAGGAAAGTTCGTCCATGGCGAGAGTTTGGATTGAGTCAACAATCACTAAGTCAAATTCGCCGGATTCAATGGTTTTTGCGATGTCGTTTCCGGAAGTGCTACTGGCAAAACTCAAGTTGTCGTTGCTGGCGCCGAGACGCTTAGCGCGGAGCTTAACTTGGCCGGCAGATTCCTCGCCGGAGATATATAATACGGGACGGGTTTTGCTGACTTCGGCGCAGATTTGCATTAAAATCGTGGACTTACCAATACCGGGTTGGCCAGCGAGAAGATTGACGCTGCCGAGTAAAATACCGCCACCGAGCACAATATCTAAATCGGAAAAACCGGTTTTTAAGCGTTCTTTGGCATCGGACGGAATGATGGATTTAATACTTTCATATTTTAATTTTTTGCCGGAGACTTGGCCTTGGGCCAGGGCAAATTTTTTAGTAGTTTCTTCAGTAAATTGCTCTGTCAACGTGTTCCAACTGCCGCAGTTTTCGCATTTGCCAGACCACTTGGCAAAAGAGGCGCCGCAATTATTACAGACAAACTTGGTTTTTGACTTCATAAGTCTATTTTATCACTTTATCAATGATACCGTAATCTTTTGCTTCGTCGGCGGACATCCAGTTATCACGATCCATGTCTTTTTCTACTTGTTTTTCGGGCTTGCCGGTGTTTTTGCTAAGCATTTCAATTAAACGTTTTTTCAGCAACAAGCCTTCTTTCAGTTCAATTTCTTGGTCGGTGACTTTGCTCTGCGGAGAACCATAGGACGGCTGATGAATCATAATGCGAGAATTTGGCAGGGCAAGACGTTTACCTTTAGCGCCAGAACTTAGGAGCATTGCGCCCATAGAAGCTTGCAAGCCGATGCCGATGGTTTCGACATCCGGCTCAATATAATTCATGGTGTCAATAATGGCAAGGCCGTCGTAAACCGAGCCACCAGGAGAATTGATATATAATTTAATGTCTTTTTTATTGTCTTCGTGCGCGAGGAAAAGCAGCTGCGCAATTACAAGATTGGCAGTATGAGGATTGACGTCTTCGCCAAGGAAGATGATACGGTCGTTTAAAAGGCGCGAGTAGATATCGTAAGCGCGCTCGCCTTTATTGGTTTCCTCTATGACAGTTGGTACTAAATAATTTTTCATATTTTTCTCCTTTATAATTTATAAACTCGTTGATGGTGGTTTAGCGTTAGAATTAATAGTATTTTCTAAGTCCTGCGTGCGGAGGACACTTTTGTTGTACTGCGCAACTTTCTGGTTGTACGCTTCTATAGCAGAATTAATATCATTGTATTCATCTTCTAACTTCTGCTGCTCGGAAATTAGTACATTGCGGCGAGCAATAGCCTCTGCTTCAGTACGGAAACATTTGCCAGCTTCCACGCAGGCATTGAATTCGTCAACTTTCCTAGAAAATTGCTCAGCGGCTTTGTGGTATTCCTGCGAACGGTAGTCGATATCGGCTTGCTCATCTTCGAGCTGAGATTTCAGTTCGTCACGTTCTTCCTGAAGCTCGCGGAACGGTTCTATGTAATCATTGTAATAGGCTACCACGTGGTCGTAATTTTTGTAGTATTTTTGATAGTGTTTTTGCAAAATTTCTGGTAAATTATTAAACGGAATTTGCGTGCCAATACGAGAATGTAGCTCATCTAGCCTAGCGTCTGCTTCATAAATAGACAGATCTTCTGATAAGGCTTCTTGGTATTTTTGGTAGACAGCATTTAGCTCCGGGTCAAGACGAGTTTTTTCATTTTCCGACAACCGATCCCAGACGGCGTGCAATAATTCATGAGCAGCAGTAGACTCTATAACGCCGTTTAGTTCTTCCCGGCTAGGCGAGTTGTAGATGTAGATTTTTTTAGCAGTATAGCAGCCGAGTACGGCAATTTTTTCATCATGACTATGGCAATGCTCGTTAAAATCTGTAGCATCTTCCAATTCTGGACGAGAAGCGTAGAAAATAGTTTTACCTTTATCCGTTAGCCGTAAATCTGCAGCGATATTAGCAATTGTAGTTTCCGGAGTATAGCCAAAATTATTAATAATGTCTTTCAGGTCAGTATTATAATAAGCATAGACTCCTGCGCCAAAAACTATTGTACAAAGTGTAATGACGATGAGGCTATTACGTAATTTATGTGACATTATTTTTCTTTCTGCTCTACGGTGAGCTTGAGTTTATTTTTATCTAGCGCAATCACAGCAATTTGTCCGGGCTTGATTTGTTCGGTAATAATAGCATCGGAGAGAAGACTCTCTAAATAATCTTCAATCGCGCGGCGGAGCGGGCGGGCGCCATTTTTAGGATCGTAACCCTTTTTAATCAGCCAATCTTTCGCTTCTGGAGTAATTTTCAGACCAAGAGATTTCTCGGAGATACGGGCTTTCAAATCATTGATCATTTTGTCAAAAATTTGTTCTACTTGTTTGCGAGTGAGGGCATGGAAGACCAAAATAGCATCTAGGCGGTTGATTAGTTCCGGACGCATGGTCTTTTTCAGGGCTTTCATGGCGGCATTTTTACTGTTTTCATATTCTTCACTCAAAGCCTTTTCATCAGCTTTAGTTTTAACATTAAAGCCCATTTCTTGGTCGTCGTACATTTCCGCGGCACCAAGGTTGGACGTCAGGATAACCACGGTATTATTGAATTTAACCTTGTTTCCCTGCCCGTCCGTGAGAATGCCGTCTTCTAAAATCTGCAGAAGCATATTGAAGACGTCCGGATGGGCCTTTTCGATTTCATCAAAGAGCACAACGGAATATGGATGCCGCCTGACCGCCTCCGTCAATTTGCCACCATCATCATAACCAATATAGCCGGCCGGAGCGCCAACTAGCCGAGAAACATTGTGTTTTTCGCCAAATTCGGACATATCGATTTTTATCAGGGCATTATCGCCACCAAAAACTTCGCGCGCAATAACACGAGCTAACTCTGTTTTCCCTACGCCGGTTGGGCCCATAAAAAGGAAGGAGCCAATTGGGCGATGCGGATCAGAAATGCCAGAACGACCACGACGAATAGCTTTTGAGACCGCTTCTACGGCTTCGTCCTGACCAATGATAGCTTTGTCGATGTGCTCTTCCAGGTGCATCAGCATCTTCATTTCCGAACCATGGACTTTGCTGACCGGGATGCCAGTCTTAAGGCTAATAGCTGTAGCGAGATTTTCTTCCGTGACAGTGGGCGTTTCTTTCTTTTTGGCGCCAGCTTTTTCTAAAGTCTTAATTTCTTTTTCGGTTTGAGCCAAGCGCTGTTTGTACAAAGCAGCTTTTTCGTAATTTTGTTGCTCTACGGCTTGATCGATTTTTTCCTCTAGACTGGCCTTTTCGATTTTGAGTTTTTTATACTCGCCACCGCCTTTTTTGTCGGCAGAAACTTTAGCAATAGCAGAGGCTTCGTCAATAATATCAATAACTTTATCCGGAAGATAACGGTCGTTGATGTAGCGCTGAGACATACTAACAGCGGTTTCTAAAATATCGTCCGGGATTTTGACGTGATGATGTTTTTCGTAGTGACTTTTAATCCCCTTCAGGATGCGGATAGCGATAGCCGGGGAAGGCTCGTCCACCTGAACAATTTGGAAGCGACGCGAAAGAGCCTTGTCTTTCTCAATATTCTTACGATATTCATCCATAGTAGTAGCGCCAATTAATTTGATTTTTCCGCGAGCCAGGGCGGGTTTTAGGATGTTGGCCGCATCCATGGAGCCTTCGGAAGAGCCAGCACCAGTGAGGAGATGAAGTTCATCAATGAAAAGGATAATAGTGTCATCTGCAACGGCTTCATCAATAATGCCCTTCAGACGTTCTTCAAATTCGCCACGATATTTTGTGCCAGCCACGACGCTGCTAAGATCTACTTGATAGATTCTTTTGCCAACTAGACTACTAGGGACTTCATTTTTAGCAATTCTAGTAGCTAAACCTTCGGCAATGGCGGTTTTACCAACGCCGGCCTCGCCAATTAGCACAGGGTTTGATTTAGTCCGGCGACAAAGCACAGTGATAGCGCGTTCAATTTCTTTGTCACGACCAATTACGGTATCTAGTTTTCCGTCTTTGGCCATTTCCGTAAGGTCTTGGCCGTATTTTTTGAGCCATTTGAGCTGAGTTTTGCGGCCGTGTTTATTCTTTTCCGCTTCGATTTTAGCAATTTCAGCCTGTTTCTCGGCAAGAGTCTCGATGTTCTTAGCAACTTGAGCCAAGTCTACGTTAAGGTTACTAAGAATCAAGGCGGCGCGAGAATTAGGCTGGCGAATCAAAGCATAGAGAATATGCTCCGTACCGATTACTTCTATACCCTGCTCTTTTGTAAAATTGGCAGCCATACGGAGAGTTAGCACAGCGGCCTCCGAAAGAGACATCATAGCCATTTGACCGCCGGGGACTTCTGTAGCTTTTTCCTTCATGGTGCTTTCTACGTCGCTAAGATGAATATCTTCTTCTGAGAGAATGCGAGCACCAGTAGAAGTGTCCTGAGCTAGTATGCCCATCAGGAGGTGCTCCGTGCTCATATAGCCGTTATTATAGCGCTTGCTGTAGAAATCGGCTTTTTGGAGAGCAATCCGAGCGTTTTCGGACAAATTAGTCATAATATCATTGAAATCATCATTCATGATATCTATTATATATGAGGTAGTTAGCACTGTCAAGGGTAGAGTGCTAATTTAGATTTTTTCTGGAGGATTTTTTCATGTATAATAATAGTATGAGTATTTTTATTGCAATTATTTTAGGGATAGTACAAGGTTTAACTGAATTTATTCCAGTGTCGTCTTCTGGGCATTTGGAAATTGTGCAGAGGGTGCTAGCAAGTGGTGCCAGGGCGGAAGATTTTCATTTCTTCCTAGAGCTAATTAATTTTGGCACATTACTGGCACTTTTAATTTATTACCGCAAGCGAATTATTGGGATATTAAGCGATGTGTTTAAAAAGCACAACTATCATATGGCAATAAATATTCTCATTACTTCTATTCCGGCTGGAATTATTGGAGTGCTACTTTCTAAATTTATAGAAGAAGCTTCTTTCTTTTCTTCACTTTATACTATTGCAATTGCGATGGGCTTAGTAGGGCTGCTGATGATATTTATAGACAAGTTACCGCATAAATCTAAACTTTCTAATGACGATCGCTTGCCAAAAAGTCGCGCGCTAGTAATTGGTCTAGTACAAACCTTTGCACTAATTCCGGGAGTAAGCCGTTCTGGCTCTACGATTATTGCTGGGCGGATCATGGGGATGGACTCGGAAAATGCGGCGGAATATTCTTTCCTGGCTAGCATCCCGATTATGTGTGGGGTTTGTCTGAAATCAGTGCTATCGTCTAGCTCTAGAGAATATATTATGAATAATGCAGGAACTTTATTACTATCTAATATTGTGGCATTTATTTTCGGGATGATTGCACTAAAATTTGTAATGGATTGGCTGAAGCGCAAAAGTGGTTTGCAGGCATTTGGCTATTATAGAGTAATTCTGGCAAGTATCGTGCTTATACTTGTCTTAATGCAATAAGTTTGATAGTATAGGTACTGTCGTCCTTTTCTAAAGAGTCGTGTGGACGATAGAACTAAACAAGGAAAACGGATGCGTAAATTCAAACGCGCACAGACAAAAACTCAAAAAAAATTAGATATTCCGCCCGCACCGTGGATGGAATTTATAGAATTAAAATAATCCCCCTGGGGGGGATTATTTTAATTTGTCTGTAATCTTTCCTTTCATGAAATTCAGGAAATCTTCCTCAGTTTTGACGCCGGAAAGATCAATTTTTTCTCCATCTATATAAAGAGAAGGGGTGCCAGAAACATCAATTTTCTTTGCGAGATTATTATCAAAACTAAGTTTTTTGCTAACGGCTTCTGATTGCATATCCTGGCGAAATTTAGCTAGATCTCCCTTTCCTTCGGTAACTTTATCAAAATAACCAGCAAATAAGTCAGTACGCTGGTCAGCAGAAGCATACTCCCAGGCAGATTGGTTGGCAAAGAGGTAAGTGGCATATTCTTGCCAATAGCCCTGCAAGCCGGCGGCCTCGGCAGCAGAAGCGGCGGCAGTGCCGTTCTGGTGATAACTGAGCAAGAAGTTGCGATAAATTAGAGCCACTTCGTCTCCGCTATAGTTTTCTAGCAATTTTTTAAGGCGAGGAAACATCGTAGCGCAGCCCGGGCACTGATAGTCGGCATATTCCACGATAAGAACTTTGGCAGCTTCGCTACCAATGATATGATCCGGGATGTCGCCATTGTACTGATTCCCCGCGATATAGTGCGTAGCATCATAATCGGTGCTGGCAATTTTCTGGCTGATAGTATAGCCCACAAAAGCACCGAATGCAGCTACTACGCCAACGATTGCTACAACCCAACCGGTAGCAACACCTTTTTTAAAACTCTTTTGCTTCATATTTCTCCTTTTTCGGTATATAATTAATAATAGCATATTTTGGGTGGAGGAGGTAGTGATTAAATGGAAAAAACTGACGAACAAGAACAGTCGAAAAAAATTAGCCTAATGCAACGTTTTGTGCAGTGGCTAGACCCAAAGTTGGAGAGATTTCGCCTAGAAAAAGAGGATGAGGTGCCAGAGCCGTACATTCCGGAAAGCATAGAGGATGTAGTGTGGATACTAAAGAAGACGCCACGTTCTATACTAGGCGAAAAAGAGCGCGGAATTATTGCAGCAGCAATGCAGTTCAGTACGGCACGGGTGAAAGACCTGATGCTGCCACGTACGGAGATTACTTTTGTACACAAGAATGATTTTATGGGGCCTTTGATGCTGGACAAATTATATAAATCTGGGCTGTCACATTTTCCGGTACTGGGGACGGGCGGGAAAATAGAGGGCGTACTACATACTGCTTCATTAAATAGCCTAAAGATAAAAGAGACTGAGCGCTGCGCAGAATACTTAGATCCAGAAGTGTATTATATGCGCGAGGATTATACGTTAGAGCAGGCTTTTGCAGCATTTTTAAGAACAAATTGCTATTTCTTCATGGTGATAAATCGGAATGGGGTTACAACTGGGCTTTTAACTTACAAAATGTTAGTGTCTCATCTACTGGGCGAAGTACCGGAAGACCATTTTGAGAACGACACGGACGCGGCCAGTGTCGCTAGACGCCAATAGCGGGCTCACCTGGACATTGCTCTAGGATTTTAGCAATGGCATCATGCTCGGCTTGGGTAAGCCAAAGTGTGTATTTATATTTGACGGAAACCTGGCGAGCAACATACTGGCAACGAAATTTTTTGTTGCCGGGGAGCCAAGTGGCGGCATCGCCGTCTGACTTTTGTTTATTGGCGGAACTGTCTACGGCGAGCAAGTTGAGCGGATCGGTGGCAATTTGGTAGCGTTCGTCCTTAGTTTTGTACTGTGCGCCTTTTTGCCAAGCATCAGAAAGAGATACGACGTGATCAATCTGAACATTTTTGCTGATATCGTCGCGGCTCTTGAAAATTTGATGCTGGCCGGTATAGGGCTCATCATATTCGCCAGAGATGACGTTACAAGAATTAGCCGGGTCTAAAACGGCAGTATCGCCAAAATCACGTTTAATAATGCGTTGCCGGAGGCTGCAACCGTCAATAGTAGGCCAGCCGTTGTAAAATTCCGTGCGGGCATAGCCGGTTTTAGGAGCGCGGCCTTTGATTTCTAATTTTGATAAAATTTCTGCGGCAAGCGGAGTGGTAGTGTTGGGAGTAGTATTGCTAGGCTCTGCTGTGAGATCATTGGCAGTAGAGACAACTTCTGTTTCATAACTTTTAGGGCTGACAATGAGCCAGGTGGCGACTCCACTAAGCAGAGTCGCCACGGCGATAATCCGGCGAGCACGATGAGAAAGTTTCATATCTGTTATTTATAGTAGCACGTTTTATAGTACAGGAAAAGGCGCCCATTACTGGGCGCCATAGCTGAGAAGCTGGGCAAAAAAGCCGGGCCTCTGCTGGGGGGTGGTAGGTATAACTGCGTAATGTGCAATTTCTTCCGGAAAGAAGAATGGCATGCTACGATTTAAATATTTAATCATGGTTTCTAACGAAGAGATTTTATGAGAGCTTTTGATTAAGCGTTCACTCTGCTCAGAGTCGTGTTCTACGCGATAAAACACGGGTTTTGACGTAAAATCTTCTATTTCGGAAATACGATCAAGGTTCAAGTCGTTGCAAATGTTTTGGAGCTGCGGGATACTATTATTTTTATAGCGATCATAATCGACAAGCCAATCCTGCTCCATGAGCCACTGAACATTTTCCGGGTTCTTAAAAATATTGTGGAAGCTACCATCGTGCTTCTTGACTCTATCAAAGAGGAACGGCCTCTTGTTTTCGCGAATTTCCCGCATGATGCTATCCGGAAAGTTAAAATTATGAAATTCCTGAAGCAAAAACTCAACTTCATACCTTTGGAGATAAACTTTGTCATTTACTTTTAGTTTCATAAACACACCCCCTTAAAAGTTATCCTACCTACACCGAAAAGAACTTGGAAATTTCCAACTCTTCCATTTTAACACCGCCTAAGCGTTTTGACAAGAATTCTGCGATATAATAGTAGCATATTAACAAAGGAGGCCCATGGCTGAAGAAAAGAAAGAAACTATATTTACACCAAAGAGGACGGTTAAATATTTTTTTATAGATCTTATTATTTGGATGGTGGCCGCGATGATTATCTGGCCGCTAATTGATATAATTTTTGAAAGCATTTTTGACGGCGGATATAAGGGCTGGGACGTCCGGCGCGGCATTATTGAGCCAGGTGTCTTTGCGGTAATTATTGTGGCAATTGAATTCCTATTCTGGAACTCCTTCCATAAAAAGAAGAAATAATTGATTTTACTTTAGCGGCGCTCGTTTAATGTGGGCGCTGCTTTTTTATGGTATAATTATAGATATGAATTTAAAGATAGGAATTGTGGGGTTGCCGAATGTGGGGAAAAGCACGCTTTTTAATGCACTGACGAATGCGCACGCGCTTTCGGCGAATTATCCGTTTGCAACGATTGACCCGAATGTTGGGATTGTGCCGGTGCCGGACGAGAGGCTTGGTGTCTTGGAAAAAATGTATGACGCGGAAAAGGTTGTGCCGGCGACGGTAGAGTTTGTGGATATTGCGGGACTAGTGGCCGGCGCGTCTAAAGGCGAGGGTCTAGGAAATAAGTTTTTGGCGCATATTCGTGAGTGCCACGCAATCTGCCACGTAGTGCGGGCGTTTATTAACGATGACATCGTGCGGGCGGACGGAGCCGCGGTTTCCGATATTGTAGCGCGGGCGAAGGACGACATTGAAATTATTAATCTTGAGCTTCAACTGGCCGACGAAGAAACGAAGGAAAGAATTGCCGCAAAACGCAAAAAAGATCCGGCGGACGAAAATATTCCTTTCTTGACCGAAAAGCCGGTAATATATATGTTTAATGTGGACGAAAATGGGCTGACGGATAAAGATTTGCAGAGCAAGCTCGCTGCGCTGGTTGCGCCAGCAAAGGCGGTGTTTGTGAATGCAAAATTGGAAGAAGAAATGTCCGATATGAACCGCGAGGAGCGGAAGGAATTCTTAGCTTCATACGGAGTATCTGAGGACGCGCTAGGCGAGTTAATTAAAGCGGCATATGATACATTAGGGCTACAATCGTTTTTAACCGCCGGCAAAAAGGAGGTGCGGGCTTGGACGATTCGCAAAGGTTCTACCGCGCCGGAAGCGGCCGGTACGATTCATACGGATTTTGAACGCGGATTTATTGCGGCGAACATTTGCTCGTACGACGATTTGGCGCGGCTCGGTTCGGAAAAAGCCGTGCGCGAAGCGGGGTTACTCCGGACAGAAGGCAAGACTTACATCATGCGCGAGGGGGATGTGGTGGAATTTAAGTTTAACGTTTAGTCTAACGTAAACCAAGATTCTAATTTATAGTCCGAACCGGAAACAGCAGCAACCGCAAGGTGTGGAGTTTTTGTTGATTTACTGTATTTTAGATAACTTTCGGCGGCAAAGCGAATTTGGTCTTGCTTCTTTTTCGTGACCATTTCAAGCGGCGAGCCGTGGCAATGATCTTTTCTATATTTTACTTCTGTAAAAAATATATCGTTCCATTTTTCGGAAATAATGTCAATTTCATAAAATTTGGTTTTGTGATTGCGTGCGATGATATGATGGCCGTGGCTCGCTAAGTATTTTGCAGCGATTTCTTCGGCGTTATCGCCGTGTTCTTTAGCGACAGTTTTATTATTTTGTACAGGCTTAAACGATTTACGGTGCTCAGGGCAGGGGCCGAGATCTAGAAGTGCGGCTTTGTGTGCGGCGGTACCGTAGCCGACGTGCTTTTCAAAACCGTAGCCGGGATATTTCTTAGCGATTTTTACCATGTAATTATCTCGCGCAACTTTCGCAATAATTGACGCCGCGGAAACTTCTTTAATCAAAAAATCGGCTTTCTTTAAAACCGTAACGTAATTTTCTAATTTTGTGCCTTTTAGAAAATTGACTGTACCGTCTATAATAATTTCTGTAAAGGGGGCTTTTTGTTTTTGGACTTGTTCTACGGCGCGACGAGTAGCAAGTTTTAAGGCGGTGCTTAAGCCAATTTTATCCAGTTCTTCCGCCGACACCCAGCCAGTAGCGGCGACGGGGGCATTTTTTAAAATTATTTTATTTAAGTCTTCCCGCTTTTTCGCAGTTAACTTTTTGGAATCCGTAAGATTCTCTACCCAATTCGGATAGGGGTGCGGTAAAATACAGGCTCCAATAACAAGTGGTCCGGCCCAAGGGCCGCGGCCAACTTCGTCAATACCAAGAATTATTTTATTTCTCTGCAACTTCTTCAGCTTTCTCTTCTACCGGAGCTTCTTCTGCTGGTTTTTCAGCAGCTTCTTCCTCTACAGTGACGTCGTTGACGGCGGCGCGGTCAAAATCCTTAGCGGAAAGACGAGCGGATTTACCAGAGCGAGCGCGGAGATAGGAAAGATTGTTGCGGCGAACTTTAGAACGGCGGACAATCTCAATTTTCTCTACGAGCGGGCTATGGAGCAGGAAGCTCTTTTCTACACCAACGCCGCTAGCGACCTTGCGGACGGTAATGCGGGCGGTGTGGCTATCTTTGCGGTCGGTGCGAATAACTACACCTTCAAAGACCTGGAGACGGAACTTTTCGCCTTCTTTGATTTTCTGAGTAACTTTAACAGTGTCCCCAGAGCGGACGTCCACAACAGCTTTCTTTTTCTGGGCGTCACCAATTTGTTTCAGAATAGAAAAACTCATATTGTACCTTTATATCTTATAACTTATCTTATTTTAACACAGTTTATGAGATTTGAAAAGAGTTTTTTATAGTTAACGGGCAACGCAACGGATGGCTTCACCAACATTTTTCGTATTTTGTCTCTGAGGTTCAATTTGGTGGGCAGACATTGTGATATCATAAACCTCATTAGCGTTAACTGATGTGCTAGTTACAAAATATCCACCATTGCCAGCCGCATAGTTCACGTTATTGGAATAAATTATCCCTGAGTAAATTAAATGTATAGGATCCGTAGTGATACGAGAGCCGTCAACCGAAGGCGAAGGAGAACCGATCGCAATACCATAAGTTGTAACAATAAGGTTATAAAACGATTTAGCGCCAGAAGATTGCGGCAATCGCCAGCCCTTAGGGCAAATACTATCTGCAGCATCACCAGAAGTCATACTAGTAGTACCACTGCCAGCTGTGGCAGTAATCCAGTTATAGTAATTACCGAAGTGGTCTCTGAGATTACCAGTAGTGGTATAGGAAGAAGCGCCGTTCCAATATCGCCCATCAATACCACCCGTCTTTACATCAATGGTGCCATTGTCATTAAAAGTAAAGCTCTTTATAACATCACTATTACTATTCCAATTAGAATCAACTGTAAGTTGAGTGTTATAAGCAGGTGTCCAACTATTCTTGGAGTTTAAGTCAGTATCTTCACTTGTAAGCGTCATAGTAGTATTAGTGGAATTCGTTGCAGTGCTAGCGATGCCTAGGTCTAAGTCTAAGTTCTGATCCATCCAACAGTTACCGTCTGCGAGTTTCTTTACGTAATATGGCTTGTTGTCACGTTTATCTATCAGTTGTCTTTGGGGAATATACTTAGTGCCAGCAGTAGTAACTTTGCTATTGTAATCTGCTTTGCTAGTTACAAACTCTGAGTTAGCACCAATGTAAGCCCCTGGAGTATAGACGGAGTTGCATACTGTAGTACTCATATCCTGCATATAAGTAATATTCCAGAAACCTTGTCCAGCAATAGTGTCTTCGGAATTATAGGTCAGGTCTCCTAATTTGGTAAAGACTAAACGGACTGTATAATCTACATCTGGTTCTAAGCCGGTAGCTGGAGTGGTGCAGGTGATCCTGAGTTTACTGTTACCACCTTCAGTGTTTTCTACTAGACTTACGTTGGTACAGGATACTGTAGTTTCTGGAGTACTTCCTACCTTTACTAAGTAGACGTTTAATGGATGAGTAGCATCTACTAGGTTCTCACTGTAGTCTATATTGGTGTCTATTACTAAAGTATCATTACCAGAAGTGGCAATTACACTAGGTGATATGTTTGTAATAGTATTACTTCCACTTGGCGTATAATTAGCCACAACCGTAAATACTACAGTATCTTGGTATGTACCGGCCGGAGTGTCATTATCTAGTTTTGTACCAAAGAATACTGGAGTTTCGTCATTGGCGGAAGTAGTTCCGGTGACTTTGATGTTTTTGGCGTTAGCTAAGACTGGTACGGCAAAATAGTTGTTTTCCGTATAAGACGGCTCTGCACCAGTATTGTCTATACTACCTACAGAGTATCCCCAGGCATTAGCTCTCATATCTCCTGAAGTAATACCAGTGGTAGGGTTATAACTAGGATTGTTCGTGGCATTAATAGTGCTAATCGTAGCGTCGTCGTCTAGTTCGCTTACTTTAATACGATTAAGATTGTTATCACTATCTTCATCGCTAAAATTCAGGGTATAACCGGTATAATTGCTGGTACTAACATTTACTACGGTGTAGTCGCTAGAGAAGGCGCCAGAGGGAGTAGTAGCTACATTTAGTTCTACTACTGGTTTAGACAGGGTAAGAGAAACGCTATCCGGGATTTCGATAGAGAGCTTAGAGCTGGAGGATAGCGCATGCGAATCTTTAGGTATAAATTCGGCACTAAGGCAAAGAAAACTAAGGAAAAATAAAAAGCTACAAGCTATTCCTGTAGTATAGAGCCTAGTGTGTTTGATGCGCATATTACCTCCAGTTATATTTGGCCCCTGGAGATCCATCACAAAAATGGAGCCTCAAGGGTGTCAAATACCAATCAACCACATGTATTTAAATACACGAGAGCGGTAGCCTTGAGGCTCCATTTTTGCTTTCGTATACTTAAATACAGTGTTGTTTGATATTTGACTTTTTTATTATAGCACAACAAAGCACAAAAACGCAAGCGAAATAGCCGCGAACCTACTACAAGATTAGATAACGCGAGCGACTTCTTCTATGGTGGTTTCGCCACTTAACGCGGCAATAATACCCTTTTGTTCCAAGGTAAGCATACCAAGAGATTTGGCGGTCTTTTCAATATCGTCAGTGTTGACGTCCAAAATATCGCCACGAATAAACTTCTGGATGTCGTCTGTGACGTTGAGCTGCTCCATTAGCACGGTACGGCCTTTATAGCCAAAGGGGTCTTCTTCGCCACGCGGAACGGGCTTATAGAGCTTAAAGGTCTCTGGGTCAAAATCTGCTGGCAATTTTTCTTTTGGGACATCCTTTAAGACACGATTGACATAGGCGCGCGTAACGTCGTCTGGGTCGTACATTTCTTTAGAATCAGACAGACGACGAACAAGGCGCTGAGCAATCACTAGACGAATAGAACTAGAGAAAATTGGGTTCTGGCCAATTAAATCAATCATACGAGAGAAGGCGGCGGAAGTGCTATTGGCGTGGAAAGAGCTAAGTACGAGGTGGCCAGTGATAGAGGCCTGGATAGCGGTCTTAGCGGTATCGGCGTCGCGAATCTCGCCGACCATCACGACATCCGGGTCTAGACGAAGCACCGAGCGCAGACCATCGGCGAAACTTTGTCCACCAGTGGTATCAATTGGAATCTGCGAAATACCAGTAATGCCATATTCAATTGGATCTTCAAGCGTGATAATCTTGCGTTCAGTGGTGTTTAGGGCATTGATAATAGAATAAAGCGTGGTGGATTTACCAGAACCGGTAGGGCCAACCATTAGCACGAGACCGCGCGGATGGGAAATCACTTCGCGGATTTCCGCCATTTCCTCCTCACCAAGACCAAGTAAATCAAGGTTCAGTAAACTTTCATCAAAGTTAAAGAGACGGAGTACAGCGTCCTGGCCGTACATAGTCGGAATAGTCTCTACGCGAATATTTAGCAGATGCGACGAACCATCGCGATAGATGTCTTTTTGCATGTGGCCGGACTGAGAAGTAGTAGCGGCGGTAGAAATACCGGCGCGGGAGCCAAGTTCACCCATAAAGATACGGTAGCGATCACGGTCGATATTAGCGACGGGGTGGAGCATGCCATCTACACGCATACGGATGCGAATAGCGTCGCGAAGATTTTCAATGTGGATATCCGAAGCGCCAAGCTTGTCAGCCTGGTCTATCAAAAAGTCAAAAACCTTGTCTGTACCAACTTCGTTTAAAGTCTTAGAAACGGCCTCTATGGTTTCCGAATCGCCTTCGCTCGCGATTTTAATATCGTCATAGTGGATTTCACGCGGAGGGTCGTAACGGAGCATGAAAGTTTTATAGGCGGAAAGCGAAATCAGGAAGAAATCAACGCGCTCGCCGGCATCGATATAACCCTGGCGCATTTCATCAATGGTGCTCTTAGGGGTTTGGCTGGTAACCATATACTGATAATGCTCGTCTTCCCCACCCTTTTGCAGGGGGATGATAAAGTCTTGGTGCATTTGTTTGGTTGTAAGTAGGCCCGGTACCAGCGGAATGGTATTTTCAAAAGTACGAGTGTCTAAATATGGTAAGCCCAAAATACGGGCGCGCGACTGAGTAGCCTGCTCCTCGTTTTGGCGACGTTTTTCCTGTATTTCCGCTTCGTCCATTGGTATATATTATACCGCTTATGGTTCGATTTTGTAAAGATAGTGCGCGCCGACAGATTTTTCCGGTTTCGTGCCCGGTACGTCAAAAGCATAGGAAATAACGTAGAGCGGCTTTTTTAGACGACAAGATTCTTGCTTAATTTTCTGAAAAATCTTTTTAATATAACGAGTGTCGCCAAAGACGTAAATTACGGTGGTCTGCTCCGGGAAATTGATGTTGTAAAAATTACAACATTTTACCTTGGCGGAGGGGTATTTTCTGAGGCGGAACTTAGCAATATTGGCATAGATAGGATTTAGCTCATAACCAAGAGATTTGGCTTTATATTCTGCGGCAACTTTTTGAACAGTGCCAACGCCTGAGCCGAGGTCAATCAAAAAATCTTTTTCGTTTAACTTATACAATTTAGTGAAGGCTTTTTTGACATCTTTAGTTTTACTCGGCACAAAAGGCGCGCCGGTGAAAACTGTGAAAGCAAAAAGCATGAAAATAGCGATAATAATCAGGGTAAGCCAGGCAGAAGCGTTCATGTTTATTCTGCGCGACGATTAAGCAGACGTCTGACGAATAGAGCGCCGGCAAAAACGGCAACTGCAATCGTAGCAAGAGTGACTGGAACGGCAGTAGAAAAGACGGCGGAATCTTCGGCCGGAGTGGGCGCAACGGTGAAGCCGGTTTCTGGGGAAGCGGCGGAATCTTCGGCGACGTCTACATCAGTTGAGTCCTGTTCGGGAGTAGCTGCAACGAGAGTGGTACTAACGGCGGTACCGCTGGCGTAATTAGCACAGCTTAAAATGTAATCTCCTTCTGCAATGGAGAATGTGCCCGAGTAAGCGTTGCTGGTGACGGCAATACTATCGAAATCAAGGTCATTAGTTCCGGTAGAATCATAAAGCGTGCAGGACACAGCCATGACGCCGTCTTCAGTAGTACCAGAATAGCTGATGGTACCATTCGATTGAGAAGCGGTAACGGTGAGAACGTTTGGATTCATTTTATATCTCCTTATTTGTCAAAGTTAATTTTACCAAAGTGCTGTCTATCTCTAGGATTTTCAAAATCAAAGTAGAGACCTTTGCTGTGGCCGGTAAAGGTGCCAGCAAAGTTAGTAGTAGTGCTACCGGTATATTTGACGTTGAAATAAATGCCGTTGATATCTTCTACTGGGTTATTAACTCCGTAATCTTTAAGGTCTATGGCGTAGTCGGCCATCAGTAATCCGTTGCCACCAGGCCCTTCATTCTGGCCTGTGACTTGGTTACCAAGGCGATCTTCGTAATCAGGAGTGTGTGCAACTTTAGCGTTGATAGTTTCGCCGTTTGCGCGAACAATTTTAGCAATAACCTCTAGGTTATTGTAATGGATACCAGACGTTGCTGAGTAATACACAGCTACGTCAAATCTGGTGGTGTTGCGATATTGCCGCACTTCAAAAGCTACACGATTGATTTGGATGTAATAGGTTTGACCATTGGATGCTGAAACAGCAAAGATTACGTGGTCATAAAAATTTGATTTAAATTCAATATTGAAAGACCCCGGGGTGACTCCGTTCGTGACCGTGACAATGTTGGCCGGGACGTTTTGTGGAGTAACTCCGGTGAAATTAACTCCGCTAGTACCGTCGCTTTTGATAGTAATGGTAGGCTCGCCAATATAAGCTTGGATGAGGGCCGGGGCGGTGGCAGTAGTTCCGGAAATGTCAGTATATTCATTGAATTCAATTGGGTTCCAAAAGTCAGGGAAATACGTTGTGCTAGCTTGGTTGCCAAGAGTGGCTGCGGCGTAATCAGTGTCATATACTATGGCTTTAAAATTATGGTCGCCAAAGCTGGCATAAGAGTGATTGCCACTGGCGGCCTGGAGAGGATTGAGACTGACGCCATCTACACCGCTGTCTGGGTTGCCGTAGAGGACGTAATCCGGTGAGCTGGTCTTCCAGTCGGCACCGGCATCTGTGTTCCATTGGGTCAAAGCTGCAGGTAAGGCCCAATCTTTCTTTTCGGCGTTGAGCTTAAAAACTTCGCCAGGGTTCGTGGTATTTTCATTGGTGACAGTTGCTAGTGGAATGAGGGTGGTCGGAAAATCGTTGTGCTCGTTTGTGAGAATGTTGTCAAAATAATGATAGCAAAGGCTACCATCTTCACAAGACCAAATCAGATAAGCTTTGCCATCGAACTCGCCATCAGCAAAAACATTTGTCATGCCGGAAAGAGGCAAAAAAGTGCTAGCGAAAACTAGCAATGCGACAGTTATAATTTTATGAGCTCTTTTCATATATAACTCCATTAACCTTTTCTATATTATAATGTTTATCACTGAGAAAAGTCAAGCAGAAACGGCTTGACTTTTGGTGCTTGGTACCGCCGGAGGGACTCGAACCCACGACACCTAGTTCCGAAGACTAGTGCTCTAATCCACTGAGCTACGGCGGCATATATATTGTATATTGTATCATATCTGGCGTTTTGGTATAATCATAAGTATGTTAGCCGTAGGTCTATTATCTTGGTGGTATGCAAAAGGCTGGGGGATTTTTGTGACTGACGTTTTTGAGCGATTGCGCAGTACAGCGGATTTTTTCTCAATTGGGTCTTTAGCGCGGACGCTATTTGCGCCGTTTAGACAGATTTCGGCACACGCGGGATTTTTGGATCGGCTAATTTCACGCTGTGTGGGCGCAGTAACGCGGTTTTTTATTATTGTTTTTGGCGTGGTTGCAATTATAGTTGAAGCGATTTTAGGACTTATACTTATTATTATTTGGCCTTTAATTCCGCTTCTTCCTTTTGGTTGTGTCGTATTAACTGTGATGGGGGTGGCATGATGTTTGATTATAATAGTATGCGCGCACAAGAAGCGCGGTTAGGGCGAAAACTCGGGAAGATTCTGATATTGTTATGGCTGGTTCTGATTGCCGGCGTGGGTGGATTTGTGGCGCTACTTGTTGTGCATAATTCCCTGTGCTGGCTATGCTTAATTCCGGCAATTTTAGCATTAATGTTGATTGTGTGGTATAAAAAATGGATTATTCAGGTGCCGGTCGGGAAAAGTGAATCACTAAACGATGTCTTATCTGGCGATTGTTTGGGATTGATGCCACGCAATCCGTCGCCAGTTAGTATTGCGGAGTTTTTATATAAAACGCGCAGTGGTAATTTTATGGCTTTGCGATTTGGCTTAACCCCGGGGTTTTTGGGTGCAATGGCAAAATATCTAGGCGAGGACGCTACGCCAATTTTTGAAAAAGCTCTTGTGATTCAGAAAAAAACTGAATCGGAGGAAGTGGACGGAGCGATTCTGGCGGTGGCAATAGTAGAATGTTTCCAAAATTATGAATATATACTAAAACGAATGAAGTTAGAACTCACTGATTTATATAGCGGCATTGTTTGGTACAACTATTTACATGGGCTAGTGCGCGGAATGAAAAAGCGTGGACACGATGGCGGAATTGCGCGAGATTTTACTTTTGGTTATATTCCAGTTTTGCAACATTTTGGACAGAATTTATCGGCACAAGTTTCTGGAAAATTAAAAACGCAAATGCACCAGCCATCGCATCAAGAAATTCTTAATAAAATGCTGGAAACATTGAGTGGCGGCGGAAGAAAAAATATTGCGTTGATTGGTCCGGAAGGTAGCGGAAAAACTACAATTGTAAACGCTTTTGCAGAGCGGCTGATGGATGCGGACGAAAAAGTCCCGTCTGGTTTACGTTTTAGACAAGTGTTTATGCTGGATGCTGCGCGGCTAATTGCGGCAGCGAATGAGCGCGGAGAAATGGAAGCTCT
>CAZAAA010000007.1:0-45783 GCA_964483335.1 uncultured Candidatus Saccharibacteria bacterium | reverse complement strand
CTACAGACGGTACTAACGTAGGCGATTCTATCTGCCCGAAAGGCTGGCAACTGCCTCAGAACAGTGGTACTAAATCCTTCAATAACCTTATAAGAACAGTCTACGGTATTAGTGCAACCGACACAGATACAAGCGTAATGGCCGAACCTCTCCACTTTATTCGTTCCGGCAGCTACGGCTGGAGTGATGGTATCCCGACCAATCAGGGCCGGTACGGCAACTTCTGGAGCGCTACTGCTAAGTCGGGGAACAGCGCGTACAACCTGGTCTCCAACTTCGGCGACCTGAACCCTCATAACACCAGCTATAAGGGCAACGGCTTTACTGTTCGTTGCGTTGCTCGTTAAACCACTTAAGCTCCAAAATAATTCCGTCTAAGCTTTAAAATCTCAATAAAATCCAAAAGCTATAACAGGGGCAAAATTCATAAAATCTCAAAAATTCCTACGCTTATGCTTGGCGAGAAAGTCAAAGTATGCTTTATAATTGCCCCAAGCTGGTATCCGCTATAATATCAGCTTGTACCTTGCAGGGCATAGTTCCTGCGCTAGGGTTTCTACGCCTCCCTAGCTTACACTACCCTTAGTGTAAAAACATAAACCTCCTGCCCATGCCCGGTCTTCTCTCAACACGGGCATGGGGCCTAGAGATTATCAGATACAAATCTATCCAAAACCCACTAAATCAGCTATAATATATATAATATAAGGAGATAATACTGTTATGGCCAACAAATCAGAGAATAAATCAGAAAAACCAGCAAAAAACGACGGAAAAAGTGAAGCCTTGAAGCTCGCCATTAGTCAGATTACCAAACAATTTGGCGACGGTTCTATTATGAAACTTGGCGAAACTGCTAAAATCAATGTAGAATTATTACCTTCTGGCTCGCTTAGCCTAGACCTTGCCCTTGGCGGTGGCTACCCTAAAGGCCGCATTATAGAAATTTATGGCCCAGAATCTTCCGGTAAAACTACTCTTGCACTCCATGCTATTGCCGAAATCCAAAAACAAGGTGGCCAGGCTGCTTTCATCGATGCAGAGCACGCCCTAGACCCGGCTTACGCTCGCAAAATCGGCGTAAAGACGGAAGATTTACTCATCTCCCAGCCGGATAATGGGGAACAAGCCCTAGAGATTTGCGAAACCCTCGTTCGCTCCGGTGCAGTAGACCTCATTGTTGTCGACTCTGTGGCCGCTCTTGTCCCGCAGGCAGAAATAGATGGTGATATGGGTGACGCTCAAATGGGTCTCCAGGCTCGCCTCATGTCTCAGGCTATGCGCAAACTTACCGGTATTATCAGTAAGTCCAAGGCCACCGTTATTTTCATCAACCAAATTCGTATGAAAATCGGTGTCATGTTTGGTAATCCAGAAACTACCACTGGCGGTAACGCCCTAAAATTCTATGCCAGCGTCCGCATAGACATTAGAAGAATCGGTCAAATCAAAGACGGCGACAACATCAGTGGCAACCGTACAAAAATCAAAGTCGTAAAGAACAAAATTGCCGCCCCGTTCCGCACTGCCGAGTTCGATATTATGTACAATGAAGGTATTAGCAAAACCGGAGACATTCTTGACCTTGCCGTCCAGTACGGCGTTATCGAAAAGGCCGGCGCCTTCCTAAAATATAATGGCGAAACCCTTGGCCAGGGCCGCGAGGCTGTGAAAAAGCTCTTCAAAGAAAAGCCAGAACTGATGAATAAAATTGAAAAACAAGTCCGCGAGAAGGCTGCCGCAGAAAAATAATATGCACCAGGACGAACTTTGGCAAGAATACAATGCGGCTGGCGAGCCCCTAAAAAATGGTGGTTATCCGGCTGCCCTGGATAATCCTCAGCCTGGCTCCGGAAAAATTCTTGGCATTGCTAAGACTTGGCTATTTCGCCGTACGGAAAATGGGCCAGAACTACTTTGGCAAAAACGTAGCCCGTATATAGAAAATGGCGGCCTGTGGGATATTTCTGGCGGTGGGCATATCAATTATGGCGAAACTCCGCTCCAGGCTGCTGCCCGCGAAACCGCGGAAGAAATTGGCGCAGAAATCATTCCAGAAAAACTACTTTTTGGTTTTGTCACTAATAAAATTAATCGCTTTTTCTGGCAGTATTTTTATGATTATACTGATTGTCCAGAAAACTTCCATTTTGATGATGCTGAAGTTACGGAAATCCAATGGGTGCCAGTTTCAAAAACTGATGAATTCCGTCATCAGTTTGCTAAACCTGGCTTTGCTACGGACGACACTTATTTTGCTTTGCTAAAAAATTGGCTAGATGGTCATTTGGAGCCCAACCAGTGAAAACTCCGCAGCCCTCTCCCGATGGCACTTATCGCCTTACTAGTATTACGCAGGGGGTAAAAGATCAAAACCGCGTCAACATTTGCCTAAACGGTCGTTTTGCTTTCACTCTTGATATCGCTCAGCTAGCAGATTTTAAATTACGAGTTGGCGACGTCCTCACGGCGGAAGACTACAAATACTATCAAAAAGCTTCTAATTTTGGCAAACTATACCATGCCACGCTCAATTGGTTAATTCTGCGGCCACGCTCTGTTAAAGAAACTCGCGATTATCTTTTTCGTAAAAAACTTCAGAAAAAAGAATATGACATTAGTGATGATGACATTAATCTTATTATAGATCGATTGCTTGCTAAAAATTATCTAAACGACCGCGCTTTTGCCGAATACTACGTAGAAAACCGCTTCCAAAACAAAGGTATCAGCAGCCGTCGGCTCAGAATCGAGCTCACTAAAAAAGGAATTAGCCCAGATCTCGTCTCCGAAATTATGCAGACTATCCCGCGTGATGATTCGGAAGAAATTGCAAAGATTATTGCTAAAAAACGCCGCTTAAAAACTTATCAAGACGACCAAAAACTTATTCAGTATCTGACTCGTCAGGGCTTTGATTATGAGCTTGCGAAAACTGCGGTTGCTGACTTTGACTACGAAATGGATTTACAAAATTAGGTATAAATTCTTCTTGCGCCGCTGTCTTTTTGATTTTGTCTAATTCGTCCTTCACAATAATTTTATAGTCCGTAATTTCCTCAATCCTTTTTCTGGAAATCAAAAGCTCGCTATCGTTCAGAGATTTTAGTAGCGGTCTTTTTACTAAAATTTGCTGCACCATCCAACTGTCTGTGTCTATACTATAATCTATCACCCGGCCCAACTTGTCCTTCTTCTTTGTCACTACCCGCATATCCATGAGCGCAAAATTTAATTTCAAAAGCTCGTCTAGTTTTATTACGTCTTCTCTTTCCACTAAGGCATCCGTGGAATCAATAATCATGCCAATACTAGAAAATTCACGTACATCCTGTGTTTCTAAATATTCCCCCACTTCCTCGTCTGCTCGTATATCTCCCAACCTAAATGCCACAACTTTTAGGTTATTTGGGTCTACTATAATTTCATCCACAAAACCAACCGGAGTACCCGTATGTAGGCTCAATACCGGGCAAGAATTTAATCTTGAGCTATAGATTAACATAACTTTATTATACCATGTTATAATATACTAAATGAAAAAAATCTTAGCAGTTTCGGGTGGAATCGATTCCATGGTACTTTTTGATCAGTTCAAAAATGACCCGGACGCTATCGTCGCGCATTTCAACCACGGCACCCGTCCGTCTGCTGATGATGACCAGAAATTCGTAGCCAGTATTGCCAAAAAATATCGCAGACCTTTCTACACGGAAAAGCAAAATCTTGGCGCTAACGTTTCCGAAGAACAGGCTCGCACTGCACGTTATGAGTTTTTGCAAAAAATTGCTAAAACGCAGAATGGTAAAATTTATACTGCGCATCATGCCGATGATCTTGCAGAAAGTATTGCCATCAACCTCATCCGTGGTACTGGTTGGCGCGGCCTAATTCCGTTAGACAATGCGGAGATTGTACGTCCAATGTTGCACTATACAAAAACTGAAATCTTAGAATATGCTGCTACGCACCAAATTACTTTTCGCGAAGACCCTACCAATACCGAAGAAAAATATCTTCGGAATCGCTTGCGTCCGCTATTAAAACGTGCTCCAGAAAAACCTGAATTAATTAAACTATCTGCTGCCCAGAAAGAACTAAAATCCCAAATTGACCAAATTGTCCAAAATCTCCTGCCAAAAACGCATATCTATCAGCGCGCTTGGTTTAATGAATTACCAGATGAAGTTGCTATAGAAATTTTGCGGGCCGGACTAGCACAAATTTCTGTTTCCGCTACGCGCCCTAAAATTCAGGAGTTCCTCGCTGCCATTAGAACCTACGCCCCGGAAAAATCTTTTAATCTTCCAGGTAATCGTCTAGTTAAACTCCATAAAACCTATTTTACGTTATAATAATATATATGAAGCGTAAAACATTTCGACCATTCCTCATCATTGCTCTTTTTGTCCTTGTTGCCGTAATTATTTTTGTAATATTGTCAATTCTTCATAAACCAGCAGAACCTACATCTTCTGCACCAGAACCGGCCAAATCTTCTGAGAACGCCCCTGCTTCTACGCCGGAGCCAACGCCTGTCGCAGATTCGGACGCCGTATACCAAAACCCTGGCCCTAGCGATAAATTAACCAAACGTACTACTGAAATGAAAATCCGTGAAATCGCCGGCCAAAAAATTGTTTATTATACGATTAAACAATTCGGCACCACCAAAACAGACCTAGAAGATTTTCGCACAAAAATTAAAGAAACTTTAAATGATCCGCGGGGCTGGACGCGCCTTGGTCTTAAATTTATTGAAACTACTGACGACCAGTCCGATGTAGATATTTTACTCGCCGACCCAAATCTCTTAGATCCTATTGAAAATTGCGGCTATGAACTCTCTTGCACCACTTGGCACAATCAAATTTATTTGAACGACGACCGTTGGCGCGAAGGTACTAAAACTAGCCAGGAAAACAATTTTTCCCAGCGTGATTATCAGCACATGGTACTAAATCATGAAATGGGGCACTGGCTCGGGCATTATGAACATACACCCAGCTGCCCTTCCGGCGGCCCTGCTCCTATTATGCTACAACAGTCTACTGGCTTGCGCGGTTGCGATTCAATGAATGCTTGGCCGCTCGATTCTGAGCTCTGGACGGATAAATAATAACATATTATAATATATTCAATGAATACTGACAAAATTCGCAATTTCTGCATTATTGCCCATATCGACCACGGCAAGTCCACCCTTGCCGATCGTATGATGGAAATTACCGGTACTGTCGAAAAACGCGAGATGAAGGCCCAGCTTCTTGATAGCATGGAGTTAGAGCGGGAAAAGGGAATTACGATTAAACTTACTCCCGTACAAATGCATTACAAAGGCTATGAATTAAATTTGATTGATACTCCAGGTCACGTTGATTTTTCCTACGAAGTTAGTCGTAGCCTCCAGGCTGTAGAAAATGCCGTTTTAGTCGTAGATGCTACGCAGGGCATCCAAGCGCAGACTTTAGCCAACGTCTATCTTGCCATTGAGCAAAATCTCAAAATTATTCCAGTTATCAACAAAGTAGATCTCCCGGCCGCCAATGTCGAAAAAGTTACTAAGGAAATTGTTAATCTCCTAGGCTGCAGTCCAGACGACATTATTCCCGTTTCCGCCAAAACCGGCCAGAACGTCGAAAAAGTTTTGGATGCAATTATTGCAAATGGTATTGCGCCAGACCGTTCGGTAAGCGCGTGCGACCAGCGGGGCCTTTTGCAAGCATTGATCTTCGACAGTTATTTTGACGATTATCGTGGCGTTATTTTGTATGTCCGCATTATGAATGGCACTTTGCGTAAGAACGATGCAATCAAAATGATGGCCGCAAATACCAATGGTATCGCCCTAGAAATTGGTATTTTGTCTCCCAATATGAAGCCAAAAGATATTTTACAAGAAGGCGAAATTGGCTATATCGTTACCAACCTTAAAACTACGCGCGAAGCTAAGGTTGGTGATACTGTAACTCTTGCCAAGTTCCCAGCGAGCACTCCTCTGCCCGGTTATAAAAATGTCTTACCATTTGTTTATGCTGGCTTTTTCCCGGTCAGTAACGACCAGTATAAAGACCTTAAAGAAGCCGTAGAAAAATTGAGTCTCAGCGACTCTGCCCTGCAGTTTGAGCCAGAAAATTCTCCAGTACTTGGCTTTGGTCTTCGTATAGGTTTTCTCGGTTTGTTACACATGGACATTATTCGCGAACGCCTAGAACGAGAGTTTAACTTAGATTTAGTTGTTACTAATCCCAGCACCAACTATGAAATTACGCTTACCACTGGCGAAGAACTAGAAATCAAATCCGCCGCTGATCTTCCAGACCAGACTGAAGTTGCGGAAATTCGCGAGCCTTGGGTCAAAGGCGAAATTATCCTCCCGTCCAACATGATTGGCAACGTTTTAAATCTTATCAACGAAAAGCGTGGCCACCAAACCAACCTCAGCTATATAGAAGATCGTGCCGTCATAGATTTTGAAGCACCTATGGCAAATCTCTTGACTGATTTTTATGATCAACTCAAGTCTTTAACTAGTGGCTATGCCAGTTTCAATTACGAATTAAACGGCTATCGTCCAGAAGATTTAGTACGAGTAGATTTTCTTGTTGCTGGGCAAAAGATTGACGCTCTAGCCATCATGTGCCACCGTTCCGAGGCCGATGCTATTGGTCGTGATATTACTAAAAAACTCAAAGAAGTTATTCCGCGCCAGAATTTTGAAGTTGCCTTGCAAGCTGCAATTGGTTCGCGCATTATTGCTCGTGAAACCATTGGCGCTTATCGCAAAGATGTCACTGTCAAAATTCATACCGGCGATCGTGATCGTAAGGCCAAGCTTCTCAATAAACAGAAAAAGGGTAAACAGCGCATGAAACGTTTTGGCAAAATTGATATTCCGTCCGAAGCCTTCACCGTCATGCTAAAACGCGACTAGCTCGTGGTATAATAAATTATGGGCAGAATTGAATCTATTAAATCTTGGTTAAAAACTGGCAGTATCAACCTCTTTGGCTTGCCCATGAGTGGCAAAGATACTGTTGGCAGAAGGCTTTCTTTAGATTTAGGCGCCGAGTTTCTTTCATCCGGCGACATTATTCGCAAAATGGAAGACGAGCAGAATAATCATATGACTGAAAATGGTCAGCTTATTCCCACTAACGTTTTCTATGATTGGGTCTTGCCGTATTTTTCGCATGTAGAGTTAAAAAATAAGCCACTTATATTATCAAGTATTGGTCGTTGGAGTGGAGAGGAAGATGAGGTTATGAAATCGCTGTCGTCTGCCGGCCATCCTACAAAAATCGTTTTATATTTAGAACTTACAGAGGCGGAGGTTAGGCGTCGTTGGCAAAAAGCCAAAGAGCTTGGTGATCGTGGCGAACGCCCAGACGACATGGATCCGGCGGTTTTTGAAACTCGTATCAAAGAATTTCATGAAAAAACTTTGCCCGTACTAAAACGCTACGAAGAACTTGGCCTACTAAGAAAAATTCCAGCCGAAGGCACCAGAGAAGAAGTCTACAATCGTGTATTAGCAGTCTTGCATTCCGAGTGCTAAAGTGCTACAATAGAAGCATGAAAATCACTGATCGTCAGAAAGAAATTCTCTTTGCTATCATAGAGGAATACGCCGAAATGGCTGCCCCAGTTGGTAGTGTTACCTTGGCTAAGCTTTTTGATGTTTCTAGTGCTACTATCCGCGCAGAAATGGCCCGCCTGGAGGAAATGGGTCTGATTGCGCAGCCGCATACTTCCGCTGGTCGCATTCCTACAGATGCCGGTTATCGCCTTTACGTCAATGCTTTGACCGATCAAGCTGACCAAGAAATTGACGAAGTAGATGGACGCCCAGTAGACCGTGGAGCTCACGCTTTGGAGCTTCGGGTTACTAGCCAAACCCGTGCTGATTACGCCATCCGTAGCGCCGTAGATTTATTAGTAGAACTTACCGGAAATCTTGGTCTTGCTACGATTGGCGACCAACTTTATCTCGCTGGTATCAGTCGGCTTTTTACCCAGCCAGAATTTATGGATAACAGCCGCGTCCAGGCCGTTGCAAAGCTTCTAGACAATTTGGAACCTTGGCTTAAGGAAGCTGCGCCCGGCCAGCCACTTAACATTTTTATTGGTCAGGAAAACCCCATTGGTAAAACCTCGCAGGTTTCTTTGATTATCAGCAAATTCCGCTCACCTTATTCAGACAATAGCTACATTGGTGTGCTTGGCCCCACTCGCCAAAATTACAGTCATGTCATGAGCCTTGTTCGTCGCGCCGGTAATATTCTGGAGGAAACCTTATGAAAAAACAAGATGCAAAAATCACAGAACTCACTAATGATCTTCAGCGCACTCGCGCCGACTTTGAAAACTTCCGCAAACAAGTAGACTTGCAGAAAGAGCAGGCTAAACAGCTTGCTACCCATGCTACCGTTATAAAACTCCTCCCCTTACTAGACGATATGACTCTTGCCATCAAGGCCCACCCGGAGCTCCAGCCTTTACAAAAAACCTTGGATAAAACTTTATCAGAACTAGAATTGCAAGCCATCAATACTGCCCCCGGCACCGATTTCAACCCCGACCTGCACGAGGCTATTGCTATGGAAGAAGGAGAAGGAGACAGGGAAGTCATTTCCGAGACCCTTCGCCCAGGCTACCTTTACCAAGGCCAGCCGCTCCGTGCCGCCATGGTCAAAGTTACTCACACTAAATAATAGATTATTCTTTCCCTACAATTACTATAAAATCATAACCGGCAGTGTTTATCCCTACAGGCACTTCCGTGATTTCTTTTGCAGCCACATTATAGAATTTCTCAAGTGCTGCTTTAGTTCCGGGCTTGCTATCATTTAGTACATAAACAGTATAATGTTCGGCATATTCACCGTCTGGCGCATTGTCAATTTCCTTTACCACAAACCCCTCGTTCTCTAACCGTTTCTTCTCCGCCGAAGCCACGCCTTGTTCGCCACTGCCGTTCAGTACTAATATGTCAGCCCCTTCACGCGCTGCCGCATTGCTAGAAAATTCCCTTGCCACATATTTTTGTATCAAACTATAATCCCAATAGCTACTCGCCTCCGGCACTACATAGGAAATGCCGTTGTAATTAGCGTAAGTCATGTAGGTTACCTCATCATTCCCAACTAAAATTGGTACCTGTCGAATCTTATCTACTGCAAAATCTTTCGACACCAATTTTATGCCCGTCTTTATCTCATCGATATTAAAATCAGTTCTAATATTGTCGCCTAGCGTATTGAACAGCCCAATAGCGTCCGTCACGCTCATGCCCTTGCTCATGGCTTTTTCATAGATTCCTACTATTAGCTTTTGTTGGCTTGCCCCGCGTGAAAAGTCGCCATTTTCCGTCCCATGCCTTGCTCGCGCCAATCCTAAGGCTTGCTCGCCATTCAGTGTTACTGGAACGCCGGCTTTAATGTAAGTGTTAGTCCAATCATCCTGGATATCCTCGTCCAGGGTCACAGTTACTCCGCCTAGATCGTTCACAATTGTCTCTAGTGCTCCCCAGTTCATGTGTACATAGTACTGAAAATCAATACCTAATACTTCTCCCACCGCTTTTTTCGCAGCGGCTGCACCGGCAGCTTCGTCCTTGCCGTCTTGATTTGCGCACCAATAGACCTCGTTAATTTTACCAGTTGCGGTGCAGGTTCCTTTTGTGATTAAATCACGGGGCAGGTTTAGCATCGCAAAATCTTTTGTTTCTTGATCCAGCGATACAATCATAATAGAATCAGTCAGGAAAGCGCCATCGTGCCCACTACCACTCATATCCCAGCCACTCGTGCCTAGTACTAATATATTGGTGCGGCCCTTGCTGTCAGTCTTCAGCGGTACAGTTTCGTCAGACAACATCGAACCAATTGCATCGAAAATCCCCGATCTTCCGCCGGTTAGCTTAGAAATCAAATCATTCCCCCAGACCAACACTGCCCCGATTATTGCGCCTAAAAGCACCAAAACAATGACTATTGTAGTTATAACTTTACGCTTTTTAGACCATTTCTTGCGCACTTTCTTCTTTTTTGGCTTCTTGTTCTCTTTTTCAGCTTGTTCAATCATTTTTTCGGCCTGCTCCTCTTCGTCCAGCCCCAGCATCCCTACTGGTTTGTCAAATTCCGCTACGGCTATCTTGTGGCGTTTCTTTAATTCCTCAATATCTTCTGTCCTAAATGTTGTATTTTTTACAACATTTTTTTTCTTCCGTACTCCTTCCGGCTCAGAAACTACCCCTATCACCCGCGGAGTTACCCTTTTATTATTCGGCATTATACCGTCTATGAACTTATCTTTTTTTGCCATCTAATATATAATTTTAACATATGAGTATTAAAATAACCAAAAAACAAGCCGCAGTTTTAGATTTTATTTCTGAATATCAGCGTACTCATGATTATTCCCCATCTTACCGGGAAATTGCCGCTGGACTTGGGCTTACTTCCGTTGCTTCCGTAGCAGAACACGTAGACCATCTTGTCACCCTTGGCGCGCTCAAAAGGTCTCCTGGCGCTTCTCGCTCTCTAGAAGTTGTAGATTTGACTTTTCCAGAAACCACCGCCCTTTTCCAGACTCGTCTACTCACCGCCACGCCCGACGAGGTTGCAATCTTGAGAAAAGCTGGTAGAATATTAGGTATAGACTTACCGGAGGAAACGGATGACCGAGCCTAAAAAACTACTATCTATTATTGTTCCAATTCACAACGAAGAAGAGGGAATTGGCGCCTTTTTGCGTCAAGAGCTTCTTCCTGTTGTAGAAAAACTCCCACTAGACTACGAAGTTATCCTAGTCAACGATGGTTCTACCGATAAAACTCTCCCTATCATCCAGTCCTTTGCCGAAAAAGACAAAAAAATTAAAGTTATTTCGCTTTCTCGTAATTTTGGTAAAGAACCAGCCCTTTCTGCTGGTCTAAAATATGCTAAGGGTGACGCCGCCCTTACTATTGATGCAGATGGCCAGCAGCCGCCCAAACTTATCCCCGATTTTATTAAAAAATGGGAAGACGGTGCAGAAATTGTTACAGGCGTTCGCGACCACTACACTAAACATGGTCTTATCCCTAAACTTGGCAGTAAGCTTTTCTATAGACTTTTAAAAATCATGGGTAACAAGCACACTGTTCCCGGCAGCACGGATTTTCGGATCATCGATCGCACAGTCATAGATGAATTCAATAAACTGACAGAGCATAATCGTATCACTCGCGGCCTTATCGATTGGCTGGGCTTTCGTCAGGAATACATCAAATACGTCTATGGCGTCCGCATGGCCGGCAAACCTTCCTATAATCTAAAAAAGCTTTTCCGCCTCGCTATGGACAGTTTTATTTCCATGTCTTCTACTCCGCTAGTCATATTTGGTTATCTTGGTATATTTATTACCATTGGCAGCTTCATCTTAGGTATGTTTTGTATTATCAACCAATACATTCTAGGAGACCCGTTGCACCTGTACTGGAATGGCGCCGTCCAGATGGCCATTTTCATAACTTTCTTGGTTGGTTTAGTACTTATTTCCCAGGCCATTACCGCTCTCTACATCTCTCATATTCACGCTGAAACCCAGGGCCGCCCGCTCTATATCGTGGACGAAAAACAATCACGGAATCTTAAATAATGCAAGATTTCGATTATCTCCAGCCCGGCGAAGTTTACCTAGATTCTGCTTGTCAGTCTCTGCGCCCTCGTCCAGTCATCCAGACTCTCAATAATTACTATGAACGTCATAATTCTTGTGGTGAGCGCGTCAAATATCAGTGGGGAAAAATTACCGATCAAAAAGTTGCCGAAACCCGCAAAAAAGTTATTAAATATCTCAAATTAAAACAGAAAGATTATTTTGTTAGTTTCACTCTCAATACTACCTATGGTCTTAATTTATTATTGCAACAAATTGATTATAAAAAAGCCGGCATCAAAACTATCATTACGTCCGATATAGAGCACAACTCTCCCTTTCTTAGCACTATCACCGCCGCAAAAGCCCACAATTTACCGCGTAAAGTTATTACCAGGAATGATGATGGCAGTATTAACCTAACCGACCTAGCACCGCACGCGTTAGTAGTTCTAAACTCCGCTTCTAATATTGATGGTCGTAAATTGGAGAATATTAAAGAAGTCATCAAACAAGTTCACAAAACCGGTGGCCTAATTATCATTGACGCCGCCCAGACCATGGCGCACAGTAGCGATATTCTGCATAAAACCGACGCCGATGCCATTTGTTTTTCCGCTCACAAAATGTATGCCCCGTCTCTAGGCGTGATGGTTACCCGGAAAACGCTCTTGCCTTTCATTACCACAAACTTTATTGGTGGTGGCATGGTAGACGATGTCCGCCTTTCTGATTATGATCTTTCTGCAGAAAACCCGGAACATCTTTATACTAAATTTGAATCCGGTCTACAAGCGTGGGGAGAAATTATTGCCTTAGGCGCAGCCATTGATTGGCTAGAAGCATTACCAAAATCTGCTCACCGTGTACTAGAAACAAATGCGCAGATGCTCTATGATTTTCTTAGTCAATCCAATAAAATCCACCTCATTAATCGTCAGCCCAATCCTACGATGTCCTTTTATGTTGACCCTAAAGAACTTGGTTTTGACAGTCATACTTTGGGCGCGGCCTTAGCAGACCAGGGAATCATGGCTCGCACCGGTTATTTTTGCGTACATTATTACCTAGACCACATCAAACATTATCCGCCACTCGTGCGCTTCTCACTTGGCTATCACAATCGCCCAGAGGACATTGAAAAAGTTATTTCTTCTTTAGCTCGTCTCTAATTTCGCGTAGCAATTTGGTATTTTCGTCTTCTTGTTTTTCCTTAGCGTCTTCCTTTGCCTGCTCTTTTTTCTTCTCTTCCGCCGTAGTTTTTTCACGTAGTTTATTTAGCGCTCGAACAATCAGGAAGATTACAAAAGCTACGATTATAAAGTCCACTACACTTTGTAAAAACAAACCAATATTAATTGTTGCGGGAGTCTTAGAGCCCAAGAAACTTGGCACAGTAATATATAGATGCGAAAAATCAATTCCGCCGATGAAAATACTAACGATTGGCATTATAATATTGTCTACTAAAGACGTTACAATCGAAGAGAACGCCCCGCCTATAATTACACCAATAGCTAAATCCATCACGCTCCCGCGATTGATGAATTCTTTGAACTCTTTAGCCACTTCTGGCGCTTTGGTCTTAATAGTTTTATTAATCTTGTCTAAACTAGGTTTACTCATAGCCTAATTATAGCACTAAACTAAATAGAAATATCTGTAAAATCTTGCATTTGTTTATGGATATTTTCTAAACTCGCCTCAGAATCGCTCATCGCCGTTTTCAAAGTTTGGTTAGTCGTTTCGCTCGACATTTCTTGTTCTAGGGCAATTAATAAAGCTACTTGTAAGGTCATCTCTCGAAGATATACTCTGTCTAGCAGCCCACTCATCCGCCCAGTCTCTAGAGTAGTATTTAAATCTTCTGACGCTGCCGCCTCTTCGGCCTGAATTTTTTTCACTAAATCCTTATTTCCATCACTTGCAGCTTTCAAATCGCCCTTCAACACCTCATTTACATCGCGATTCACATTAACTAGCACCCCAGAAAGAGAACTTCCTATCGCTCTTAACCCAGATGATTTAACCTGTTTATTATAAGTACTTATTGTTTTAGTCAAATTTTCTAGACGTGCATTTAGTCGCACTGTTGATTCTAATTCCGGATTACCTTTGCCGCTATTCGTAGCAATCATTAGCACAATAAACAGTACTACTACCACCAGTGCGCCAATCGTCACCCAGAGTAACTTTCCAGAAAATAGCCCACCCAAGCCAGATTTAGCACTATTAGCCTTGCGACTACTATTGTCGGAAATCTGTTGCAGGTAAGCCATCTTATCCATGGCTAGCTCCCACTCACATAGCAACGCACCGCATTGGTATTTGCGTTGTCTACTGCACTCGTTGCAAATTCTGTACCGTCAAAGCTTAACGCGTAAGACGTGCTAGTAGTATCAGCAGTTTTTGTCCACCACGTCCCTGTGCCAAAGGCCGTATTAAATTCTGTTAGGTACCCGGTATAAGTTGCACTGAGTTTATCGACTGATCCATTTGTAGAAGTGTCACCACTCCGTACCGGTAAAGTCCAGCCTGCCGGACAAATCGTCCCTACAGAAGTACCACTTACTACAGCTGTAGCAGTATCAAACGGATAAGCTCCAGTCGTTCCCGCTGGCATCGTAAAATCTGCCGTCACGTCCGAATTAGCACTAGTTAGCACCCGTGCTGCATCCTCGTCGTCCGTTGCAGATAGAGCTAAATCTTCTGTCATCCAGCAATTCCCATCTGCCAGTTTTTGCACTTTATAATATTTTCCGTCGCGTGCATCACGTAGATAATTTGTTGGAATAGCATCTACACTCGCATCTGCCGCAGGGGTGGTAGTTGCTGCACAAATTGTCTGAGTCATATCCTGGAGATAAGAGACACTGTCTAATGTGCTTGGAGTGTATTTTGTAATAGCAGTAAATTTCACCACATTAGAATATGTGCCCATTGGCAAAGTCGTACCAATTTTTGCGCCAAAAGTCACTGTGGTCTGGTCATTAGCTGCTTTACTGTTTGCACTATCGGTTGTATCACTAGGGTTGTTTCCCCGTAGCATATCGGCGTTGTTTTTCGCCGGAATTGGTCTAAAATAGGTCGTATCTACACTTGTCCCAGTGTCATTTTTGAAATACCCCCACTCATCACTCGCGAAATTACTTTTTTGCTTTTGTGTAGTCAAACTTGTGATACTCGGCTCACTTCCAGTCGCGCCAGTTATCCGTAAATCTGTATAGTTATTGGCAGATTCCATATATAGATAGTAGCCATATCTACTGTTTGTCGTAACGCTTGCCACCGCCGAATTATTTACAAAGTCGTTAGCAACACCTTGCATTTTTACGATACTAGTGCTGTCATCTGCTGCTACCACAGATAACTCAATCACCGGAGCCACATTCACAAACACTTGTGATTCAGTTGAAACGTTAGTCACTGCCGCGGCTGTTCCGGCACCAGCCAAACCCACCACTCCCAGAGAGGTAGCGATTGCGAGTAGATTTATTTTTTTCACGAGAAATCTCCTATTTTTTGTATATGACCTAATTTAATACATATTATATACATAAGCCAAATAAAAATCAAGAGAAATGCTATAATATAGTCATGAATGATGCCAAGGAGGAAATCAAAGCCCGTCTCCCCGTAGAAGATGTTGTTGGCCAATATATAGAACTAAAACGTGCTGGTCGCAATCTCAAGGGGCATTCTCCTTGGGGTGTAGACAAAACTCCTAGTTTTATGGTCTCGCCAGACAAAGGCATTTGGCATGATTTTTCTGCCAACAAGGGTGGTGACATTTTTACCTTTGTTATGGAAGTAGAAGGTATCACTTTTCGTGAAGCCCTAGAAAAGCTTGCTCAGCAGGCTGGCGTAGAACTTACTAAATACAGTGGCGGAGACAAAAAAATCGCTCAGAAAAAGGCTCGTGCTCGTGAAGCCACTGAGCTTGCTTGCCGTTACTATCAAGCCTGTCTTGCCCGCAGCAAAAAAGTCTGCGAGTACGTTTTCTATAAACGTAATCTCAATCGCCAAACCGTCGCAGATTTTCGCATTGGCTATTCTCCGGCTGATGGCAAATCTTTAAAAAATGCCCTAATAAAACGTGGCTTTTCCATTCAAGAATTACGTGACGCTGGCCTGCTCAATCAATACGATGGCGATATGTTCCGTGGCCGCATGATGGTGCCTTTTATTGACACAAACGGAGTGATTGGCTTTACTGCACGCATTCTGGACCAAGGAGAGCCTAAATATCTCAATACTCCTGAGACCATGCTATTTAACAAAAGTCGTTTTATTTTTGGCTTGGCCCAGGCTAAAGAAGCCATCAGAAAAAATAATTTCGTCGTTATTGTAGAAGGAAACATGGACGTGATTTCCTCCCACCAAGCCGGAGTCAAAGAAGCCGTTGCAACTTCTGGTACTGCCATGACGGAGTTGCACCTAAAAGCTCTTTCTCGTCTGACTTCCGATATTCGCTTGGCTTATGATGGTGATGATGCTGGAGTTCGCGCTGCAGAACGTGCCATTGGCCTTGCCGGAAAACTTGGCATCAGTCTTTCAATTATTTCTGATTATAATGGCGCTAAGGATCCGGACGAACTTATCCAAAAAGACCCTAAACTTTGGCAAGAAGCCGTAAAAAAATATCAACCAGCAGTAGAGTGGTTGCTAAAAAAATATGAACTGCAACTAGACCTTACTACTGGCCCTGGCAAAAAAGAATATTCTGATGTTGCTATGCGCACTATCAATTATCTGCAAGACCCAGTAGAAAAATCACACTACGAGCAGCTAGTTGCTAAACGGCTAGGTGTTTCTGTAGAGGCGCTCAAGCGCAAAAAACTTTCCACTGAAACTCATCGATTTAAAACTGTCAAAACCAATAATGTTGCTTCCGACACACTAAAATCGCTAGAGAACAATTTACTGGCTATTATGCTTTATGGCGGTTCGGCTGGTAGCGATATCAAATTAGAAATCCCCACCGATGATACTAGAATGGCGGAACTAGAATTTATTTTTGACCAAAAATATGCTAAATGGTCTAAAGACGATCTAGCAGCAGAAGCAGTAGAACTAAATACTCGCTATCAAAAAGAGCTAAAAAAACAGCAGAAAATTTTGCTCCAGAAAAAACTTGAGCAAACCGATGACGAAGAAGCCGTCAACCAAATTCTCCGTGAGATAAAATCGCTTGATTTTTAAGCATTATTTAGGTATAATTTAACGAATGGACAAAGAAGACGATATTTTAGTGGGTAAAGATGGTCTGCTAGAGCCGGTTGAACCCGGCATCGCCGACCTAGACGACGAAGAAGAACTCTCTGACGAAGAGCTAGAAATTACCGTAGACAACGTAGACAGTTTTGCGGATGATTCCGTGCGTCTTTATCTTCGCGAGATTGGCAAAATCCCTTTGCTCAGTCCCGAGGAGGAGGCTGAACTCGCTCAGCGCGTTGTGAAGGGCGACAAAAAGGCCAAAGATAAAATGGTAGAAGCCAACATGCGCCTTGTCGTCAGTATTGCTAAACGTTATTCTGGCCGCGGTCTTGACCTTCTTGACCTTATTCAGGAGGGAAACACTGGTCTCTTACGTGCCGTAGAAAAATTTGACCCGGAAAAAGGTTTTAAGTTCAGTACCTACGCTACATGGTGGATTCGCCAAGCCATTACCCGGGCTATTGCCGATCAGGCTCGTACTATTCGTATTCCCGTACATATGGTAGAAACCATCAACAAAGTTCTTCGTGCCTCTCGTAAACTTACGCAGGAATTAAACCGCGAACCTACCATAGAAGAAATTGCTAAAGATATGGACATGGAGATTGAGAAGGTCGAGTATGTCATGCGCATTAAACAAGATATTGCCTCGCTGGATGCTTCCGTTGGTCGGGATGGGGAAGATGAAGATTCCGTACTTGGTGATTTCGTAGAAGACGAGGAGCGCATTTCTCCGGAAGACTCCGCTGCCAACCAACTCTTAAAAGAGCAAATTGCCAGCATCCTTTCTACTCTTTCCGAACGCGAACAAAAGATTATCAAACTCCGCTTTGGCATTGGCGGCGGTCGCCCGCACACTCTAGAAGAAGTTGGCGCCGAATTTTCTGTTACTCGTGAGCGTATTCGCCAAATTGAGGCCAAGGCTCTTTCCAAGCTTCGCAAGCACAAAGACACCAAAAAGCTCCACGAATATCTCCATTAGTGTTATAATATAGCTATGAAAAGAATTATTCGTACTCTTTCTGCTATCATTCTTTCTGCAGGATGTTTTTGTGGTACCCTCATGACTAGCCCAGTGGGCGCAGTTGCTCCGGCCGGTACGAAGATAATGGGTGTAGAGACTTCCATTCTTAAAGATTGTGGCGACAAAGCAGAAGATGAGGATGGCGCTGGTATTTTCTGCATTCTCAACATCGTCCTCGAAGTCCTGACTTATGGCGTTGGTATTGCTGCCACGATTGGCTTTGTCATTTCTGGCATCCAGTATGCTACCTCTCGCGATGACGCTGGTCAGCTTGCTCGTGCCAAAAATCGCATGATCAATATCGCCATTGGCCTATTTCTTTATGCTACAATGTGGGCCTTGCTTAACTTCTTACTCCCGGGTGGTTTATTTAGTGGTTCTTGATTAATATGCGTCGTCTTATTATCGTTTACAATCCTCGTTCTTCTCGGCATGCCGAAGTGCGTTCTGAAGTGCTGGATAAAACCACTGGCCTGCGTGGTTATATGGTTGGTCGCTACGAAGTCCGCCCTACGGACGTAGATGATAATGCCACTAAACTTGCCCAGGTCATTCAGGATGGCGATTTAGTTATAGCTGCCGGCGGTGATGGCACTGCTACTATTGGCCTGAACGGCTGTATGCTTTCCGGAAAAGATGTCACGTACGGCGTACTAGGTTTTGGCAATTTCAACGATTTTGCCCGCATGCTTGGCGCAGAGACCATCGGTCAAATCGTTTCTCGTTTTGAGCAAAAAAACAGTGCTAAAGAAATTTACCCTCTAGAAGCCATCATCAATAATCGTCACTGGCGCTATGCTGCCTGCTATTTCACAATCGGGCTTTTTGCCGAATCCGCGCAAGTTTTTGATCAGCCAGAAATTAGAGAAGAGTTGAAAAAAGGTAATAAAACCTTCGCTTTTTCTGCAAAATTTTTAGCCAAATGGTATTTTCAAAACAAAAAACGTCAATTTTTGCCGAGCTTCTCTATTAATCATCAAACAGTCAAGCCTAAAACTACTGACTATGTTGCTATAAACGGCAAAACTGTTGCCAAAATGATACCGGGCGGGAATTGGTACCAATCTCCGGAAAAATTCTGGTCTGGAACTGCACGGCTCGGTAGTTTTTTCCGACTAGTCTGGCTAGGAATTAGAGCCATCACTAAACATCTTCCTGGCCATGAAACTATGCACGACACGCTTAATTTTATAGAACCCTCAAACGTCATGATTCAAGCCGAAGGCGAATATCAAAAATTCTCTGACGTGACCACCGTCGAAATCCGCAAAGCCCCCAAGCCACTAAAGGTTATTTCTTTTGATTCATAAAGCACTGTGATATAATAATAATATGTCAAAAACTGTTAGCGTTGATGTAGATACCAAAACCTTCATTCGTTTCTGGCTAGTTATTCTAGCTTTTGCCGCGGCCATTTTGTTTATTTGGCGTGCGCTTAGCGCCCTTATTATTATTGGTATTGCTATTTTTCTTGCGGTTGCTATCAATCCTTTAGTCAAAAAAATTGACAGTATTGACGAGCACAAAGCTCGCCGCCCACTTTCCGTAATTGTAGCAGTCTCTCTTGTAGTTATTTCTTTAGTTACTGCTATTGCTGTTGTTGGCCCGGTTGTAGTTAACGAAACCAGTCATTTTATCGGTACTTTTCCGGAGCAAGTAGAAAAAAACCAGGATTTGCTAGAAGGTATCAATAGTTTTGGCGAAACTTTTGGCATAGATAATCTCAAAGATCAGCTCATCACTTCTATTAAAGATTTTTCTGGCAACATAGTTAGTAATTTTAGCAGCATTGTTGTAAATAGCGTAGGAACAGTCGCAAATTTACTTACATCTACGGTCTTAATCATCGTAATAACCATCCTCCTTCTTCTAGAAGGGCAGCCTTTGTTAGACAAACTTTGGTCGCTAATCGGCGTTCACAATAAAAAAGCCGGAGAAGTTGCCCCTCGTATTGCCAGTCGTATGGCTAAAGTTATTTCTAAGTACGTCTCTGGCCAGCTTACCGTCGCCCTGATAGACGGTATCGTAGTTGCCATTGCCACTTCCGTCATTGCTGCCGTATTTAATTTGTCCGTAGGCTTGGCCCTTCCACTTGGCCTAATCGCTATGATCTTTATGATGATCCCAATGTTTGGCCCAATTATCGGCTGTGTTATTATTTCTGCGCTGCTGCTCTTTAGCAACACTTGGGCCGGGCTCAGTTTTGCTATATTCTACATGCTCTATCAGCAGATAGAAAGCAATGTCATTTCGCCAAAAATTCAGGGTAAGGGCATGAATCTTCCTCCGCTCGTTATTCTTATTTCCATCACTATTGGCATGTATATGTTTGGCCTAGTTGGCGCCATCGTAGCTATTCCAATTGCCGGCTGCATCAAAGTTCTTGTAGAAGAATACCCAAACATTAAAGCTATTAACGAATAGCCTAGCGAGCAATCTTTCTAGCTGTCAAGCGTACAGCTTCTGCCCATGTGCCAGCTGCATGAGGCGTACTGGCGATATCCAGTGGTTTAAGCCCGGCCTTCATTGCCAGCACAATTTCTTGAATTACAATATCAGCTTGTGGCGAAACGATTGCCGCCCCCAAAATTTTCCCATCCCGATCAGCTAACATTTTTACAAACCCAACTGGAAGACCTGTTATATTTGCCGTAGCAAGTTGTGAGATTGGTGTAATTGCCGACAAATACTTAATCTTCTTCTTTTTACAATCCTCCTCTGTCATACCTATGCAGGCTACTTGCGGCAAGGTATCTACTACTCGCACATAATGGCGTTTTTCCGCCGCTCCTTTATTCCGGTTGATAATGTTAGAAGTTGCAATTGCTGCCTGATATGATGCTTTCTCTGCAGAACTTTCTCCGCCTAGTACGTCGCCTGCCGCCAAAACACTCTTATTTGTCGTAACTAAAGTTCTATCCACTAAGATTCCGTCTTTATCATATTTTACATCTGCATTCTCTAGGCCTAAATCAGTTGCTGGCGCTGCGCCAGTAGCCAGTACTACAGCCTCTACGCGTACTGCTTTCTCTTGTTGTTCATGCGCAAAAATAACTTTTTTAGCCGTCTTTTCTTGTTCTATAGCAATTACCTTTGCACCGGTTAGTACCTTAATCCCCACTTTTTTCTCAAAATACTCCCCCATTAGTTGCCCAACTTCCGTATCCTCTTTTGGCAACACCCGCTTTTTACTTTCTGCTAGCAGCACTTTAACCCCCAGCTCTGCTAAATAATTTGCAATCTCACAACCTGTTGCGCCGGCCCCCACTACCATCGCCACTTTTGGTAAACGTTTCAAGTTTAAGATATTACTAGGTGTCAGGCAAGTCTCTGTCCCCGCTCCGGCAATGTTAGTTTTTGCTAAAATCGAACCAGTTGCAATCAAAAACTTTCGTCCGGTAAATTGCTTATTGTCTACTGCAACCGTATTCGGCCCAACAAAATGCGCGAATCCTTTGATACAGGTTATTCCAGCGTCTTCAAATCGTTTCTTGTTTCCGGCACCGCATTTTTTAGTCACTGAAAATCGCCAGCCCAGGTATGTTGGATAGTTATAACGCAAATTAGCACTAGATAGCCCCATCTTAACATCTTTTAATGCCTGTGCATACTCATGTGAAAAATGTAAGGCTGCTTTGTATGGTATATTTCTGGAACATAATTCACTGCCACCCCACTGATTCGCTTCTATTAGTGCCACGGAAAGCCCTGCCCCTGCTGCCATTAGTGCCGCTGCACTACCAGCAGTCCCGCTCCCGATTACTATATAGTCAAAGTCAAAGTTTTTTCCCATAATTCCTTCCTCAAATTATTTTACCACGATTTTTGTAGACATAGGACAAGTCTTGATTGAACTCTTCTAAGGCCTCTGCCGTTATTCTATTTAAGTCGTTTTCAGTTATTTCAGTGCGTTTATCCGCCCACTTTTTAACCTTTTCTGCCACTTCATCCGCTACTGCCTCAGCCGCTCCGCTTGGCAAGTCTAGTACCCTTGCTTCACGCATAATTTCTTCTTTTAGCTTCTTTTTGGAGAATTTCTTCATCTTACTTCATCACCTTAAAAGCTATTATGAACATTGCCAACACCACAAAACAAACTCCCGAAACTACGCGCAAAAACGTCTTGTTTTTTACGCGCCATTTCTGGATATCTACTACCGTTTTTCCGCGTCGAATCATTATACGTGTCAGTATGAGCGGTAATATTGCAATTACAACATATGCTACTGCCAGCGCCACCTGCCAGCCTAGTTGCAAACTAAGCAAGCTATTTGCTGTCACTGCCATTAATACAAAAGTAAAAGGTACTTCTGCGAAAGCCGACAACATCCCTAATGCAAAAGCTTCTGTGTTGCTTTCTGTTACCTCTGCTCGTTTAGTGATATACTTAGCCACTACTTTTGGTAACCATAATTCCGTAGTTTTTCCGCGCCGATAATACACAAACCACATTAGCATTGCAAGCAAAATCATAATTCCAGTGGCAGCTATCAAACAACCAATTGATAAACTTTGTCCATAAATGCCCGCAATTGCTAAGTAGCCCAGTGCAATACCTAATAATATCATCAGTCCATTTCCGGCAATATAACTACTCACAAGTGATTTTGTGCGTTTCCTAATGTGTTTACCTAGACTGGCGTGATACAACAACAATAAACATCCAGAGCCCAGCTGCAGTGTTGCGTGCACTACTGCCGCCAAGATAATAATTCCAACCTCCGGAAAACTGTTCATACTTATATTATATCACACTTAAGCTTTGTTTATACATAAGCAAAGCTCCCTGTTAAAAAGACATTTTTCTCAAAAATGTACGCTTATGCTTGGCGAGAAAAATAAAATGTGCATATAATCAGCGCTATGAAAAAAAATTGCGCTATCATTTTCGCTATTATATATCCTATCCTCCAGTTCCGCTTAAGTCTGCCACTCTACGCGGTTGAACCAGATCCCGCGCCCGATTCGCCTCCGCTCGCCATTCGCGCCATTAATCCAGGCTACACCATAGACGGGAAACAAAATACTAACGAATTTATTGAGCTCTACCGTACTTCTGGTACCAACACCCTACCACTAGACAATATTGCGCTTTATTATACTAATTCTTCCGGCACTAGAAGCGAGCTCATCGCTTTCCCGGCTGGCAGCAAAATGTCTGGGGAGAATTTGCTGCTTCGGCTTAGCAGCTCGCCAGATTCTGTCTCTTCTGACCTTACCTATAAATCCACGCTCGCCTTAAAAGCCGGCCCGCTAGAACTAACATATAATGGCACGGTCATAGATTCAGTTTGCTGGACTGGCGCTCCGGGCTGCGTCGCTCCTTTCAAAACCACTTCTCCCACCATCCTTGTTAAAAATCAATCGCTCAATCTTTTTGAGCACCTAATCTTTTATACGCCCGCTTACAATGCGGGACATCCTTCCTATCTTGCCCCGCCAGAACCCACCGTCGAGGAACCTTCCTCGGAAACTTCTCCCGAACCTAAATGTCGTGGCTTGGAATTTACGGAGCTCCTCTCCTACTACGAAAACGATGCGTCTGAACAATTTATCGAATTATACAACGGCACAGAAGAGGCGATAGATTCTACTGGCTGCTCCTTGCGTTATAAAAAGAAGACCTATGCTCTCTCTGGCAAAGTCAACGCTTCTGAATATTTTGTCTATTCTCCAACTTTTTCACTTACCAAAAATCCCACTTCCGCGAATCTTATTGAGCTCCTAGACGCTAATGGCGAAATTTTAGATAAAATAGAATATCCCCATGGCCAGAAAAAGTCTGCTTCCTATGCGGCTTTTGGCGCCGGAGCAGGGAAGCAGTGGCAAATTACATATAGTATTACCCCTGGAGCTCCTAATATTTTTCAAGAATTTCGCAGCTGCCCTGCCGGGAAAGTCATCAACGAAACTACAGGTAACTGTGTCAAAGCCGCCACTCTTAAAAGCACTGATGTCGAGTGTCCTGCTGGAAAATATCGTAACCCCCTGACTGGCCGCTGCAAAAGCTATGATACGGATGATACTGCCGCCGAGTGCAAACCGGGCTATGAGCGCAACCCCGAAACCAATCGTTGCCGCAAAATCAAAGAAAACACCGGCGCGGATTTTGGGCTTACTCCTGTTGCCGCCGAAGAAACCTCCAGTTTTGTTGCACTAGGATTTGTTATTCTGCTAGTTGCAGCAGGTTTAGGCTATGTTATTTTTCAATTCCGCCGGGAGATTCTTGGCATTTTTAAGAAAATATTATATAATATAAAACATGAAACACCGCGCCAGCACCGAAAAACAAGTCACAGACAGAGAAACCGCCGCCATCCTTGATTTATTACAAAAAACTCTTGCTAAAAATATCCCTGGTGACGTAGTAGAATTTGGCTGTTATCGCGGCGACACCTCTGTAGAATTACAGCGAAACTCCGACAGAAAACTATGGCTCTATGACTCTTTTGCTGGGCTGCCAGAGAAAAGTCCCGAAGATTCCTCCGCTGCCGGAGACCAATTCCGCCAAGGGGAATTGCTAGTTACTAAGCGCGAAGTCATAGAAAAGTTTAAAAAATGCGGTCTGAAAGTCCCAAAAATCAAAAAAGCCTTTTTTAGTGACCTTGATCCCGTACAAGATTTACCAGAGAAAATTGCCTTCGCCTTTCTAGATGGAGATTTGTATCAATCTATCAGAGACAGTTTTACTCTCGTTTCCCCCAGAATGTCTCCGGGCGGCGTCATCATCGTGCACGACTACAACAACCCAGAACTCCCCGGAGTCGCTCGTGCAGTCGATGAGTTCTGCCAGAAAAACCATCATCAGCCCCTAGTTCGGAATACTCTGGCAATTCTGGAAGTTTAGATTATAATATAGGTATGAAACATCTCAAAAAGATTAATGCTTGTCTTGTCACCATAAATATCATCGCCGGGCTGGTCTTTATCATCCTACATTGTATCAACGCTGAGCAATTTCCTAAACTGCTCTCTTATTTTGCTACCATTTTCCTGCCCCTTGTCCCTGTAGTTTTTCGCAAAATTTTTCATCTACCTATCTCAGACGCTCTAGAGACCGCCTTCCTAGCCTTTCTCATCCCAGCTATGGTTATAGGTATAGATATAGACCTCTATAAATGTCCTTGGCACTATGACAAAATTGTCCACTGCGCCTCTGGTGTGCTTACTGCCTTTGTCGCCAAAGAAATCTTAGACCACTGCTATAAAGATAAAAATATTCTGTTTATGCTTCTCTTTATTATTGCCTTTACCGCCCTAATTGCCGTCGCCTGGGAAATCTATGAATTCTCTTACGATCAACTCTTCCAAGGTCATATGCAAACTCTCATCTCTGAAGGCATTACCGACACCATGTGGGACCTCATCTCCGCCCTAATTGGCGGTTTTGCTGCTGCTTTTTGCCTTATGTTCGCCCAGAAAAAGTCTCGTTAGCACTCTTGACAAATGAGTGCTAACGCGCTACAATAGGGGTATAAATTAGCAGTCAACACATGAGAGTGCTAAACGAAAGGAGTAAAAAATGAGTAAAATTATTGGTATTGACCTTGGTACCACTAACAGCGCCTTCGCCTATATGGTCGCTGGCAAGCCAGAGGTCATTACAAACGCGGAAGGTGATCGCACTACCCCGTCCGTCGTCGCCGTTACCAAAAAAGGCGATCGGCTCGTCGGTAAAGTTGCGCAACGTCAACGCGTCACTAACCCAAAAAACACTATTTATGGTATTAAACGTCTTATCGGCCGCAAATTTGACGACAAAGAAGTTCAACGCGATCTTGACATCATGCCATACAAAATTGTTAAGAAGAAAAACGGTGTTGCCGTAGAAATGGACGGCAAAGAATATACTCCGGAAGAAATTTCCGCTATGATTTTGAGTAAAATTAAGGCCGACGCCGAGGCTTTTCTTGGCGAAAAGGTCACCGAAGCTATTATCACCGTCCCGGCCTACTTTGACGATTCCCAGCGCCAAGCCACTAAAGACGCCGGTAAGATTGCCGGCCTTGAGGTAAAGCGTATTATCAACGAGCCAACCGCCGCCGCTCTCGCCTACGGTCTAGAAAGCAAAAAAGATGAGCAAATCGCGGTCTTTGATCTTGGTGGTGGTACTTTTGACGTCTCCATTCTCGAGCTTGGCGACGGCGTCTTTGAAGTAAAATCCACCAACGGCGATACGCACCTTGGTGGTGAAGATTTTGACAACATTATCGTCAACTACTTGCTAGACGAGTTTAAGAAAGAATCTGGCATTGATATTAAAGACGACGCTGCCGCTATGCAACGTGTTAAGGATGAAGCAGAGAAAGCTAAAAAGGAATTGTCCAGCGCTATGAGCACGGACATCAACCTTCCGTTCCTTACGGCCGACGAAGATGGTCCAAAACACTTTGAGCACACCCTCACTCGCGCTAAATTAGAGGAACTTGTTGAGCCTTTGCTTGATCGTCTCGCCGAGCCGGTAGAAAAGGCCCTAAAGGACGCTAAACTAGAGGCCAAAGATATTGACGAGGTCGTTATGGTCGGTGGTATGACCCGTATGCCGGCCGTGATTGAAAAGGTAAAGAAAATTTTTGGCAAAGAGCCAATGCAAGGTGTCAACCCGGACGAAGTCGTGGCGGTCGGCGCTGCTATCCAGGGCGGCGTGCTCCAGGGCGACGTGAAAGACGTTCTTCTCTTGGATGTTACGCCTTTAAGCCTTGGTATTGAAACCATGGGCGGTGTCAGCACTAAGCTTATTGAGCGCAACACCACTATCCCAACGTCTAAGTCCGAAATTTTCAGCACCGCCAGCGACAACCAGCCCCAGGTAGAAATTCACGTTCTCCAGGGCGAGCGCGAATTTGCTACGGATAATAAATCCCTCGGTCGCTTTATTCTAGATGGCATCGCCCCGGCTCCCCGCGGCGTTCCGCAGATTGAGGTTACCTTTAACCTTGACGCTAACGGTATTTTGAACGTCACCGCTAAGGACAAAGGCACCGGTAAGGAGCAGAGTATTACCATTCAAAACTCTGGCAACATGAGCAAAGAAGACATTGAAAAGGCCCAAAAAGAAGCCGAGCTTCACGCCGAAGAGGACAAGAAGAAGCGCGAAAGCGTAGATGCCAAGAACCATCTGGAAAACGCCATCTACCAGGCCGAAAAAATGCCAGATGAATACAAGGACAAGATTACAGACGAAGATAAAGAAACCATCAAGAAAGCTGTGGAAGAGGCTAAGGCGGTTCTAAAGGACGAATCCGCGGACAAAGATAAATTAGAGGAAGCTGCCAAAGATTTGCAAAACAAGATTATGCCAATTGGCGCTAAGCTCTATCAGTCCGCCGCCGATGACAAAAAGTCTGAAGGCAAAGAAGATAAAAACGATTCAAAGGACGACGAACCCGTCGAAGGCGAAGTCGTAGATAAATAATCTTCACCACCTGTGGAAAAGTCACAAGTAAAAGCTTGTGACTTTTTCTATGCTTAACACAAAAAGTATGCTATAATAAGATTGTCTTAAACGTTATCAATATATTTTTAACCAAATAATTACTGGTGAAATTCAGCATTCTATGCGCTATGCCAGTAATTATGCTTGGTTATAGATAACGGTTTAAGACGCCTGCATAGAATGCTGAATTTTGTTCATAGCAAGATTCACCTCATGCAGATTCCCTCCCTCTCCCCACTGTCTCTCTTCCGAAGAGATATGATTAACACCAATGGGGAAGGGAGGCCAAAAGTGTTAATCAAAGCATCAGGAGGTCATAGTAATGCAAATCATTAAACATCATAAACTAAACCAGGGTATTATTATATCAAGCCTTGGCTTTTTTCTCTTCCTTTTTGCTCTTACTCTAGTCTCTCCCGAACTCCTCCCTTCCTCTTCCTCTGCCGCCTCCAGTACTGCCACTATTAATGTCTCTATCCCAGACAATATCAGTATAGAACTATCTAAGACTAATCTTAATATAGATCTAGCTATCTCAGGAGGAGTAGATGTCTTTGGTAGTGATAGTACTAATGTAGAAGTCAGTACTAATAACTATACTGGCTATACTCTCTCCATGACAGACAATGATACTACCCCAACAGACAATACCTCCCTCATTAGACAAAAACTAGACCCTACAGACCCTACAGACCCTACCGAACCAGATGCTTCTATCCCTACCATAGAACAAGACATAGCAGGAGGCTATACTAGTGACACCATGACAGCTTCTCATTGGGGCTATAGTATAGATTCCTCCACTACCGGCTACAAGGCAGTTCCTCCCCTTTCTGCTACTAACATCATTAAGACTACCACTTCCGCCTCCCTTTCCGACTCTACTCCAGTCTACTTTGGTGTAAAGGCTGCCCCTACCCTCATGCCTGGTACTTATAAAAGTACTGTAATCTTCACTGCCATTGCTAACTACCAGCCATCACAGAATAACCAGATTACGAATGTAGCTCCTTCCTCTATCTATGTAGGTAGCAGTACTAACCAGACTATTACCATTGATACTAATATAGACTATAGTGAGAACTTAACTGATGCTACTCATCCACTTAATGTCTACTTCGTAAAAGTAGGAAGCACACCAGAATCATCTACTGCTTGTGCTAACGTTTCATTACTAAACAACAGTGATAAACTCAGAATCACCTGTACTACTCCAGGCACCGCTCTAGAAGCTACAGGCTACACTATAAGACTAATCTTCACTAAACTAGGAGATCTAACTTATAACTCAGACGATACTCTATCCATAGAATCTGCCGCAGACTTCTGGAACATTGTCTATATGCAGGATATGAGTACTGCAGTATGTAACTCCGTCTATACTCCAGGAAATGCTATTGGTACTACTACTTATGTTACTAATGAAACAGACTACGACAATAACGTAACAACAGCTGGCACTAACTATATTCCCCAAAGACAGCTAATAGACAAGAGAGATAACAAACCCTACTATGTAAAGAAGCTCGCCGATGGCAACTGTTGGATGGACCAGAACTTAGACCTTGATCTTGGTACTCCAAGTACCACACCAAACAGCACTAACACCACCATGACCTTAACTAACGAACTTACCGACCTCAATACTAAGACTACTTGGACTCCGCCATATAATACGCAGCTTAGCACTGGCACAGACTGGGCCCAGGATGCATCAGACGGCGCCAAGAGCTTTACTTTTAATGATAACGGTACAGTTTCTGTAAAGACTGGCGGTACGGATGGTAGATATTGGAACGGTACTTCTTCCTATACCACTACCGGCAACCTCAGAAATCACTTTGGTAATTACTATAACTGGCCTGCCGCTACAGCTGGTACTGGCACAGACAGTATCGCTACAGACGGTACTAACGTAGGCGATTCCATCTGCCCGAAAGGTTGGCAACTTCCGCAAAATACTGGCACTAAGTCCTTCAATAACTTAATCCGCACAGTCTACGGTATCAGCGCAACCGATACTGACGCAAGCGTAATTGCCGAACCTCTTCACTTTATCCGTTCCGGCGGCTACAGACGGAGTGATGGTACCCTGGTCAATCAGGGCACGAACGGCGACTTCCGGAGCGCTACTGCTAAGTCGGTTACCAACGCGTACAGCTTGTACTTCTACAGCGGCCACCTGGACCCTCAGCACAACGGCAGTAAGGGCTACGGCTTATCTGTTCGTTGCATCGCCCGCTAAACCGCCAGCCACAGTACCAAATTCTGCCAATATATGTTATAATATGCAGAATGACTAGTGCTAACTCTAAAAAATCTACAGCAATCATCAAAACCGAGCAAGACCTAATAAACTATGGAGAAAATCTTGCTAAAACTCTAGCGCCCGGAGCAACTGTTGAACTGCTTGGCGATGTTGGCGCCGGAAAAACCACCCTCACAAAAGGCATTGCCAAAGGCCTAAAAATTCCCGAAGAAATCACTTCTCCCTCCTTTGTCATCTCTAAACGCTACCAGTATCGCACCAACAATAAAGACCAAGCTCTTGTTCACTATGATTTCTATCGCCTATCTGACCCCGGTATTATGGCAGACGATTTAGCAGAAAATTTAGCAGACAAAAACACCATTACCGTTATTGAATGGGCCAACACCGTAGCAAACCTCCTGCCAGAAAACCGCACTAAAATTACCATTACATTAAATGACGACAATACTCGCACCGTAGAGAGGAGTCTCGCAAAATGAAACTATACTTAGATACTTCTACTAATGAAACCATCTTAAAATTAGACAATCAAGAATATAGATGGCAGTCCGGCCATGATTTAGCCGAAAATCTCCATAAATTCATCAAAGAAAAACTAGACGAGAACAACAAAACCTGGCAAGACATTACAGAAATTACTTTTATGTCTGGCCCGGGCAGTTTTACCGGCCTCAGAATTGGCGCCGCTGTTGTCAATGCTCTTGCCGACCAGCTCCAAATCCCTCTCTATGACCATAACGGCACAAAACACAAAATCATTCTCCCTGATTATGGTCGCCCGGCCAACATTACTAAGCCTAAAAAATAACCACAACCATTATAAAAATATGCTATAATATAAACAGATTAAAGGACTTTTTTCTATGGACCCAAATAAGAACAACGGCGCTCAGCCACAAAACCAACCCCAAAATCAATCAAACAACGCTAGTCAGCCTACTTTTAACACTCTTGGCGTGCATGTCAGTAGCCCCACTCACTTTGACAACCAAAACACTGTCAGCCCCGTTGTAAATTACCAAAACAACAATATGTCTCAGCCGCAAAATCCTGTGGCCACTAAAACTCCAGAAGATCCCGCCAAAACCATCAAAAAATTCACAATTTTGTCCATTGTCCTTGGCGTTCTCTCTGTCGTTTTCTTGATTCTTGGCATTATTGGTCTCATGAGTATGCTTAGCACTAGTGACCAGCTCAACGCTGCTAATAAGACTGTCCAAGATCAAAAAGCCATCATTTCTGCCGTAGAAGAGTCTACTGGCCAGACTATCACTAGCCCGGCCGACGTTCCTACTTATAAAGTTCAGACTGGCTATATCTATGTCACCGAATGGAATATTAAAATGAAAATCCCAGAAGACCTTACGGATATCAGTTACATTTTAGACGAAAAGTACCGCCCGCAGATGTGCTTCAACGGCTACAAAAAAGGCGTGCAATATTTCCCGGCTTTTGCCGACATCGATCAAAACCCCGGCGGCATGGGCTGTCTCACTCGGGTCCAGACCAGCGAGGGTAACATTGACGCAGCTACTGGTCTCAGCTTTGGTACCCCAGTCTTCACTCATGGCGACTACACTTATTTCTACAACGAACCATACCAGAAATCTGCCAACAATATCTACTTCAGTACCAACGAAGCTGAGCGCGGCCTAGAACAAACTGGCATTCAGCTTATCAAGAATATGCTAACCGACAATATCTCCTCATTTGAATAAAATCGTGATATAATTAGAACGTAGGGGGAATTACTTCAAATATCAATTTTTATATAATTTGTTAACCCGTTGGTATCAGGAAAATACCAGCAAAACAATTAGAAAAGAGGAGTATGGAAATAGCCATAGCAGTAATCGCCGCTATCGTCGGGTTGGGCGCAGGCGTTGGTGGTGTTTTTGCATACAACAAAAAGAACGAAAAGGGCGGCAAAAACAAGGCCGACGACCTCATTCGCAAAGCTAAACACGAGGCATCAGACATCGTTTTAAATGCCAAAAAAGAAGCTTCAGACATTGCCGAAAAAAGTAAGTCCGAGGAATCAGAACGCCGTAAAGAATGGAAACGCACGGAAGACCGCTTGGCTGAACGCGAGACTACGCTCGATAATAAACTAGATCAGATTGAAAAGAAGTCCGAGAAATTAGTCAAGCAAGAAAAAGAAATCGAAGATTTAAAGAACGAAATCCGTGACATCCGCGTGAAACAGCACGAAAAACTAGAAAAGATTGCTGGTCTTTCCAAAAAAGAAGCTAAGGAAAAACTTATGCAGATGACCCAGAACGACATCAAACAAGATCTCGTCGGTCTCGTTGCTAAAGAGCAGAAAGAAATCAAACACGACATTGACGAAGCCGCTCAAGCCATTCTCGTTACTGCCATGGAACGGATGTCTTCCGAGGTCACGGCCGATCGTACTATTACCGCTCTAAAGCTTCCGGACGACGAAATGAAGGGTCGTATTATTGGTAAAGAGGGCCGCAATATTCAAGCTCTCCAGCGCGCTACCGGCGTAGACATCATGGTTGACGATACTCCCGGCATGGTTGTCTTGAGCTCCTTTGACCCTATTCGTCGCCAAGTTGCCCGCTACGCCTTAGAGCGTCTCATGAAAGATGGCCGCATCAATCCTTCGTCTATTGAAGAAGCCGTCGCTAAAGGCGAGAAAGAAATTGAAAAAGAAGTCGTGCGCGCTGGCGAAGATGCCGCTCGCGAGGTTGGCATTGTTGGTATTCCGCGTGAGATGCTACATCTCCTCGGCGAACTCAAATTCCGCACTAGCTACGGCCAGAATGTCCTCCTCCACTCCGTAGAAGCTGCCCATATGGCCGGCATGATTGCCGAAGAGATTGGTGCAGACAAGCGCGTTGCTAAGACTGCCACCTTGCTTCATGATATCGGCAAGGCCGTTACTCACAAGATTGAAGGTAAGCACGCCGAAATCGGTGCTGAGCTCGCTAAAAAATACGGTATGCCGGACAACATCGTCCATGCTATTGCCGCGCATCACGACGATATTGAGCCAACTACTCCTGAAGCTCTCATTGTAAAGATTGTCGATGCCGTTTCCGCCGCTCGTCCTGGCGCTCGTAACGTTTCCGCCGAAAACTTCGCCGAACGTATGCGTGACCTAGAAAACATCGCTACTAGCTTCCCGGGTATAGACAAAGCCTACGCTATCTCCGCTGGTCGTGAAATCCGCGTCATCGTTGAGCCTAAACAAATCGATGACCTCACCGCCCTGAAGCTTGCTCGTGACATCGCTAACAAAATTGAGGCTACCATGAGTTACCCTGGCGTGATAAAAGTCAACGTCATCAGGGAGACTCGGGCTATTGAATATGCCAAATAGTTCGTGCTATAATATAAGCATGAACATTCAGGATAAGAAATCGCAAGCTAATCGTATGCGGAAACGAAACCGCATCGTCAGCGTTATTCCTGTAGTAGCTTTCGTCATTTTCGCCGCCATTACCGCTTTTTCGGTACTGGGCGCTAAGCGTACTGCAGAAACTCCATCAATCGCTAATAAGGATGGTGTTCCCTCCGGTTGGGACAACAGCCTTGCCCCGGTGGAAACTACCATAGAGGCTAGGACTGTCTCTAGCAGCTACATAGAATATACCGTTGCTCTACATAACACTAGCAACGAAGAATCTTATACTTTGACAAACCTCTCTTCCCATCTTGCCGGTGGCGGAGAAAAAGGCTTCATCTCCTTAGATGGTAGCAACCTTGAGTATTCTTATTTCCCAGAAGATAGCCGTTCTTGGCAAACCATAGAACTTTCTCACCCTGGCAACGATAATGGCAGTTTCCGCCTTATTCCGGTTTTGGCCTTAGGCACGGCCGGTTCCGCCATAGACACCATTTACTTCCGTTATGATGTTTTACCCAGAGAAGCTGATGGCATCATAGAAGACAGAGTCTCTGCCTTACTAGAAGACGATTTACACAACGTCAAATATACCACTGGCTCCACATTACTGTCCTATAGCGGTGTCAGCCCTAGAATTGCCGAAGAAAAAACCAACTCCGACGCGCTAATTGCTCTCAACGAAGACGGTTCTTATACCAAACCACTCGGCGTTTCGCATTATGGTTCGGATTGCGAGGATATGGAAATTATCGCCAGCACCACTTCTGGAAACACCAACAGCAGCAGCTTTATTATGAAAAGCTTGACCTACGTAGCGGCTGGACTTGGCGTATTGATTATTAGCTATATTATATATATACCATTTAGCAGAAAAAGATAGAGCCTTGCTTGCTCGCTTGCGTGGTAGTCCGCGCCTGCGGCGCGTCCTTCCAGCTTTCGTTCGCAGCACCAAAAAAAGCAAGCTTTTTCGTTGCTTGCTCACTTGGCTGGTCGGGGATACCAGGATCGAACTGGCGACCTCACGCCCCCCAGGCGTGCGCGCTACCACTGCGCCAATCCCCGAATACTTTTAGATATTATATCACAAAGTGTTATAATATCTAAAAGGAGTAGAAAGATGATAGAAATAAAGCATGTCACTAAAAGATACGGTGACAAAAAAGCGGTCGATGACGTATCGTTTAAAGTAGAAGATGGTGATATTTTTGCCTTTATCGGGCATAATGGTGCCGGCAAAACTACTCTTATTAAAGCCATTGTAGGTATCCATGATTTTGATGAAGGCGATATTCTCATAGACGGTATTTCTATCAAAGAAAATCCTGTCGCCTGTAAAAAACTTATGGCTTTTGTCCCAGACAATCCGGAAACTTACGAACATATGAAAGCAATTGACTACATTAATTTCATTTGTGACATGTATGACGTAGATACGGAGACCAGGGAAAATAACATCAAAAAATACGCCAAACTTTTCGATATGGAAAATAAATTAAACGACACTATTGATAGCTACTCCCATGGTATGAAACAAAAAGCTGTACTTATTTCGGCCCTGGCCCACGATCCAAAAATCCTTGTTATGGATGAGCCATTCGTTGGTCTAGACCCTAAAGCCGTCTTTGACATCAAAAAAGTTCTAAACAAAATGATTAAAGACGGAAAAACCGTTTTTTATTCCACTCACATTCTAGACGTAGCGGAAAAACTTTGTTCCAGGGTTGCTATTATTAAAAATGGCAAACTCGTAAAGAGCGGCAGTATGAAAGAGATCAAAGGCGACAAATCCCTAGAAAAAGTCTTTATGGAATTAGAGGATAAATAATGAACAAGTTATATTCCCTCATTCGCGCGTCTATGACTAGCGACATGAGCATCTTCAAAATCAACCAGAAAAAGCACAACAAAAAGTCGGCAGCCTTTCTCCCGATTTTTGTAGGAATCTTTTTCATGATTGCTATCTGGGGAAACGCTAACATGATTTTTGAAAAAATCGCCCCCATGCATTTACAGGTTATCATTCTCTCTATTCTCGTTTTTGGAGTTTCCATCATTACTATTATAGAAGGAGTCTATAAAACCGGCTCACTTATTTTTAATTGCAAAGACGATCAACTTCTTCTCTCTTTGCCAATTAAAAGAAGTACCGTACTATTCTTGCGCATTTTCAAATTTTACATTTTTGAATTAATTTTTAACTCGCTCATCATGATCCCTATTCTGCTTGCCTATGTTAGATGGGCGGACGCCGTAGAATGGACTTTTTACCTAACTAGTTTTGTCATGTTACTACTACTACCAGTTATACCTATTGTTATATCCTGTATAGTCGGCGGCATTACTTCTAGTATTTCCAGCCGGTTTAAATACAAAAATGCAGTTCAGATTATTTTTTCCATGATAGCTCTGCTAATTATATTATATATATCATTCAATCTTGATAGCATTTTCAACTATTTAGCAGAACATGCTACTAGTATTAACGATCTCATCACTAAAATATACTATCCTGCTGGGGCCTACGCTACGCTCATTACAGATTTTAACATCGCAACCTTGCTAATCTTCATTCTGGTTAATGTTGCCGTTTCTGCTCTTGGTATTTTTATTCTTAGCAAATTTTATTTCAAAATCAATTCGCGCCTAAAAAAGGTTACCACCACCAAGAAAACCAACGTCAAAAATCTTGCCTTTAAGTCCCATCCTGCTAGAATAGCCCTTATTAAAAAAGAACTAAATACCTTTTTCAAAACCCCAGTTTTTATCATCAACGCTGGTTTTGGCCTGGTGCTATTCATCATTGGCGCTGTATTGTTGTCAATCAAATTTGATCTCATTACGCCTCTTCTCGAAAACCCCGAAACTTTCAATTTCTCAGCAGAACTAATCAACAGCAATATCCCCCTGCTAGTTTTTCTTCTTATCGCATTTGCTTCTTTCATGACATCTATCACCAGTTCGGTTATTAGTCTAGAAGGGAAAAACATCAACATCCTTAAATCCTTACCCGTAGAAACTAAAACCATTCTTATGTCTAAAATTTATTCTAGCCTAGTATTAACCACTCCCATATTACTAATTGGCGATATTATTCTGTTTGCCAGGTTTAATATTGGTATCCTAGAAATATTGCTCTTGCTCATCTTATCCGTTGCCGTACCGCTCATTTCTCATTACATTGGCCTCATTATCAATCTTAAATATCCTAAATTAGACGCCGAGAACACCGCCGAAGTTGTGAAACAAAGCACCAGCTCTTTTGTGTCAGTTATGGTCGGGATGATTTTGCTCGCTATTACCTTTGTTATTATCTTTGGGATTATTGGGAAAATTAGCGCCACTCTAATTCTTGTTATTGCCACCGCTATCTTTATTATTATGGATACTATTCTGTACATATATCTCATTAAAATAGGTAGCAAAGATTTCAATAAACTATCTGTCTAATTGGCATTTATGATCCGCGTGCGCAATATCGTAGAAAACCGCGTCGATTTTAAGAAAACGCGCACCCCCCGCTGTTGACGAATATCGTGAAGTTCATTTCTAATCGTTTCTACAAAAAGGGGCACAGCAAGTGCCCCTTTTCTCACACTGGATTTTTTCGCATTTTTCTGATAAAATATAGACTAGACAGGGTGTGGCGCAGTTGGTAGCGCGCAGCGTTCGGGACGCTGAGGCCGTCGGTTCAAGTCCGATCACCCTGACCATCATTATGACAAAATTTAGTAAAAAATCTTTAATTTTCTCACTCGCGCCTCTCGTTGCCGGTGGGATTTTTATTTTTCTTTGTTGCATCAATCTCACTGGCAGCATCTGGTTTGACGAGTCCTATTCCGCCTATCTCGTCCGCGGCGACTTTGCCGACATCTGGCACCTCACCGCCATGGATGTCCATCCCCCGTTTTATTATTTCTGTCTCAAAATTTGGACAATGCTTTTTGGCACCACTGATTTTGCCATGCGTTTCATGTCAGTATTTTTCGGCTGTGTTGCCATTGTTTTCGCTTTCCAATGTATCAAACGCTGGTTCGGCGAAAAGCCCGCAGCAGTTAGTGTTTTGTTGCTCAGCCTCTGCCCAATTTTCCTGCGCTACGGCCAAGAGATGCGCATGTATACACTGATTTTTGCCATTATTGCCGCCGCCAGTTTTGTATTGACTCTGGCTTTAGATACCAACAAAAAACGTTATTGGTTAATTTATGGCGTCCTCGTCAGTCTCGGTATGTGGACGCAATATCTCACCGCCATTGCTTGGCTTGCGCAACTTATATATGTAATATATCGTTATGGCGGCATCAAAAAAGTCCTGCACGAAAAATATATTGTGGAAAGCTATATTTTGGCGATTCTGCTTTTTGTCCCGTGGCTGCCGAGTTTCTTCGTCCAGCTTGTCACCGTCCAGCAAGGTTTTTGGATTCCCGAGCCCACGCTTGCCACTATTCCGGGCTTTCTTTCCGAAACCATGGTTTATACGGATGCAGACAATACTAAAAGCTGGTTTGCTATTCTTGTGGCTATCACCTATATACTGCTTGGTTTTCTTATTTATAAAATTTATCAAAAATCTTCCGCGGCCACGCATAAGAAATACAACTTCCTGCTCATTATGTCTCTACTGCCTCCTTTCATTCTCTTTCTACTCAGTCTTCCGCCGCTCAGTTCAGTATTTTACGATCGTTACCTGCTTTATTCCGCCGGCTTTGCCTGGCTACTCGCCGGCGTAGTTTTATCCGCATCCCGGTCTGGTGGCACTAGCCGCATTGGACGCTTGCCGCAGGCTCTATTTGCAATAACACTAGTTACTTCTGGCGTTATTGGCATTATCAATGTAGAGTCTCGCGAACCAAAGGGTTATGTCAAAGAAATTTTTGAAGACGTTGCCGCAGTCGCAAAGGATGGCGAGGCTATTCTCGCCTCAAACGAATGGATTTATTATGATGCAGCTTTCTATTCATCAGAAAAGCACCCGGTCTTTATGCTAGGCGATGCTACTAATTATCAATATGGCTCTTTGGAGCCTATCCGCACCTACAAATATAATGTTCCGGCAAATTATGATGATTTTATCAAAGACCACAAGACTTTCTGGTATATTTATGAAACAGCATCAGCTGGTGAACATGATCCTAATAAAGACATCAGCGCGGGCATCAAACTTCCCGCAGATAATCTTCGCATCCTTACGGAACTAAAAGACGAGCACCATACAGCGCTCGAACTTACCGTAGAAAATTAAATTGGTAGTCCGCGCCTATAGCGCGTCCTTCCGACCTGCGCTCGCAACAAAAAACAAGCAAGCTCGTTTTTTGCTTGCTCGCTTGGCTGGTCGGGGCGACAAGACTCGAACTTGCGACCTCTGCGTCCCAAACGCAGCGCGCTACCAACTGTGCCACGCCCCGAACCTATCTTGTATTATACACTTTTTCGCTAGAAAAGTAAATAAGTGCTAAAATATAAACATGAACCAGAAAAAACTAAGTATCATCATTACCGCGGCCATCATTTTTGCTGCTGCCGCAATTATTAGTTGTATCATAATTAGCAGCAACAGTCTTCCGCCCTTGCCGCTGCCTGAACTTTCCGAAGGCCAGCGTGGCGAACTTGGCATAGATAAAAATATCAACGAAAAAAACATTGACGACTATCTTGGTCGTAGTGACAGTGTTTATTATGATATGCGTATGCTAGACGACCCGGCTGCCTATGAAGCTATCGGAGGAGATCGCTACCTCTCCGGCTACATTAAAGGTTTTGAAACTGTCCCATATCCCTACCTTTCCGAAGTCAAAGGCCTCCCGGAAGCTGTTGGTGCCGGCTATACCGGCGACTCTTTATTTAGCCAAAACGATGACGGCACCTACACTGCCAATTATCAAGAATCCGACCAAATCATCAGCGATCTTTTCCCTAAAGATAAATACATTTTCCTAATGTGTGGTGGCGGCGGTTATGCTGGCATGACCAAAAAATTACTTATTGCTAAAGGTTATGACGCCAACAAAATCTACGTCGTTGGTGGCTATTGGTACTATACTGGAAAAAACAAAATCACCATCAAAGAAACCGACTCTTACGGCAAAACTATCTATGCTTTCTGGAAAATTCCATACCACGATATTAATTTTAATAGTCTAACTAGAATTTAGCATGGAAAAAACTAAAAAATCTTCACATTGGAAAATTATCGGACTTTTTGTGGTCGTAGCAATTATTATTACTGCGGCGGCAGCAATTCTCGCTGTCAATCTCAGCAACACCGCAGACCCGCTTGTCACTCTTAATGCCCCTACTAACGGTTCGCGTATTGTAGACATCACAAAAGATGATTATAATAATCTGATTAACGATAAAAAATCCTTTGTTATCATGGTGGACAACCCCGGCTGCACTACCACTGCTCGGATGCGCGAAATGTTAGAAAATCTCCCAGAAGATGAACGTTTCAGCTACTACCGCATCATGTGGCAAGACGCCATGGGAACCGGGCTGTACGAATATATTAAATATTTCCCGTCCCTCGCCATTGTCCAGGAAGGTCAAATTAAATATTATCTCCAGGCCGACTCGGACGATGATGCTACCTATTATAACGACCAGTCTGCCTTGGAATCTTGGCTCAAATCAAGAATCAATTTTGGTCACAAACAGTAGACATCACTAGATAAAATATGCTATCATAAAAGGAGTATAAGGAGTGATTTATGTCTTCAAAATCTAATAATTCTGCTAGCTCAAAAAGCCAGATGCACGCTGCTAGCAACGCCGTCCGGCGCTTACTATTTACTATCATAGCTATTGTCTGTATGATTGCTATTTTTAACGCCATGACTCCCAGCTACCGCATGGAGGAAGTCGCCCTTTCAGACGTCATTACTCGGGCCAACGATGAAAATGGCAATATCAAAAAAATCACCGTTTCTGGCAACAATCTAGAAATCACTCTTAAAGATAATGATCAGCCTACCCAGAAATCTCGCAAAGACGGTTCCGGTACTTTATATGAGCAGGGCTTGATTGACCAATGTGCCAGCAAAAACGGTGACGAGCTTAAATCTTGCCAAGAAAAATATCCTGTTATAGAGTACAAAGAGCCAGTGGACGTCATGGGCACTGTCTTTGATATAGCCATGATTGTTTTGCCAATTATTGCCATTGTTATCTTCTTCAGCTACATGATGCGCCAGGCCCAAAATATGAACAATCAGTCCATGGGTTTTGGCAAGGCTAAGGCCAAACTTTACGGCCCAGACAAGAAAAAGGTCGTCTTTGACGATGTTGCTGGCAACGAAGCCGCCAAACAAGACCTTACGGAGATTGTTGACTTCCTCAAAAATCCTAAAAAATACGAAAAACTTGGCGCCAAGATCCCGCGTGGCGTACTTTTAGCTGGCGCTCCTGGTACCGGCAAAACTCTCATGGCCCGCGCCGTCGCTGGGGAAGCCAATGTCCCGTTCTTCAGCATTTCTGGTTCAGAATTTGCCGAAATGTTCGTAGGTGTTGGCGCTTCTCGCGTCCGCGATTTGTTTAGCAAGGCCAAGAAAAACGCCCCATCAATCATCTTCATTGATGAAATTGACGCCGTTGCTCATAAGCGTGATGCTCGTGGCGGTGCTGGCCGGGAAGACGAGCAGACTCTTAACCAAATTCTCGTAGAAATGGATGGTTTTGACAACGACAGCGGCGTTATCGTTATGGCCGCCACTAACCGCGTAGATATGCTTGACAAAGCGCTCCTTCGTCCGGGTCGCTTTGACCGCCATGTCAACGTCACTCTGCCAGAAAGAAAAGATCGCCTAGAAATTTTAAAAGTTCATTTCAAAAACAAGCCCACCGAAAAAGACGTTAATTTGGACAGCCTCGCCGCTAAGACTGCTGGTTCCTCTGGTGCAGATCTCGCCAATATTGCCAACGAAGCTGCTATTACTGCCGCCAGGGAAGGGCACAAAGAAATTACCAGTGGCGACATCACCGAAGCTTTCGAGCGTGTTGCTATTGGCCCGGAGCGAAAAAGCAAGGTTATGAACGACCACGAGCGTAAAATTACCGCTTATCACGAGGCTGGCCACGCCATTGTTGGCCATGTTCTGCCCGATTCTGACCCCGTCCATAAGGTTACTATTATCCCGCGCGGGCAGACCGGCGGTGTCACCTGGTTCCTCCCCCCAGAAGATCGTAGCTACAAGAGCATTTACGAGCTAAAAGATGTCTTGGCTCGTGCTATGGGCGGCCGTGTCGCAGAAAAGCTCGTCTTTGGCGCGGACGATGTCACCACTGGTGCCAGCTCCGACCTCAAACATGTTGCCGAGCTCGCTAAAGAAATGATCGTGGAAGAGGGCATGGGCAACAAAACTCGCAACCTCGTCTTCCCGGAGGGCGAGACCGGCTACTATACTATTACCACCGGCAAGCCTTATTCTGAGAAGACCGCCGAGCTGATTGATAACGAAATTAAACAGCTTTCCGACGAAGCTGCTACCCGCGCCGAGGCCGTCCTGGCCGAGAATCGCCAAATTTTGGACAAATTGGCAAATGCCTTATTGGAGCAAGAGACTTTGGAAGAAAAGGACTTAGAGTCCCTGCTTAAAGGCTCCACCCTCCCCCCGGCCGCAAAATTGCACTAAATTATAAGAAAAGTCTTGTTTACCCCTTGGGACGTTCCAAGACTTTTCGCAAGAAAGGTCTTGACAACAAAGCGTAACTGGTATAACATAGTTACATACTAAGGTCATAAAAAATAAAAAAGGAATATAAAATGAACACTAGTACTCTGCGAGGTACGACCAACACGACTGAAGTCGATACCAACACCCAAACTGGCAACTCTAACACCGTGGAGAGGGACAGCACCACCACAACTACCACTGTGCCCGATACTGGCTTCTTTGATGGTGAAAATGGCTCCAGCGCCGCTACCATGATTACGGTCATGGCTACCGCTGTCTTCTTTGCCGCTGTCTTTATCTTCTTCCGCAATCGTTTCCACTCTGGCCCGGCCCATCGCTATATTCGTAAAGGCTACTAGTCAGCACTAAACAAAAAGTGCTATAATAGACATTAATGAAACGCTTTCATTTTCGTTCCGTTGTAGCACTAGCAAACGCCAAATTATCTATTAAATTTGCTGCGGTTTTGCTCTCTGCTAGCACGCTGGTTTCGGCGCTGCTGGGTATTTTTCGTGACCGCCTACTAAACTCTTACTATCTCAACACTTATCCTACCGGCATAGACGCGTACACCGCCGCCTTTACTATTCCTGATTTTATGTTTTTCATTCTTACCTCCGGCGCCCTCGCCGTCTCTTTTATACCCGTGTTTAACCAGCGGCTCGTTGCCGGCAACAAAGATTCCGCTTGGAAATTATCTACTAGCACGCTCAACCTTATGGCACTCATCACCTTGCTCGCTAGCATCCTTATCATGATTTTTGCGGACCCCTTGGTAAAATACGTAGTTGGCCCCGGCCTAGACGAGTCCGGTACCATTCTTGCCATCAACATGATGCGCGTAATCGCTATTAATCCCTTCCTTTTTTCTATCGCCACCGTCCTCACCAGCATCCAGCAGGCCGTTGGCCGCTTCGTCTTTTATTCTCTTGCTCCGGCACTTTACAATATCGGCATTCTTATCGGTATCACCGTCTTTACTAATGGCATCAATATCTTTGGCATCCAGATTTTCGAAGGTGGTATCATGGGTGTTGCGCTCGGCGTGGTCTTTGGTGCTATTCTCCAGATCATCGTTGCCCTGATTGGCTTAGTCGGCCTGGGCTTTGACTACGAATTCAAAATTCACTGGAAAAATCGCGGCTTCCGTGACGTCCTGCGCCTCCTTCCGGCCCGTTCTCTAGACCAGGGTATAGATTATGTTAACACCATTGTCACTACTAACCTCTCCTCCCGTATGGCCTTGGGCGACCTTCGTCGGTTCAACCAAGCCACCGCTCTGCACCAAATGCCTATTAACCTCATTGGTGTAGCTATCAGCACTGCCTTCTTCCCGCAGATGACCGAGGAGCTCGGCGAAGGGAAGGAAGCTGAATATAACGACACTTTCCGTCGCGCTCTCCGTACAATCATCTGGATTGCGCTCCCGGTTAGTATTATTGCCTTTTTCTCGCGTGGTTACGTTGTCAACTTCATCAAAAACGGTGGCGACCCCATTATCGCCAGCATCCTTGGCACTTTAATTGTTGCCATTTTTGCCCGCAGCGTCTTCCATATTGCCTCGCGCGGCTTCTATGCTCGTCAGGACACCAAGACGCCGTTTATCGTCAGTATCGTTGCCATTGGCCTTACTATTTTGCTAGCCGTGCTCTTTACTATTTGGGGATACGGCGTAGACGGTCTGGGCTGGGCGCAGTCTATTGGCGCAGTTGTAGAGGTGGCTATCTTGCTAATTATCTTACAAAGACGCTCGCGCCACAAGCTCCTCAGCCATGATTTCTGGAGCGGCTTTTATCGTATGCTTTTTGCTGGTGTTATTACTGGCGCCGTGGCTTATTCTATGACTAAGTTCTTCCCGCTCCTGGCTACAGACAACTCCTTCTTTGTCACTTTTCCTAAATTCTGCCTCATCTCCCTTGTCTCCGCTATTGCTTATATCGTTGCCGGATACTTTCTTGACCTGGACGAAGTCAAACCTATCATTGCTAAATTCCGCAAAATCATCTTCCGTAATGTCTCGGAAGTAAAAAACGACAAAAAACCTCTTGACAAATAAGCATAAGTTTGATACAATAGAGATGTCTCTTACAAACAGCATTTTTTAGCATAACAGTCTAGGAATGTAGAAACGGAGCCTCAAGGCTACCGCATTCGTGGGTTGTTATGCTTGCGGCTGTTTGGTAAGAGACACCTTGAGGCTCCATTTTTAGTCGGGTACCTCCCTAGAAATGGACCTCAGGGTGTCTATTAAAATTAGGAGGTATTCAATGAAAATCAAACAGACTAAACTCGTTACTACTGCGCTTGCTAGTAGTTTTTTATTAATTTTTAGTTTACTAATTATTGGCTCAGAAGCCGCCGTTTCTAATACCTCCGCCGAAAAAGTCTCCTTTAATGTTACCGGCACAGACTACTACCTAGACATTGCTGCAGAAGACGTCTCTCTTAGTGCTACTTCTAGTCCTATGGGCAACTTCACTAGTACTAGCACAGACGTAGTAGTTCATACTAATTCTGGTACTGGTTATCAGCTCTATCTTTCTATGAATAATAGTAATGAGCACGGTACTAGACTCTATAACACTACGGACAATACTAAATACATTGAAGCTACTACTTCCTCTACTAATACTCCTGCTCTTAATACCTGGGGGTTCAGTACAGACTATGATGCCTCTACTAACACTGGCACTTGGTCTGGTGTTCCACTCTTAGGCCAAGAAACTAGGATTAAAGTCAGTAATAAACAAGCCTTTCCTCGTGGTACTGCTGGAGACACTACTACTATCTTCTATGGCCTAAACGTAGACACTACTACTTCCGAAGGTGTCTATGAAGGTACTGTAGTCTATACTGCCGTAGCTGATGCTAGTACTACTTCCTATGCTAGAGTCAATAACTTAACTACTAATGATAATTATGCCACTATTGCCGGTGGAGATAAAATAGAAGTAGTTACTAGTCTCTTTACCACCATGACCGATCTTGGTGATATCTCCATGTCCTTTGGCGGTACACCATGTAGTAATGTCACTACCGATACTTCTGGTGGTAGTCTTGTTGTGACTTGTAACTCTAGTCCAGCTAAAACCGGTATTCATGGCCCTCAGGATCTCATCATCAACATCCCTAAGTTTGATAAGACCTTCACTGTAGCTCTAAACTACGCCACTATCTACGACATTACTAACATGCAGGATATGACCGCTACAGTTTGTAAGAACACGGCCACTCCGGCTACTTCGGCTACTTCCTACCAGTCTTCCTTCTCTACCGCTACTAACGTAGTCCCGCAGAAACAGCTAAAAGACGTACGCGATAACAAGCAGTACTACATCAAGAAACTCGCAGATGGCAACTGCTGGATGGATCAGAACCTAGACTTAGATCTGGGCACGCCAAACGTCACAGCCAATACCCCAAATACTACCTTTAAACTTACTAGTGAATTAACGGATATTAACTACAATAATTACAAGAACTCTACCGCTACATCAGACAACGAATGGACGCCACCATATAACACACAATTAAGTACCGGCACCTCCTGGGCAAGTGACGGTTCCGATGGTGCAAAGTCCTTTACCTTTAATGACAATGGTACAGTGAGTATAAAGACTGGTGGTACAGACGGACGTTATTGGGATGGCGCTAGTAGCTACACTACCACCGGAGACCTCAGGAACCACTTCGGCAACTACTATAACTGGCCAGCCGCCACCGCTGGGAGTGGTACGAATACTGTGGCCACAGACGGCACTAACGTAGGCGACTCCATCTGTCCAAAAGGCTGGCAACTGCCTCAGAACAGTGGCACCAAGTCCTTCAATAACCTTATAAGAACTGTCTACGGTATATCCGCAACTAACACTGACGCAAGCGTAATTGCCGAACCTCTCCACTTTATCCGTTCCGGCAACTACTACTGGTATGGTGGTACCCTGGACGATCAGGGCACGCACGGCAACTTCTGGAGCGCTACTGCTAAGTCAGGTCCCCGCGCGTACTACCTGTACTTCAGCAGCGGCGGCCTGCACCCTCAGACCTACAACATTAAGGGCTACGGCTGTACTGTTCGTTGCGTCGCCCGTTAGACCTCGCCTACTCAGGCACATCTATGCTATAATATCCCTATGACTAAGACTACTA
>CAZAAA010000006.1:0-46616 GCA_964483335.1 uncultured Candidatus Saccharibacteria bacterium | reverse complement strand
ATGAACGTCAATCCCGAAGTCCGCGAACGCTTAGTCCGCCGTAGTCGCTTTTGGCAGGCTACACGCCAATTTATGTTAGACCACGGTTTCATCGAAATCAATATCCCTGTTCTAGAGCACACCACCGGCGGTGCCGACGCTACACCTTTTACTACTCATATCAACGCTTATGACGAAGATCTTTATCTCCGCATTTCCCACGAATTGCCTTTAAAACGTCTGCTTGGCGGTGGCTTTGAAAAGGTTTTTGATATTGGGCCACGTTTTAGGAACGAGGGTGTAGACGATGAGCATCTTCCGGAACATATCGCTTTTGAATCTTACTCCGCCTACGAAGATTACGAAGACGGCATGGATTTTTATGAAGAAATGATTAAATACGTTTGTATGGAAACTTGGGGTACACTAAAATTCCATGTTAACGGATTCGATATTGATCTAGATCAAAAATGGCCCCGTATTAAATACGCCGACTTATTACAAGAAAAATTCGGCGTAGACGTTTTCCATCCTGACGAAGCTCAACTCAAACAAATCCTAAAAGATAACGGCGTAGAACTTTCCGGCGAAGTCAGCACCGCTCGTATGATTGACAACGTCTGGAAGCTCATTCGCAAAACTTCCGGCGGGCCATATTGGCTTATTGAGGAGCCTACTTCTCTTAGCCCTCTGGCCAAAGTAGACCCAGCGCACCCGGAAGTCACTCAGCGTTTCCATCCTATCATTGCCGGTACCGAAATGGGCAATGGCTTTTCCGAGCTCAACGACCCTCTAGACCAGCTCGAACGTTTCAAAGAGCAGCAAGCCATGCGCGACGCTGGCGATGACGAAGCTCAGATGCTAGACATGGACTACGTAGAAATGCTAGAATATGGCATGCCGCCAGCTTGCGGTTGGGGCAATAGTGAACGTAATTTCTGGCTCCTAGAAGGAGTTTCTGGTCGCGAAGCCGTACCATTCCCGCTCATGAAGCGCTTGTAGACCAAAAACTTGCATTTTTTGCAAATTTTTGCTACAATAGTTTCATGAATTGGGAAAAAATGTTAAAAAACGTTAAGCGCAATCTCCAGCGCTTCAAAAAATACTGGCTCAAAACTGAGCGCTACCCCCGTTTTGTCATTCCCATGATTTTTCTCATTTTCGCCGCTAGTAGCCTAACCACAACTTTTGCTATTATGCCCTTGCTAACTAAAAACTCTCATACTATCGCTAGAACAGTCTATCTCGGCGACGATGAAAACGAAGAGCAAGAGATAGAAACTGAAACTCCGGCTGCTCTGGGTTCTTCTGTTACCACCGAACAAGATACTACCCCAGAAACTCCAGCCGAAACCGAAACCGCTACTAACCCTGCCGGCACCCGCACTACCACCCGTTCCGCTGCCACTAACACCAGCAACACTACTGCCGCAACCGCCACCAAAACTTTAACCACCACTAAAACCCAGACCAAAACTACTTCCGTCAATGTTGACCAAAACCGTACCAATAATAATCCTACTGATATCATCAATCCTACCATTGACCCCGAGCCAGAAAAGGAAGAAGTTACCCCCGCTCCCCAGCCCGAGGAAAAACCCGAAAACACCAGTAGCGAAACCAGTACCAACGACTAGTTTAACACCAACTTGTGCTATAATATAATCATGAGCAATAAAGTTATGATTGTTGGTACTGGAAATGTTGGCGCCAGTATTGGCTTTAGCATTGTCAGCCAGCGCACTTCCGTCAACGAACTCGTCCTGACCGACATCAACACCGAAGATGCCGAAGGCGAAGCTATGGATCTCCGCGACACCCTAGCTGTTTCGCCTAAATATCTCAACATTCATTCCGGCACTTACGAATCAGATGCCAAAAACACCGACATTATCGTCATCACCGCCGGCGTTCCGCAAAAGCCCGGCGAGTCTCGCATGGATTTACTCAACAAAAACGCTGGCATTTTCAAAGAAATGACTACCCGTATCATGCAAGCCGGCTTTAATGGCATTTTCCTTGTTGTTAGTAATCCCATGGATGTCATGACCTATCTTGTCAAAAAATACTCCGGTCTCCCGGACGAACAAGTCATTGGCTCCGGCACCGTCCTAGACAGTGCTCGTCTTCGCTACAAAATCAGCGAAAAACTACACGTCAGCCCGCAATCCGTCCACGCTTATCAAATTGGTGAACATGGCGACACCGAATTCTCCCTCTGGAGCACTGCCGACTGCGGCGGTCAAAGTCTTGTAAAACTCTTGGACGAAAAAACCCGATCAGAAATAGAAAACTTCACAAAAAACGAAGCTTACGACATTATCAACAAAAAAGGTGCTACTTACTACGGTATCGGCGCTTGCGTCACCAACATTATTAACTGCATCCTAGACGACGAATCCCGCGTTCTCCCGGTCAGCACTTACGACGAGTATAATGACGTTTACTACGGCTTCCCGGCCATCGTTGGCAGAAAGGGAATCATCAAAAAGCTCGAGCTAAACCTTTCCGAAGAAGAAGGCGTTAAACTCCAAACATCCATCAACGCCATCAAAGAAGCCATCGCCGAAATCAAAGAAACCGAAAGCTAGCCCTATGAGCACTAACAATTTTTCCATTACCAACTTCATCGCTGATTATCGTCTAGAGAAAACCCCAGACAACGTTGGAAAAATCGTTAGTACAGAAAACATCACTGCCGTTTTTCCAGAAACCAACCAAAATCACGGCATTACCCGTACCTTTCTCATGCATAACCAAAACGGTCGCACTGCAACCAAGACCGGCCTCAAATTTTCCGCCACTAGAAACGGTACTGCAGAAAATATTGCCAAATGGGACAACGACGGCAACTATCTTACTGCTTATCTTGGCAACGAAGACGTTTACGTTCATAACACTCAAGAATACACTCTTAATTACGAAATCGAGAATATCATTACTAATTTTCCCGCCGATGAGTACTACGATCAGCCCTATCAGCAACTCTACTGGAATACCAACGGCACCGGCACTACTGTACCTATTGGTTATTTAGAATCTAGCGTCCATCTCCCCAGCGACGCGCCAGAAGTCCTTGGCACCAGTTGCTATGTTGGTCATTATGGAGAGAGCGGCCAGTCCCGTTGCACTACCGAAAAAACTTTGGACGGTTATAAATTTAGTACTAGCAACTTACATTCCGGAGAAAATCTTACTTTTGTCGTGGATTTTGCCGGGCAAAATTATTTCACTATCCCGGAAAAGCCAGTTAGTTTCATCGCTATTGGCGGCATCATTATCAGTGTACTACTCGGCATTCTCATTCTTTTTCTCACCTACAAAGGTAAGTGGCAGGCCACAGCAGAAAAACGTCATTATACTAAGAGCGCTCCCGTCCCTCCCCAATACACCCCGCTCAAAAATTACACCGTAGCAGATTTTGCTGAAATTAGTCTAGAAACTACTAAAAGCCCTAAGGTTGCCACTTTATTAGAGCTTGCCGTGAATCACAAAATCGCCCTGAAAAATACCTTGAGAAAATGGATCATCCTAGTCAAAAACACCACCGGACTATCCGCCGATCAGTCCGCCGCACTTGCTATTTTAAATGATGGCGAAACCGCCGTAGACGGGGAAGAGATTGTCATCAAAAATCATAGCTACAGCTCCGCTCTCAGCAGTGCCCATAAACGCTATGATAACGCCCCCACCGCACATCTTAAAACCACCGGCGCACTAGAAAGTAGTACTGCTAAAGATAACCAATACGAAAAAATCCTCACTGGTATACTTGGCTGGGCGATTGTGCTTGGCGTTATCGGCACATCCTTCTACTTCTTTGTTGGTGAATCGTTCTTCCGAGATTATATTTCCGCCCTAGAACACGGCGACTACAATATCATTGGCGCGTCCTATTTCCCGTATGCCATTTTCTTCCTTAGCTGCAGCGCTGTCGTCTCACTTTTCATTACCGGCATTACTAACAAGTACAAAGTCCGCACCATGAAAGGCCTAGAGCTAGATAATTATCTCCGCGGCCTAAAACTCTACATCAAAATGGCCGAAAAAGACCGCCTAGAATTTTTGCAAGGCGTCAAAACCGCCGATACTACTCCTGCCGGCATCGTCAAATTATACGAAAAACTCCTACCCTATGCTGCACTCTTTGGTTTAGAAAAATCTTGGATGAAAGAACTCAGCCACTACTACCAAGAATACGACGACCTAGACCACTCTTGGTATGTTGGCACTAACGCTTTCCTCGTGTCCAACCTCAGCCGCGCCATGCGTAGCATAAATAGCAGTTTTAGCTCCGGTACCGTTGCTCCCGGCAGTGGCGGCGGTCTCAGTTCCGGCAGCTCCGGCTCCGGCGGTGGCGGCTTTTCTGGCGGCGGTTCCGGCGGTGGCGGTGTTGGCGGCTGGTAAACAGGAACAAAAAAAGACGTGCTTGATATAGTTCAATATCTTGGACGTCCTTTATAGCTTTATAATATCAAATTTTCTAAAAAATTTCAACAATTTCTTCGGTTTTTGTAATAACCATAAGGTGCCGAATCCGACTACGATGACTCGCAAAATAATAACGGATATTGGCAAGCGCCTTAGACTGGTGCATTTTCATCCGTCTGAAATCTATAATCACGTTAGTCGATTGCTTCCTAGCTCCATGTAAATTGTTTTTAATAGTATTTCTGCCATTTCCCAGTGGACTTTTCAATTCCCATTTTATGCCTTTCACATCTAAATCTGGAGTTCTTTGACAGCAAGAACGCAAGAAAATAACATCCGTCTGAAAATGTTTAGCAACCAAAATTGCAGCAGACAGCTCATAATTTTTAGGACGGTTGCGAAAATCCGTCTCAACAATAACACGATATTTTATAAATCACCCCTTTCTTTTATTAGCCCCCAAAGCTTTTCCCTTAGTCTCCTCATTTTACATCAAAACTCCCTCCACAATCAACCATAAGTGCTATAATAAACTAGGGGGCAGAACCTACTTGTAATTACTTGCCGACGACTATTGTAGTTGCGGCCCGCGCTAGGCTAAGCTAAGCGCAGACCGCAAGTCTGCTTCAATGTTCTTACAACCGGGTGGGTCCTTTATGGGAAAGCCGGAGTACCCTCGCGAAAGAGGCCAATACAAAACGACCGGGCAGCCCAAGGGCTGTCCGCGCCATATAGCTACTCCTAGAAGTCAGCTGCTCTGCAGGTTTCTTTCAGAAGACCGGCCGTTCCGGCAACTACAACTGGAATGGTGGTACCCTGAACAATCAGGGCACGAACGGCAACTTCTGGAGCGCTACTGCTAAGTCGGATACCAACGCGTACAACCTGAACTTCAACAGCAGCAACCTGAACCCTCAGAACAACAACAATAAGGGCAACGGCTTAACTGTTCGTTGCGTCGCCCGTTAGGGCTCGCGTGGCTAAGTTAGGTATAAGTTCCTCTTGTTCCTAGATTTCCCATAAGGTTATCAGCCCCCACCAAAACCACCAAAACCACCAAAACCCCATTAAAACTTATATTCCATCCCAAATTTCTCAAACACTCGTTTCAGCAACTTTTTGCTATTAATATGTTTCAGATGCCCCATATAAGATATTACTGATTCTAGATTTATCCTTCGCCCGGAAGTGCACAGCTGCATAGCCAGCTTGAAATTCCGCACCACTCGTTTCCCCGGCACAATATGCCCGGGATAAATCACCACCCCTAGAAACGGCACCCCGTGCCGCACCGGCTGAATATAGCGCTTGCGCGGGTGTAGCGGCAGCCCCAGCGACGCCAGATAATCATCTATCAGCCGTACATCTCTTAGCGCCTGTTCCTGCTCACTCTTTGGCACCATAATAAAGAAATCATCCACATAGCGCCCGTAGTGTTTATAGCCCAGCTCCTTTGTTACAAACCGGTCTAGCTGATCTAAATAGATATTAGATAAAAGCTGCGACGACAAATTCCCAATCACAATCCCTTTTCCCGGCGGCTGATTAAACAAACTTTTAGAATATAGCTTGCTCCATAATCGCTTATTTCCGCGCCGGCGCACCCCCTCTGTTGGCACATCAAAAATCACCTCGCGCCACAGATATTTACAAACTTCATAAATTGGCCCTTTCTCTGGAAATTGCCTATCCAGCCCCCATACCACTCGCTCATACAACTTCTTCCGCTCTAGGTTCATAAAATAGCTCTGGATATCTAATTTTACAATCACCGCTTCCTCGGTGTAATTTTTTGTCACTGCCTGCATATGTTTAGCTACTCGTTGCACCCCAAACAGCGTCCCCTTGCCTTTCCGGCAAGAATAAGAATCATAAATAAACCGTTTATCCCACCATTCCGCCACCATATTAAACAAAAAATGGTGGATAATCCGGTCTCTAAATGGCGCCGCAAATATCTCTCTTATCACTGGTTTCACCGCCACAAACGCTATCCCCCGACTCGGCTTGTAACGCCGCGCCATCACGTCGTCTACCAACCCTACAATATCTTCCAGGGCGTTTATCTCAAACCTGTGCTCATCTGTTGTACCGCGTTTGCCACAACGCGCCTCCGTGTAGGCCTTAAAAAACTGCTCGTGCAGCCAGTCCCGTATTTCTCCCGGCTGCATTGTCGCGTCTATATCTTCCGGCCGCTCTCCCTTAGGTTTTGGTTTATATTTTAGCCCACCCGGCATATTTAAGCCTCCTTTGCTTCTTCTAGTTTTCTCATTTCCGCAAGCGCAATTCTCCGCACTTCCACCATCCCCCTAGACAGCCTTAGCCCGCGCTTTGTCTCTAGCAGCTCCAGCTCTAATATCACCTGCAGATGGTATAGCGCTATTTGCATATCTTCCGCTAACTTCCTCAGTCCCTTGATTACGTCCACCTGCCCGTTTGCCATTCGCATGTACAGCGTCAGGATATCCCTTAGCTCACGCATTTCGTCCAGACCGTAAATCTCCCTATCTTGCGGCTGCATCTGCCGCACAATGTTGCGCATCTCCTTTTCTACTACAATCAAGCGCTTGTAGATGTCCGGAAAGAGCTGTTTTGGGATGACAATCTGATTGATCATTTTTCGCCGCTCTTCTTCGCTGTGCATGAATCTTTTCAGCTCATCATCACTGACTTTATACCCCAGCGGAAAAGTGGCATATTCTTCGTGCATTTCTTTGGGATAAATTTTTAGCTCCCTCAGCCGCTTCTGCAACGTCTCCAGACTCTTGATCGAGACAATCCCTTCCAGAGACTTGTGCTTGAAGTCGGTGTCAATTTGGAGCTTGGGGTGAACATTGTTCATCCGCGGAGCAATATGGTAGTAGTATAGCAGAGCCGAGTGCCCGCACATCTTCCACCAGCCGTTTTTGGAGCGTAGCACCACCAGCCGGTCGTAGTTGTTCTTTTCGAACTCCAGCACCCGCTCTTTCATCTGTTCGTACCTCGCTTGCGCGATACGCCCATCCGCGGACATTTTATCTAGTTCTGCTTTAGTTCTAACTTTTTTCTCCACCATATTATTACTCTACATCATTTCACTGCATTCTGCAAATGAGGGCGAGAGACAAGCTCTCGCCCTCATTATTTTCACTTTTTGTTCAGGGAAAGCTAGGAACAAGAGGAACTTATACCTAACTTAGCCACGCGAGCCCTAACGGGCGACGCAACGAACAGTTAAGCCGTAGCCCTTACTGCTGCGGTTCTGAGGGTTCAGGTAGCTGCTGCGGAAGTTCAGGAAGTACGCGTTGGTATCCGACTTAGCAGTAGCGCTCCAGAAGTTGCCGTTCGCGCCCTGACCGACCAGGGTACCACCATTCCAGTCGTAGTCGCCGGAACGGCTAAAGTGTAATGGTTCGGCTATTACAGATGCATCGGTGTTAGTTGCGCTGATACCGTAGACAGTACGGATAAGGTTGTTAAAGGATTTAGTGCCGGAATTCTGTGGTAGTTGCCAGCCTTTCGGGCAGATAGAATCGCCTACGTTAGTACCGTCTGTAGCGGTACTGTCTGTACCAGTACCAGCCGTAGCGGCCGGCCAGTTGTAGTAGTTGCCAAAGTGGTTTCTAGCATCGCCAGTGGTGGCATAGCTACTTGCACCGTTCCAATAGCGACCATCGGTGCCACCGGTCTTTACATCAATGGTGCCGTTATCGTTGAAGGTGAAGCTCTTTGCCCCGTCTGAGCCGTTCTGGGCCCAGGACGTGCCGGTGTCAAGTTGCGTATTGTATGGTGGAGTCCATTCGTTGTCTGCCGCGGCTACGGAGTGTTTGTAATCGTTGTAGTTAATGTCTGAAGTCTCGCTAGTTAGCTTAAAGGTAGTGTTCGGGGTATTAGCTGTGACGTTTGGCGTGCCCAAATCTAGGTCTAGGTTCTGATCCATCCAGCAGTTGCCGTCTGCGAGTTTCTTGATGTAGTACTGCTTGTTATCGCGTACGTCTTTTAGCTGTTTCTGCGGGACTACGTTAGTAGCGGTAGAGAAGGAAGACTGGTAGGAAGTAGCCGAAGTAGCCGGAGTGGCCGTGTTCTTACAAACTGTAGCGGTCATATCTTGCATGTTAGTAATGTCCCAGATGGTAGCCATGTTTACGCTAGTGGTATAGGTTTTGTTGAATTTAGGAATGTTTACGACTAAGTTCTGGTTGCCGTGTACACCGGTCTTGTTTGGTGTAGAGTTACAGGTTACTACTACCGCGCCACCGCTGGTGCTGGTGGTAACATTAGCACACGGTGTGCCGCCGATAGTCATAGAAACGTCGCCGAGGTCTTCCATCGTGGTAAAGAGGCTGGTAACTGCTTCCAGTTTGTCCCCACCGGCTACAGAAGCGTATTGATCGTTAGTAGTGAGATTGTTTATTCTAATGTATGGCGTGGTGCTGGCGTCTGCTACAGCGGTGTAGACTACAGTACCCTCGTAGGTACCATTCGGGAGGGAAGTGTCTACGTTAAGACCATAATAGACTGTAGTGCTGTCTCCGGCGCCATCAGACGGGAAAGCTTGCGCGGCAGAAGTCTTAATCCTGGTTTCCTGGCCGGCTAGTGGCACGGGCTGATAATCCGTGTTGTCCATACTAAAGCCCCAGGTGTTTAGCGCTGGATGCCCAGTGGTAGCGGTGTGTGGCGCTACAAAGACAGTACTGTCTTCTGTATTATAGAGCCGGTTACCGTTTTCGTTGTTGTTGTCCATGCCAAGATATAGTTGATAGCCCGTGCCAGAGTTGGTGTGTACTACAACGTCCGTACTGACGCTAGTAAATTTACCAGCCGGGTCACTGGCCGCGGTCAGGGCAACGTCCTCTGCCGCAATATCAATATAATAATCTGTGCCGTCTATGGTAAAAGAGACCTTTTCGGCGTTAGCTGTAGCAATTGGCATAAACGTCATCAGCGCGCCTACCGCCACTACCATTGCGGCCGTCCCACCAACAACCCACGGTAGCCCGCGGTTTAAGATTGATAAAGTTTTTTGATTCATGGTACCTCCTGTTTGTGCCATACCGAAGGTTGTCTAGGCCTTCTTTATAGATATGACGATGTTACTCATATCCCATTATACACGAGCTTTTTTCATTATGCAAGTGCTTTTTATGAAAATTTAGATTTCCTCCCCTATGCATATCTGTAAAATTATGCTAAAATATCCCTATGAAAATTAGAGAACTCCGCCCCGTCCCCTATGATAAAATTGGGCGCGTAAAGAAAAACAACGTTATTACGGAACCACACGAAGACAGCACTATTCTTTTCCTCACACAATTTGGTTTCGACATAGAACTAATTAAACCTGCCAGCACCAAAAAATCAAACAACCCCGATGTACTAATTATGGGCGCTGTCTGGGAGATCAAAAGACCAGAAAGCTCCAACAAAACTACTATCAAAAATCGTTTCCGCAAAGCATCAAAACAAGCAACCAGAATTATCTTTGACCTTAGAGACATCAAAGATGGTGCCGATAAAGTTGAGAAACAAATTATCACAATGCTCAAAAATGGCGGCCGAGTACGCCATATGATGATCATAAAGAAGAACGGGCGCTTACTTGACATCATTAAATAGGTATGCTAAGATATAAATGTGGGGGTGACCTGGTTCTTAACTGAGCGAGGCCAATCCCCCACCTTAATAATGCCAGCCGGCATTATTTTTTTAGATTTCTTTTCTGCCGCCAAGATATGGTCTTAATACCTCTGGCACTTGCATTTTTCCACCGGCCACAGCATAATTTTCTAGCACCGCTACCATTGTCCGCGCCAAAGAAATCGCCGTACCGTTTAGAGTGTGTACAAATTCTAGCGTGCCGTCCTTCCGGCGCACCCGGCAATTTACCGCCCGCGCCTGAAAATCTGTACAGTTAGAACAAGAAGTTAACTCTTGGTATTTCTGATTTACTGGCGACCAATATTCTAAATCGTATTTTTTTGCTGCCGGCGCGCCCAAATCTCCTGCCGCAATATTAATTATATGGTAGGGAATATTTAGCTCCTGCCAAATTTCTTCCTCCACTGCCAAAATCTGCTCGTGGATTTCCTTGCTCTGTTCCGGCAGACAAAAGACATACATTTCTAGCTTGTTAAACTGGTGCACCCGAAACAGCCCGCGCGTATATTTACCATACGCCCCAGCCTCTTTCCTAAAACAGGCCGAATACCCGGCGTACATTAGTGGCAAATCTTTCTCGTCCAAAATCTCGTCCATATGATAACCCGTCAGCGGCATTTCCGCCGTGGCAATCATCGCTAAATCTTCTCCCTCTATATAGTATTCGTCCGACTGATCGCTCGTGCGCGGGTTAAATCCGCAACCCTCTAGTACCCTAGACGACACCATATCTGGCACAGTCATAAAATGAAAACCGTGCTCCAGTACCTTTTTTAGTCCAAATTGCAATAAAGCGTTCTCTAGCTCAGCTAGCTCATTCTTTAGATAATAGAACTTTGCTCCGGCTACTTTTGCGCCGCGTTCAAAATCTACCCAGTCGCGTTCCACCGCGTAGTCCAAATGATCCACTCCCGTGACCTTATTTTTGCCCCATTTTTTCACTTCTACGGAATTCTCCTCCGGGCCTAGCGGCACATCATCAAAAATCACATTCGGTACTCTGTTAATTGCTGTTTTCAGCGCGGAGTCAATCTCCGACAATTTTTCTTCTTTTTTTGCTAGTTCTGCCTTTATTCCGCGACCCTTTTCTATCAGTTCCGGAGACGGCTTGCCGTTTTTCATCTGCGCCGCAATCTCATTGCGCTGCTGCCGCAAACTCTCTACTTCCTGCAAAGATTCTTTACGCCTATCATCCTGCGCTAAAATCTCCGCAATATCTATATCTTTATAACCTTTTTCCCGGGCCGACTTCTCTACCAGCTCCCGGTTTTCCCGAATAAAATTGATGTCTAACATGATTCTATTATATCAGAATTTCAACTGTTCTGCCAGCGCTGTAATCACCGGTTTCTCTACGCTCCCCACCGCCACCAACGCCGTAATATTACTCCCTACAAACTCCCGCGCCAGCTCTACTATCGTTGCCTTGTCTATATCCTTGACAATCTCCGGCACCGCATCGTAACGGTTTATCTCCCCGGTCAAGAAATAATCATTCATGTAGTGGTCTGCAATCTGTCCCACCGTCTGCGCGCCCATCTGATACCGCCCAATTCCGTAGCTTTTTGCCGCTTCTATGTCCTCGTCCCGAATTTCACCATTTAGCACTCGGCTCAGCTCCTTCTGAATTAAATCAAACAGCTCCGGCGCGTTCTCCTCATTCACCTCGCCGTCAAAATCCCACGATGTATTATGATATCCGTCCGAAATCCCGGACGAAATGCCATAAACCAGCCCCTTTTTCCGCGCCTTTCCAAAAATCCGGCTGGACGTAGTCCCGGTCAGGATATGATTTAGACAACACATCGCCTGATAATCTTTTGCGCCAAGATGTCGCGGCGTCACAAAAGTAAAACCAAAGGTAATGTTGCTAGCATCTTTCCGCCGAATCAATACTGGGTCGGAAGATTGCAAAACGTCTTCCGGCACCTCAAACCTCTCGCCTTCTTTCAGCTCCCAAGTCTCCAGCGCTCTCAGCAGTTTTCTTTTACGATGCCTTAAATCCCCGGCAATAATAAACCGCATATTCCGCGCTGTGTGCGTCCGCCGGTAGTGCTCACGAATGTCTTTTAGCTCAATATTTGGCAAAGTTTTTATACGTTCCTGCAAAGTTGGCGCCGCCTCGCCAATCGCTTTCTGCAGTCGCGGCCACAGCAACCGGGAATAATCATTCATATACCCCGTCAGCTCCGTCTTTACAGTTGATTTTTCTGATTTTAATTCTTCTTCATTAAACCGCGGGCCGGTAATTGCCACTCGTTTTAAATCTAAAATTCTTTCCCATTCAAAATCTGCACATTCCGTCTCGTAACACACCGAAAAATCCGAAGTCCAAGCATTGTGATAAGCCCCGTTTTTTGTAAAATCTGTCTCATAGGCCTGCTCGTCTTTGTATTTTTCATTTGCGCCAAAAGATAAATGCTCTACTACATGCGCAATTTCATAAAGCTCCGGCGTTTTTGCGTAGCGCAGTCCTGCCCTAAACTGCACCTTATAATTCATCACGCTTGCACCCGGCACATCTATCAACAGCCCCTTAGCGCCGTTTTTTAGCTCAACTTCTTCTACCGAATGTTTCACTTCTTACGCTTCTTTGTCTTTTTCTTAGATTTCTTCTTAGTAGATTTTTTCCTTGTGGTAGATTTTTTACGCGTAGCCGACTTTGTGGCCGACTTGTCTTTAAACTCATCATCAATATTTTTTACGCCTTTAGAAATTTCGTTTACGCCCTTTTCTGTACTGCTTTCCGCCATCTTGGTCAGCTCGGTGTCATATTCTTCGCCATCTGTAATGTTAGTTGCAGCGGCCTCTTGCCGAGTTACAGATAGCAGAATTCTTAACACTTCCTCGCGCAAGGCTTTTTGCAAACCGTCAAACAGTTTCTGCGACTCTGTTCGATATTCTACTAGCGGATCCCTCTGCCCAACACTCCGCCAATGTATCCCCTCGCGTAGATGCTGCATATTCTCTAAGTGTTGCATCCAAAGCGTATCCAGCACTTTTAGATATACCTCGCGCTCCATCTTGCGCATAATTTCGGAACCAAACTCCGCTTCTTGCTTGCTATAAGCCTCCTCTATTGCGGACAACGCTAATTTATAGCGGTCTTTTTCTTTCCTGAGCAAGCCGATTCCTTCTACTAAATCATCATCAAACATATTAAATACGGACTTAAAATCGCGCACAAAATTTTTGTTTGCTCGGCTAGAGAACTGCGTCAAATCAGCCGCGGCGTTTTTCATCAAGCGATGAATCTCGTCATAAATCTCCTCGCCCTCCAAAATCTTCCGGCGCATCATATAAACCACGCGACGATGACGATTTATCACGTTGTCATACTGCACCACGTTTTTGCGCGAGTCAAAGTTAAACCCTTCTATCCGTTTCTGCGCTGCTTCCAGCGTCTTTGTTACGGATTTGGTTTGAATTGGCGTGTCTTCGTCTACGCCCAGTCTCTGCATCAAAACTGCAATTCTATCCCCCTGGAAAATTCGCATCAGGTCGTCTTCGCAGCTAACAAAGAACTGCGTTGTACCCGGGTCGCCCTGGCGCCCGCCACGACCGCGCAGCTGATTGTCTACACGCCGAGAATCGTGCCGTTCCGAACCAATCACTACTAGCCCACCCAATTTCCGAGTTTCTTTGGTCAACTTAATATCCGTACCACGGCCAGCCATGTTTGTTGCAAGCGTCACAGCGCCTTTTTCTCCGGCCTTTGCTACAATTGCCGCCTCACGTTCGTTGTTCTTTGCGTTTAAAATTTCGTACGGAATCTTTGCTTCGTCCAGGTACTTAGCAATCAGCTCATTTTTCACAATTGAGGCCGAGCCAATCAGTACTGGCTGCCCCTTCTCGTGATATTTTTTCACTTCTGCTACAATCGCACGCAATTTCCCGGCTTCCGTCCGATAAATCAAATCGTCTTTGTCTACGCGCGCAATTGGACGATTCGGCGGAATCTGGATTACGTCCAGAGAATAAATCTGTTGAAACTCCTCCGCTTCCGTAAAGGCCGTACCAGTCATACCGGAAAGTTTATGATAAAGCCGGAAGAAGTTCTGGAAGGAGATTGTTGCCAGTGTCATAGATTCTTCCCGCACTGCCACACCTTCCTTAGCTTCTATTGCCTGGTGTAAGCCCTCGTTATAGCGCCGCCCGTGCATTAGACGTCCGGTGTGCTCGTCTACAATAATTACTTCGCCAGAATTTGTCACTACGTAATCTTTATCACGCTTAAACACTACTTCCGCCCTTAGCGCCTGATCCATGTGATAAACCAGCCGCGTATTTTCTACGGAATAGAGCTGTTTTATGCCCAGCATTCCTTCTACTTTATCTACGCCCTGGTCTGTTAAGGTGACCGAACGACGCTTTTCGTCTAGTACATAATCTTCCGGGCCAAGTTTTGCCGCAATTTTGGCAAATTGATAATAACTATCCGGATTATCTCCGGCCGGGGCTGAAATAATCAAAGGCGTCCGCGCCTCATCAATCAAAATGCTATCCACCTCATCTACAATGGCATAGTTCAACTCTCTCTGGCGCAGGAATTGCACTTCGTTCACCATGTTGTCCCGCAGATAGTCAAACCCAAACTCATTATTCGTGCCATAGGTCACATCTGCCGCATACGCTTCCTTGCGCGTGCAAGGTTTTAGATGGCGAAAACGCTCGTCAGCATGGTCTTCATTCTCATAACTCTTATCATAGATAAACGACGCTTCCGCAATAATCACCCCTACCGAAAGCCCCAGAAAATCATACACCGGCCCGTTCCAGCCCGCATCACGCTGTGCTAGATAATCGTTCACCGTTACAACGTGCACGCCTTTCTTTGTCAGCGCATTGAGATATGCCGGAAGCAAAGCTACTAGAGTTTTACCTTCGCCGGTCTTCATTTCTGCCACATTTCCTTCGTGCAAAGCGATACCGCCAATTAGCTGCACATCAAAATGCCGCATCTTCAGCGTACGCCGGGTTGCTTCTCGTACTACCGCAAACGCATCCGGCAAAATCTTGTCTAGTAATTTTTCAGTCTCTTCCGGAGTCTTGGCTTTTTCCAGTTTTTTCTGGAACTTTTCCGTCATCCCGGCTAGTTCTTTATTCGTCAGTGCCCGGTACTTATCTTCTAGCTGGTTAATTTCCATCGCCTTTTTGTACATTCGGCGCAGAACTTTTTTCTGAGCATCGCCAAAAATCCCTTGTAAGAATTTTTCTAGTGCGGTCTTGTCAGCGAGTTTATCAGTCGGCTTCTTTTCTTTGGTTTTTGGCATGCTAGCTCCTTACTTGTTTTTTCTGAATAATTTAGTAATTGGATTCTTCCTTAGATGCGGGGTATTTTCTAGTTTATAGCGACGAATCTGCCCCATTAACTTTGCCTCTATAATATCTGCCCCGGCAAACACGTTGCTACATTCGTCTCTAGCGGCAATTACTTTTCCGCCCGGGATTTCCATTGCACAGGAAATCTCATATTTATTACCGTGTGGCTTGCCCACTTCTGTTACAACCACCTTTGCCACCACATCTTTTTTGGAGCCCTTTGGCAAATAGCGGTCTAGTTTCCCGATTCTTTTTGTAGCATACTTGCGGAAAGTCTCTTCTACTTTATAATTACTCCCGCTAATTTCAATTTTTTCAATCATAGTCAAAAAACTCCTTTGTGCTATTATAGCATACAATTTATAAGTTAGGTGTATAATAATATATATGAAAATCCTAGTACTTGGCTACGGCGTAGAAGGAAAGGCCGTCGAAAAATATTTCAAAAGCCAGTCGGCAGAAGTTACCGTCCTGGATAATTTCTCTGCAGACGAGTTGAAATCTTTTGATTACAAACCTTACGATTTAGTTTTTCGCTCCCCCTCCGTCCACCCCGTAAAGCGCCCATCAAAAAAATTCACTTCCGTGACTAAATATTTCTTTTCTCACTGTCCTTGCCCCATTATTGGCACTACCGGTACAAAAGGGAAGGGTACCACTTGCTCTATGATTGCCGCCATTCTCCGGGAATTTTCCGCCTCTGGCACTGGCCCTAGAAAAGTTCATCTCGTTGGCAATATTGGCGTCCCGGCCCTAGAAATCCTAGACCAAGTTGCGCCGGAAGACGTTGTAGTCTACGAAATGAGTAGCTTTCAGCTTTGGGATCTTACTCAGTCTCCGCACGTTGCCGTAGTCTTGCGGATTGAGCCAGACCATCTTAATGTCCACGACGATTTTGACGATTATGTTTCGGCTAAGTCCCATATTACCGAATATCAGACTCCTGACGATTTCTGTATCTATTACGAAAACAACGCCGACTCACGCCGGGTTGCCGAAAAAGGTATGGGCACAAAATACCCCTATCCTTCTAGTATATCACACTTTATGGAAAATGTCAAGTTATCCATTCCCGGCGAGCACAACCGCGAAAACGCCACCGCCGCTGTCCTGGCTACTTGCGCTTACTTTGGTAAATCCCCCGATGATTTTCTTTCTGATGCTTCCGCTACAAAAACCGTCCATGCTGCTCTGGAAAATTTCCAAGGTTTACCGCACCGTTGCCAGTACCTCCGCACGCTAAACCATGTCAATTATTACGACGATAACTACTCTTCGGCCTTCCCAGCTACAGACGTTGCCCTTGCCGCCTTCTCTGCGCATCCGCTAGTATTAATTGCCGGCGGCATGGACAAGGGCGTGCCACTAGACGAGCTCAAACACCGCATTTTTAGCACTAAAAATCTCAAAAAAGTTATTCTGATTGGCGAAACCGCCGAACGCCTCGCCGAAAAAGAAGACCCTACTAAATACCTCATTACCGAGACTCTTGCCCAGGCCGTAGCTACCGCCCAGGAAGTCGCCGAACATTACGCTACAGCGGATGCTCCGGCTACTGTTCTAATGTCCCCCGGCTGCGCCAGTTTTGATATGTTCAAAAATTTCGCTGATCGTGGCGCACAATATCAAACTCTAGTAAGGGAGCTACAATAATGAGTGCACTCAACTTTTTTGGGAAATCCGCAGAGGAGCCTTTTATCAACAACCAAATCAGCCCGGATGACCCGGATTACACTTTTAAATTCCTCAGCTATTATTATGATAAATACACTAACACCGCCACTTTTGCCTATCAAGGTATAGACAATATTATTTTTAGTGAGAAAGTTAAGTTCGCCAAACCCCCGCAGGGCTCTCGCTTTAACATCATGGAAAAGCCAGAACTAGACGCCCTGATTGACCGCGCCATCTTCCTAGCTTTTGTGCTAATTGGTACTAGCTATTATAAAGCTCACCCCACCGCCCGCGTCGAGCTAGACGCCAATATTGACGAGTGGCAGGCCGCCTTTTTCAACAAGGTCTACCAGGAAGGGCTCTCCCAATTCGCTTTTGAAAATCATTTCACCAGGGAACAGTTAGCTCATTTTGTCCCTACTATTAATTCCGGCGAACATTTCCAGGAAGAAATTGACTACCATGGCTCCGGCATCTTGTCCTTGCAGTCCGGCGGCAAAGATTCCTTACTTTCGGCCACTATGCTTATGGAAGCTGGCCAGAAATTTACTCCGTGGTATGTTTCCGGCAGTGACGAACACACATACCCAGACGTCATTGACCAAATTGATTTTCCTTCTCTTAAGGCTTCCGTTGCCCTTCGCCATATTGATATTGAACATCTTAAACAATCCGGCGGCTACAACGGTCACGTTCCGGTTACTTATATCTTAGAATCGCTCGCCCTCGTCCAAGCCATTATCAACAACCAAAACACCGTTCTCACCAGTATTGGCCACGAAGGGGAAGAGCCCACCGCTAAAATTGGCGATCTCCTTGTCACGCACCAATGGTCTAAAACTTGGGAAGCAGAGACTTTGATGGCCGAATACATTCGCCGCTACATCAGCCCGGCTCTCCGTCTTGGTTCGCCGCTCCGCCGCTACAGCGAACTCAAAATTGCCGAGCTTTTTGTCGAAAAATGCTGGGAAAAATATGGTTTTTACTTCTCGTCTTGCAACGTTGCCAATTATAAACAACTGACTGACAACAAAAAGTTACACTGGTGCGGCAACTGCGCTAAATGCGCCAATTCCTACCTTTTGTTTTGCCCATTTCTCCCGCCCAAACAGCTCCAGTCGCTCTTTGCCGACGAAGATTTATTCGCCAAAGAATCACTCTTTGAAACTTTTAAGGGCCTGCTGGGTGTAGATGGCGTGATGAAACCTTTTGAATGTATTGGCGATATCGCCGAGCTCCGTCTTGCTTATAACAATCGCCAGTCAGGCTACGCCGCTCTTCCTTTTTCCGTCCCGTCCAGCAATTTTGACTACCAGGCCACTTATCCCGAGCAAGATTTCATTGCTGATATTTTAAGGTTTTAAGGTTTATTTAAGCTCTCCCGAATACAATATATAATATAAACAAGGAGAATCCCATGCGAATATTATACGTAGAAGACGAAAAATTCTTAGCTGAAGCCGTCATTCATGTTTTAGGAAAATCTAACATTGTTGTAGATTGGGCTGCAGACGGAGAAGAAGGCCTAGATAAAGCCGTAGAGCCAATTTATGATGCTATTGTTCTGGATGTTATGTTGCCTAAATTATCCGGGCTAGATATTCTAGCAACGCTCAGAAAACGCCATATTAAAACCCCAGTTATTATGCTTTCCGCCCTCTCGCAAGTAGAAGATAAAATTAAGGGTCTCAACATTGGCGCAGACGACTATCTTGCCAAACCTTTTAAAACTTCCGAGCTCGTCGCTAGATTAAACGCCCTTACTCGTCGCCCGCCTTTACAAGCCGAAAAAGAAATCCATTACGAAGATCTCTGCCTCAATCTTAATAATCGCACTCTCAACAACCTGCCTCTTACTGAAAAAGAATACGAAATTATGCTTACACTCATCAAAAACCCCGGCACCATCCAGAAAAAAGAGCACATCCTAGCAAAAGTCTGGGGCAGCGAATCTATTCAGGAAGAAAATTATGTAGAAGTCTATATTTCTTATCTTCGCAAAAAACTAAAAACCCTAAAGAGCAAATGTATTATCAAAACCATCCGCAATCTTGGTTATAAATTAATTATAAAGTAGGAAAAATGTTCAAGAAACTTCGCAATAAAATTGTCATCATCAACATGGTTTCTACCACGCTAGTGCTTCTAGTTGCCTTTAGCGTTATCTATCTTACTGCAGCAGAAAACGCTCATCGCCGGCCTTTTCCGCCCAATCCGCAAATCAGCCAAACCCAAACCGAAAAGCCAGACCAACCCCAAGATGATTTTCACGCCCGCTTGCAAGAAGACCGCCAGTCTGGCCTTACTACCTTGCTCATCTCACTTATCATCACTGGTGCTTGTGTAGAGATCGCCGTATTTCTATTTTCTCTCTATCTCGCCGAGCAAAGCATCAAACCAGTCAAAGAAACCTACAACGCCCAAAAAGAGTTCGTTGCTAATGCTTCGCATGAAATCAAAACCCCTCTTGCTGTAATTCAGGCTAACTTGGAAGCCGCAGATATCCATGGCAACAAATGGATTGACAACGTCGCTGAAAAAACTGCAGATCTTGCCACACTCAATCAGCAACTTCTAACTCTCGCTCGCCTAGATTCCACCCACGAGCCAACTGAGCTTAAATCTACCGATCTCAATACTTTTGTCAAAAAACTAAAAACGCCACTAGAACCACAACTTCATGCTAAAAACATTACGCTTAATTTTATTCCGCACACGGCTAAAACTTCCATTAAACTTAATCAATCCGCCGCTAAACAAATTATTAACATTTTGCTAGACAACGCTATAAAATATTGCCAGCAGGAAATTACCATTACTGTTTCCGAAAAAGCCATTAGCATCAAAAACGACGGCACCACCATTCCAGAAGAAAAACAAAAACAAATCTTTGAACGTTTCTATCAAGCCGACAAAACCAAAAGCGGCGTTGGCTTGGGTCTTGCTATTGCTAAACAACTCGCCGATAACAACCACTGGCAACTCACCGTCAGCTCAGACCGGGAAAGCACCGCCTTCACCCTTGCATTTTAGAGCAGAACCATATATTATATATAGATATGCTAAAACTCTTTAAATACCTGCGTCCATATTGGTTTCAGTGCATTATCCTGCTTATCGCTATCTATGCCCAGGTCTGGGGAGGATTAGAGCTGCCTACCCTAATGTCAAAAATCGTCAACGTTGGCATCGTTGCCGGAGACCAACCCTTTATTTGGCAAACCGGCGCACTCATGGTAGTTTATACTATCATTTCCGCTATTGGTGCGCTCGTCGCTTCGTTTCTTTCCGCCCGCATTGGCGCCGCCCTCAGCCGCGACATCAGAAACGATGTTTACAAAAAAGTCTTGTCTTTTAGCATTTCCGAAATGGACAATTTTTCTACCGCCTCGCTCATTACCCGTACTACCGGCGATATTGCCCAGGTTCAAACCACTATTATTATGTGTCTTTCTATGCTGCTTCGCGCTCCCATGATGGCCATTGGCGCTATCATCCAGGCCGTAGAAATTGCCCCAGATATGATTTGGATTATTGTCGTAGCCGTAGCTATTTTACTCACACTTATTACTAGCATCCTCCTAGTTGTCGTACCTAAATTTGACCTTTACCAGAAATTAATTGATAAAATCACTTTGCTTACTCGCGAAAACCTTACCGGGCTACGTGTCATTCGCGCCTTCAACAACCAAAAACTAGAGCAGGGAAAATTTGAACGCACCAATACTGAACTTACCAAAACCGACATTTTTATTGGCAAAGTTATGTCACTAGACACGCCACTCATGACACTAGTATTTAATGGTACCGCCTTGCTTTGTATCTGGATTGGCATCAATTATATGGAAACTAATATTGCTTATCTTGGCAACATGATGGCTTTCATGCAATACGCCATCCAAGTCGTTATGTCTTTCCTCTTTCTTGCCATTCTTGTCGTCATGCTCCCCCGCGCCAACGTTTCCGCTCGTCGTATCAATGAAGTACTCCGCACTCATCCTAAAATTACCTGGCCAGAAAAAACTGCTGGCACCGTGTCCAGCGCCCCCTCGGTTGAATTCAAAAATGTCGACTTCTCCTACCCCGGCGCTACGGAGAAAGTCCTCCAAAACATTTCTTTCACTGCCACCGCCGGGCAGACTACAGCTTTCATTGGCTCTACCGGCTCCGGCAAGTCTACCATCATCAATCTCATCCCCCGTTTTCATGACGCTACACACGGAAAAGTTCTAATTAATGGCCTTGATGTCAAACATTACTCCGAAGAATCTCTAATGCAAAAAATTGGCCACGTCCCCCAGCGCGCCTTTCTCTTTTCCGGTAGCATTAAAAGCAATATTGCTTTTGGCAACCAGTCTGCAGACGAGGATACCATCAAACACGCCGCCACTATTGCCCAGGCTTCCGAATTTATCAATAAATTAGAAGATAAATACCAACACCACGTCGCCGAAGGTGGCACTAATCTCTCCGGCGGCCAAAAGCAACGTTTATCTATTGCTCGTGCCATTGCCAAAAATCCCGAAATTTACATTTTTGATGATGCTTTTTCCGCCCTAGACATGAAGACCGACCAAAAACTCCGTGCTGCCCTCACTAAAATTACCAAAAATTCCGTCACTCTCATTGTCGCCCAACGTATCAGCACTATTAAAAACGCCGACCAAATTATCGTCCTGGATTCCGGAAAAATTGTTGGACGCGGCACACACAGAGAATTACTAAAAACCTGCACCGTCTATCAGGAAATCGCCCGTTCCCAACTCTCAGAGCAAGAATACAAAAAGGAGTTAGCCTATGCCCGGGCCTAATCGTGGACTAAAAGAAAAGCCTAAAAATCTCAAAACTTCCGCTGTCAAATTTTTGAAGTCTCTTCAGCCCTACAAATGGTCGTTTATTGTCATCTGTATTCTCGCCACTGTCGCTACCGCACTAACTATCTTTGGCCCAAAAATCCTCGGCAACATGACTACCTCTGCCACAGAAAGTTTAGAAAGCAGTGGCAAAATTGATTGGCAACCTATCACCAACTCACTCATTACACTCATTATCCTTTATGTTGTTTCCGCTATTATTAGCTATATTGAGGGCTTCATCCAAACCATCGTCACTGCTCGCTACGCTAAAAAACTTCGCGAAGATATTCTAGCCAAAATCTCCAAACTTCCTATGTCGTATTTTGACAAAGTTAAATATGGCGACACCCTCTCCCGTATGACTAATGATGTAGATACTATTACAATGTCGCTCAGCCAATCTCTCACCGAAATTATTACCAGTATTACACTTGTGGTCGGCATTCTCATCATGATGTTTTCTATCTCCGGTTCGCTTAGTCTTATTGCTATTATTTCCGTGCCACTCTCGCTCATCTTTGTTAGTAGAATTATGAGAAAAGCCCAAAATTATTTCCGTACTAGTCGCACTGCGCTTGGCACCGTTAGTAGTACCATAGAAGAAGATTACACCGGACAAAGTATTATTAAATCCAACTCCCACGGCAAGAAATCCTACCTTGATTTTGCCCGCGACAACGAAAATCTCTATCGCTCCACCTGGAAAGCGCAATTTTTCAGTTCGCTTGCCTTCCCAATTGTGCACGTCTTTACTAACCTATCATATATATTAATATGTATCATCGGCGGGCTGGAAGCGATTAAAGGCGCTATCACTATCGGCAACGTCCAAGCTTTCATCCAGTACGTCAACCAATTCAACCGCCCCATCACCGAAGTTGCCAGTATTACCGCTACTATTCAGCAGACTCTTGCTGCCGCCGAACGTGTTTTCAATTTTCTAGAATTACCAGAAAACACTCCGGATCCCGTTCCTGCTCGAGCCTTAAAAAATGTTAAAGGCGCAGTTGAGTTTCATGATGTCAACTTCTCCTACGATAAAGTAAAGCCTATTATTAAAAATTTCTCCGCCAAAATTGCTCCCGGCAGTCAAGTTGCCATCGTTGGGCCTACTGGCGCCGGCAAAACCACTATCGTAAATCTCCTAATGCGCTTTTACGATCCCGACTCCGGCTATATTACTATTGATGGCACTCCTACTACCGAAATTACTCGTAGCGACGTTCGCACAAACTTTGGTATGGTCTTGCAAGACACCTGGCTCTTTTCCGGTAGTATTTATGACAACTTACGCTACGGCCGGCCCAGCGCCTCGCTAGACGAAGTTAAAAAATCTGCCAAAATTGCTGGTATTGACCACTTCATCGAAGCTCTACCGCACGGCTATTCCGCTAAAATTGATGAGGATTCCGACAATATCTCCGCCGGAGAAAAACAACTTCTCACCATTGTCCGCGCCATGGTTGCCGATCCGCCAATGATTATCCTAGACGAGGCCACCTCCAACGTTGACACCCGCACTGAACAGCTCGTCCAGGCCGCTTTTGATAAACTCACCCACGGCCGCACTTCTTTCGTAATCGCCCACCGGCTCTCTACTATCCGTAACGCCGATCTCATTCTTGTCATGGAAAATGGCAACATCGTGGAGCAGGGAAATCATGACGAACTCCTCAAACAAAACGGCTTCTATGCCAAACTTTATAATTCTCAGTTCTCTGCAGCCACCAACTAGTGTATAATATATATTATATAGGGAGAATTTATGCATATCGTTATTGAAGGCCAGGACGCCACCGGCAAAGACACCCAAGCCCAGCTACTCGCCGACTATCTGCGTGCGCAGGGCAAAACTGTCGTCCACTACGCTGAATCCGGCACTAATTCCGAGGATTTCTTTATTGCTGAAATCGCTAAGCTAAATTATGGCTCTCGTCAAAACATCGACAATCGCACACGCGTACTACTATATCTTGTCAACCGCTACGAACAATGGCGCAGACTCGCCGAGCCAGCTCTAAAAAACGGTGACTATGTCATTACTACTCGTAATTGGCTCTCTACTCTTATCTACGAAGGATACGTCGGCAAAGTTAGCAAATCCACCATCATTAAAGTCCACAAAACTATTCTGCCGGAACGCTACTTCCGCCCAGACAAAATCGCCATCTTGACTCTCTCCGACAAGGACCGTGCCGCCCGCCTCTCCGCCCAAGGCCGCGAAAAATCCGAATTCTGGAAGTCTAAACCCAGCGACACTCAGTCTAAAATTAACGCTAGTTATCTCCGCGTCGCTCGCGAATACAACGTCCCCACGCTTGACGCCTCCGGCACCATTGATGAAGTCCAATCCGCGCTCAGAAAACTATTTAATCTATAACTAGGAGCACTACTATGCACGAAAGCTGGAAACCCTTTCTAGAATCGGAATTTAGCAAACCTTATTTTAAGGAGCTAGCCGATTTTTTACACCAAGCATACGAAACAAAAACCATCTTTCCGCCCAAACAGCAAGTTTTTAAAGCTTTCACTACTGACTTAAACAAAGTCACCGTTGTCATTCTTGGCCAAGACCCTTACCATACACCTGGCGTCGCCCACGGCCTAGCTTTTTCCGTTAACCACGGAAAACAAATCCCGCCGTCGCTCATCAATATCTACAAAGAAATCGACAGCGATTTAGGCGCGCATCACAACTCCGACGGTTGTCTTACTGCCTGGCAAGACCAAGGCGTCCTACTACTAAATAATGTCCTAACCGTGGAAGCTCACAAAGCTGGTTCGCACCGCGGGCACGGCTGGGAAACTTTTACTGAGGCTGTCATTAAATATCTAAACAGTACCCGTCCGCATTTAGTCTTCATCCTCTGGGGTAGAGACGCCCGCAATAAAAAATCACTCATTGACACCACTAAGCATCTTGTCCTAGAATCAGCCCACCCTTCTCCGCTCTCCGCTTCCGCCGGCTTCTTTGGCAGCCGCCCTTTCAGCCAAACTAACGCCTTTTTAAAGGCAAATAACCTACCAGAGATAAACTGGTAGCTATAGCCATTTCTCTAGTCTTTTTCTCTCCTCCGAACCTTCCGGGTACGAATCTATGATATCTTGTTGATAAGTTTTTCCATTTGTAATATTTAGCGTCTCTACTTCCGGCATTGCCGCAAGCAAGCGCACTACTGCTTCGTCCGTCTCTATAGAAGTCATTGATTTTTTCTGCTTATTCCGATACGACGCTACACGTAGCTCCTTATAGACAAACCTCTTTATTCCAGCCTGGAGACAATATTTCAGACAATTTTCACAAGTTGCTACCGTATTATATAATGTACAGCCCGTCACATCTCTCCCCGCAAAAAGCAACGCGTTCATTTCTGAATGAATTACAAAATAATATTTCATTGGCCGCTCCGTCAGAGTCATCTTACTCTCGTCTGCTCCCTGTATCATACCATTATAGCCAAACGACACCGGCCGCCTCCGCTCATCTACAATCACGCAGCCTAACTTTTGTGAAGGGTCTTTACTGCGTGCCGCCACCTGCTCAGTAATGCCCATAAAATATTCATCCCAATCTCTCTGTCTGGACATTTTTTCTCCTTTTCTCTATAATAGTCGCCTTCGCCCTAAAAATCAACCGCTCATGCTTGCTTAGAAGTTTTGCCTATGCTATCATCAAGATACACTAAGGGAAACACCATTAAAATTAATCGGAGTTTTCCATGAAAAAACTTTTTCTCGGGCTCTGCGCCCTGTTTTTATCACTAAATACTGTCATTACATCCCCCACTGTTTCCGCCGTCACCTCTTGTCACGACACTGTTACACTTTTTGCCCGTGGCTCTGGCAGCGCTAGAAACACTGGCGAAAATTACAATACTTTTCGCTCCGCCCTGTCTTCCGCCATTTCGTCCAATTTCACTAATTTAGACAATGTTACTTATGATTTAGACTATCCGGCCATCAGCGTTGCTAGTCCCGTTGCACTTGGCGCTCTTTTTAATCTAGACGGTAAATCTAGCCACTACGCCGAAAGCGTCAACGCTGGCATTGCCGCTGTCCGTGATACCATCACAAACACCTTACGCACTTGCCCTGACACTAAATTCATCCTGGCCGGCTATTCCCAAGGTGCCCAAGTTGTCAGTACTGCCATTTACCAAGGCGCCGTCCCAGCAGAGAACCTCATTTATGCCGCTACCTTTGGCGACCCCGTTGTCTATCTCCCGGAAGGGAAGCATGATGCGCTTTCTCTCCCGCCGGCTTGTTATGGCAAAAATCTTTCCAACTATCGCGTCCACGTGCCCAATTGCCGAACCGAACACGGTCTAGTTGGTGCCAACAATCCTTACCAAACCGCCGCCTTCGTAGACAAAATCGGCACCTGGTGCAACGACCAAGACATCTTCTGCGGCGCTGGCATCAATCCCATTAATATCCTCGGCGCCCATACTGCCTACAAGACCGACGGCAGCTATATTGATGCTGCCCAATATATCGTCTCCGCCCTGGCCAAGTCTTTCCCGAAAAAACTTCATACCACTGCGCCCACTGTAGCAACGCCCTCACCTCAGGACACCGTCATCCTGATAGATTCTACTGGCTCTATGACTGATTTAATTGACCGCTACCGTGCCGAAGCTAAAAAACTAGCCCAAAAAACCTACGCCCTGGGCGGACGTGTTGCACTTTATGAATACCGAGACCTCTGGTATGATACCGCCAAAAAACTCTGCGATTTTTCCTGCACTCCGGAAGAGTTCAATGCCAAAATCGACGGCATCACCACCAAAGGCGGCGGAGACGATCCTGAGTCTGCTCTCTCTGCCTCGCTCCAAGTCATGAACGAACTAAAGTGGCAAAAAGGCGCGAACAAATCTATCGTTATGCTAACTGACGCCACCTACCTTTCTCCTGACCGTGACGGCACTACCCTAAACGCCGTTATTACGCGCTCATTAGAAATCGATCCAGTTAATTTCTACATCATTACTCCGCCTTCCATCCAAAATTCTTATGCCGAGTGGGCCGCCCAGACCGGCGGACAAGTTTTCTCCTCTACTGACGACCTGTCTCTCCCCACTACCTATATCACCAATCGCCCAGTCGCCATACTTGCCCTAGAAAACTACCTTGGCGCTCCTGGGGACGAATTCGTTTTTGACGCTTCTAATTCTTACACAGAAAACTTAGACCATTATGAGTGGGATCTAGACTTAGATGGTATTTTTGAATATAATTCTGGTACAAACTCCGTTGTTCATCATACATATACCGCTATTACTTCCGGCTTTCTCCAAGTCAAGGTCGTAGATACATCCGGGCGTAGCAGCACTATGTCTGCCCGTGTCACCGTCACAGATTCTTCCGCCACTAATCTGCCAGCTATTTCCAATTTACATAGCGCTACTTCCGGGGCTGATGCCATTCTTAGCTTCACAAAAGATGCAAACACCGCGCTCGTCGCCATAGTCGTCGACGGACAGGTTATCGGATTCACTACCGATACTGAAATTACTCTGCAGAATCTTCCAGAAAATCAGACGCTTACCGTTACTTTAGTTCCGCTCAACTCGCTCGGCCAGTCTGGCACTTCACTTTCTACCGTCATCACTCGCACCGCCTCCGTGCCGCTTAAAGCGCCCAATGCTGGTCTACCGCCCAGTGCTAGATAAATGCCAATGGTTGCCATATTCGCACTTATAGACTGATAGTTTTGGCGCATCATAATCGTGCTGCGCCACACTCGCCGCCACCTCCGCCTCCTCGCGCGTCTTGTAGCAAATCTTCTGCGTCTCTCCCACCCAACACTTTTCCGGCTCATATTGTTTCATCACGCTATTTTAACATTTTTTGTCAAAAAAAGTCTTGACACACTATATATAGTGCTTTAAAATAATACATAGACACTATATATAGCGTATAGTGAATACAAAATAAAAAAATAATACTAGAAATACTTAATGGAGGTTAATAGTTTTTATGTTCAAAAAAATCGAAAAACGTGATGGGAAAATCGTTAATTTCAATCCCGATAAAATTACCGAAGCTATCGAAAAAGCCGGGCTGGCTACTGGCGAGTTCAAGGCCGACCGTGCTAAAGCCCTCAGCGAAAAGGTTCTTAAAGAGGCCGAAAAAACCATCACTAAGCGTGTTCCTCATGTTGAACAAATCCAGGATGTTGTAGAGCAGGTCTTAATGGAAAGTAGTTTCAAGAAGACCGCTAAAGCCTACATCACTTATCGCCAAGACCGCAACCGTGTTCGCGACGCCAAGTCCAATCTTATGAACATCTATAAAACCATCTCTATCGCCGACGCTTCTGAAGATTCCGACGTCAAACGTTCCAACGCTAACGTCGATGGCAACTCCGCTATGGGCAAAATGCTCCAGTTCGGTGCCGAAGGCTCTAAAGTCTTTGCTAAAACCTTATTGATGGATCCACGTTTTAGCTACGCCCACGACAATGGAGATATCCATATCCACGATCTTGATTTCTACGCCACCGGCACCCTGACTTGCTGCCAGACCGACCCCCTGATTCTCTTTGCAAATGGCGGTTTCAATACCGGTCACGGCCATCTCCGCACTCCAAACAGCATCGGCGCCTACGCCGCCCTTGCTGCTATCATTCTCCAGGCCAACCAAAACGAACAACACGGCGGGCAGTCCATTCCTAACTTCGACTACGCTATGGCACCAGGTGTAGATAAGTCTTTCAAAAAGGCCCTTATCAGCAATCTCGACAAATACAATCAGTTTGCCGGCAAAAAATTAGCCATCAAAATTCCTGACGATATTAAATTTGGCGACGACAAAACTCTAAAAAGACTCAAAGTTCCAGAGTCTGTCATCAAAGTCTCCAACGAAGATACTGAAAAGCAAACGTTCCAAGCTATGGAAGGCTTCATCCACAACCTCAACACTATGCACTCTCGCGCTGGTGCTCAAGTTCCCTTTACTAGCATCAACTTCGGCACCGACACCAGCCCGTCCGGTCGCCTCGTCAGTAAATACCTGCTAGAAGCTACAATGAACGGCCTTGGCAAAGGTGAAACCCCCATTTTCCCAATTAGTATCTTCAAGGTCAAAGAAGGCGTCAACTACAATCCGGAGGATCCCAACTACGACCTCTTTAAACGCTCTATGGAAGTTTCCGCTAAACGCCTCTTCCCAAACTTTACCTTTATAGACGCGCCATTCAATCTCCAATATTACAAACCCGGCGACTATCGCACCGAAATCGCTACTATGGGCTGCCGCACCCGCGTCTTTGGCTCTGTCTTCCCAGAATCAGACGGCATCGTTACTGGCCGTGGCAATCTCAGCTTCACCACCATCAATCTAGTTCGTCTTGGTATTAAAAATGGTATCTGTCTAAAAGAACGCAAGAAAGCTGACTGGACTCAGTTCTACAAAGACCTAGATGACATGATGGATCTCGTCCGCGACCAGCTTCTGGAGCGTTATGAATTCCAAGCTAACCAACACGTCCGCAACTTCCCATTTCTTATGGGCCAAGGTAACTGGTTCGGCTCCGAAAAGCTCGGTTGGAACGATAAACTTCGCGATGTCATCAAACATGGCACTCTCAGTATTGGCTTCATCGGCCTAGCCGAATGTCTTGTGGCTATGACTGGCCAGCACCACGGCGAATCTGACGAATGTCAAGAACTCGGTCTAGATATCATTTCCCATATGCGCGAACGCTGCGACGAGTATAGTAAGAAATATAAACTCAATTTCTCACTGCTCGCTACTCCGGCCGAGGGCCTTGCTGGTCGCTTTACTAAGATTGACCGCAAAGAATATGGCAAGATCAAAGGCGTCACCGATCGAGATTTCTACACCAATTCCTTCCATATCCCGGTATATTATAATATCTCCGCCTTCGATAAAATTGATAAAGAAGCTCCGTATCATGCGCTCTGTAACGCCGGTCATATTTCCTACGTTGAGTTAGATGGTGATCCGTCCGATAATATCGCTGCCTTTGAAGCCGTCATCCGTCATATGCACGACGCCGGCATTGGCTACGGTTCCGTCAACCATCCGGTAGATCGCGACCCAGTTTGCGGATTTGCTGGTATAATAAAAGGAGACCGCTGTCCATCTTGCGGTCGCAAGGAAAGTGAAGGCGATGTCCTCTTTGAACGTCTTCGCCGCATCACCGGCTATCTCGTAGGCTCTTTGGAACGCTGGAATGACGGTAAGAAAGCCGAAGAAGCTGCTCGCGTAAAACACAGCGTCCCTTGCGACAAAAACGGCGTCTACACTAAAGCCGAAAAAGCTGAGCGTGAAGTTGCTAAAAAAGCTACCAAAAAAGCCTTAGGAAAGGAATAGTATGAAAATCCGCCTCTCCGGCCCCATTGAACACGATAGTATCGTTAACGGTGATGGTCTCCGCGCCATCATCTGGACACAAGGTTGCCGCATTCACTGCAAAGGTTGCCAAAATCCTGAAACATGGGACGAAGAAGGCGGATTTCTCATTGACATAGAAGAAGTTAAGGACGAGCTTAGAAAATTAAAGGGGCAAACCGGGCTAACTTTCTGCGGTGGCGAACCGTCCCTCCAACCCGAAGCTTGCGCTGAACTCGCCAAATTCGCGCGGGAAGAGCTCGGCTGGGATGTCTGGTCTTTCTCCGGCTACACTTACGAAGCCGTCAAAAAAGCCGGCGATGCTCGTTGGGAGTTTTTCAAAACCTTAGACGCACTGATAGACGGCCCCTTTATTTTGAAGGAGCGTGACCTCACTCTCAAATTCCGCGGCAGTCGCAATCAACGCATCCTACATCTAGAGCCCGGCACTGGTAAAATTCTCAAAATTGAATAAAATCCACTACTATGCTAAAATATACTCAGCATTAGGCCGTCGCCAAGTGGTAAGGCAACGGGTTTTGGTCCCGTCATTCGCAGGTTCGAATCCTGCCGGCCTAGCCATTTTTTGTGCTACAATAAATGCATGGATGAACTGAAAACCCGTCTCAAAAATCTCACTGATGATTTAGACCAATCTTGGGAAAAGCTAAAAATTGATGAAAAGCTAAAACGCATAGAAGATTTAGAAATTATGGTTGCTCAGCCCCAGCTCTGGGCCAATCAAGACAAAGCCCGCCAAACCACCACCGAATTAGCCAAGCTAGAAGACGAAACTCACGCCTGGAAGATGTTAAAGACCCAGTCAAAAGATTTACAGGATATCATTGCGCTCAATGAAAAAGATTTAGAATCAGAAATCAGAGACCAGCTTTCTGCTATGGAGAAAAATCTAGAAAATCTTAAAAAATCCCTTCGTTTCACCGGACCACACGACACTAAAGATGCTGTCATCCGCATCACTGCCGGCGCCGGCGGCATCGAAGCTATGGACTGGACCAGCATGCTAGAACGTATGTATCTCCGCTTTTTTGAAAAAAATGATTATAAAACCACCAAAATAGAACGTACCGCCGGGGAAGAAGCCGGCATCAAAACCGCGGTTTACGAAGTCCATGGCACCAATACTTATGGTACGCTTAAATCAGAACATGGCGTTCATCGCCTCGTTCGTCTCAGCCCTTTCAATGCTGATAATCTCCGCCAGACCTCCTTTGCTCTTGTAGAAATTCTGCCAATCCTAGACAACGACGACGATGTTAAAATCGACGAAAAAGACCTTCGAATTGACACTTATCATTCCGGTGGTCACGGTGGTCAATCTGTCAACACTACTAACTCTGCCATCCGTATTACCCATCTCCCTACAAACACCGTCGTCGCCATCCAAAACGAACGTTCCCAACTCCAAAACAAGGAAAAGGCCATGGAGATCCTTCGTGGCAAACTCGCCCAGATGCAACAGGAGCAACAAGCTGAAAGTATTGACAGCCTCCGCGCCGGAGAATCTGCTAGCTGGGGGCAACAAATTAGAAATTATGTCCTCCAGCCCTATAAACTAGTCAAAGACACTCGCACCAAATACGAAGAAACTGATGCCGACGCTGTCCTAGACGGTAAAATCCAGGGTTTTATTGACGCATACTTAGAGCTTATGTTATTATAATAATATGATTCTACTTGACCATGTCACGAAACATTACCCAGGCGACCCACATCCGGCTCTTGATAACGTTTCCTTACATATCTCCCCCAATGAATTTGTCTTTCTAGTTGGTAAATCTGGTGCCGGCAAGTCTACTCTGCTTAAAATGATCACCAAAGAAGAAGCTCCGGACTCCGGAAAAATCATTGTCGGTGGTATAGATTTAGACCACGTCAAGAAAAAACATATCCCGCACTACCGCCGTCGTCTAGGGGTGGTCTTCCAAGATTTCAAACTTCTCCCCATGCGCACTGTTTTTGAAAACGTAGCTTTTGCCCTGGAAATCGCCGGCATGAGCAACGACGATATCGAAAAAACCGTACCAAAAGTGCTAGATCTCGTTGGTCTTTCTGGCGAATCCAATAAATTCCCAGATCAACTTTCCGGCGGTCAGCAGCAACGCGTCTCTATTGCCCGTTCTGTTGCTCGCCAACCAAAAATCCTCATTGCCGACGAGCCTACCGGTAACCTAGACATTCTTACTCGCAAAGAAATTATCGATTTATTACAAAAAATCAACGATTATGGCACTACAGTTCTAGTTACAACACATGATGCAGAAATTGTCAACTATCTTAAAAAACGTGTCATCACCTTGAAGGACGGCAAAATCGTCTCCGATCAAAAAGAGCGTGGCACTTACCGCCTAGACGCTAATAACGACGGCATTAATCTCCCCCAGCCTGGTCATCTACACGCCGAGAGGGAAATGCTCAAAGGCCGTAGGAGGGTAGTCTAATGAAAAAGAAAACCAATAGTACAGTAGAACGCCTTAAGACCATGGCTAAAACCGGAAACCAACACCGTCTCCGCACTACTGGACGTATCTTTAAATATGGTCTTAGTGGCTACAAGCGCAACATCTGGCTTTCTATTGCCGCTACACTCGTCATGACTTTTACCCTCATTGTCGTCTTGGCTGCTGGTGGAGTTTACCTAGTGCTCAATTCTACTGCCGACAACATGAAAAACGCCGTAGACATTACAATTTATTTTAAAGCCGATACTGCTGAATCTGCCCTAAAGTCCATGACCGCCACCATGGAAGCCGATGAAACCGTAGAAAGCGCCGAATATCACACCAGTGAAGCTAACTACAAAGATCTCATCCAGACCGACTACGTCACCAAAAACGGCGAAGGCGATCGTATTACCATTATAGATACCGAGGAGATGACGGACTCACTCAAACGCGCTACACCCGCTACCATCATCGTCCACCCTGTAGAGCCAGATCAACTAGATAGCATCAAACACATCGTAGAAACAGACGAGGCCTACAGAAAAAACATTGCGAAACGTGCGCCCACTTACGAAAATAAAGATAACCAGACCGCCAGCAAAAACATCGCCGACTGGGCCAATAAAATCACCATCGGCGCCCTAGTTCTAGCCGCAGTCTTCCTACTCATTTCTGTGCTTGCCATCTTCAATACCGTTCGCATGGCCATCTTCTCTCGCCGCGAAGAAATCTACATGGAAAAACTCGTCGGCGCAGATAACTATTTCATCCGCGGCCCCTTCCTAGTAGAAGCTATGATGAGTGGCGTCTTAGCCGGTATTCTCTCTGGGGTGCTCGTATTACTCGGTTGGAGCGCTGTCGCCAAACGCCTAGTTGCCGCAGATATTGATATCTCTCGCATTACCGCCATTGTTGACTCTTGGCAAATCATCCTTGTCTTCATCATGACCATCGTCATTGGCATTTTAGTAGGCTTTATCTCCGCCCGCCTAGCGGTCAGAAAATACTTGAAATAGTATTTCGCTTATGCTATTATTAGAATATGAAACACACAAAAACAAAAATCTTTTTATCTTGTACCGCACTCATTATTGCACCAGTTGCTATTAGTTTATTTAGTGGAGACACTTCAGCAGTAGATTATTGCGTTTCCGATAAATGTAAAGCTGCTCAGGCCGCCGAACAAGAAGCTAAAGATAAAGCCGAGGCCTCTACCACCGCCGCCAATACTTTAGAGGGGGAAGTAGAGCGTCTTAACAATGAAATTGCTATTATTGAATCACGTATCGCCACCAATCAAGCCACTGCTGACGATTTAGCAAAATCTATCAAATTAAATGAAGAAAAACTTGCCGCCGAGCAAGAAGCTTTAGCCGAAATGCTAGTAGATATTTACTTTGACGGGGAACCAGACGCACTTACCCTACTCGCTTCGAGTAGTTCAATCAGTGAATATGCCGCTAAGCAAGCCCAAATGGATACCGTAAAAACCCAAATTAATCTTTCTGCTGAATCAGTTAAATTACTAAAGGAAGAATTGGAACAACAAAAACTAGAGGTAGAGCGCATTATCGCCGATCAAGAAACTCAACGCACTGCTGTTGCCGCTAAACGCAACGAGCAAGCTACTTTAATTGCCAAATATCGCGATAACGCCGCTGCCTATGCCGCCGATGCGGAAGCGGCCCGCAAAATCAAGGAAGCCGAAATGGAAGAACAGCGCCGCATCATTCTCGCTAGTATTGCTGGTACCGCCGGCTATGACGATGGCAATGACTCTTACCCCTACAGCAGTTGGTGCAAGTCTCACGGCTACGAAGCTTATATCTACGCTTACTATGGCTACTACGCCGTCAAATGCCAATGTACTGACTATGCTGCTTGGATGGCGAGCACCTATTGGGGGCTCTCTGCAGCCTCTCTGCCAAAAGGTAATGCTAAAAACTGGGGAAGCTCTGCTCGCAGTATGGGATATCGTGTAGACACTAACCCAGAAGCTTATACCGTTGCTGTCAGCACTAGTGGCTACTGGGGACACGTCATGTGGGTACATAGCGTCAATGGCAATGGCACTGTCAATATCTCCGAATATAACGGTTCTTATGAGTTCAACTATGCCACCCGTACTGTTTCTACCGCCGGCCTGGAATTCATCCACTTTAACTAAAACCGTTTTGTGATACAATAATATATATGAAAGTTACGGAGAATACTCCTGTGCCGGCAGGAAAGACTACTTGGCAAGAGAAAAAAATCGGACTGGGGCCTGCTATTATCGGCGCAGTTGTCACTCTGGCGCTCGGTATAGTTATTGGCATCAACTGGAACACACTTTTCGCCAAATTTGGGCCGTATCTGGGCTTTTCTAGTAAAACATCTGCTACTACCGATTGGAGCTCGCTAGACGAAGTATATGCCGAACTAAAAAATAATTATGATGGCGAAATCGACGAAAAAGCCATCATCGAAGGAGCAAAAAAGGGCCTTGCTGAAGCCGTTGGCGACATCTATACTCAGTACATGACTAAAGACGAAGCGGTCGATTTTAACAAATATCTCCACGGCGACGTTGGGGCTGGTATTGGTGTAGAGATCGCTAAACGTGGAGATTATGTTCGCGTTGTCCGCACCTTACCAGACAATCCCGCAAGAAGAGCTGGCATCCTAGCTGGCGACATTATCTATAAAATCAACGGGGAAGAGGTCTGGCAGCTAGATCCTGATGCACTCGCCATGAAACTTCGCGGCGAAGCTGGTACTAAGGTTAACTTGACCGTCATTCACGAAAACGGCGAAGAGCAAACCTATGACTTTGTCCGGGAGACTATCAATAACGTTTCCGCTGACGTCGAATACCAAAATGATGTAGCCATTATTAAAATTAGCCGTTTTGATACTGATACCGGTACTAAAGTCAGAGAAATCGCTAAAGATTTTGCAAGCAAAGGCGTCAACAAAGTTATCATAGACCTCAGAAACAACGGCGGCGGCTACGTCTCTGCTGCTCGCGATCTCATCTCTCTTTGGGTCAGTAATCAGCCGGCCTTCGTCCAGAAATCCCTCCATACCGCCGATGAGACCACTACCACCAGAGCCGGATGGGATATTCTTAAGGACATGGAAACTGTTGTACTAGTAAACAATAGCACCGCTTCTGCCTCAGAAATTGTCGCCGGCGCCCTGCAAGATTATGGCAAGGCTACTATTATTGGTGAAACCACCTACGGCAAAGGAGTTTTCCAGAAACTCGTCACTTTGTCCAATGGCTCTCTACTTAAAGTCACTATGGCGCGTTGGTATACGCCTAAGGGCACTAGCATTAACGGCGCCGGTATTACGCCGGATAAAATTATTGAGCGCAGTTACGACGATATCAATAATAATCGCGATCCGCAGCTTGACGCTGCCTTAGCGGAGTAGGAGTATATGCCAAACCACCAAAAACCACCTCTTCTGATTCTCCACGGCTTCCGTGGTAATCATCTCGGTTTTACGGAAGTTGCTAAAAAATTAGAGGCTGCTGGTTATAAAGTCTACATTCCGGATCTTCCTCCAGCCGGAAACTACGACCTCCCAGCATATACTGCCAACGCTTATGCTCAATTCGTTGCCGACTACATTAAAAAACAAGACCTAGACCATCCTGTATTGATTGGTCATTCTATGGGCTCCATCATCGCCGCTGCCACCGCCCGTAAGTTCCCGAAACTAATAAATAACAGATTGATTTTGCTTTCTCCTATCAGCAACAAACCCGCTCGCTTTTTCGCTAGCCTTACTCCACTCACTACGTTACTTCCCAATAAAGCTATTGGCTACATCTCTACTAAATATCTCTACGTCCCAAAAAGCCAGGCCAACCTAAAATCAATTCTAAAAACTACTTACCTCTGTGGCGCCGATTGCGTCTCTAAAAAGGCCGGATTTAGCTCTGCCAAATTCTCCGCTACTCACAGTATTGCTAATTTTCTCCCGGCACCAGGTAATTTTCAGATCACCCTTATCTCCGGAGAACACGATCGGCTCATTCCTAAAAAACAAACCGACACCCTAGCCCGTCGCCTAAACGCCAAAAATATCTATCTCAAAAATTCTGGTCACCTCATTAACTACGAAAAACCAGCAGAGCTCTCAGAAACTATTTTACAGATTTTAGCGCAATAGCTTCTTTATAAATCTCTATAAAACGTGCCAAAGTCCGCGATAAATCGTGTTTTTTAGCTATTTCTAGGCTCTCTCGGCCATATTTCTGCCTTAGAGCCTTATCCGTAAGCATTTTATAAATCGCCCGGGAAATCGCCTCTACGTCGCCCACAGGACACAAAATCCCATTTTTTCTATTTCTACAAAGTTCTCCTACCGCTCCCGCGTCCACCGCAATAAGAGGCAAGCCCGTAGCTGCCGCCTCTATTAACACAATACCTTGCGTCTCTGTTTCTGAAGCCGTTACGAATACTGTACCAGCCCGATATATCTCTATTAACTCCGGCGGTACAATTTTCCCGAGAAACTTCACTTTTTCCGCAACATCTAATTCCGCTGCCAACTCTCTCAATTTCGGCAAAGCAATTCCGTCCCCTACAATTACCAACTCCGCCTCTGGAAGCTTTGCAGCCAACCCAGAAAACGCTATAATCACCTTCTCTATACTCTTTTCCGGATCCACTCTACCAACATAAAGCGCCCGCGGCACCCCTGTCTTTAAACCATATTTCTTTAGCACTTTTTCATCCGGCTTACCCGGCTTAAACTCAGTCAAATCTATCCCATTAGAGAGCGCTTCCACTGGCACCGTAAAATGCTTGCGGTTCTTCGGTACTAAATCACCAATCGCTAGCTCCGTCGGCATCGTGGCATACTCCGCATGCTTCAAAAAACTCGCCATATACGCCCGCACCATCGCATTCACCGGCTTTTTTACCGGCTTCAAAATCGGGAACTGATCTGTTACATTGTCCGGATAAGCATGCCCCGTAGAGACCAGTGGCACATCATATTTCTTACAAAATCGCACTGTTGCAATCGCAATCGTCTCCGCTGTCTGCAGATGTATCACGTCCGGGTTAAAAGAAAGCAGTGCCTCTTCTAGCTCATCATACGGCGAAGTCGCCCACCAAATTCCATTTTTATAAGCTAGTCGCGGCATCTGCATGCCTAGAAATTCTTTCTTCTCCGGAATTTTATTAATTTGATCCGGATAAAGGTGAAAACGCGCAGATTTCATGTGCACAATTTTCGCCCCTGTCTCTTTCTCCATTTCCTCATAGTGCTCACCCTTAAAACTTGGGCAAATCACCACTACCTCGTGCCCAGCCGCCACCAGCCCCTTTGCTAAATTTCTCGCAAATACCGCTACACCGTTCATCATCGGGTAGTAGATATCAGAAGTAATTGCAATTTTCATGTTATAATTATTATATCATGAAAAAGGCTAAACTGCCATCTACTGTCACAGTTAACCGCCGCGCTCATTACGACTACAATCTCGGCGATAAACTTGTTGTTGGCATGACCTTAAAAGGCCCTGAAGTCCGCCTAATCCGCGACCACCACGTCCAGCTTAAAGGCTCTTTTGTTACTATTAGAAACGGGGAATTATGGCTCAATAACTTAACCCTCGGCCCGGAAACCGCTAGGAATATTAAACTCCTTGCCACCAAAAAACAAATCGTCGCCCTAGAAAAGTCTAAAAAATTTGGGCGCACCATTGTCCCAACCAAGCTTTTTGGCGGAAATCGCTATATTAAACTAGAAATCGCCGTAGCTGAAGGTAAAAAGAACTATGACAAACGCCTTACTATCAAAAATCGCGATTTAGATCGCGAAGAAAAAAGGATTAAAAGATGAAAATTTTCTCTTGGAACGTCAACGGCATCCGCGCCAACCTGCGCAAAAACGGCCTCCAAGCTCTTATCACGGAATATAACCCCGACATCATCTGCGTCCAAGAAACCAAGGCTAAACAAGGTCAGGCCGAGGTTGATTTCCCTGAGTACGAAGAAATTTGGAATTCTGCAAAGCGCGCCGGCTATTCTGGTACTGCCATTTTTACCAAAGAAAAACCAGAAAACACTTTTAACGGTTTTACCGACGACATCAACATTAGCTACAACTGGCAAGACGATCAGCACGGTAACCCCCTAGATGAAGGTCGCGTCCAAACCGCCGAATTTAAAAATTTTTATCTCGTCAATGTCTATACACCAAACAGTAAACACGAGCTTACCCGCCTAAAACTCCGCGAAAACCTTTGGGATCCTGCTTTTCTTAAGCACTTGCAAAACCTAGAAAAGCATAAGCCGGTCATCGTTTGTGGCGACTTTAATGCCGCCCACACCGAAATCGACCTCGCCCGCCCTAAAGACAATGAGTTTAACGCTGGCTATACTAAAGAAGAGCGCCAGGGAATCACCAATATTATCAGCGCTGGTTTCGTTGATACTTTCCGCAAATTACATCCAAACGACAAACGTTATACTTGGTGGTCTTTCCGCGCCGCCGCCAGAGAACGCAATATTGGCTGGCGCATTGATTATTTCTTCATCAGCAAATCGCTCGCAAAAAATCTCAAATCCGCCGAAATTTACGAAAACATCCTCGGCAGCGACCACTGCCCTATTAGCATAGAAATGGAAATAAAAAATGACTAAAAATCTTTATGACGATATCCTCTGGTCTATCCCTGAGCAGAAAACTGGTACACTTACAGTCATTGGCGGCAATAGCCAAAATTTTTCTAGTGTCGTTCGCATCGCTGAGCAACTCGGCCACTATCCTATAAAAGACCTCCGCCTGCTCCTTCCTGATGCTCTGCAGGGCAAACTCCCAGTCCTACCCAACGTCAATTTTGCAAAAAGCACCGAATCCGGCTCGTTTGCTAAATCCGCCGCGCTTACTGCCGCCATCAGCGACACCGACCTCACTCTCCTGGCCGGCGATTTCTCCAAAAATTCTGCCACCGCTATTGCTATTACTGAGGCTCTCCAAAAAACCGAAAAAACCGTCGTTATCGCCCGTGATTCAGTCGACCTCATCAACGAGGAAATGCCAAATCTCATTGAGAAACCCGGCCTTGTTTTCGTTGCTTCTATGGCTCAGCTTCAGAAACTCCTCCGCGCCGTCTACTATCCTAAAATGCTCCTGCTTTCTATGCCGCTCCTTCCAGCTATAGAAATCTTACACAAATTCACCTTGAGCTATCCCTGCACTATCCTTACTTTTCATAACGAAAACATCATTATTGCCAATTCCGGCAAGACCGAAACCATCCCCCTTACAAAAACCAACTACACTCCTCTTTCACTTTGGGCCGGCACCCTCGCCAGCAAAGTCGCCGCACTAAACCTCTGGAATCCTGGCCAAACTTACGCCGCTACTATTGCTGCAGTCCATTGGAACGCACGCTAGCATAAACTTCCAGTAGCTTCTTTATCTGCGTAGACTGCAACGCCTGCTTCCGCGCCACCAAAGCCGCCTGACTCATTTCCGCTATACACTCCGGGGTTTCAATAATATCACGTAGCATCTTCGCCATTTCCACCGCCTCCGGGTTTTTCGTACAAATTCCCGCACCTTTTGGTACACTCTCTGCAAGATCCGGGTCACAATAAAACACCGGCAACCCAGTAGCCGTGGCCTCAAGCAAAGTCAAACCTTGCGTATCAAACCCATACGACACCGTCACAGACAAATGCATTTTTCGCATTTTATCAAGCAATAAATCATGCGCTACTGCGCCATGAAATTCCACTTTTTTACTAAGCTCGTGTCGCTCAGCATATCTTCGCGCCCGATTTAGTTCATTCCCGTCGCCATAAACATCCAAAGAAAACGATAGGTTGGCAATTTTGGCCAGGGCCTTCAAAAATGGCATGATTCGTTTTTCTCGCGAAACCCTGGAGTTCCAGATCATTTTTAGTGGCTCATCTTCTGTGCGTTTTCGCACCGGCCACTTACCTTTTGCTAACTCATCCGCCACACCATTAGACACCACGCTAATCGGCCGCTCCACCCCATACTTTTCAAGCTTTTCCGCAAACTGCCTAGACGGCGTAATTACCCGGTCTGCTGCATTGGCTTGGTTCACCATCAAAGTCCACATCATAGCCTTTGCTGTAGTATTTGCCAGCTGATCATCTCTTAAAACTATCCGTTTATTCGGCAGATAATTTGAATGCAACAAATTCAACGCGCTTGCTACTATTGTTTTGAACGGATGCGGCACATTCACAGCAATTGCCATATCTTCTCGCCCGTGCATAGTCTGTACTAACGGTACTTTAAATTCTCGTGCTAACAGCACCCCGGCAATACTGCAGCTCGCCTCGTAATGCACATGTACTATATCAAACTGCGAAAACACCGGGTATTGGTTTTTTACAAAACCCACCACTTTCCTTGGACCTTTGGCCATTGGCGCACCATTAATCTTCAGGTGTTTCATAGTTGGTACTATTACTACGTTTTTCTCATTACAAGAAAAACCTGGACAAAATACCACCACCTCATGTCCTAATTTTTCCAACGCCTCTTTCTGTGCCCGAATAGAAGAGGGAATCCCACCAGCTACTTCTAAATATAAATCCGTAAAAACCGCTATCTTCATGACAATACCCTCACCTTACTAAATATTTTAGACATTGCAAACAGTACCGGCCCAGCTAAAGCCGCCATTACCACACTCAACATTGTACCTGGAAAATCTAGCGCTACAATTCCGTATAGCCAATGCAAAAGCCAAGCGAACAATACAATCCCCGCTACGCACATTCCAAAAATCGCGCCCCGATACTTGTTTAATGGCCAGCACACTGTCAAAAGAAACGCTATACCTACTGCCGCAGAAGAGAACGCGCAAACCGTCGAGATTTGTTCTTCCGGAATATTAATCATTCGTGCAATTGCCGCCGCCGCCATAATTATAATTACGTCCGCCACACCGCCCGGAATAGCTTTAGACAGGACGTTTTTCAGGAAAGTACCCCGAATTAAAGCCGTATTTGGTATTTGCGAAAGGAAGAATGATGGCACACCAATTGTCCACATTGCAATCAACGACACTTGCGTAGGCAGCAACGGGTAAGTCACACTAAACACAATTGCTAGCAATGCCACTAGGAATGAAAAAACATTCTTCACTAAGAACAGGGAACCAGAACGTTCCAAGTTATTTACTACGCGTCTACCCTCTGCCACAATTGATGGCATTTTAGAGAAATCAGATTCCAACAGCACCATTTGTGCTGCCTGCACCGCCGCATCACTCCCAGAAGCCATCGCAATACTACAATCGGCGTCTTTTAGTGCCAACACATCATTCACGCCATCCCCGGTCATTGCTACGGTATGACCTTGCGCTTGCAGAGCTTTCACCATCGCTCGTTTCTGCTCCGGAGTCACTCGTCCAAACACCGTATACTCGTCTACTACATCCATCATCGTCTTATCTCCGCCAATCGTCGTAGCATCAATGTGTTTTTCTGCGTTCGGAATTTCCGCCAGCTTTGCTACCTCCGAAACTGTCAAAGGATCATCGCCAGAAATTACCTTAATTGTCACGCCCTGCTCTGCAAAATACCGAAAAGTTTCCGGCGCAGTTTTACGAATAGTGTTTGATAATACTACAAAACCCAGCGCCATACTGTTTTCCGCCAACACCAAAACTCTATAGCCTTTGCGCGTAAATTTCTGAAATTGCTCCGCATACTTATCATATTTCTCCTTCAATACAAATGTTGGCGCGCCTAAAACATATTTTTTACCATGATAAATTATTGCGCTAGATTTTTCTTTAGGCGAAAATCCATAGACTTCCTCTGCTTTTTCTGAAACTTCTTCTGCACTTAAATATTTTTTTAGTGCGTGCATCGTTGCATTATCATCTTTTTGTGACTTCACAAAAATCCCTAAAATCTTTTTAAAATCTGGCGCCAATTCTACTGCTTCTTGCATCGTCATTTCTGCATCGGTAATTGTCCCAGTCTTATCCACGCATAAAACATCTACTCTTGCCAAAGTCTCTATACTTTTCATGTCATGTAGCAGTACTTGCTGACGAGCCAGTCGCATGGCTGAAATCGCCAACGTTACTGACGCCAACAGAAATAAACCTTCCGGAATCATACCAATGACCGCCGCCGCTACACCCTGCACACTATGTTGCAAAGTTGTATCGCCTAGTACATATTGCTGGAAAAACAAAGCCAAACCAATTGGAATAATTGCAATTCCAGCCAGTCCTACAATTTTATTCAACGAACGAATAATTTCCGATTGTTCACCAGTCTTAATTGCCTTTGCTTGCAAAGTCAGTTTAGAAATATAAGACTCCGCACCAACTTTCGTGAGTCGGGCTTGGCATTCTCCGGAAACAATAAAGCTCCCAGACATCAATTTATCGCCCGTCTTTTTATCAATTTCATCCGCCTCGCCAGTCAACAATGCTTCGTTCACAGCTGCCTCGCCAGTCAACATCACCGCATCCGCCGGAATCTGATCGCCCGCCTTAAAAATTACCACATCATCCTGCACTAAATCTTGTGCTAATATCTCCTGAGTTTTTCCATCGCGCACCACTCGCGCCTTCGGCGCATTCAGCATAGTCAACTTGTCTAAAACTTGTTTAGCTCGCAGTTCCTGCACAATACCAATTAGTGAGTTTAAGATAATAATCGGCATAAATGTAATATCGCGATACGAGTGCACCAATATCAAAATAATCGCCAAAAAAATAAACACAAAATTAAAATAGGTCAACACGTTGCTTCTGATAATCTCCCCCACAGTCTTGCTAGGAGCCTCTACGGGCGTATTGACTAGTCCCCTAGCCCTACGCTCCGCTACTTCTGCGCTACTCAGCCCCTTTGTCACTCAGCTGTCCTTTCTTTTTTGTGCGCTTCGCCCTAATTCTCAAGAAAATGATATTTCCTACCACTACTAATAGGCCAATTATTACAAATCCGTAAAAGGTCACACCACGGTTTAGCAACATTGCTGAATTAATCAACTCTTCGCCAAATACCGTCCCGTATAACGCCAAAAATACTGTCTCAGAAAGCCCTACCGCTCCCGGAATCGGAAAACCTGCTGTAGCCAAGAACAATACCGACTGCATCGCAAACAACTCTATTACATTATGTTCATTTAGACCGAAAGCACTGTAAATACAAAACGGCACCAAGAAATATAATGTCACCTGCAAAAGCACCCTCAAAATTGCCACTACAAATTCCTTTTTATGCTCTTTAATGTATCTTGCACTTTTTGCATACTGTTCCAGACCTTCCTCTAGCCTCTGCTGCATCTGATCAACTTTTTTATACTTTAGCCTTCTAGCTAGTTTTATTACCCACTTTACTACTACCTGCGATACTTTTTGAGAAAATACACAGGTTAGTAGTATCACTAATGCCGCTACGTTTATTAGCAGGCCAATCGTGAAAAACATGTGCACGCCGGAGGGTATTTTATACGGCAAAAACAGCACCGCAATTATCCCGAGCAGTACCACGGAGATTTGGTAGCCACAAAGTTGCACAAAAATTGCCATCGTTGCAGATGAGCCAGAAATCCCTTCCTTTGTCATGTAGTAAATCTCTACCGGCTGACCGCCACTTGCACTTGGCGTCAGCGCACAAAAGAAAAATTCAATCAGTGTGAATTTAAATGCTTTTCTCAGAGTCAATTTTTCGCCAAAAGAGCCTAGTATAGTCTTCACATTCCAAGATTGAACTAAAAAATAACCCAGCATTAAGAGCAGACCACCTAATATCCACCACAGATTAGCTTGCTGTACCACCCCCATCACTTCCCCCATATCTTGGTCTTTAAAAATTAGCCAGAAAGTTAAGAAAATTAGTCCAATAAAAATTACACCAGAAATAACAAAATTCTTTATACTATTTTTCTTTAGTTCCTTTTCTTTCATTTCACCCTTTTTATCTGAATCGTGGTGGGCAACGAGGGACTTGAACCCTCACTCTCTTGCGAGAACCAGATTTTGAGTCTAGCGCGTCTACCAGTTCCGCCAGTCGCCCAACATACTTTATTATAACACAAAACATCGTCTTTATGGTATAATTAAGGGCATGGATAATAATAGTGGTGGGCTTTCTCCTGCCGACCGTGGACGCCAGACAGCTACCGAAATCGCCCGCAAGCGCGTGCTTGCGGCTTATTCGCATGCCGGACAAACTCCTCCTCAATCACCAACCACTCAAGCTACTCAGAACCAAACTTATAAACAAGCGCCTATCGCCCAACCACAAAACCAAAATTGGCAAGCCTACCATTCTGCCTGGCAAAACTATTATCAAAAATACTACAGCGATTATTATACTAAAGCTGCCAGCCAATATATTGCCACCGAAAAGCTCAAAATGAATCGCGCCATAGAAGATGCTACTAGAAAATACACCGAAAGCATCCAAAATGCCGAGAAAGCAGCAGAGGCATATCGAGCAGCCCAAACAACCCAAGCAACCCAGCCCATCCAAACTTCTGTAGAGCAAGACACTATTGCCAATACTTTGAAATCCCGCATCCAGAAAAAAGCCGCCACTAATTTCAAACTCAAACGTCGGCACAAACGTTTCGTACCAATTGCCGCCGGAGTTTTTGTAGTACTCTTAATTCTTTTCCTACAATACAACCGTCTGATTTTTGCGCCTATTATGGCTTACATTTCTCCTGGCAATGTAGATGACACCGGTATCACCGCGCTAGACCCCACTGTCAGTGGCGCTGTTGGCCCGGAGCCGCTACTGATTATTCCTAAATTAAACGTAGAAGTTCCAGTCAACTATGGCCTCTCCAACGACGACGCTACCATCATGAACGCCATGAATAACGGCGTAGCCCATTGGGCCATTCCCGGCGCCGACGCCCTACCTGGACAAAATGGCACTGTTGTTATCACCGGTCATTCCGCTGGCGACATCTATAGTAATAATCAATACAAGTTTATTTTCTCCGGCCTAGAACGCCTTACCGATGGAGATTTAATCTATCTCAATTATAATTCTGTCCGCTATACCTATTCCGTCAACAAGAAAGAGACCGTAGAACCAACCGATGTTGCCGCCCTTACTGGCGCTGTAGAAAAACCCACCCTCATTCTTGTTACTTGTACGCCACTTGGCACCAGTCGCTATCGCCTACTAGTTTTTGCAGAACAAGTTTCTCCCGCCGCCACTACCGAAAAAACTGGCTCGGAAAGTTCCGGCGGCAACGTGGTTGACTCTGGCTCCACCGCAATGCCGTCCAACGAGCCCGGCTTCTTTGAGAGTATCTGGAATTGGCTAACTGGCCAATAATTGTTAATCGATTGTCTCGCGCTCTAGCTCAAATATCTCGTTATTTTGATATATATAATATATATACTTATTATTGTCCGAAATTGTCGCCCCGTAATTTCCATCTGCCACCGATAGCACCCTGCGGTTCGTCCCGTCAAAATCTAACAAGTTCAGTTTTCCGTCCACTACCTCGGCCAACATATAATCATCTGCCCAAAACAGCTTTGGACTATCAATTTCATAAACGTAATATTCCAGCAACTCCAAATCTATCATCAAAACCGTTTTCTCATTTCTGCTATAAATAAACTCCCCACTACGAGAAACTTCCAAGCTACTCGGCAGTACGCCGGTATCGCTTTCCACTACCAATTTATTTTTATCACCTTCATAAACATAAAGTCTGTCATTCACCATAAATGCCAAATACTTCTTCCCAACATATGCGGCTATTGCCGACACTGCGGCTTTGTCCGATTCCTCCACCTGATAAATCTGCTCAGGCTCAGCATCGCCATATTTATAGACCCCTACGGATTTCTGGCCAAGTGCATCCGGCAGGGAAACATAAATTATGTCTGCACCGTCATTGTCATAAT
>CAZAAA010000005.1:0-47945 GCA_964483335.1 uncultured Candidatus Saccharibacteria bacterium | reverse complement strand
CTAACCACCACCGGCTGTGGGGCCACTACTGGTTGCGGGGCCGGCTGAATCGGCTGCTGTGGCATTTGTGGTTGCCCAGGCACTACATTTCCATTTTGGTTCATATCTCCATTATACCATAACCGTTTCTATCTGTATGCTATAATTATATATATGTATGTCTCCGAGCTCATCACTGATTTCTTGGAAAGTCTAGAAGTAGAAAGCGGTCGTTCTCGTCGTACCATAGACAACTATAGCCTCTATCTCTCTCGTTTTCTAGAACTCGTTGGCGAAGATTACGAAACCGGCGATTTCAAGCCCAGCGACATTACTACAGAAACCTTACGTAAATATCGTCTCCGTCTTAACCGTTATCATGACAACGAAAACACCGGACTCTCCGTGCTCACTCAGTCCTATCATCTCATTGCCTTGCGTGGCTTCCTCAAATACCTGGCTAAGCGCGGCATAGATTCATTAGATCCATCGCTCGTTGAACTTCCCCGTGCGCACAAAAAACAAGTTACTTTTCTCCACTTTGACGAGGTCGAGCGTCTCCTCGCCAAAATCCCAGAAGACACCCCATCCGGCCTCCGTGACCGCGCCATTATAGAACTACTTTTTTCCGGCGGACTGCGTGTTTCTGAACTCTGCAACCTCAATCGCGACAGTATCAACTTAGAACGCAAAGAATTCGTCGTACGTGGCAAAGGCTCTAAAGATCGCCCTATTTTCATTGATCAGTCCGCCGCTGATCGTATTAAAGATTACCTAGATACTCGCCACGATTCCTTGCCGGCTCTTTTTCTTAATAACAGCCGTAACACCCAGGCCGTAGACACTTCTGGCAATTTCCGCCGTCTTACTCCGCGCTCCGTCGAGCGTATTGTTCAAAAATACGCCCGCGCCGCCGGCATCACTAAACACGTCTCTCCGCATACCCTCCGGCACAGTTTTGCTACCGACCTCCTCATGAATGGCGCCGACATTCGCTCCGTCCAATCCCTCCTTGGTCATAGCGATATTTCTACCACTCAGATCTATACACACGTCACGGACCCCCATTTAAAGGAGGTCCATGACAAGTTCCATACTGAAACTAACTAATTATAAGCCTTGACAAATTCTGCCACCACCCTCTTTCTTGTAAACGACAGCTAGTTTCCTGCTGCCCTTTACATAAGAAGGCAAGTCATTGTCACAAAATGCGTTCAAATAAATATGTAGCGTATAAGATTGGTCTTCAAAGTTCTCCAGTACATCCGTGCCCGGGCAAGCCTTCGTGCCTTCACCTTTGGCAGCGTCACATAACTGAATGTATAAATTATATGGGCCACCGGACGGATCTTCAAATACATCTGTAGAGTTAGCACCGCCATTCTGGTTTAGCATATACTCATTATAAAAATCATACCACTTGTTATCCTCTGCCTTACTAGCGCTAGTGGTAGGTGCGTTTTGCAACTTAAAATCTTCGTTCATCGTTACATAAGCCTCAGTCGACCCTGGCAACTTCCCTCGGTTATTACTCTCGTACTGATTCAGCTGCGTAATTAAACGGCTGACATCATCGGTTCTCTGCGTATCCCGCTGCGCTCTCTGCAAAGCTGGCAATGCCAAAAACACCATCATCATAATTAGACCGCCAATCGCTAGCACCAGCGTCACCTCAATGATGGTAAAGCCTTTCTTAGAGTTAATATTTGTTTTGGTCATATTTATCCTTTCGTTCTTATTTGCTCCAGTCTTCCCCACGACAAACAGACTGGCAGAATAAACCTTAATATCATCATATTATAAAAAAGTCTAAAAAGCAAGTGCTTTTAATAAAAATCTCTCAAGCACTAAAATTATCACCATCGCCACCACTAGAAACGGCCCAAAATGCACTTGTGTCTTCCTGATTTTGCCATCATGTTTTTTAAAAAACCGCGGCAAAGCCATCAAACTTGCTAACAAATTAGACAAAAATAGTTCCAGCAGCGCCAACCACCAATTCCCTAGTACTAATGCTACCGCTAAGCACAAAATCCAATCTCCGCTCCCCACTAATTTTTCGTGTGAAAACATATATAATAAATAGTACGTTCCTGCTAGGATCCCTATTGCCATTAATGTTTGCCACCATACTGCCTGATTTAACACCGCATATATCGCAGCTAGAATTACCACTATCCATAGTATCCTCCCTGGCAACTCTCCCCACTTTGCATCATACAGCAACAAAAACCACATTCCGCATATTGTCACCAGAAGCATTATCAGTTTCATGATTTCCATAACCGACATTCCGTTATGCACAAACTTTATCCCTAAAAGCACAAACACTACCGCTAACCCCACCTCTGACAAAATCTCCATTAGCCCAATCTTCTCGTGACATTTCCGACATCTTCCTCGCAAAACCAGCCAAGACACAATCGGTATATTATCACACCACTTTAATTTTTCCCCACAAGCAAGACATACACTAAACTTTCCCGGATTCTTCTTTCCTAGCTCCTTATACCGCATCCGCCACGCCTGACATGCCACAAACGACCCAAAGATTGCCCCCATTATACCGATAAATACTACTATCCACATACAACTATTATACTTGAACGCTGTTGACAATGGAATATATCGGCAGCAAAATCGCCCCAATCATAAACCCAACTAAAAGCGCCATCACCACCATCAAAATCGGCTCAATCATCTTAGAAAGCGTCCGAATCTGCTCATCCAGCTCATTCTCATATACCGTAGCTGCCTTCCCTAGCATCTCGTCAATCTTACCAGATTGCTCGCCAATCGACGCCATTTGTGGCACCAGCGGCAAAATATAATCTTTGTCCTTCAGCGCCTCAGACAGCGGCTTGCCACCTTTTACCTTTTCTGAAGCTTCCTCTAAAATCTTCTGTAACACCACGTTGTTCATTGATTCCGCCGAAATATTAATCGAATCAATCATCGCCACGCCCGTAGACAGTAAAATCTGCGCCGTTCTAGCAAACCGCGACATATATAATTTCCTAAATAGTGAACCGAACATTGGTACATTCAATTTTATCAGCGCCGCCCACCTTTGTCCGGTATTAGTCTTCCTAAACTGCAACAAAAACCACACTGTGCCAGCTATAATCAGCAACACCACCCACCACGCATTCACGATAAAATTCGCTATCGCCACCATGACCTTTGTCATACCCGGTAGTGGCTGCCCCATATCGTTATAGAGATTTTCCACCTGTGGCAATACCGCGAGTAGCATAAACAGCATCACTGCAATAATCACCAGAAGCACAATCGCCGGATAAGTCAGCGCGCCCCGAATATCCGACATCATCTCCTGATCTTTTTCCTGCTGCGAAGCCAATCGCTTCAAAGATTCATCTAGTGTACCAGAAGTTTCACCAGCTCGTACTAAAGCTAAATAAACTTTATCAAACACCTCTGGATGCTTTGCACAAGCATCTCCCAGCGGTTTACCAGCTTCTACTTCAGCGAGCAATTCCTCAATAATCGCCCTCATGGCTTTATTTTGCGTTTGCTCCGCTACCGTTCGTAATGAATTAGACATCGGCAAGCCCGCACCAATCAACGTTGCAAACTGCCTTGTAAAGGTTACTTTATCCTTAGTTGAAACGCGTGAGCGCAGTTTCGCCCAGATACTCTCAGTGTCCTCTTCCTCAATATAATCCGGCGTAAGTCCACGTTCTAAAAGTAATTTCCCGGCTGCCCTTTCGTTCTCAGCCTGGATACTACCCTTCACCATCTTCTGGGTCTTACTATCCCTCGCTTTATAATTAAAACGCTTCATGCCGCTCGCCTATTTTACCCCTTTGCTAAACGGTCAAATTCCACCATATCCACTGCAAACTCCCGCGCCGTATCATATGACACTACACCAGTCTGGATCAACTTCACCAATGTCCTATCCATCGTCTGCATACCTTCATTAATACCAGTCTGGATTGTCGTATCAAGCTGGTGTGTCTTCCCCTCGCGAATAATTGAACGTACCGCGGTATTGGCTACCATAATCTCTGTCGCCGCCACGCGCCCACCTGCAATCGCCGGAACCAAACGCTGCGACAAAATCGCCATCAAAACATTCGAAAGCTGCGACCGAATCTGCGGTTGTTGCTCCGCCGGGAATACGTCAATCATACGGTCAATACTCTGCGCCGCCGAGTTCGTGTGCAACGTCGCAAACACCAAGTGCCCGGTCTCTGCAATTGTAATCGCCGAAGACATCGTCTCAAGATCGCGCATCTCGCCCAGTAGTACCACATCCGGGTCTTCACGAAGTACACTCTTGAGTGCCCTTGCAAACGAGAACGTATCATAATGCACTTCCCTCTGCACAATCAAAGAGCGCTTAGACTCATAGGTAAACTCAATTGGATCCTCAATCGTAATAATATGCACCGCTTTTTCATGATTAATTTTGTTAATCAGCGCCGCTAGTGTTGTAGACTTACCAGAACCCGTTGGGCCAGTCACTAGTACTAATCCGCGTGGATAATCCGCAAAGGTAGAAACCACCTGTGGCAAAGCTAGCTCCTCCAGTGTTGGGATCTTATTCGGAATTAAACGAAACGCCGCTGCTAAGTTTCCTCTTTCCCGGAAAGCATTCACACGGAAACGCGCCAAAGAGCCAAAGGAAAATGAATAATCAAACTCTTTATCTTTCATCAAAGTCTCGCGTTGTTCAGAATCAAGCGTAGAAAACACCAACTTCTCCGTCATTTCTTCTGTCAACGCTGGGATACCATTTACTGGAGTAAGCGAACCATCTATACGCAAAATTGGTGGCAATCCCACCTGGATATGCAAATCTGACGCATTCCGTTTAATACATTCTTCCAGTAAAATCTCAATTTTAACATTCCTTACGTTCGCCACCGCCGCAGGAGTAGTCGTAGCGGCTTCTGCCACTGGTGCCGCCGCAACAGGCGCTGCCGAAACTGGCGCCGGAGTTACTGGTTGTTGTGTTTGTTGAGTTTGCCCACTAGTATCCATGCTATTATTATAGCACAAGCGTCTTTATCTATGCAATATCTGATGCCACGCGATTAACTTCTTCCATCGTCGTAATACCAGAGAGTGCCTTCAGCATCCCATCCTGACGCATCGTGATAGTTCCCTTTTCTTTTGCCACTCGCATAATCTCCGCCGAAGTAGAACGGTTTACTACTAATTTCTGAATATCCTCATCCACCTCAATTGTCTCATAAAGCCCGGCCCGGCCCGAATAACCGCCTGGAGTGTCTCTATCATCTACCCCTTTTACTAGAGTATAACCTTTTTCACTTTGTATTGGTAGCCCTGGGTAACCTAAGTCTTCCGAAACCGCCGCCGCCTCCGCCGTACTCTTTGGCAATAAATCTCCTACAATCTCATTTAGCTCCTTCGTTTGTAATTCCGTAGACATAATCGCCGACCGTTTCTCCGTTACTCGCCGCACCAATCTCTGGCCAATTACAGTATTCAGCGTAGACGCAATTAGAAATGGCTCAATCCCCATTTCAAGTAAACGTGGTAAAATACCCGCCGCCGAGTTTGTGTGCAACGTAGAAAACACCAAGTGCCCCGTCAGAGCCGCCTGCACTGCCAGATTGGCCGTCTCCGAGTCACGAATCTCACCTACCATCACCACATCTGGGTCTTGACGCAAAATCGAGCGAAGCCCCGAAGCAAACGTCAACCCCGCATCTACATTCACCTGTATCTGATTTACCCCGTCCATCTTATACTCCACTGGGTCTTCTAGTGTTACAATATTTATCTTCACGTCCTTAATTTTTTTGATCAAAGCATACAGCGTCGTAGATTTACCTGAACCCGTTGGACCAGAAGTTAAAATCATCCCGTTTGGTTTAGCGATACCAGAAAGTACCATCTTCAGCGCATGCCCAGTCATACCCATTTGCTCCACTTCCATAGAAGTACCAGATTTATCCAACAAACGAATTACCACTTGCTCCCCCCAGACCACCGGCGAAGTCGCAATACGCAAATCCACTTCCTTATCCGCGACGAGCACCGTAAACTGACCGTCTTGCGGTACCCGGTGTTCATCAATTTTCAAATTCGCCAAAATCTTAATACGCGACACCAATGCCGGTTCAATCGTTTTTGGTAGCTCCATCACTTGTCTCAGCACGCCATCAATCCTGTATCTAATTACCAGCGACTCTTCCAAAGGCTCCACGTGTATATCCGATGCTTTTGTTTTTACAGCATATTCCAAAATTGTTGAGAGCGCCTTTGAAATTGGCGAGTCCTGCACAATCGTCTTTACGTCCGCACTCCGCTGCTTCTGCGCTACTTCCTCATTCGTCGCCTTAACCGCCTGTTTCACCGAAGTGAAATCACCTTTATACTGCGCCAATATTGCCCTAATGCCCTCTTCCGAAGCCATCACCGGACGAATTGGCTTGCCTGTCATTGTTGAAAGATAATCCGTTGCCTGTACGTTAGACACGTCTAACATCGCCATTACCAGCTGACCATTCAGCTCACCTAGCGGCACCACCATAGAACGCTCTAGTACGTCTCGTGGTAAAATTTGCAACTGTTCTTGTTCCATTCGAACATTTCGAAGACTGACGTACGGCACCCCTATTATTATTGCCGTTGCATGTGCCACCGTCTCATCATCTACCAACTTCTTCGCTGTCAAAGCTGCCAAAATCGACTGGCGCGTTTTTTGCACTTCCTGTTGTACTGTCCTCACCGCATCAACACTTACTAAACCCTCTCCTACCAGGAGTTTCACTACTTTATCCTGTGCATCTCGCGTCAAAATTGACATTAGTTTCCCCCGCGATTAGCTTCCTGGCAAGCCTCTATTTCCGCACTATCCAAAATTCCATTCTGATCTGCATCCTGACAATCACCCACATACACTTCCACTGTCGGATTTATCGCATCAATATTATACATTTCCGGATCCGGCGCCGCCAAACCACTTTGTATTACATCAATTGTCTTCACGGCCTCAGAATCCGGCACCTTCAAAATCATATTTACTACAATAAACGCCGCAATTGTACCAATCGATGCTACCAAAACTACTGTAAATATATCTGACTGTTTCATTTAATTACCTCCTGACCTTGCTCTCTTTCTTGCTTCATTAGAAGCATAAACCGTTGTCTCCCCCTCAGTAAATTGCACCTCACCTTCATAATAAGCCACCGCTGTCATCCTCAGCTCCAACTGCCCACCTTCACTCCAACCAATTGTTGCTGCCGAAATATCAAATGAACGAATTGACCGCTCCATATTAGAAAGCACCGCGAGCGTCGTCTTGCTGTCCGTCTCCACTACAAAGCTCACCGGGATAGTTCCTAGTCCCGGAATCTGCGATGCGATGTAATTTCCGCCCGGAGACAACGACTCTGGCTGGAAATCAGACAACAGGAAGATCTGGTTCAAAGATGCCATTAGAGCTTCTTCGTTCTTCTGCGCTGGCAAAGCATCCGGAATCGCTCTTAGCGCCGAACACATCCGCATCAAAGAAATATAGCTTCTTCTGTCCGCATCATTCTGCGCCGCCTTATACAACGCATAATAATCGATCTTTCCGCTCTCTGGATTTTTATCCACGTAGCAAATATCCAGTGCCTCACGTGCCACCGACTCCAAATCCTGGTTTTTCGCCATACTCACCAATACGTTATACCGCAAAGTTCCCGGCAAGTTTTCGGCTTCTAGCTGAGTCGGATCACACTCCTCTATCTCCTTGTCATTTAGCTTACCATCTTTGTTCTTATCTACGCACAAACCTACGTTCAAAATCGTTTTCTCATAATTGCTAATCGACTTATCTTTTGCATCCATCACCTTCCCATTGAAACTCATATACCTAATGAAAAACAGTGACAGCACCAAGCACACGCCTAGGGTCAAAGACGCACCTAGCGCCGCCAGCATCATCTGCCGCTGCGTCTTTGAAATTTTAATTCTCTTGGTAATTGCTCCTTCTTTTTTCTTCTTTGCCATCTTAATTTCCTCCGCTATTAATTGCCGTGCAATCCGTATCTGCTACTGTACAATCACGTGCACGCTCCTCAAACATATTCTGAATCTGCACGTATGAATCTGTCACGTTCTGCCTGCCCGGACGAATTGCCATCATATGCTTGTTCGCATACGAAAAGACTTCTTCATTTATTTTAATAGTTGCATTAAACCGCAAAACCAGATTACCAGAAGAATCTTTACCATTAGAGGAATCACGAATCGACGCCCCCTCTTCCGCTAATAAACAACCTTCATTTTGCGCCGTCCACCTCACTTTTCCGTCCGCAATTTCATCGCCAGAATATATAATACATTCACTCTCAAAATGCGGCACTCCAGAGATCTCACCACTTAGCGTCATCTTTGGCTGATACTGGTACTGCTCATTATTACCGCTATTGCCATCTACATAGTCCGCATCCAGAATTAAATTCTTCTCCCCCGCCTCGTACCACTTATCAAACTGCGGCGTTCGATAGATAATTTCATCCGCCACCCCCGGCACTACTTCATCCTCTCCAGAATCAGTTTCCGTTGTTGTAGTTGTACCAGTTCTATTCTCATCTTCATCCCTCTCTTCCTCAAACTCCTCCTCTTCCTTCTCGTCATTCCTGCTCGGATCACAACCCAGCCTTCCTCTGTGCCAAACTGCTACAATGCTACCGTCTAGAGAAAAAACGTTACCGTTCTCATCCATATCTTCCATACACCAAGTTGGAATTTCCTTCCCCTCCGCATCTACATAACGTCCGTAGTCATACTTAGACATTTCTACTGATTTCTTGAACGCTTCTAGCACCCTGTAATCAATTTCCGACTGGCCCGTCACATCCGGCTGCCCAGCATCTGCCTGACCATCAAAAGTCAAAGTCGACTCGTCTAGATTAATGTTTAGCTCCGACAAGGTCACCGAATCACCACCTGACACTTCTTCCGGTAGCATCACGCCCAGTACATTAAACACCCTAGATAGTACTTTCTTGTTTGCATTTATCTCCGAAATCTTCCCCAGCTGATCCTGAATCGTCAGAAACTCCGACAGGCCACTATAACCATTAACTTTTTCCGACATCGCATCAATCTTTGTCTGCTGATCCGCAATCACTAATCTCTGTGTCCCCACTATGCTCCCCAGCACTGTCGTAATTCCTATACCGGCACCTGCCACAGCCAAACAAATGAAGAAAACCAAGTTCCGCGCCTTCTGTTTTTTAATCATCTCCAGTTTTACATCTGGCACCAAATTTATCTCGTACATTACTCGTTACTCCTCTCTGCCAGACCAATCGCCACTGCATATTCACTCGCCACCGGGAGCAGCGCGTTCTGCTGTTCCTGCGACACCCTTACAAATTGCCACGGATTTCCCTGTACCGTTGCTACACCAGTTTTCACTTCAATATATTCCGCGATAAACGGAATCACCCCGGCAAAACCAGACAGAATAATCCCGCCCACTGTTGTATTGGTATATTTTTGCTGGAAGAATCTCACTGATTTTGTCAGCTCTCCTGCAAACCCTTCCAAGGTAGAATCTAGCGCATTAAACACCTGCCCGTCCAACTTATCTTGTGCCAAACCAAACTTCAAAATAAACTGTCTCGCCTGGTCTTCCCGTACAGAAAGCGCCGTCGACACAGTTTTTACAAACAAAGACAAACCGCCCGGCACCGAACGCACCAATCGCGGTGCACCATTATAAACCATCACGAGATCCGTAGAAGTCTCGCCTACATCAATAATCAATCGCGCATCCGTAATCCCTACTGGCGCCAGTGCCCTTGCCATCGCAATCGGTTCCGGCTCCTGCGCAATCACATTCAGCCCTAAAGCCTCCATTGACTCCATCCGTTCTTCCGCATAAGTAATCGCTGTAGAAGAAACCAACACCTCAGCCTTCGTATTATCAATCGGGCTTTCCCCTAGTATTGCATAGTCAACTTTTGCCTCATCAATTGCCATCGGGATATACTGATCTAGCTCATATTTAATCGTCTTATCCAGCTCTTTCTCCGGGGCATTCGGCACTTCAATTACCGCCGTATAAGTCTTCCTCGCTGGCAAACCTAGCGCAATATTTTTCGTCCGAATTCCCGCCTGCTGCACCGCCCCAAGCACAATTTCCCCCATCTTCCTCCGTCCAACATCGCTATCATCTTGTGTAACTTTTGGATCCACCGGAACATAGGCATACTTCTCTAGCACCCATCCGCGCTCATTATCACCAGAAAGCTGTATCAAACGAATCGAGTTTGTCCCAATATCCAGGGCAAAGAACTCGCCCACTCCATGTAATAGACTCATACCTATATTATAGCACAAGCACTATCATCTAGACAAGGATAATAGATAAAATCTTTCTACATTACCATTCCTACCCGGCACTGCACTATCCCTCTTTGCTTTTATCACAAAACCTCTTGTCCTCAGCCAATTTTCAAATTCTTTTATAATCTCCCGGCGTATTTTTTCATTTTTCACTACGCCTTTAATCAACTGTTCTGGCTTAGCCTCAAACTGCGGTTTGAGCATTACAAGAAATTCCGTTCTTCCACGGCTTAACTCTATTTTAGCATAAGCAAGAACTTTTGTCAAGGATATAAATGATACATCTGCAAGTATCACATCCGGTGCCTGAATTTTTACCTCTTTTATCGTCGTTCCTACATGGTCGCCAATTTTCACGTCAAAAATATCCGTCTTCTCATGCAATTCCACTCTAGGATCGTCCCTAAGCGGCGCCTTCATCTGATTTGTCCCCTTCTCTACGGCAATCACCTTCTTCGCCCCATTTTTTAGAGCATACTCCGTAAAACCACCAGTAGAAGAGCCAATATCCAGTACTACTTTATCTTTAAAACTATAAGAAAAAGCCTCTGCCGCACCGGCCAATTTACCCTCTGCACGACTTACAGGCTTTTCCTCATATTCATCCGGCAAAAACTCCCGAATCTCCCTTTCTGACACTCGCCCACCAATTACTCTCTTCTCATGCGTATCCATGTGTCTATTGTAGCACAAAATTATTTTTTGCGCTCTCTATAGGCATACGTCTCCGTATCTACGGAAACCACATCTCCTTCTTTTATAAATGCCGGCACCTTAATCACTACGCCAGTCTCCAACTTCGCATCCTTCATTACAGAAGTAGAAGTATCACCCTTTACTGCATTTTCTGTGTATGTCACAGTCAACCACAAATTCTTTGGCAATACTAAGTTAATTGGTGTTCCATTATAAAACTGGATCTCCATCTCATCACCGTCTTTCATGAAATCCTTTGCATCGCCCACCATATCACGTGATAGCTCATATTGTTCAAACGTTTCCGGATCCATAAAATAAAACTTTTCATCATCATTATAAGAGTACTGCACTTTCCGCGTAGTCACTTCTGCTGGCTCAATCTTTTCCTGACCTTTAAAAGTCTTTGGCAAAAGCGCGCCCGTAATCAAGTTTTTTACCTTTACATTTACAATGCTTCCCCCTCTTCCCATTACCTTCTGGGAATACTCAACCACTTTGTATGGCTGCCCATCCAAAGTAATTAGCACGTTTTTCTTCAAATCTGTTGGACCGTACATAGCTCCTCCTATTCCGCCACAAACGGTAATAGCGCTAGATGACGTGCACGCTTAATTGCTACAGCTAACTGCCTTTGCTGCTTTGCAGAAAGTCCAGTCTTAGCAATCGGCTCAATTCTGCCATAAGCATCAATGTACCGCTGTAAAGTTTTTACATCGCGATAATCAAAGTACAGATTAGGATCATTTTTTACTCTACGCATTTTCTCTCTCCCTTAGTTTAATATTTATTAAAATGGAATCTCCGAAAGATCAATTGGCTCTTCTGGGATATCTGCTGGCATTTCTTCGGCCGCCGCACCATCAGTTGCAGCTGGCTGCGCCGCATTTGCACCACCATTACCGCCACTGTTAGTATTACCCAGAAAATTGAAATCTTCCATCACAATCTCTGTTCTAGAACGCTTTTGGCCATCTTTAGTCTCAAAGCTCCTCTGTTCTAACCGCCCAGAAACCAAAATCCCCGTTCCTTTTTTTGCATACTGGTTAATCAATTCCCCACCTTTCCCCCAGGCTACACAATCAATAAAAGAAACGTCTTCCTGCTGATTTCCGCTGCTGTCTCTAAACACCCGGTTCACCGCTACGGAAAAACTACAAACTGTTGCCCCATTTGGCGTAGTCCGCATCTCCGGATCCCGTGTTAAATTACCAGCAATAATTGCTTTACTAAAACCGCGCATCTATTATTCCTCCTCATTTGAATTATTATCAGTATCTTCTTCAGAAGATTCTTCTTCGGCTGATTCGTCATCGGCCTTACGAGCCTTCCGAGCAGCTTCATATTTAGCCTTGCGCTCATCCGCCCGCACTAGCAGGTACCGTAACAACTCCTCAGATATGTTCATAGCTGCAGAAAGTTTATTCGGTGCCTCTGCCGGCAGCTCTACCTCATAATAGTAGTAAACTGCAAAATCCTGACCATTGATTGGGTAAGCCAAATGCTTCTTCCCTTCGTTGGTCTCTTTAGTAATTTTGCCACCATTGTCTTCGATCAATTTCTTGACCTTGTCGGTAGCCGGCGCCAAATTCATCTCTAAATCCGGATGAATCAGCACAGTAAGTTCATACTGCTTCATAGCACTCCTTTGGTTAAAGCAAACACGCCTAACGCTGTTTGCTGAGTTAATAATAACCTTATCTTATCACAGGTCGCTACCCCTGTCAACCCCTATTTATAATAAGCTTTTCCCTCTACCCTCACATCCACGTACTCCGGATGGATATCACGCTCGTCTAAATATTTTATCATTCGTACTGCATCCTCCGCCGACACTGCACTTCCCCTATCTATACTCAATTTATAATATTCGTCTCTCCCGTCCAAATAAATATCAATCTCCCTGGTCTTCCCCGCCGGTATTACCGCTCGCACTACCTTCCGCCCATAACTCTGAAAGTCCCGCTCTACTCTGCCTACATACTCTTTCATCTTCTCCGTCACATAAGACGTCCCACCCCCGTCTTCTATTCGCACCGTTGGCATATATTTATCCTGCTCCACCGGAGCCGCTACATCACGATTTTTCACAATCACATTATAAATGGTTACTACTAATAAAATTACTACTGCCGAAAGTATCAACACTGAAATCATCGTCATAAAGGTCTTCTTACTTTTTGCCTTTTTGCGCGCCAGCATCCGCTCCGACTCGCTCAAAGTTTTTTCTCGCTCCGCCACAATCGTCCGGCCCAGCTTCATCGTATTTTGGTTTTTTCTCATTCTATACCCTGTGCTAATTTTAATATAATCTCTGCTAAATCTTTCGCCGCATCTGGTCTAGCCATTTGATGTAATTTTTCCGCCATCACTTCACGCTTTTTTGGCGAACGCATCAAACTTTGTACCGCCTCTAACAGTAGCGCCGGTTTCTTCATCATCTTGTCGTCTCTTATTACTATCACCGCACCGTCGCTTTCCAGCTTTTCTGCATTTTTTGCCTGATGTCCACCCGGTAGTTTTTCAAATGGCACCAAAACCACTGCTTTTTTTAGCGCCGAAAGCTCCGCAATCGTCGTAGCCCCCGCTCGCGACACTACTACGTCTGCCGCTCCCATCAACTCATTCATTACTGGACTAAAATTCCATAGCCTAAAATTCGACTGCAATTTTGCTTTGTCCCACTCCTCATATTTTTTCAAATCCACCATCTCTTCATAGTGTTTCCTACCCGCCACTAAACCTACCGAACAACATTTTAAAAGCTCCGGCAAAATCTCTCGTATAGCGGCATTGATATGCTCCGCACCTTGCGACCCACCCGTTACTATTAGTAGCGGTTTATCCTCATCAAACCCAAAAGTCTTTTTCAGACTCTTCTGCCGCGTCGCCGACACCGGCCGAAACTCCTCCGCCACCGGCACGCCAGTCACGATATTATTAGAGACCTCTAGTCCCATCGTTGATGCCACCACTTTTGCATGTTTCATCAGCAACCGATTCGCTAGTCCTGGCGTCGCATCCGATTCATGTATCACATACGGAATCCGAAAAATCCTCGCCACTATCCCCACTGGCAAACCTACAAATCCCCCCTTTAGAAAAATCACATCCGGGCGATTTTTGCGCAGAAACATTCGGAAAAACGACTGAAAAATCCCGCCCATAAACCCAAAAAATCCAATGATATTTTTAAATACCAAATCTTTCAAAAATATCCCAAAATTCTGAAAATACTCTTTAAAAGTCCAATTGTATCGTCTAAATTTTCCGGACATTACTTTTCGCACCCGAATATATTGTACCTTTCGTCCGGAGTTTTTATCATCTTCCCCCCAAGACACCCCCTCTAGTTCTGTTGTAATTTTTACAACATTCTTATAATATTTTTTATCAGTCCAAAATTCCACCCTCGCCCGCGGTTTTAGTACTAAAATCTCACGCACTACGGCGACGGCTGGTGTAATATGTCCCCCGCTCCCCCCGCCTACTACCAGTATCTTCATGTATTACCTCCCTTCCAGTATAACACGAAAGTTGCAAAGATAAACCAAGTGCAAAAGACACAAAGATCATACTTGTTCCGCCGTAAGATAGTAGCGGTAACGTAATACCAGTCAGCGGTATTAGTCCAGTCATTGCTGCTATGTTCACTACCATGTGCGCCATCACCCAAGCAAATACCCCTGCCACCACCAATTTTTCTTCTGTTTCCGGCAAATATTCAGAAACTTTAAGTAATCTCAGCAATAATACTAGAAAACATAAAATCACTAACACCAACCCTCCAAACCCAAAGGTCTCTCCCATTACCGCAAACACTGAGTCGTTAATCGACTCTGGCAAATATCCTGTAGCCTGTACACTATTCCCTATTCCTACCCCCCAAAGCCCTCCCGTACCAATCGCAATCATTGCGTTGTCAATATGATATGAATCCGAAGAGCCCTCTCCGCTAAAAGTCGATAGCCGCTCCAGTCGGTGCGGAGACGACACCACTAAAAGCACCGCCAACACTGCGCCTACTCCTACTATTGTCCAAAATTTCTTATAAGATACTCCACTCATCCACAAAATTGTTAAAATTATTGCCGCAATTGGCACGCCCGAACCAAAATCTTTTTGCACTACAACTACAAAGAACAATGACAGCCCTGACACTACCGCAAATGGTAGCCAAAAATCAGAGGAGCTTTCTAACTTTCCCTCTTTCTTTCTTTCTGCCACAAGCTGCGCTAGATACAATACCAGGCCTAGCTTCAGAAGCTCTGCCGGCTGAAAAGAACCCAGTTGTCCCAAATTAAACCATCGGCACGCACCCAGTTCGCATTTTGCTATACCCATCCCTGCCCAACCAGCCAACATCAGTACTAGACAGGACGCTAAACCTAAAATCATGATTATTCTAGCAAATCGCCTAACTCTTTCATACGGCATTTTTGCCGCCACTGCGAAAGCCACCACCGCCAGTACCACACTAATTATTTGATGAATAAAAAAGTAGTTCGCATCATAGTCTGTCCCATATGCCGCATTCATAAAATTCGCTCGCATTGGCCCAATTGCATAAATTATAATCAGCCCCATACCTATCAGCAAAAATGTCAATACCGCAATTACTCTATCCGACTTATGTTTCCTCACCCTACATTCCTCCTAGTAGCGCCCCTGACGACGCAATTCCCCCTGCCGCCGCAATAAATACTCCTATTAGTGCTAATACTCCAGCTATCACCCAAAACCTCATTACAATCTTTGCTTCGCCCCACCCCTTTGCTTCCAAATGATGGTGTATTGGTGCCGAAATCAAAAGTTTCTTATGAAATACTTTTTTCCAAAACATCTGTAATAGTGATGAGCCTGCCTCCACTACAAACAGCCCGCCAATAATCGGTAGCAGCAAGAACGAGTTAGTCATCATTGCTACCACCCCCAGCCCTGCCCCCAGCGCAAACGAGCCTACATCTCCCATCATAAACCGCGCCGGCGGTACGTTAAACCATACGTAAGACAACAGCCACCCTCCCACCGTCAAACAAAATGCCGTCAGGTGCAACTGCCCTTGGTATAGCGCAATTACCGCATACGCTCCGTACGCTATTAAACACAAACCTCCCGCCAGTCCGTCTAGCCCGTCCGAAATATTTACTGCATTAGACGTTGCTACTATCGCAAAAGCAAAAATCAGCATCATCAGCCATGGCCCAATATCTATATCCGCTACAAACGGCACCATAATATCCGTCCAGCCTAGTTTAAAAGCAAAGAACCAGCCTAGGTATAATCCCACTGCCGTAATCATCGCAAATTTCACCGGCGCCCTCAGTCCTGCCGCCCCGGCACCAGAGCCAAATACGTTTATCATGTCGTCTATTAGCCCCACAAACGACCCCATCACAAATCCCGCTATTGGCAACCACGTCTGCCCACGATCCCAGTTGCAAATCCAGGTTACCACAAAAACTGTTATTATGCCCACAACCCCTGCCATCGTCGGGAATGCTCGTTTAAATTTATGCGCATGCAATTTCGTCATTATTGGCAAATCGTCACCCTGCGCAGTTTTCTTCTTCTGCTGTTTCCACCATTTATATTTATAAGCAAAATGCGTATACACCGGCGTCAAAAACATCGCAAGCAAAAACGCCGCCAGTGCCAGCACTAATCCATAAAACATTTCTCCACTTAGTGATGATAACATTTACTGCCCCTTTGGTTTTATTTTTAAATAATCTTGCAGATAATTACTTAGTTCATCAAATATCGGTGCCGCGTCTCTTTCTCCTTCAATCCGCTTTCCTTCTTGCCATATTTTTACCATTATAACATACTCCGGCATCTCCGCATCACTTTCATTATTTCCCGCCGAACCAAATCCTACATAAGTTGCCAACGTTTCATCCATCACATATTTTCCATCTCGTATTGCTTGCGAAGTACCAGTTTTCCCTCCTACAAAATATCCCGCTCTGTCCACTCCAGAAACTCTTTTATGGTTCCTCGTCCCCCACAGCATCTTTCGCATCGTTGCACTAGTATTTGTAGAAATTGTCTGGCGCACCGGCTCTTTCAAATCTGCCTTGACTAACTTCCCATCTTTCATCTCACCTTCAATTAGCGTTGGTGTATAATATTCCCCACCATTTATCACCGAAGCAAACGCCGCTGCCGTCTGCACCATCGTAATGTTCATCCCTTGTCCAAACGTCATGTTCGCATATCGCGCATTCGTCCCGTCTACATTGGACGAAGGTATTACAATTCCGTCCGACTCCGGCACTTCTATTCCTGTATATTCTCCAAATCCAAACAAATCATGATAGTAATAATATAGTTTATCTTTCCCTACCTGCGTAATTTCCGACGTATTTCCGCCGAGCAACCGGAGAGCCTGCGTGCTTCCCGTGTTCAAAGAATAATTTAATGCTGTCTGCATATTAATTGTGCCATACATCCCTTTGTACGCATTCTCAATTGGCCAACCATCTACTACCGTGGAGCCAGTATTTTCATACGTCGTATCCGGCGTCATCGCTCCCGAATCAATTGCCGCCGAAAACGCAAAAGTCTTACACACCGACGCCGGCTCAAACGCATCTTGTGCGGGGTCATTTTGGAAAATTGAAGCGTCTTCTACTTTTGCATAATCTGTTGCATCATAAGTTGGCAAATTTGCCATCGCCCAAATCTTCCCCGTATTCGGATCCATCACTACCGCGCTTGCGTGCTTCGTTCCGGCTTTATCCATCCCGCTCTGCAATACTTTCTCTACCTTCTTCTGTATATTCCTATCAATTGTCAATACAATATTTTTTCCGTCTTCTGCTGGCACTCGCACGTTATCATCACCAATCGTCAGCGGTATATTATTTACGTCCTTTACGGTTTTCATTAATCCATTCGTCCCGGAAAGTTCCTCGTTTAGTGCGCCTTCCACTCCATATTGCCCTTCTCCGTCCGCATTCACAAATCCCAGCACCCCACTTGCCATTTGCCCTTCCGGGTACACTCGTCTCACATTTTCCTGGAACCACACCCCGGACAAATTTTCCGCCTTAATTTTTTCCGCCGCACTGCGCACCACGTTTCTTGCTACTACATAATACCGCAAATTTTTATCACGAAAAACGTCTTTCCAGTCCGCTACCTTTTGTTCCTTAGCATATTTATCAATTATCTCCTTCGTTCTTTCCTCATCCGCTAACATTGGATCTATAATAATCGTCCACACTGGCTCGTTCATCACCACTGCAGCCGTCTTGTCACCCACAATTCCATCCATCATATATATCTCCCCTCGCTCCGCCAAAATTGTGTATTGCATCGTCTGTTGTTCTTCCGCTAATGCTACGTATTTATCGTGCTCAACAATCTGTATAAAAAACAGCCGCGCCACAATCAACCCCGCCGCTACAAATAGCAAAATCCTTAAAAATTTCGTTCTTTTCATCAGATCCCCACTATCTGATCAAACTCATCCATACTTTTTACTAGTACATCGCGCGGTTTATTGCCATTCGCCGGGCCAATCACCCCCAGCTCCTCAAACCACACCGCAAGACCACTCACAAACCCATGTCCTTTTCCAAGATATGTCTGTAGCATTGCCGTAGAAAACTTCCCTTTCTGAATTGAAAGCTCCACTGCCTTACGCACTACCGGATCATTCGGATCATATTTCCTACCCAAATCTCCAATCGACCCACCGCCAGCCGGCCCTATACCCTTGATAGATACTGGCTGTGCCACCACTTCGTCATTGTATTCCGGCGGCCGTTGCTCACGCAAGAAATCCGTCACTTTCTCTATGTCCGCATCTGGCGTGTATGCACCCTGAATCCGGCGCGGCTTCCCCATCATCTCCGTTGTCAGCATCAGCATATCGCCTTTTCCTAATAGCTTCTCCGCTCCGCTCATATCAAGCATAATTCTAGAATCCACACTCGAGCCCACTGCAAACGCAATTCTTCCTGGAATATTAGCTTTAATCAAGCCCGTGATTACTTTTACTTCTGGCCGCTGCGTTGCCAACACTAAATGAATCCCCGCAGCACGCCCTTTCTGTGCAATTCTTACAATTAGCATTTCTAGGTCTTTCCCTGCCATCATCATTAAATCCGCCATCTCGTCAATCACGATCACAATATACGGCATCTTGCCACCATCATGCTCCTGCTCGTTTCCGTCCGCATCTTTTATTACCGCCTTTTCTGCGTTTCGCGCCATTTTTACGTTATAATCTACAATATTTTTCACCTTTTTCTCTGCCATCAAACTATAGCGCCGCTCCATTTCATTCACGGCCCATTTCATTGCGCTAAGTGCCTTATCGGTAGAGGTAATAATTGGCGTAAGAAGATGCGGAATATCGTCATACTGCGCCATTTCTACTTGCTTCGGGTCTACAATAATTAACTTCATATCAGAAGGCGTATTACGATATAAAAGCGACGTAATCAAAGTATTTGTCATCACTGATTTACCAGAACCAGTCGTACCAGCAATTAGCAGGTGCGGCATTTTAGCCAGATTCCCTACCACTGCGTTGCCAGAAATATCTTTCCCCACCGCAAAAGTCAGCGGATCTGTTGCATTCTTCCACTCTGGGCTTTCTAGCACTCCGCGCAACCTCACATCTGCCGATTTTACATTCGGAATCTCTACGCCTACCAATCTTGTCCCCGGAATTGGCGCCTCTATCCTAATTTTATCTACTGCGAGATTTAGCGCTAGCTCCTTATCGCGTGAAACAATCTTCGACAAGTTCACCCCCGAAGGCGGTTTCATTGTATACTGCGTCACTCTCGGCCCAATATTTGCACCTTCCATCTCCACTTCAATCCCAAATTCCGCAAGCGTGCTCTTAATAATAAAGGCGTTCTGCTGCGCATTTCCCGGCTCCCCCGGAGAGTTTTTCTTTTCTAGAAGCTCCACTGGTGGCATCTTCCAATTTGGATCGCTCACCGCAAGCATCGCCCTCTCCGGCTCCTTCGCTGGTGCCTTCTCTGGCTTTTCCTTACTCACTTTCAGTTTAGGAGCTACTTCCGGCGCACCAGAAATCTTCAAATCAATCTCTTCGCCACTCTCCGCCTTTGCCGCTTTCCGCATCGTCCGTGCATTCTCTGCATCTTCTGCCTTCCGTCCGGTCTTCAGCATATTCATTAACCCTCTAAACGCCGCCGCCGGGCTAGTTTGCAAAATAAACAGGGCTGTAATAAATATCAATACTACATAGATAAACGCCGCCACTCCTGGCGCTAGAATCTGCGTTACTAATTTGTTCAGCCACTCTCCCACTATTCCGCCCGTTGGGTCAACCTTACCAATTGTCGGTAAACCAAAAATCCCTGCCAGCCACGCCACCATCAATAGCGCCGCTATCCACATCACTACCGGAATCCGGTTGTCTTCTGAACGAAAAATCTTCACCGAAAGATATACTAAAAGCACTGGTATAGCGTATGTTGCAATTCCTATCGCAAAATACGTCCCCTTATGAATAGTATTTAGAAGCGACCCCCCGCTACCAAACCACGTCATCACTAAGATAATCGCCAGCGCTATCATCAACACAGCACAAACCTGCCGCCAAAAACCTCCTGGCAATTCGTGCTCTGGTGCTACGTCTTTCGCAGCTTTACGTTTACGCTTCTTAGCCATATATATATTATAGCACAACTAATCTATATGACGCATAGATAAGGATAAGCGGCCTTTATCATCAATCGCGTCTAGGCGTACGCGCACTTTCTGCCCAACTTCCAACGCATCTTCTACCTTATCAATTCTCTTGTCCGAAATCTGGGAAATATGTAGCATCCCGTCAATCCCCGGCAAAATATTTACAAACGCCCCAAAATCTTTAATCGTCACTACCGTACCGTCATAAATCTTCCCTACTTCTGGCTCCTCCACTAATGACTTAATCCAATTTAGCGCCTTATCCAGGGCCTCACCATTCGCCGAAGCAATCGTCACTAACCCGTCTTCCGCCACGTCCACCGTCGCACCGGTTTCGGAAGTAATCTTATTAATCATTTCCCCGCCCTTGCCAATAATCGCACCAATCTTATCTTTCTTTACTACCAGCTTCTCAATTCGCGGCGCATCTTTAGCCAGCTCTTTCCGCGGCTCCGGAATTACAGACAACATATGGTCAAGGATAAACATCCGCCCGTCGTGGCTCTGTTTAATCGCTTTTTCAAGAATCTCCACCGGCAACCCATGCACCTTCATATCCATCTGCAGTGCCGTAATACCTTCAGTTGTACCAGTTACCTTAAAGTCCATATCGCCCGCAAAATCTTCCGCATCCATCAAATCCGTCAAAACGTACGCTTTATCAATATCTTTCGCAGTAATTTCCGCACCCGGCGCAACGTCCACCATTAACCCCATTGCAACGCCACTCACTGGCCGCTTTAGAGGCACGCCCGCATCCATCAAAGCCATACAAGACGAGCACGTTGCCGCCATAGAAGTAGAGCCATTTTGCGACATAATCTCTGTCACGGAACGAATCGCGTATGGAAAATCCTCTTTAGACGGCAGCATTGGCAGCAGCGCTCTTTCCGCCAAATACCCGTGACCAATCTCCCGGCGCCCTGGCGAACCTAGCCGCCCAATCTCGCCCACCGTATAAGACGGCGCATTATAATGATGCATATAGCGGCGCTCTCCGTCCGTCACTTCCATCGTATCTACAATCTGCGAGAAAGACAGCGGCGCCAACGTCACGATGTTCATCGCCTGGGTAAGACCACGCGTAAACAGCGAAGACCCGTGCACCCGCGGCAAAATCCCAACTTGCGAAGACAAAGGTCGCACCTCAGTCAACTTCCGCCCGTCCGGACGCACGCCCTCGGAAATAATTCCCCGCCTTACTTCATGATGCGCCGAAAGCTCAAACGCCGCCGCATACTCCGCCTTCAACCTCTCGTCATAGTCCGCGGTCTTCTCCTCTGTAGTCTCGCCTTCACCGTACTTCTCAGCAAACTCGGCGTGCATCTCTTCCTCAAATCCCTGCAAAATCTTCTGCCGCTCTAAGACATTCCCCCGCACCGCGCCACCAGCAAACTTCGGCGCCGTCCAAGCGTCCACTTCTTCCTGAATTTCCGGGTTCGGCAAAACTAATTCATACGGCAACTCGGTAACCCCCACCGCTGCGCGCAGTTCTTCCTGCAACTTCAGCGCCGGCTGCACTTCTTTCACTGCCCACTTCATTGCTTCAATAATTACATCTTCCGGCACCTCATTCGCGCCAGCTTCCACCATTACAACCTTTTCACCCTTCACTGCCACCACTAAATCAAGATCAGATTTTTCTCTTTCTTTCGGAGTAAGGAACGCCTTAAATTTCCCGTCTACGCGCCCAATCCTCAGCCCCGCCACCGGCCCATCAAACGGCAATCCGGCATTATGTAGCGCCGCAGACGCCGCAATCATCCCTACCACGTCCGGCCGGAAGGAAGGATCCATAGACAAAACCGTCGCTACGACCTGCACCTCTTGGCGATAACCCTTCGGGAACAGCGGGCGAATCGGCCGGTCTATCAGCCGCCCAATCAACACCGCCTCATCCGCCGGCTTCCCCTCGCGCTTAATAAACTTTGAACCAGAAATTTTCCCAGCTGCATAAAACTTTTCTTCATAATCAATCGACAGTGGGAAGAAGTCCGCCTCGGTCGGCTTCTCCGAAACCACCACGCTCCCCAACACCGTCGTCTCCCCGTAGGTTACCAGCACGGACGAAGTCGTTCTAAATCCTACTCTATTTACCTCCAGCGTCAGCTCCTTCCCACAGAGCGTCGTAGACAGCCGAATCATTTTCTTCCCACTCGGGTTAATGATATCCATAAAAATACCTTTCCTCGGGAAAACACCAGGAATCCACTCTGAAACGCGTCCAGCCCAGATCTCTGCCGTCTTCCCAATGTTAATGATATTTCTATTATATCACAGCTCCCTCTGGAACACAAAAAGGGTTGACTTTTTAGCATAAGTGTGTTACAATAGATACACTGGCGTACGATGGCCTGTTGTTAAGTGTTTTGTATGCCCAAAACCTTACATCCGTCTCGCAACGTCCGTACCTTAGCAGAGAGAGTTGTTGCATGTAGTAGTTTTTCAGAAAGGGCCCGAAAATATGGAAGATTTTGTCTCAACAAACCAGCAGGACACGGAGTTCACTATTCGTAAGATTGAAGACACCGGCGAGCAGTTCAAAATCAGCAAAGAAGCGTCTCAGAAATTAGACGATCATACGCTGCTAAAGCTCTACACCCCGGTCAAAAAGTACTTCATCAGAGAACACAGAGCTCCCGTCTGTCTGAACATCCACCGCAAACGTGACGGTGTAGCATGCTTAGACTTCATCATGGACTCCCGCTGTCCCAAAGATTTCGACGAAAGCAAACTCGTTGAGATCTACCTCCAGGTCGTTGAAGGCTACATCAAGTCTAGCGACGACTTGGAAGAATACCGGAAGAAAATCCGGTACACCATTCCCCTGCTCGCTGGCAAACCCAACAAAACCGGCACCGTTATTAGTATACCCGTCTTACAGAGTTACTATAGCGAGCTCGCAGGAATCTCAGGATAAATTTCTACTCTCTCTGCCACAAAAAGACCCCGTCTAAGCGGGGTCTTTTTCTTACCACCGAGCCGGAGCAACGCTACAAACCAAGTGGCAGTTTATTATAGCTATTTGCGCAAACCAAGCTTAGAAACGGTCTTCTTGTAAGTCTCAAAATCAGTCTTCTCAAGATACTTGAGTAACTTCTTCCGCCTACCGACCATCTGCATCAGCCCGCGGCGCGCCATAAAATCATGCTTATTCTCCTTTACGTGCTCAGTCACTTCCTTGATCCGTTCGGTCAAGATTGCCACCTGCACCTCTGGAGAACCCACATCATTCTTGCTCCGGGCCAGCTTCTTTGTCGCTTCAGCCTTCTTCTCTTTAGTAATCATGCTCTGTATTATATCACAGGGGTAACTTTTCCGCAAGCCTTAAGCCGCAACAACTAAGGAGCTACACAGCGAATAGCGTCGTAGCTAAGGCTATCCGCCTTACTGTAGTAGTCGACATAGGCGCTGCTACTGTAGACGCTGAGGTCGTACGCGGCGCTGCTATCGTACTGCGTAGCACTCCAGAAGTATCGGTAGCTGCTCAGGCCAAGAGTAGTATATAGTGTACCGCCAGAACCGTATTTACTGATTAAGGTATCAAATTGGGCTTTAGTTGGCATATACCAGCCAGATGGACAGTGTCCTGTTACGGAGAAGGCCGTAGTGGTGCTACTAGAACCGCCGGAAGTAGCAGATGTACTGCTGGCGCCCATAGCATAGTACCAGGTGATACCGGTAGCAAGGTCGCTGGTCATCCAGCAGTTGCCGTCTTCTAGGACTTTTGCTGCTGTACCATTCCAAGTACCGGTTCCGCCTATTCCGCCAAGTGTCTCTGCACAAGTAGGTACTGGTATCTCCCCAGCTATTGTATCCTCGGAGTTATAAGTAAGATCTCCTAACTTAGTAAAGACTAGCTGAACGGTATAGTTAGTCTCTTCTATACCGGTAGTTGGGGTAGTACAGGTGATACGGAGCTTATCACTATTATTTACTAAGGCTACACTGCCACAAGACAAGGTTGTACCAGTATCGCTAACCTTTACTAGACTGACATTTAATGGATGAGTAGAGTCTACTAGATTTTCACTGTAATCAATATTCGTGTCTATAGTTAGAGTTTCTCCGCCGTCTGTGCTGATGGTAGATGGAGAGATAGCAGTAATAGCATTACTACTGCTCGGCTGATAATTAGCAATTGCCGTAAAAATTACTTCGTCCTGGTAACTCCCCGGCGTCATAGTATTATCTACCTTGGTGCCAAAGAAAACCGGCGTCAAATCACTCGACACTGCATCGCTCGTAACTTTAATGTTCCTCGGCGAAGCCAGCGCCGGAACGTCAAAGTAATTCCCGGCGGTATAGCTCCCTGCCGTTCCGCTCCCTACGGAATAGCCCCAGGCATTAGACCTTAAATCTCCGGAAGCAATACCAACGCTAGAATCATAGCCAGGATTATTTGTAGTGTTAATCGTAGCAATTGTAGAGTCCGGCTCTTCCGTGCTGACTTTCGTCCTGACTAAATTCGTGTCGCTGTCTGTGTCGCTCAGCACCAAAGTATAGCCAGTAAAGTTATTGGTAGAAACCTCCGCTACGGTATAATCCTCCGCAAAATTAGCGTAGGAACCAGATGGAGAAATATTGATTTCCAGTTCTGTCTTAGATAAATCTATCGATATATTATCCGGCACAGTAAGATTAATCAAAGCCGTACCAGTAGCTACGGCAGAAGAATCAGACGGAGCAAGTTCCGGAAGAATAGCAGACAAAGCAAAAACAAAAGCCAAACTAGCCGGCATCATCAAAAGAGGAATCCCTGCAGAAATCTTCCCAGCATTGTTTATTTTCATGTTTCCTCCAAAATTACTAGTTACGCTTATTGTACCATAATCACTTTCGCAGAGTCAAGCACCTTGCAAATCTCCTAAACTTGTGATAACATTATAAACATAAAGAAAACCCACATTCTAGAAATGCAAGTTTTCCGTTTTGGTTGGCTTTAGCCCTCTCTAGAGGGCTAAACTATTTCTGGGATTTCTTCCGCCTCTTTCGGCGTCGGATGCGGATATTGATAAAGTTTAACTCTATCGCCATCTTATTCCTCCTTCCTTCTGATTCGGAGTCTCTAGAATAGCCAGAGTCTAGAATGACTATCAGTTTAGTTAAGACTCCACCACCGCCCTGAACATAATCTACTACAATGCGGTATAGTAGAATTCAGGATTTTTAGCCTTAACCATCTAATCACGAAAATGTGCCAACCTACGTGTGATTATAAGCATATTTTGGTTTTCTCGCCAAGCATAAGCGTAGAAATTCCTAAATTTTCATCAAACAACCTCTGCTATTCTTAATCATAAAATTTCCTAGAACAAAGCTCAAGCATCTTACCTAATCCAATATCCCCAACTCCGCCAAAGTCCGTGCTTCCTCTACTCTATACTTCCCTATTGCCGTTCGCCTAAGTTCCGTTAGATACCCTCCTACTCCTAGCTTCTTCCCAATATCTTCTCCCAACGTCCGAATATATGTCCCGGACGATACATGACAAGCAATTTTCAGATATGGCCATTCATAATTCAAAATCTCTATATTATATATGGTTACTTTCCGCTCCGGCATCTCCACCTCAACGCCCCTCCGTGCCAAATCATACGCCCGCTTGCCATTAATTTTCACTGCACTATACGCCGGCACCCTCTGCACAATCTCCCCTTGAAAGCTTTTCACTACTGACGATACTGTGGGGAAATTCGGAACTACACTTTTGCTGGCGGCGCGCAGGTCGCTATCGAGCTCGAGCGCGGCTCGCCCGTGAAGACGGGCCGAGCCGACGCGTCCAGCAAAAATGTAGTTCCGAATTTCCCCTTCCGTATCACCCGTAGTAGACGTCTTTCCAAGGCAAATCGTCGCGACATACTTCTTGTCCAGCTTCAAAAACTCCTCGCATTTCCGCGTCATCTTCCCTGTCATGAGAATCAAAAGCCCCGTCGCAAACGGATCCAGCGTCCCTGTATGCCCTACCTTTACCTTATGCCTCGCTTCCGCACTCAAAACTCGCCGCACTCTCGCCACCACCCCAAACGACGTCATGCCAGCCGGCTTATCAATCAACAAAATCTCATCCATGCCTAAATTATAACACAGCTACGCTTGCGGAATTTGGAACGCCCCCGGAGCATCAGTTGGCGCTGCCGCAGGAACATCCGCCGCAGGCTCCGCACTAGCCTCAGGAGTAACCGGCGCTATATTTGGCGCGTCTGTTGGCGCCGGCGTAGGCGTCAAAGCCGTCGGATCAATCGGTGGTGCCGGTGGCGGTGGCAAAACTGCTTCGCCAGAAACTTCCGGCGCTGCCACTACCGCCGGATTCTCTCCAGCCGCTACATCCGCCACTGGCTGAGTCGGCTGCAAAACCGGTGCCGGCTCCGCCAATTCTTCATCCATCATCTTGCTATAATCTTTATCTCTATCAATCAGTACCGAACCACCCGCCAGACTCGGCCCACTAGACGCGCCCGCCCCCGTCGCTTCTGGCGTAATTACATCTGGGGCATTCAGCACTGGCGTATCAGAAAGCGGCGCCGCCGTTGCGCTACCATACACTGCATCTGTGTTGATTGGCGCTGGTGGCACTTCCGGTGCCGCTACCGTATCTCCAGCCGGTACCGCCACCTCTGGTGATGGGCTCAAAATCGGGGCTTCCAAAGTCGGCGCAGGCTCAGCTACAACTTCCGGCGTAACCGTCGGCGCTGCCGTCAAAGGCTGAATCAATTGGTCTAATTGCTGTTGCGGCGTGGGCTCCGCCGTTACTTCCGCTGTCGGATCTGCAGATATCGGCTGCAAAACCGGCTCCTCAGGCTTCACTTCCTCCTCAGGCTTCACTTCCTCAACAGGCTTCTCCGTCTCAGTAGCTTCCGCCGGCTCCTCCTCGTCCTCGTGTTTCACATCTAGGCTTCCCGGCTCCTTACTTAGATTCTCAATCTCTTCTTCCGCCGCAGATTTTTTAACTCCACTCTTCGTCAAATTCTCAGAAATCAGCTTCTGATCTGCCCCAGCGTTCATCAACTTAGAGGCCACTTCCATCGTCTTTGGACTGGTTTTATCATTAGAAAACCGCTCCGTCGCCGCTACAATACCCGTTAGTAGAGCTGTCGCTACCTGCTCGTCCAGCGCAGCCTTGTCTTTCATTGCGCCCTGCAACCTTACTATCATTTCACAGACTGAAGAAGCCTCCGGCTCACTCCATTCCACTTCTGCAAACCGCCCCGGCTCTCCAGTTGTAATATTCACCGCTGTTGCATCATGCATAATTCGCCCGTACTCGGACAGCGCCGCGTCTAAATCATCCCCACTCGGCACGTCCAAAGACACTACTAAATCTACATTAAAATCACCGTGTTCAAAATCTAAGTCCTTCTCTGTTAAAGTGGTTTTATACGGCGTAATATAAACTTTTACAAAATCCCCTTCTATTTTATAGCGCAAGTGGTCTGCCTTTTCCTTATTTAACGCAATAATAAAATCTTGCAAGGAATTCGTATCGGTCTCAAAAGTCTCTTCCGGTTTCAAAAACTCCAGCGCATTCGGCGTATCGCCAGAATAAATCGCCGTAGCGTGTTTTCCGGAATTATCTAGCATCATTGTCAGTGCAATCGCCGCCGCCATCTCGTCCACATTCGGATCCTTAGATAGCGCCACCAAAATACTATCCGCCGCCTCTATTCTGTCTACTACTTTTTCCAGCGCATCCGGAAGTTTAGCCGCCTTTTTTGGCTTATCGGAAACCACTGGCGCAGCTACTGGTTCGTCTGTTGTTTTTGTTTGATCTGTTGCATCACTTGGCAAATCCACCATTTTTATATCTTACCTTATGACCTAATAATATATACTAAGTTTAGCATAAACTTTTTCACAGCGCAAGCACAAACGTTTTCACAAAGTCAAACATCTATCAACACTTTACAAAAATAAAAAATTGTGTATAATTTATAAGAAGTAATAAGTTAACTAATAGGAATTATAATGCCGATTATCAAATCCGCTAAAAAGGCCGCTCGTCAATCTGTCAAGCGCACCAAGCACAATCAAGATATCAAGAAAACTATCAAAGCCGCTCTTAAAGCTTTTAAGGCCAAACCTACCGCGGAAAATCTTTCCAAAGTTCAGTCCGAATATGACAAAGCCGCTAAAAAAGGCCTCATCAAGAAAAACACCGCTTCTCGTCGCAAGGCCAACTTAGCAAAAATTGCTAAAGCCGCCGGTGCTAAACCTACTGCCAAAGCTAAAAAAGCCACCAAGCCAGCTGCCGCGAAGAAGCCTGTAGCAAAAAAGCCAGCCACTAAGAAAACTACAGCGAAGAAACCTGCAACAAAAACGACTTCAGCAAAGAAAACGGCGAAAAAGCAGTAGACTTCATCTGTATATCCAGAAGAGAGAGTTCAGCCAAGATTCTCTCTTCTTTTTTGCTACCATATCGCCGATAATTGTCTATCGCTTTCCAAGCAAACGCCCCCACTATCATAAACGGGTCCTGTTCCGTCTCTATTTTCTCCAGCATTTTTACCGCACGCACTCCGTTAGAAAGTGCCGTATCATAAATATTAAACACTAAGTTCCTGTCTATTTTCTCCGGCAGTTCAAACTCTAAAATTTTCACTACATCTTTTATTTTTTTATACACCGCGCTACGCTTATCCATCTTCTCTTCCCAAATCACCACCGTATGCTTTGTTCCCAAATATTCCGGCAACTTTTCAAAATTTTCCCGCACCGCCCCCAGCTCTTTTATCAAAATTTTTCTTTCCAAAGCAAACAGCGTCGTTCCCATAAAAATCGACGGCAAATCAGACGCCGCAATTTCCGTCCCGTCAAAAACTTCATACTCCTCGCCCAAAATTCTCCGCATTTCCTTTTCTGCCCGCAACCGGTCATCGCCATATATTATATATATCATCTTTGCTCCTTTTGGCAATGCGGGCAAATATGCGTCCCCCGCCCAGCCACTCGTATTTTCTCAATTTCGCCCCCACACCGCGCGCATTCGCATCCTTCCCTCCTAAACACCTGTGCAAATTTTTCTAAATAGTCCCCCTTAGTTCCATCCGCTCGTACGTAAGTTTTCATCGTACTTCCCCCGGAAGCTATTGACGCTTCCATCACTTTCTTTGCCGACGCCACTAGCGCTACCGCCTCATCAAAACTCAATTTCCCGGCCAAAGTCCGCGGATGTATCCCAGCGTCGTAAAGCGCCTCGTCCGCATAAATATTCCCCAACCCGCAAATAATCTTCTGGTCTAGTATCACCGCCTTAATGGGCGAATTTTTATGTCGCTGCAATCTTTCATAAAAAACCGCCTCATCAATTTCCCACGGTTCCTCTGCTAAACTTGCAATAAATTTATCTTGTTCTACCTCTTCCTTCGGCAAAACCTTACAAAACCCAAATTTCCGTTGATCATTAAAATATAGCATCCCGTCATCAAACTCAAAAATCACCCGCGTCTGCTTGTTCGGTAGCTCGGATACAAAATTATCGCTCGGATGCCCTCCCGCAAAATCTTCTCTCCCCCTATAAATTAGCTGTCCGGTCATTCTCAAATGCACCATCATCGAAACGCCATTGTCAAAATCAAAAATCAAACACTTTCCTCTCCGCCGAATCGCCACAACTTTTGCGCAGGCTAATTCAGCAGGGCCCATAAAAGATTTTTCGCACAAAACTTTTACCGAGCGAATTTTCTTCCGCACTACTAAACTGTCCAACCCTCTCCTAATTGTCTCTACTTCTGGCAACTCTGGCATATCTCTATTATACCCTATTCGCCCTCTAATATCACCAATTTCCGCCGCGCCCGCGTCATCGCTACATACATCAATCGCACCGCATCATCTTTCGCCGTTCGTTCATCTTCGCCAAAAATTTGATAATATTCTGCATCCGGGTGTGTCTGTACTTCTTTTTCATTTTCCAAAAGTATCACCAAATCCGCTTCCAATCCTTTGCTCTGGTGCATCGTCATTATTCGCACTCGCGTGTCAAACTCCGCCCTACTCATCACCCTCTCCGCCACGCATATCTTACCTAACTTATCATAAAATTCATCTATCGTTATACCCGCCCGCATCTTGTGCCTTCTGTGCAGCAAAAATATCGTTTCTGCATCAAAATTTTTTATCTGCCAAACAATTTCTTTTAACATCTTCCCCTCTGCCTGCGTTTTCATCAGCTGCATAATTGCTGCATCTTCGTCCTTGTTTAATTTTAATATCCCCGGAGCCACTCTTTTTACTTCTCCCAGCTCCCGAGAAAACGCCCTAAGATTTCCTTCCCCACTCATTTCTCGCACCATAAAATCTCGCGCTGTCTCCACAATTTTTATTGCACTTCGATAGTTCGTAGTAATTGCAAGTTTCATCACATCCTCCGGAAAATACTCTGGAAAATCTAGAAAATATTTCACATCACTCCCCGCAAACCTATTTATTGCCTGCCAGTCGTCTCCCACTGCAAAAACTTTCGCGTCCGACCGCACCACTAAAATTGCCTTCACTATTTCCAGGAAACTCCTCGAAAAATCTTGGTATTCGTCTATCATTAGTATCTTTTTCTCGCGCAAAAAATCATCCGCCACACCCTGCTCTATCAATTCCTTTGCGCGCATCAACATCAAAGTAAAATCCGTCCCAAACTTTGGACTTTCCGTCAATTTTTGACGATACAATTTGTAGCATCCCTCCCCCAATTCATAAAATTTTTTCTGCTGCTCATTTGCATTATCTAAATCCACCTCCGCGCCCTGCTCTCTCCGTACAACAAACTGACTAATCATTTTCACAAAATGTTCTAGATTCTTCTCATACGTTCTTTTTATAATCTCCGTTTCCGGCAACTTTTCATGAGAAAACCCCTGCCGCTCCGCTAGAGTATCCAGATATTCTTCGCATTCCTCTCTTGTCCATTTCTCATCAAAACAACTCTCCACCATTCCGGAAAATCCCGTCCCCCTCCCCCACTTCCCGGAGAAAAACCATTGCATTTTTTCTAACATTTCTACATATTTTTCATAATCCCCATGCTTTTTATAAAACCGCCTTTGCTTTATCAGCCCTTCGTATCCATCCGCTAAAAAATGCTTCCATGGCTTTTTTATCTCCAGCAAATAAAACTCCGCCCGTACATAGTTTGCGCTCGTTTTCTCCACTAAATCTTTCATCTTCCCGCGCTGTTTGTCGGACACTTTCTGCATCGCCGCATTCAGATAATATTTTTTATCATACTCATACAAAATATCATGTTCAAACAACCAGTCTGCAATGATTTTCTCCGCACTCGTTTTTATATAATCACCACCTAAGCTCATCGTCCGCATTTCTCGGAAAAACTTATAAATTACCTCCGCCGGAATTGTCCGCACTATTTCTTCAATAAACTTTTCATGATACGCATATTCTTCTGTGTCCATCAAAATCGACCCTCTCATGTCCCGCGCCAAACTATATACTACATAATAGGCAAACGCATGAAACGTCACCGCCACTATGTCGTCCTTCCCTACCACTGGCCGCCCATCTACGCACATCTTTTTTAACCTGCTATTTATTTCCTTACTAGCATCTTTATTAAATACAAACGCTATAATCTCATTCGGCTTATATCCTAAATATGCTATCAAATATACAATTTTTGCTACAATCGTCCGCGTTTTCCCGCTTCCCGCTCTTGCCGTCACTAAAATATTTCTATTTTCTGCCACTACCGCCGCTACTTGCTCATCATCCAAAAAATACGGCTCCCCCTTGCACGTCACTTTTTCCCTAAACCACCTGGAAACTTCTGCTATTTTCCTAGCTCCAGGCAAGTCTTATTTGTCCTCCAAAAGTTTACATACCAATGCTAAAATCAAATCTTTCTCGCTTGGCTCGCTCTCCGCGATCAAAAGCACCAGTGCCGTCAACGCCTTATCCGAAATTTTCACTTCGCCCGTTTTTGCCAACAAATAATCATTCGCAGTCAAAAACACTACAAATAGTAACGCCCCAATTCTTTTATTCCCGTCTTTAAACGGCTTTTCCTTCACAATATAGTAAAGCAAGTTCGCGGCCTGTTCAGTCACATTTTTCCCTACTACCTGTTCCGCCAATCTGTCATAATCCCCCGCCCCAAACTCATCTCCCTCGTTCAAACTATTTTTTAGATCCATCACAAATTTTTCATAATCTGTCCCTGTCAATTTCTTCCTCACTCTGTCGCTCTTTGAAAACACAATTTTTCCATCATCAAATTCTTTCAGTACCTTAAAACTTCCTGCATATCTAGACAAAATTTCCAGTACACCATTTGCTTCCCCCACATCCAACTCCTGCCGGTCTATCAGTCGCCGCACCACCCCCATCATCTTCTCTACGTTTTTCAGTTTCTCCGCCGAAAGCTCCTTCAATCTCCGCTCATTTACTGCAATTCCGCCCACCACATATTGCTTCAAAACTTTCGTCGCCCAAATCCTAAAATCCGTCGCCTTCCGCGAATTCACCCGATACCCCACCGAGATAATCGCATCAAGATTGTACGAATTTACCTTATATGTTTTTCCGTCACTGGCAGTATATTCCATTTTGGAATATACTCGTTCTCGCTCCAATTCGCCACTGTCAAAAATATTTTTCAAATGCTTTGCAATCGCCGGCTGGTTTACTCCAAACAACTTTGCAATCTGTGCCTGTGTCGCCCAAATTGTCTCTTGTTCCCTATCAATATCAAAAATCACCTCCCCTTCCAAAGTTTTATAAATCTCTAATTGTCTATTCATAGTTCGCCCCAATTCTTCCCCTTCGTCACCTCCACCGCCAGCTTCACCGGCATCTCCGGCGCAATCCCCTCCATCGTCCGCGCCAAAATCTTAGAAACTTCGTCAGCAAGCGCACAATCGCACTCCACAATCAACGAATCATGAATCTGCAAAACCAACTCCGCACCCGCAGGCAACAATGAATCAACTCGAATCATCGCTCTTTTCATCAAGTCTGCTTCCGTCCCCTGAATTGGCATATTCTGCGCCGCCCGTTCCGCGCCCATCCGCACCACAAAATTAGACGATTTTACATCCGGCGTTGGCCGCCTCCGCCCATAAAAAGTCGAAACATATCCCTCATTCCGCGCCTGCGCTAAGACTTTATCCAGATATTCCCGAATCGGCTTTCTTACCTCAAAATAATCTTCAATAAATTTCTTCGCTTCCATAAAATTCATCTTCGCCGCATCCGCTAGACCCTTTGCACTCATACCATACAAAACCCCAAAATTAATTGTCTTTGCCGCCCGCCGTTGTGCCTTCGTCACTTCACCCATCGGCACATGAAACACATCCGATGCCGTTTTCGTATGAATATCAATCCCCGAATTAAAATCAGAAATCAGAGCCTCATCGCCCGAAAGTGCCGCCGCAAGCCTCAGTTCAAACTGCGAATAATCCGCCGAAACCAAACATCGCCCCGAGCCGGCCACAAACCCCGTCCGGATTCTCTTCCCCTCTCCTGTTCTTACCGGAATATTCTGCAAATTTGGATTTACACTAGACAATCGCCCAGTTGCTGTCACGTTCTGCGTAAATGTTGTATGTACACGCGAGTCTTTGTCCGCCAGCTCTGGCAACGGCAAAATATAAGTAGAAAGTAATTTAGAAGCCTCTCTGTACTCCATTATCAGCGGTATCACCGGACTATATGTAGCCAATTTAGCCAGCTCCTTTGCGCCCGTAGAATACCCACGTGACGTCTTTTTTATCCCCTTAGTTGGCAAACCCAGCTTCCCGTACAGCACTTCGGACAGCTGAATTGGCGAATTTAAGTTAAATTCCTCCCCTGCTATTGTATAAATTTTTTGTTCAATTTCTTGCACCTGCTTCTCAAATTCACCCCTTAAATTTGCAAAATATTCCCTATCTATTAGCACCCCAGTTTTTTCCATTTTGTATAAAACCGGAATTAGCGGTAAATCATATTCCAACAAAACCTTATGTAATTCTGGATACTTCTTAAATTCTTCCTGCTGTCGCCAATATTCCTCTTGCTCACTTAGCTCTTCGTCCACTACCCTTGTCAAAGGATCTAGCAGGAATCTCCCCTGCCCCAAATCATAAAACTTCGCTCCCGCCAGAATCTTTTCCGCCACTTCTGACTTTTCATGCATCAATTTTTTAATGTCATATGCAACTATCAAATCTTTTGGAATATCTTTTTCTGGGAATCCCGCAGCCTGCTGGCGAAGCATAGCGGCCGAACCATGTAAAGACAGGCCAAACGGACGCGACCCAGAAAAAGATGTCCCAAGATTTGATAACCATATTTCAAATTTCCTTACCAGCGAATAAAACTCCAAATAATTCAGCGCTTTCAAAATCCTTGCCTTATCAATCTTAAAATCCGGCACCTCCGCCAAAGATACCGGTGCCGAAAAATCAATTTTTGCCAATTTATAAGACATATAGGCCGATTCTTTCCCTGCCACTAATTTATCATGTACAGAGCCTTTAATCTCGTCAATGTGCTCATAAATGCCATCAAGTGACTCATATTGAGAAAGTAAATTAGCCGCAGTCTTCTCTCCTACTCCTGGCACACCCGGAATATTATCAGATGAATCGCCTTTCAGCGCTTTCAAATCCAAAAACTGTTTTTTAGAAATGCCATACTTCGCCTCCACCGCCGGCACATCCATTTCCTCCAGCTTAGAAAACCCTCTTAGCAGTCTATACATCCGCGTATTCTCATCCACAATCTGCAACATATCTAGGTCTGACGACACAATTATCGTCTCCCATCCTCCAGCTTCATCCGCCTGCCGAGCAAGCGTGCCTATAATATCGTCCGCTTCATAATCATCACATTCCAAAAATCCCCAGCCCAGCGCCCGAATTAAATCAACTAAAAGCGGAATCTGGTCATAAAAATCCTGCGGCGGCTTCACCCGCCCAGCTTTATATTCTGGATATATCGCCAATCTTTTCCGCGTAGAAGTATGCGCCTTGTCCCAAGCCACTACTACTTTGTCCGGCCTTAAGCGCCTTACAATTTCCATCGCAATCACCGCAAATCCATACACTCCGCTTGTAGGCGTTCCGTCTTTCTTAGACAGTGTCCCCATCGCAAAATACCCGCGATAAAATACACTCTTCCCGTCAATAATTACTAATTTTTTTAACGGCTCAGAGCTCAAAATGCATTTCCTCCAAAATCTCCACCAGTCTTTTATGCATTTCTTCTATTGTGCCATTATTCAATATATAATAATCCGCTGCTACAATTGGGCCGCCCTTCTCCAGATTTTCTATCTCAGTCTTATCACGTAATTGAATCTCTTCTGGTGTCAGCGGCCGTATTGGGCGTTTCCCTACCCTCTTATGTCGCAAATCTTTATCTACTACTACCGCTATTACCTGCAACTCCTCGCCCGGATACTTTTTCTTCATAATTTTATATTCTGTCCAAGAGTACAATCCGTCCAGCACAATTTTCTTCTGCCCGGCCGCAACCAAATCTTCCACCTCGGCAATCACCTGCTGCACCACCCAATCTTTTCCAAATCTTTCTCGTACATCTTCTCGCACAAATCGCTCATTGTCCGGCGTCACCGCTAATCCTCGCCGCTCAACTTCCTTCAAAATCATCCCCCCAAAATATACTTTTGGGATGCCCTTTTCAGTCAGATAATCCACTGCTACGGATTTCCCACTCCCGCTCATCCCCACAATTGCTACAAGTTTTATATCTCTATTTTTTTCCATACTCTAAGTATAGCACACTTAGGTATTGTCTATTGCAATCAGTGGCTTTCGCCATACTTTCGGATAGTCTGAACGCCCCAATAACAACGCCACTGTTGCTGCTATATTCGATAGTCCTGCATCATCTAGCGGCCGTATTACATATTTAGCAGCGTTACTAGTATTATCATAAAATAAACACGGCACCAAATTTGTGGTATGTGAAGTTTTTACCGTCCCGTCATCAGCTATCAACTCCTCCGCATTCCCATGATCCGCCGTCACAATCATCATTCCGCCCAGCTCATCCACCTTCCGCGCCAACCGCGCCAATTGCACATCAATTGCCTCTACTGCCACTATCGTTTCTTCTAGCCCGCCAGTATGTCCTACCATATCTCCGCCAGCAAAATTCACCCGCACAAAATCAAAATCTGCCATTCTCTCCAGCACCGCATCACAAATCTCCGCCGATTTCATCCATGGTCTCGTCTCAAATGGTGCAGTGTCAGAAGTTATCTCAGCTTGTTCCTCGCCGGTAGCTTTGATGTAACTATTTCCATTAAAATAATATGTAATGTGCCCAAACTTCACTGTCTCCGCTACTGCTAGCTGCGACATACCACAACTAGCTATAAACTCATTTAGCGTATGCTCAATCGTCACTGGCGGCACTAGTTGATGCTCCGGTACATGTGTATCGGAATTATATTCCGTCATTCCTACAAAATACACATCCGGCCGCCGATTTCCCTCGCCATATCCTCGATCAAAATACGGGAAATCTTCGTAAGTAAACGCCTGCGCTATTTCTATCGCTCTATCTGCTCTAAAATCATAATAAATGAATGCGTCTCCGTCAGAAACTTTCCCTACTGGCTCCCCCGCTTCATCCACCACCACAAACGGCGGAATATATTGGTCTTGCACCCTGGGATCTTCCGTCCTAAACGTTTCTACTGCTTTATACGCAGACGGGAATTTCCGCTCCGCCTCGCCGTGACAAATCGCGTTCCAACCCTTCTCTACTATTCCCCAATCATTCTCATATCTGTCCGCCACAAACACCATCCTTCCCCCTCCAGAACCAATCTTTACATCCAAATCTTCATATTTTGTCGTCAAAGACACAATAAAACTTACTAACATTCCAATATATTTTGGTTCGCTCTGCGGCGGTACATCTCGCCCGTCTAGTACTACATGCACTCTTATCCGCCGCACACCCTCCTCTGCTGCTTTTTCTATCATCTTAAATAAATGCTCAATCGAAGAATGTACTTTCCCGTCAGAAAATATTCCGGAAAAATGCAAAGTTGAATGGTTTTTTAGTACCTGCTCTATACTCCCCTTCCAAGCTTCTGACTGCCAAATTTTCCCCGTACTAAAAGCATCGTCAATCCTAGCAATTCCCTGCTTTATAATCTGGCCCGAGCCTAGTGTATTATGTCCAACTTCCGAGTTACCCATTGTGCCCGGCGTAACTCCCACCGCTTCTCCCGAAGCGAGCAACGCCATGGAAGGATAATTCGCCGCAACCTTGTCTAGCCACTCTGTATGCGCCAGAGCCGCCGCATTTCCGTTCAGCTCTTTTCTCAGGCCCACTCCATCAAGCACCGCCAAAACCACTGGCCCATCATAGCGTATTTTGTTCATGCTTATATTATATCACGGTTTCCCCAACAATCTAAACATCTCGTTCTTGTAGGCTTCCACTCCCGGCTGATCAAACGGATTCACCCCCTGCAACCTCGCCGATAATGCGCAGGCCAGCTCAAAGAAATATATTAATGCACCCATCGTTCGCTCGGACATCTCTGGCGCAGAAATTTCAATTACCGGAATGTGCTTTGCATGTGCCACAATTGTTGCCTGGTAGGCCTTTTCATTTACATATTCTACCGAATGACCTGCCAAATAATTCAGTCCATCCGCATTATCTTCTAATTCCGTAATACCTAAACTCTCTATTCCCGGCCTTCCTGGCAAACCCAAAAATGTCTCCAAAATATTTTCCCTACCATCCTGCATATATTGTCCTAGCGAATGTAAATCTGTCGTTCCTATTATACTGGCTGGAAAAATCCCGCCCCCTTTTTTACCTTCCGATTCGCCAAATAGCTGCTTCCACCACTCCTGAAAATAACGCATCTCCGGCTGGAAGCTAGTTAAAACTTCCGTATCATACCCTCTCGTTCTCAAAATATGCCGAACTGCCGCATATTTATATATATCACTCTGCTCAGCATTCTTCTCCTCCCTTGCGCCAGTCAAAATCTCCTCTATATCTAACCCTGCTACTGCCATCGGCAACAATCCCACTGCAGTCAATACCGAATACCTTCCCCCAATATTATTTGGCACCACAAAAGTTTCATAATGGTTATGCAGTGCCTCATCATGCAACGCACCTTTCTCTGCATCCGTCGTTGCATAGATACGCCGATAAGCTTCTTCTTCTCCATATTTTTCTATCAACTTTTGTCTAAAAATTCTAAAAGCAATAGCCGGCTCCGTGGTTGTCCCCGACTTAGAAATTACATTTACCGAAAAATCTGCCTCGCCAATCTCATCAATTACTTGACGTATCTCTAGCGTACTTAATGAATTTCCGGCATACAAAATTTTAGTACTAGACTTATTGCCAAGTGCCTCAATTACTGCCCTGTGCCCCAAATACGACCCACCAATTCCTACACAAACTAAATACTCCGAGTCTTCCTGAATTTTCTTTGCTACATCTATAATTCGTTCAAACTCTTCCTTGTTGTACATTTCCGGAAGATCAAACCATCCCCCCATCTTATCCATCTGTATTTCCGCTACTAGTTCCTTCGTTGCACTAGTCTGCACCGCCAGCGCCGACGCATCCGTATCACAATGACACCTCAGTTTTATCATAAAACCTCCAATCTATGTTATAATTATACCACGAAGTTCCCCGAGTGGCGGAATTGGCAGACGCGCTAGCTTCAGGTGCTAGTCTGAGCAATCAGGTACAGGTTCAAGTCCTGCCTCGGGGACCATCTCACTGCTTATGCAAGCACAAAACGCTTGCACTTTTTTGTTCAGCGATATATAATATATACTAACGCATATAAAAAACGGAGGTAATGTGAGAAGTAAAAAAACTTTATTTACTAGCACTCTGGCTCTTACAGGTGCTTTTGTTATTGCATTCCTTGCTATCTCTTACAGTAACCCCGTTGGCGAATCTTATGCCGAAAGTGGTTGTACAAACAACATCAATGACCACGAGTGCACCATGGAAGTTGCCGTCAATCTCGATTCCATCATCGCTATCGCAACCAGTGCTAACATTATCCCCATTGATATCGTACCTACCAGCGCTGGCACTACCGGCAGTAATTCCGTCGTTGTCACTGTCACCACTAATAACCCCACTGGCTACTATCTACAGCTCAACTCTAAAACCAGCAACACTAACCTCGTCCAGTCCGGCAGTTCAGATGTCATAGAAAGCATTACCGCAGATACCACACTTGCTAATTTCGCTAGCAACCGCTGGGGATACCTCGTTGGTACGGATACCACTAGCAATTTCCACCAAATCCCCGCTCTTAGCACTCCAGACACCATCAGAAACGACATCGATCACGCTCCTGCCACCGACGCGGAACGTCAAACTACCGTTACCTTTGGCACAAAAGTAGATACCACTATCGATTCCGGTGTCTATAAAAACACCCTTGTCTTTACTGCCTATAAAAATTCATAAGGAGTTATCGTGATGCCACTCCTCCTCGCTCAATGGTTCTGCTACTTTTTGTTCTATAGCTTCGGCGGTTGGTGTGCCGAAATCCTCTGGTGTGCCACGATTGACAAAAAACTTCATAGCCGCGGTTTCCTCTACGGTCCGCTTTGTCCCATCTACGGTTTTGGCGCACTTATTTCCCTTACCACTTATCAGGCTTTTCAGCTCCCTTGGTGGGGAAATTTTCTACTTATTATTATTTTTAGCAGTGTTTTTGAATATTTCACCAGTTTCCTCATGGAAAAAATTTTTCATCTCCGTTGGTGGGATTATACAAAAGACACTAAATTCAGCCTCAATGGCCGTATCTCGCTAGAAACCACTATTGGCTTTGGCCTTGGTGGTTTGTTTGCCATCTATATAGTTCAGCCCAATCTTGTAAATCTCATCAGCAAAATCCCGGAGCACATTATCTTCCCCTTTGCTATTATTGCCCTCATAATGTTGTCTATCGACTTCATCATTTCTACCGTTGTCTCTTTTAAAGCTAAATCCGTTCTCACCGGCGGAAGAATAGATCGCACTCCGGAAATCAAACGTTATGCCGCTAAATTCTTCGTCATTCCCCGCCCCATCTTAAAAAGACGTAAGAAATCTTAAACTTTATTAATCACTGGGATCACAATCGGTGTATGACCAGTCGCATCAAACAAAATATGCGTTACATCTTCTTTTACTTCGTCTTTTAGCGTCTTCATTGCTTCGTCCGTCGTTACCGCCCTGTCCGTTTTCATCCTCAAATAATGTCGAATTTTTCCTATCAGCTCTTCCGAACTATCTAAGTAGATAAACGCTCTAGAGACAATGTCGGGGGTCTTCACCAATCGCCCAGTCTTTTTAGAAAGCGTCAATACAATCACAAAAATACCTTCGCGTGAAATATGTATCCTATCTTTTACTACCGCTTCATGCACCAGTCTATCTGCATCATCATACAACTTATTCCCCACATGAATTCTACCATTTTTACGAATCTTTTTACTCGGCAAAAGCTCAATAATATCCCCGTCGTCAGAAATAATAATCCTGTCTCTCTCAATCCCAATAACATTTTCTGCCATTTCTGCATTATGCTGCACCATATAGAATTCACCATGATATGGCATATAGTTCAAAGGTTTCAGCCGCGTTACAAAATCCACGTGGTCTTCATAGTAAGCGTGCCCTGAAAGGTGTAGCGGCCCGATATTTGTCATGTGTGTTTTGCCATTTTGGATAACTTGCGCACCTTCGCGCAACAACCCGTCCACTGTATTTACTACATGTGGCTCATTCCCCGGAATCGGGTTAGAAGAAAATACAATTGTATCCGTAGATTTAATTTTAATGTATTTATGCTGACCAGTTATCATTCGGTTTAGTACTGCGTTTAGCTCTCCCTGTGACCCAGTACAGATAATTGTCTGTTGCTCATCCGGAAGCTTTATGATATCTTCCATCTTCATAATAGTGTCTTTTGGCACCTTTATCTCGTGTGTCCTCAAGGCTACTTCCACGTTATTAATCATTGAGAAACCGGCAAACGCCACTTTCCGCCCACGTTTGGCCGCCTCTTCTAGCGTCATCCCGATACGCGAAATCTGAGAGGAGAAACATGAAATAATTACCCGTCCATTAGCGTAATGGTCCATCACCTTGCCAATATTTTCCCCTACGTCATACTCTGAATGCGGATGACGTCCTGGCGAGTCAATATTCGTAGACTCGTTCAACATCAAAGTAATTCCCTCTTTTTTCACAATCTCATCTATCCGCTCGTAGTCAGTCTGTTTGCCCATTGGCTTTTCTTCATTACGCCAGTCACCAGAAAGATAAATCACGCCATTAGGAGTTCGCACTACAATCGCCGTGTTCCCCGGAATAGAGTGCAAAGTATGAATAAATTCTACTGACAAATGCTCCGAAACTTGAATTTTTTCATGCTTAAACGGATCCACTACTACATAATTCATGTCCGGCGGTTCCGGTAGCTCACTCATCTGTCGTTTTATCATTCCAATCGTAAAATCGGTCCCATAAATCGGCGTTGTTACATTAAACTTTGGCAATAAATGTTTGCAAGCGCCAATATGATCTAGGTGCGCATGTGTAAAAAGTATCGCCTTTACTTTATCCTTATTATCTTCCAAATATTTAATATCTGGCACCAAATAATTTACGCCCGGATAATCATCTCCTGCAAATAGTACACCCATATCCACTACAATCATCTCTTTTTTATATTCAATGATTGTCATGTTTTTACCAATACCAAATTCCCCTACACCCCCAATCGGGATAATTCGCACCGCTTCCGGATCTGGCCGCGCTTGTTTTATCTGTGAGCCAGTCAGTTGCGCGCCGTTATAACCATTATAACGAGATTTATTTACTGGAATTCCAATAATATGCTGCGTTGCCTGTGCATTCACGTCGGAAGACAGCATCCTCTGATGGTGAATCATCTCCCCTTTACGCGTAGAAACCGCCAGCTCCACTTTTTTCTTCTGAGCTTTAGTCTGTGCTGCTTTCATCTTTCCTGCATTCTGTTTTTTCGCAGCTTTACGACCATTTTTCACCAATTTAGCATCTTTTCCACCCGGTTTAAAGTTACTATTAAAATTACGCTTCTGTGCTTCCTCAAACTGTTTTTTAATATTTGGCAAGCGTTCTTTCTGCATCTGCATCAAGCGCGCACGCCGTTCTTGTTCTTGTTGATTCATATTTTCCTTTTCATTAACAACTGAAGCAATTACAAAAACTGACTTTTCCTCACTTCAGTACAAGTATTATTAGCTATCTCTATAATAGCACAGACACGCTAAAAATGCAATACTACCTTTGTTGTTGACGTGGTTGCTGCTGAGTTGGCATTTGTCCTCCACCCTGCATCATTCCTCCACTTCCACCAGTAACATTCTGCGAAATCGTTATAGACGAAACTTCTTTTCCGCCAATTGATAAGGTATAACTATCCCCCACTGAAAGTTCTGGCGAAGAAATCAAAATTGAACTATAAGACTTCGTCGGACTATAACTTATTTCTCCAAACACAATCTCACCAGTGTAGGTAGTAGACAAATTCATCAATACACTCGGCTGCGTTGCAGAAGAAGCATTTTGAGCCATTCCAGCCGCACCTACCGCTATTAATGTTCCGCCCGTAATTTCAAACGTACCATTATAATCTAGCGCACCATTCCCCGCGTTTGTTGGACCGTCCACATATACTGTTCCCCCAGAAATTTTCATTGAACCATTACTATCTAAGCCATCTCCAGCTGCGTTTACGTAAACAGAGCCTCCTGTAATCGCAAGCGTCCCATCCGTTACCTGATCCATCCCCATTTTTCCCCACATTCCTCCATCCTGACCACCGGTACCAGATTCATCATTTCCACCCGCCACATTAAATCCATCGTCATCTGCTATCACGGAAATTTCTCCACCAGACACTGTAATATTATGCCCTTCAATTCCTTCATGCGATTTTGAAATATCAATCTTTCCACCAGCAATCGTTACATCACTATCTGCATGAATTCCATCATCTCCAGAAGACAGCATCAAATCTCCTCCGGACACTATCACCGAACCATTTGAATGTAGTGCATCATCTGTTGCTGTAATTGCTATTGTTCCAGAATCAATCGTTAAAACCCCTTCCGCTTTAATCCCTTTTCCTGTTGAGCTAATCGTTAATTTCCCGTCACCCTTTATTGTTAAATCTCCGTCCGCTGAAATCGCCCCATTTTCATCGTTATTTGTAATCGAAACATCTGAATTTATCACCAGTGTCACAGCTTCTGTCGTATCAATTTTTATTCGACCAGTAATATTTCCAGAAATCTCATAAGTTCCACCGGACTTTATTACATTTTCGCCATTTTTCAAAGACGCTCCGTCGCTCTCAGTTCCATTTTCACTCGCTACGTTGGAAATTACATTTTCCCCACCAGAAAATATTCCACCATAATTCACCGTATACCATGCACCAAACCCCAACATGCCTATTCCCGCCACCACCCCTATTATAATTCCGATTTTTTTATTCATTATAGTTCCTCCTCTGCAATTTGATGACTAAGCGCCACCTTCAAATTACCGTTCTTTACTCGAATTTGGTCAATAAACTCCTTTTCATTTACCCCACCACGCATATCTATCCTATAAGTTAGCTCAAATAAACTTCCCATATTCGTAGTCTTAGATTTTTCCAGAAAGTGTTTCTTGGTATAATTCTCAAAAATGTCATCAAACAAAGTTGTATAATCCAAGTCTTCTGGCACCATGATTGTCAATTTTTGCTCGTGCATAGTTGATCCACCAAAATCCACCGCATGCAAAATTCCAATAACTGCTCCTACCGCTGCTGTAAAGAACGCCGCAAAAGCAATATATCCAGTTCCTACTGCCAACCCAATTGCCATTGCAAAAAATACTGCCAAAATCGCCCGTGAATTACCTGGGATGGAGCGAAATCTCACTAACGAAAACACCCCCACCGTTGCTACAGATGCGCCTAAATTCCCATTTACCAATAAAATTGCCATCGCCACCAGCATTGGTAGTACTGCAATCGTCGTCACGAAATATTTATTTGTCCGTGCAGTCTTCATGTGTACAAAGGCCACAATTAGCCCCAATACTAACGCCGTCCCTACGCACAGTGCAAAATTCACTGGCGTCAAACCATTTGCTATTACTGAATTAAACATAATTTTTCTCCTTTTCTAAAATTTTTTCATAAACACGTCCATATTTTGAAAAAGATGCCGGGTAGATTTTCATTCTCGAAAGCGCCTTTGCAAACCACAACGGCAACGTATCCAAAGTTTTTACTTCCATAACGATAGTCCCATCTTCAAAATATAAATCTCCATAGTCTCCTGCCTCCAATTTCAAATCCGTTTCCCTGCTTCGCACATTCTTGTCAAAAGTTATTCGCAATTTCTTTGTCTCTCTATCACAATACGAGGTCCGGTCATATGCCAAATACAATGTCGGCATTAAATTATATCTTGAAAAACATTCAGAAAGTTCTGCTCTTATTTGTTCGTTATTTGTTTTTAATTCCGCCCCCGAAATAAAATCGTAAAAATCGGCTAGCTTCACCGCAATTCTGCGCTTACTTCCTAGCCCGTCAAATTTTTTCTTTATCTCAACAAATACTATGTCAGAAAGTTTTGGCACGCCATAGCTTCGCAAACGAATTTTTTCTTTATACAATGGCTTTTCCAAGGAATGAATCGCCAAATACCGCGATGACGTATCAAAATAAATACTGCAATTTGTCCCTTTAAAATACTCATCTTTTTCAAGATAAGGTAGAATCATCTGCAAAAGTTCTTGGTACTGTTTTTCCGACAGTAGATATTTTACTTCTTTTCTTCTAAAAACTTCTTTTATCATGCTCCCATTATATCGACGGGAGCTTAAACAAATCTTAAAATCTTAAAATTATTCTTCCGGCAAAATTGCAATAGACGTATCTTTTAGCAACTTTTCATCCACCGTAGATGGCGAGCCCATCATTAAATCTACTCCCGAACCATTCTTTGGAAAAGCTACAATATCACGAATGTTTTCTGCATCAGACAGCACCATGAAAATTCGGTCAATCCCAAACGCACAACCCGCGTGTGGCGGTGCACCAAACTTAAAGGCGTTTAGCATTCCGCCAAACTTTTCCTCTACATATTCTTTATCATAGCCTAGCACACTAAACACTTCGTACATCACTTCCGGGCTATGATTTCGCACTGCACCAGAGCAAATTTCGTATCCATTCATCACCATATCGTACTGATCCGCCGTAATTGCCAACTTTTCCTCGTCGGTCTTTGCCGCACGTAAAGCCTCCACCCCACCTTTTGGCATTGAAAATGGGTTATGCCCAAAATCTAGCTTCTTCTCTCCGTCATTCCACTCATAAAATGGAAAATCTGTAATCCAGCAATACGCCACCACATTCGGGTCTTTTAGTTCAAAATGATCCGCAAACAAAATCCTTAAGCTCCCCAAAACTTTGTTCACCAGTTCCTTAGAATCCGCCCCAAAGAACACTGCGTCGCCGTCTTCCGCGCCAGTTTTTTCACGAATCGCAGAAAGTTCCTCTGGTTTTAGGAATTTTGCAATCGGGCTACGCTCTTCGCCGTTTTCATATATTATATATGCCAGCCCCCCGGCACCGAGCTTCCGCGCTTCTTCCGTAAAATTATCAATCTGGCTCCGCGTCAGCGATGCGCCATTTTTCACACAAATCGCCTTTACACATGGCGCCTGGAATACCTTAAATTCACAGTTTTTCATTGTTTCAGTCAAATCCACTAGCTCCATTCCGTAGCGCAAATCCGGCTTGTCCGTCCCATATTTGTCCATCGCTTCCTGATAAGAAATCCGCGGGATTTCCTCAGAAAGCAACTTCTTCCCCGCAAAATCCGTTACCAAAGATTTCATCAGCGGTTCCATCATCTGGCGAATCGTTTCTCCATCGTCCACAAAAGCCATTTCCATATCTAGCTGATAAAAATCTCCGTACAACCTATCTGCCCGCGGATCTTCATCGCGGAAACACGTCGCAATCTGAAAATAACGCGGCACCCCACCCACCATTAGAAGCTGTTTGAACTGTTGCGGTGCCTGCGGCAAAGCGTAAAATTTCCCCGGATGTAGCCGCGACGGCACTAGAAAATCCCGCGCGCCTTCCGGCGACGAATTCGCCATTACCGGTGTCGTCACTTCCGTAAAATCATTTTTATACATGTAATCGCGCATAAACTTATAGAACCGCGACCGCTCACGCAAAATCTTCTGCATACTCGGCCGGCGCAAGTCAAGATAACGATATTTCAGCCTCTGCTCCTCCGAACTTTCCGGCCCATCGTCGTGCGTGTTTACCGGAAGTGGCTCTGATTTATTCAAAAGTTTCAATTCGTTTACTACTAGCTCTATCTTTCCAGTTGGAATGTTTGGATTTACCAGTTCTGGCGCACGCTCGCGCATCACACCCGTAGCGGAAAGTACATATTCATCCCGTACCGTTTCGGCCAGAGCAAACGCTTCTTTGTTTTCCGGAGTCACCACCAGCTGGATAATTCCCTCCTGGTCTCTTAAATCTATGAAAATCAGCCCCCCGTGGTCCCGACGGGAATTCACCCACCCCATCACTGTTACTTCTTGTTTTAATTTGTTCTCTAATTCTCCGGATAGCGTTCTCATATCTACATATTATACCATACCAATCCTTTTCCCGCCAGAGCACCGCTAACGGGCGACGCAACGAACAGTTGAGCCGTGGCCCTTATAGTCGCCGTTCTGAGGGACCAGGTAGCCACTGTTGAAGATCAGGCGGTACGCGACGGCACCCGACTTAGCAGTAGCGCTCCAGAAGCTGCCGCCCGTGCCCTGACTGAGCAGAGTACCAGCAACCCGGTTGTAGAAGCCGGAACGGATAAAGTGGAGAGGTTCGGCAATTACGGATGCATCAGTGTTAGTTGCGCTGATACCGTAGGCGGTGCGGATTAAATTGTTAAAGGATTTGGTGCCGGTATTTTGCGGAAGTTGCCAGCCCTTTGGGCAAATTGAGTCGCCTACGTTAGTACCGTCTGCGGCCACAGTATTCGTACCACTCCCAGCTGTGGCTGCTGGCCAGTTGTAGTAGTTGCCAAAGTGGTTTCTAAGATTGCCAGTGGTGGTATAGCTACTTGCTCCGTCCCAATACCGTCCATCTGTACCGCCAGTCTTTACATCAATGGTGCCGTTATCATTAAAGGTAAAGGAACGTG
>CAZAAA010000004.1:0-48509 GCA_964483335.1 uncultured Candidatus Saccharibacteria bacterium | reverse complement strand
GTTAACCTGAGACTCGGCGACGCTTGCACCAACATTACCGGTCCCAACAACCATAACCTTATTTGTCATGCTTCAATTTTAGCATAAGCATTAGCAAAAAATGTAGAAAATTTTTATGTTTTTTAGTCGATTTTTTTCATTAGTGGAAACGGTACAGCTTCGCGTCCAGACACACCTTCAAGCAACCAGAAATTGCGTTCAGAATTACCCCAACCACAAGCTGGCGGCATACCATATTCAAGCATCTCGACAAAGTCTTGGTCTAGCATTTGCGCTTCATCGTCACCGGCATCACGAGCGGCTTGTTGTTCTTTGAAACGGGCAAGTTGATCAAGCGGATCATTTAATTCGGAAAAGCCGTTGCCCATTTCGGTGCCAGCGATAATTGGATGGAAACGTTCAGTTACAAGTGGGTTTTCTTCGGAAGATTTAGCAAGTGGCGACAGGCTGAGTGGTTCCTCGACTAACCAGAATGGACCGCCTGAAACTTTGCGGATGAGTTTCCACACGTGGTCGATTAAATGCGGCACAGTAGTTTTTGGATCAACTTCTACGCCGTTATCTTTTAGAACTTGACGAAGTTTGGTTTCGTCTGGATTAAAGACGTCCACATTATACTTTTCTTTTAGCAGGTCAGAATATTTGATGCGTGGCCATGGTTGATCAAGATTAATATCAAAACCGCCAACGTGAAATTCTAGAGTGCCCCAAGTCTCTTTTGCAACATATTTAATCATTTTTTCATAGAAGTCCATACCGTCTTCATAGTTTTCGTAGGCGGCATATGATTCAAAAGCAATATGTTCTGGCAAATGCTCGTCGTCGACGCCTTCGTTACGAAAACGTGGTCCAATGTCGTATACTTTTTCGAAACCGCCACCAAGCAAACGTTTTAAAGGTAACTCGTGAGAAATACGTAAATATAAATCTTCATCATAGGCATTGATGTGAGTGGTAAAAGGTGTAGCATCGGCGCCGCCAGTAGTATGTTCTAGAACTGGTACGTTAACTTCCACGAAACCATGTTGATTCATAAAATCGCGAGTGGCTTGCCAGAATTTAGAACGACGCACTAAACGTTCACGCACTTCTGGGTTGACGTTCATGTCAACATAGCGGCGGCGATAGCGTTCCTCTTTATTAGTAAAGCCATCGCGACCGGGGAGCGGACGAAGGGCCTTAGTAAGTAAACGAACTTCGGGCGTGAAAATAGAGAGTTCGCCGGTTTGGGACTGGCCAACCTTGCCAGTAGCTTCGATGAAGTCGCCGGTGTCTAGTAATTTAATATTAGTAACAGGTTCTTTCATGAAGATTTGGATTTCGCCAAAATAATCGTGAATCTTAATAAAGGCGAGCTTGCCAAAACTACGAATAGCGGTAATACGGCCAGCTACAGTAACTTCTTTATCATTATATTTATTAAAATTGGCTATGATGTCACCAATTTTAGTATTGCGAAAAGATTTAGCTGGGTAAGGATCAATGCCGGCGTTTTTGATTTCTGATAGTTTGCGCAGACGTTCGTCGCGATAATCTGCTAAGGTGGTCATTATTTAATATCCTTTATGGTGCCGGTTTTGCCGTTTGGGAGAGTGAAGTCGTCTCCGGCTTTTTTGCCAAGGAGAGCCTGGCCAATAGGAGATTTGTCGGAGATTTTGCCGCTGAGCGGATCGGCTTCTACGGGGCTGACAATGGAATAAGTCTTTTCTTCCCCGCCGAGTTCAATAGTGATAGTGGCGCCCATAGTAGCAGTACTATGAGCAGCAGAGCGGATGATTTTAGCGGATTTTAGAATGTCTTCTATTTCTAAGATGCGGTTTTCGGCTTGTTTTTGTTCAGCGCGAGCGGAAGAATATTCTTCGTTTTCTGAAAGGTCGCCAAAAGCCCGGGCGGTAGCGATTTTTTCAGCAATAGCAGGACGGCCGGCTTTAAGCTCGGCGAGTTCTTTTTCTAGCTCGGCTTTACCTTCCTTAGTCAGACTGATGGTTTTTTTCATGGTTTTCTCCTAAACTTTCTATATGTTACTACGAAGCTCGGTTAAAGTCAATATGGTTGTTTCTCCGGTAGAACGGTTGGTAATTTCAACAGAATCTTTCTCTAAAGTTTTGTCAGAAATAACAACGCGATATGGAATGCCCATGAGCTCAGCATCGTGGAATTTTTCGCCAGGGCGGAGGTCGCGGTCGTCTAGAATGCAGTTTTCTGGATTTTTGTCATGGAGCTCTTTTGCGATTTTCTCTCCTGTTGCGCCAATGCCAATAAGATAGTATTTATACGGAGCGATGTTTTCTGGCCAGATGAGACCTTTGTCGTCGGCGAATTTTTCGACGATGACACCCATGACGCGGGAAACGCCAATACCATAAGAGCCCATAAAGACAGTTTTTCTTTCGCCGTTTTCGCTATTATATTCTAGATCTAAGGGCTCGGAGTATTTGTATTTTAGAGTGAAGATATTGCCGACTTCGGCGGCGGCGGTGCTTTCTAGTTCTTCTCGTTTGACACCGAGATCATTTAAAACTTCATCATTTAGAACTTCTTCGTTTAAGACGACGGATTTATCACTATTATAATATATAGTATCCTCGCCAACCGGGAGAATGGTCTGGAATTCATGAGAATATTTGCTAAAAACGCCACCGGAAGCAAAAGTCTGGTAGGTGCAGTCGCCAAGGCCAAGGCGGTCGTAGATAGTTTTATAAGCTTGTTCAACTTTGTGATAAAATTCGTTGTGGGTTTTTTCGTCAGCGCAGAAACTATAGAGATCTTTCATTAAGAATTCGCGAGTACGCAGAATGCCGGATTTAGTGCGGAGCTCGTTTCTGAACTTGTTCTGGAATTGATAAACATAGACCGGGAGATCTCTGTAGCTAGAAATGTAGGATTTCATAAGAGCAGTAATAGGTTCCTCGTGCGTAGGGGCCAGGCCGAGTTCTCCGCCAGCGGATAGCTCAGTCTTAAACCAGATATCCATTTTTTCGCTGTTCCAGCGGCCGGATTTTTGCCAAGGTGCGGAATTTTGCAGGGCGGTCATTTGAATTTCTTCCCCGCCGATTTTATTCATTTCTTCACGGATAATTTGTTTGATATTTTCTAGGGTTTTTAGGCCTAGAGGAAGAAAATCGTAAACTCCGGCCATTTCTTTATGAATATAGCCGGCGCGAATCAGAAGCTCGGCAGATTTAGCGGTTTCTTCTTTTCCAATTTCACGAAAAGTTTTGACAAAAGTGTTGCTTAATTTCATGCCGTAATTATAGCACGAAGACGTATTTTATAAAAGTGGCCAGGCCGTTCATGATCATATGCGCTAGGATGCCGGCGTAGATAGTGCCAGTGATTTCGCGAAGAGAGCAGTTTAAGACACTCAGGATAAAGACGGCGATGGCAGCATTCCATTGACCGTGTAGTACAGCGAAAAGAATTGAGACGAGGAGAATGGACGGAATCATAGGTAGACGGGCGCGAATTTTACCGTAGAGAAAACCGCGAAAAATGACTTCTTCCACGATTGGGGTGATGACGGCAAGAGCAATAAAAGCTAGGACTTTGTCGGCAGGATTTGTGAGCGTGCTATAGCCAAGATTTTGAGCTTCGTTGGCATTAAACCAAGAGAAGTTTTGGAGAAATTGTAAGACGACGGAAAATAGTAGGATATAAGCAAAATAAGCAATGGGGCCAAGACCAACATCAGACCAGGTGGGGAGACCTTTTAGTCCTAATTCTTCGCGAGTGGTGGTGAAAAATGGGAGGTTTTTGCGCTTGCTAATAAAATAAGGTAAGCCAATAATAATGACAAGACGAAGTAGGTCGGAGAAGATGATATAGATAGAATTCCAGAAAGGCGTGGTGACACTATTACCAAGTAACCAGTAGAGGGGGTAAGCAATAATAAGTTCGGAGATAAACATGCCAACAACCACCCAAGCAAGTAGGGCGATAATTTCTAAAATGGTTTTTGGCCAGTTGATGCGATGTTTCATCAGAATTTTAGCCTTGTGATATCTAAGATAGTGATAACAGCGATTAGGCCGAGTAAGACAATGAAGGCACGCGAGACAATTTTGGCTTCAGTTTCTTTAGTAAGGGTCTTTTTACGTAGACGGAAGATTGTAATAAGTAGCCAGCGTCCACCGTCTAGGGCTGGGATAGGCAGGACGTTCATACAGGCAAGAGAGACGGAGATGATGGCGGCGAGATAGAGTATATGTGTAATGCCGCTGGCGACTACGGCTGGGAAGTAATTACCAATAATACCAATGGGGCCAGAGAGGCCTTCTCCGGCGGCGCCAATGGATTTGCGGCCTTCTTCGCGAGTGTTGCCGTCGAAGCTAAATTGTTTGACTACGCCAGAAAAGAAGCTACTGGCCATATTCCAGAGACCGCGGTAAGTTTCGCCGGTAAGCTGGACGGTGGTGACGGCGGCCATAATAGGCGCAGACCAGGTAGACTGATAGGTATTATAGCCACCTTGGGCCATGTTGACGCCAAGTTTCATTCGGTCGTCGGTGTTTCTAAGCGTGGCAGTGAGGAGTTTTGTTTCGTTGTTTCTGATGATTTCGTAGGTAACCTGCTCCCCGGCATGGGTGTCATTATAGTTAGTAAGCTGGCTAGTAGTGGTGATAGTTTCATCTCCGGCTTTTTTGACTTCGTCGCCAGGCTGGAAACCGGCTGCGGCGGCTGGAGTGTCGTCGTAAATTTTAGTAAGTAAAACGTAGGAGTTTCCGGTGATTTTAGTGTCTGAGCTAATATAGAATTGGTTGGGTACGGCTTGAGGCATACCAACAAAACCAAGGATAGTTAAGATAATAAAAGCAACTAACCAGTTCATAGCAACGCCACCAAAGAGGATTTTGGTTTTTTGCCAGAAAGTAGCTGCACCAAAAGTGTGCGGGCGTTTGTCGTCGTCTGATTCGCCGTGCATGGAACAGAAGCCGCCGATAGGCAGGAGGTTAAGACTAAAAACTAAGGTTTTTTGGGGCTTGCCCCATTCGGAACGAGGCAGTTTTTTCCAGTGCCATTTGCCGTTTTTGTCTTGTACATGGAGCCAAGCGGCCAGGCGGGGCGGAAAACAAATACCAAACTCTTCTACGTCTACGCCGTTTCTTTTGGCCATGAGAAAGTGGCCAAACTCGTGGGCGGTAACTAGAAACATTAAGACGAAGAGACCAACGACAATTCCCAACAAAATATTCATAAACTTATTATAGCACAGAATTATAGTGTAGTGCGGTTTTCTAGGGCGGCAGAAAGAGTGATTTGGTCGGCGTAAGAAAGATCTACGCCTAGTGGCAAGCCGCGAGCCAGACGGGTGATTTTAAGATTTTGGTATTTTTCGTGCAAGAGTTTAGTGAGGAGCAGAGCGGTGCTTTCTCCTTCTACGGAAGGATTAGTAGCAATGATAACTTCTTTGACGTTGTCGTCTGCGATGCGGCGGACCAGCTCTTTGATATGGAGCTGGTCAGGGGTGATGCCGTCAATAGGACTAACGGCGCCACCAAGAACATGATAGGTGCCTTTATATCCGTGGGCTTGTTCGAAAGCGTAAATATCCAAAGGTTCTTCTACAACGAGGATGGTAGTTTTGTCACGGGTGTCATCAGTATATAAAGGAGAAAACTTTTCGCTGCTGTCTATTAGGGCGAAAGTAACAGGACAGGTTTTAACTTTTATATGAAGATTTTGTAGACTTTCCGAAAGATTTTTGGAGATTTTAGGGCTGGCACGAAAAAGATAGTAGGCGTAACGTTCGGCCGTACGCGGACCAACTCCGGGAAGTTGTCCTAGAGCGTCTATGACATCTTGCAGGGCTTTTGGCAGCATAATTACATTCCGAGATTGCCAAGATTGCCAAGTTGGCCCATAAGAGGCTTCATTTTGTCGGTGGCGATTTCTTGAGCCTTAGCGTAGCCATCGCGGAAGCAGTTTTCAATCCAACGCTCTAGTTCGTGGATGTCGTCAAAGTCAATTTTTTCTGGGTCTAAGGTGACTTTTTTAACTTTTAGTTCGCCGTTAATCTGGACAACAACAGCGCCGTCGCCGGCTTCCACTTCTACAATTTCATTTTTTAGCTCTTTTTGTGCCTTGCGAAGAGTATTAAGCATCTTCATTTGATCCATAGTTTGTCCCATAAAAACTCCTTATTTTTCGTATAAATATATTCTATCAGAATTTGAAGATTTTGACGAGGTGATAATACGATAGATAGGAAGATTCTCGGCTTCAGTCCATTTGCCAAGCGAGGCTACTTTTGACTCGGCTGGTACGGCAGAGAGACTGCTTTCGATGTTGAAGCCCTGGTGTTGTTCCAAGATGCTATAGAAATCATATTCAATGGTGCCGGCTGGAATGAGAAGAGTGGTACTACTGTCTAGATTTTCTTGAATAAGAGTAAGGTCGTTGACAAAATTATCGGCTACGGCGGGATTGTAGCGGTAGCCAAAGACGAAGTGAGAGATGTCGGAAGTAATCATAATGCCAAGAAAGATGCTGATAGGTATGAGCCCAAAGACTCGAGCGTAAGGGTTGGACGGGAAAAGACCGTACCATTTTTCTAGGATGTAGCGAACGCCGTGTGCGATAAGGATGGCAAGTGGCAAAATAATCAGCACGGCGCAGTCAGGATTAAGACCGGAAATTAAAATAGTGAAAATAATAAGATAGCTGGCAATAGAGTTGCGACTAGCAAAGAAACCTTTAGTAGTGCTAATGAGGCCAGTGATAGCAAGGGCAAGGGATGCGAGGCCAATCAGCGGAGCTAGAAAAGTGCTTTCTACGACGCCGCTCCAGGAGAAGACTGGGGTAAAGGCAGTAGAGAGATTGCTGAGGTAGTTTTCTGGGCTGAAATTTTCCATAAAGAGAAGCTCAGTTAGGGCGCTGTGGTGTTTTGCTAAGATGATACCGAACAAGGTGCAGCCGGCTAGGACGATAATGCCAACGAGGACGAGCGGAATTTTAGGAAGGGTTTTGATGGTGAAGCGAAGGTGGGGGTGTACTAAGACGTAAATTAGGATAAAGAGGGCGAGGTATGGCATATAGGGAGTGAAAATGCTGAGAAGCAGGGCGATAGCAAAAATGAAACAGAAAACTGGGCTGGGCTTTTTGACGCCTTGGATTTTAGAGCCAAGCCAGAGTAAGAGCGTAGGCCAGAAAACTAGCATAATTAGCGGAGTGCCGGAGCCGGCAAGATAAAGAAAACTAGAGCTGAGGACTGTAATAATACTGGCGATAATAGCAACGTTGTTTTTAAACCAGCGGTTCAAGAGATGGATAAATAGAATGCCTAGAAAGAATCCAATAATAATACTAGGGAGTTTAATGGTATAAGGAGAAAGGCCAAAAAGATGTAAGCAGGCTTTTTGTAGGAGATGATACGGTAAGTCGATAATTTCGCCGGTGGCGATGCTGCTGGTGCTAATGTTGTTACTAGCAACGGTGGATTGCATTTCTGCCTCGGAAAGGCCGTTGGGAGTGATGACGGGCAGATAAAGCAAGGTACCCAGAAAAGCGAGAGTTAATAAAATATAACCAATAATATAACGGTGTTTATAAAGAAATAATTTAGAAATTGTGCGTTTCTTCACTAGTCTATTATAACGTTATTCATGAGTTTTATCAAGCGACATGAAACGGAGAAGCTCGGGGTGGAAGTAGAGCTCAATTTTGCCAACTTCGCCGTGGCGGTGCTTTTGAATGAGAAGTTCGGTGATATGGGTAGGCTCGTAGTCTTCTTCATTTTGATGGTAGTAATCTACGCGGTGGAGCATCATGACGAGGTCGGCGTCCTGCTCAATAGAGCCGGATTCGCGAAGGTCAGAGAGGACAGGACGGGGGTTATCGCGGCCGGTGACTTGGCGGGAAAGCTGAGCTAGGGCGACAACCGGGACTTCTAGTTCCCTGGCAAGGGTTTTAAGACCGCGAGAGATTTCGGTGACTTCCTGGACACGGTTGCCGGCGTAGCGGTCGGAACCCTGGAGAAGCTGCAAATAGTCCAGGATGATAAGCCCAATATCGTGATCGTGGGCGACTCGTCTAGCTTTGTTTCTGAGCTCTAGAATAGTCATACTGCTAGAATCGTCAATGTAAAGTGGGATTTCGCTCATTTCTTCAAAAGCGTCGGAAATCTTAGCAAATTCTTCGTCGCTGATGTTACCAGTGCGGATTTTCCAGTTGTTGACGCCGGAGACATCGGAGACCATGCGGTCGACAATTTCGTTTTTTGCCATTTCCATGCTGAAGAAGAGGACGCCTTTGCCGTTGATGGTGGCGGAATTATAGGCGAGATTTTGGGCGAAAGTGGTTTTACCCATGGCCGGGCGAGCACCGACGATAATAAGGTCGCCTTTTTGGAGGCCAGCGGTCTTTTTGTCGAGGTCACGGAAACCGGTTTTGAGGCCGCGCAAGGCGCCCTTGTTTTTTTCTAGTTCTTCTATGCGATCCATAGCTTCAACGATAAGCTCGGAAAGTGGAGAATAGTCGGTTTTGGTGGTTTGGTCGGAAACTTCAAAAAGATCTTTTTCTGCTTGGCCGATGAGTTTGCCGATTTCCGTGCCTTCTTCATAGGCGTTTTTGACAATTTCGGTGCCGGCATTGATGAGACGGCGACGAACAGCGGCGTTTTCTACGAGCCCGGCGTAAGCTTTAGCGTGAGAAGCGGTGGGGACAAAATTAGTTAGCTCGGTAAGATAAGCAGCACCGCCGATTTCTTTCAAGGTTTTTTTGGCGCGAAGTTCGGATGTGACAGTGAGGAGGTCAATAGGCTGATGTCTTTCGTAAAGATCGGTCATCGCCTGGTAGATATGCTGATGATTTTTGTCATAGAAATCGGTGGATTTGATGCGTTCTAGGATTTCTGGAAAAATGGCGTCGGATAGCAAAATGGAGCCGAGCAAAGATTTTTCTGCGGTGATATCTTGTGGTGGGATGCGACCGGAATCGCTAGTTTGTGAATGGGTTTTCTCCGCCATTTTTTACCTCCTGTACTGGCCCCATTATATCAGAAAACGCGGAGGTAAGGGAGTCTTGATTTTCTGCGGGTTCGTGGATTTTTAGTTGAAAACCAGAGTCTTTTAGGGCGGAAATGAGGATTTTTTGGTTGTTGTCATGCTCAAAGATGTTCTTTGTACTGGATTTATCGGGGTATAAATTGAGGATATTATCTTCTGCTTTGTAGGTAGTCTTTTTTAAGAAATTATATAGGACAGTACTTTGCGACTTTACGGAAGCTAAGTAACTATCCCAGCTAAAAGGTGATTTAGTAGTATTTTCAGAAAGTCCAGACTTGGTCGGAGACGGCATACGCTGGGCAGCCGGCGGAACCGCCCCTGACGGAGCGAACCCGTTGGTGTCGTCAGGAATAGACGTCGCCGTCTTCGCAGGAGTATATCTTTCTGAAAAAACTGCTAAATCGCCTAGTAATGCAACTAATAATTTTGCTTCTGCGAAAGGGGCGACGACCGTTGGCAATTTGCTAAGCAGTAGGAGATATTCCTTTTTAGGGTCAGCGATAATTTTTTCGATTAATTCACTGGCGATAGTTTCGGCTTTGATGCCAGAATTAAGGGCGTCTTTGATAACTGTTGTAATTTTTACAACATCTGCAGAGGGGTAGGCGGCTAGGATGTTCTGGAGGATTTGGTCGTGCGGCAGGCCAAGGGCCTTCTCTACTTGGTCTTTAGTAATTTTGGTGTTGCTAAGATTGCTGATTTGGTCTAGCAAAGAGATACTATCGCGGAAAGAACCACCGCCACGATGCACGATAATCGCCAGAGCGTCATCTGTAATTGCAATTTTTTCTTTTTTTGCAATGGCTTTGAGATGTTTTAGCATAATCTCCGGGGCGGAAAGTTTAAACATGAAATTTTGAGCTCTGGAGGTAATAGTAACTGGTACTTTATCTGGGTCGGTGGTGGCCAAAATAAAGACAACATGGGCAGGCGGCTCCTCCAAGATTTTTAACAAAGCATTAAAGGCGGATTTAGAGAGCATGTGAACTTCATCAATAATGTAGATTTTGTACTGACCTTCTGTAGGGGCGATGACGGCCTTTTCGCGGAGCTCGCGGATATTGTCTACGCCGGTATTGGAAGCGGCGTCGATTTCGATAATGTCGGTATAATTGTCTTCTAGCTTGTACGGGAAATGGTTGATTTCGTGGGCAAAAATGCGAGCAACGGAAGTTTTGCCACAGCCGCGGGGGCCAGTGAAAAGATAGGCGTGGGAGATATTCTGTTTTTTAATGGCGGTTTTTAGGCTATCAACAACGGCTTCCTGGCCAACTACTTGATCTAGAGAAACAGGGCGGTATTTGCGATAGAGGGCTTTTTTCATTTAGAGAGCAGCCTCAACGGCGGCCCAGGTAGCTTTGTCATTATTTGCGGGAATAATAACGGAAACTTGCTGGCTTTCCTTAAGACGGAAGTAGGTGACGGAAGCGTAGAGAATCTCATATTCCCGACCGGAGACTTCTACGAAATATTTGTCATCATGATGTGTAAGTGTGCCAATGACACTGCGACGTTCTACTGGGCCAATTTGCTTATACAAGAAACGACCATCTTCTGTAATGGTGAGCTTCATAATGTCGCCCTCTACGAGCTTAGACTTAGAAGCGTAGTTGGCAGGGACGGGATAGTTCTTCCCTTCTTGATCGATCATGATTTGTCCGTCAAAGACACCTTCTATAACTTTTCCTTCTGGGCTAGAAACAACAACATCGCGAGGGGCAGTGATGACTTCTCCGTCTCCGAGCACGGAAACCAGTAGCTCTTTAGCGGCGGCAAGATTAGTCTCAGCCTCCTGTATGAGTGTACGCAATCGTTTTATTTGTTTTTCTGGTAGTTCAGACATCCTCGCATCCTGTCTGTTTAAAGATAGTATTAATATTATATTATATCTGCGTGGATACTTTGTCAATAGTTTTCTAGGTTTTCCACAGATGTGTTGTAAAAAAAACAAAAGACCCCAGTTTCCTGGGGCTTTTGTAACGATTTGCCAACATGATTTGGTGTAATTAGGCGAGTTCTACGGTAGCGCCAGCTTCTTCCAAAGCTTTCTTCATAGCTTCGGCGTCGTCTTTGGCGACTTTTTCTTTGACGGTAGCAGGAGCACCATCAACGATAGCTTTAGCCTCACCTAGGCCAAGACCGGTAGCTTCTTTAACGGCTTTAATAACGGCGATTTTCTGAGCGCCAGCGTCTTTCAGGACGACATCGTACTCAGACTTTTCGTCGGCGGCAGCAGCACCGGCATCAGCGCCAGCGGCTGGGCCAGCAACGGCAACAGCGGCAGCAGCCGGCTCGATGCCATATTCATCTTTAAGAACGTTTTTAAGTTCGTTTACTTCTAGTACAGTGAGCTTAGTGAGCTCCTCTGCTAATTTTTTAATATCGGTAGCCATAATAGCTCCTTTCGTTTCAAACGGTTAATATTATACCCCCGAGTTGCTGATTTAAGCAGCTTTGGCTTCTAGGCCGGAGAGGATACCGGAAATTCCACCAGAAAGGCCGGAAACGGTATCTGTAACCGGAGAGAGAAGCTGAGCCACGACCTGGGCAATAAGCTCGTTTTTGGACGGGAGTGCGGCTAGAGCCTTAACTTCCTCAACGGCGAGATTTGCGCCAGTGTCGGAGAACGCGCCAGAAATTTCTAGGGCTTCGTGGTCCTTGGCAAAATTGGCGAGAACCTTAGCCGGAGCGACTTCGTCTGTATCAGAGACAGCATAGAGCAACTGACCGGTGAGACCGGTAGTGTCGGTGTCTTTGTAAACAGCGATTTCGTTCATGGCAACGCGAACGAGGCGGTTTTTCACAACTTTGATTTTAACGCCATTTTCGCGGGCATTTTTCCGGAGCTCTTGTAGCTCGGCTACGGTAAGACCCTGATAACGGGCGAAAACGGTCATTTTAGAACTCTCTAAAAGCGTAGTCAAATCAGCAACCAAAGTTTGTTTCTTATCTTTAGAGATAGACATATGATAATCCTTTGGTTAAATTAATGTTGGCAAATTGTTAATTAGCGTTACCAACACTATAAGTAAAGATAATGCCTGCGTAGCATGATTAAGAGTTTCCTCCGCTACGGTCTTTGGTAACTGCGCTCTATTATATATAATATTGTATTTTTTGTCAAGATATGTTATATTTAGGGCAAGATTAACTTTATGCGGTTGGGGCCGCAGAAAGGAGCGATGATGATAAAAATTATCGCCGGGGGAAAGAAGAGCGCAGGCTGGGTAGTAGAGGCCTGCAGTGAATGGGAAAAACGGCTAAGGAAGCCGTTTGATGTTTCTTGGGAGATTTTAGACGAGGAAAAGTTGGCACGAAAACTAGAAGATTGGGATTTTGCGCCGGATCAGGTAGTGATTGTAGCAGATGAGCGTGGCAAAGTGATTTCTTCGCCGGATTTTGCGGATAAATTGCAAAAGATTTTTAATTCGTCATGCGAGGTAGTAATTGTGATTGGTGGGGCGCATGGGGTTTCGGAAGAGGCCAAGGAGAGGGCGGACTTCTTATGGAGCTTTTCTAAGCTGGTGTTTCCGCACATGCTGATGCGGGTAATGATTACAGAACAAATCTACCGTGCACAAGAGATTGCGCACGGTAGCAAGTATCACCACGGAAATTAGTTGTAGATATTTTCTACGGCGATGGACGGCCCCATGGTGGTAGTGAGATAGACACTCTTTACATAAGTGCCCTTAAGAGAAGCGGGTTTCTGAGACTTTAGTGAGTCGAAGAAAGCTTGGGCGTTCTCTAGGAGCTGCTTTTCGTCAAAGTTAGTCTTGCCTAGGCCAATATGGACGATAGACTGTTTGTCTACGCGATATTCTACTTTGCCGGCTTTGGCTTCTTTGACGGCCTTTTCTACGTCAGTAGTAACAGTACCGGCTTTAGGGTTTGGCATGAGGCCTTTTGGCCCAAGTAGGCGGGCATATTTACCGAGTTTAGGCATAAATTGGGGAGTGGCGATTAAAACGTCAAAGTCAATTGTGCCCTTCTCTAGATCTTTTAAGAACTCTTCATCTTTAGCAATATCAGCACCGGCGGCTTTAGCCTTCTTAGCTTCGTCTAGCGGAGCGAAGACGGCGACGCGGACGGTTTTGCCGTTGCCGTGGGGGAGAACGAGAGTAGTACGGATGTTTTGGTCGGCTTGGCGCGGATCGACACCAAGACGGACGTGGGCTTCAACTGTAGCGGCAAATTTAGCTGGGTTGGTTTTGACGGCGAGTTTGACGGCATCTTCTAGGCTGTAAGTTTTACCCTTTTCGATTTGCTCGGCAGCTTTGCGGTAGTTTTTGCCACGGCGCTCAATTAGTGGGCGAATTTTAGGAGCGGCACCTTTGGGCTTTTCGGCGGCTTCGGCATCAGCGGCCTTCTTTTCCTCTTTGCGGGCCTGGCGAGCTTCCTCGGCCTTAACCTCTTCTACGTGTTTTTTGGACTTTTTGCCAGATTTAGCAAAATGCTCTTCCTCCTCCGGGGCCTCCGGAGCGGTTTCTTCGATGATTTTTGCAGCCTCTTTTGGTTCGTCGGCTGGGTTTGTATCTACTGTCATAACAGTATCCTTTCTGTGGTATTAACGGGGTTCCCCTCCCACATATTAATTATATTATTTAGCTTTGTCAGCTTCGGCCTTTTTCTGGGCCTCTTTGGCGGCTTTCTGGGCCTTGTTGCCAAGCTGCTGTTTGAGTTTGGCAGCTTTAGCGGCGCGGGCCTTGAAGCGGTCTACGCGACCCTCGGTATCGATAATCTTCTCCTCGCCAGTGAAGAATGGGTGAGAAGCAGAAGAAATCTGAATCTTTACCAGAGGATATTCCTTGCCGTCAGTCCACTTGATAGTTTCCTCACTCTGGGCGGTGGACTTCGTCAGAAATGAGAATTTAGCGCTTTCGTCAGAAAAGACGACATAGCGATAATCTTTAGGGTGTAATTCGCTTTTACTCATAATTCGTTCAATTATATCAGAGATATTAGAAAAAGTAAACCCCAAAGCTTTTATATTGACTTTTTACGTAAAGTGTGCTATAATAGGAAGATAGGGTAGTGTCCTGGCCCTAGAGACGGGACAAGTTTTTTTACCAAAAGGGGGTAAAAGATGAAAATTAGTGAAGCTTTAAGAACGTTTGAGGTGGCTGCGCCAAAAGATGCAGACCCGGAGGAGATTCGAGAGCTGCTATTAAAGGCTTATAAGGTCTGCCGGAAGCTGGGTGTGGGTATGAAAAACAAGCTTTTGGTGACATTTGGACCGAAGCAGAGCGTGAAGTCGCAGACAGTATCCCAGGCGATGAATTATGGAGATAAGGAGATTGTAATTTCCTATAATAATTTATTGTCGGAAGGTTGTACCGGGATTCGGATCAGAGTAGAGAAAGTGACTACGCAGAGGCCGCGGCCTTTTTCTTGCAAAAAAGAGTTTTTTGTGCTATATTTAGATGGTAATTAATTTTAATGAAGCAGTTCTGCGCAGTTTTCCTGTTGAGATGGGGCGCAGAACAAAGAGAAAGGAAAACATGTCTCAGACGATTGACATGAAGGCCCTGCTAGAGGCTGGTGCTCACTTTGGGCACAAAACTAGCCGTTGGCACCCAAAAATGGCGCCATATATTCACAGTAAGCGTCAGGATGCGCATATTATTAACCTAGAAAAGACCGTAGAAGGCCTAGAAAAAGCTTTGCCAAAGGCTACTGAACTGGCTAAGGCTGGCAAGAAGATTTTGTTTGTAGGCACAAAAAAGCAGTCTAAAGAGATTGTAAAAGCAGCCGCGGAAGCAGTAGAGATGCCGTATGTGACGGTACGTTGGGTAGGTGGTACTCTGACTAACGTGGAAACTGTGAACAAGCAAATCAAGAAAATGAAAGACCTAGAGCGGAGGATGGCTTCGGGGGAGTTGGAAATGCGCTATTCTAAACTAGAAGTACAGCGTTTCCAGGAAGAAATTGATATGCTAAATGAGCGCTATGGCGGGATTAAGGATATGACCGAGCAGCCAGCGGCTATTTTGGTAGTAGATGCTATTCAGGATAAAAATGCTATTCGCGAAGCTCGCGCTCTTTCTATCCCGGTATTCGCAATTTGTGATACGAATGTAGATCCAACGGGAATTGACTATGTAATTCCAGCCAATGATGATGCTGTAAAATCTGTACAGCTAATTCTAGACTACTTTGTAGTAGCAATTAAAGAAGGTAAAAAATAAGGAGGAAATTTCAATGGCGGGAAAGATTGACATTGAAACAATTAAAAAATTAAAAGAGCTTTCTGGCGTGGGTTTAACCGATGCAAAGAACGCACTAGTTGAGGCGGACGGGGATTTTGATAAAGCCCTTGAAGCGATGCGTAAAAAAGGTCTGACTAAGGCCGAGAAGCGCGGTGACCGTGAGACACGCGAAGGTTTGATTGATGCCTATATTCATGACGGACGGATTGGCGCAATTATAGAAGTAAACTGTGAAACTTCTTTTGTAGCAAAGACAGATGAATTTAAGGATTTGGCTCATAAGATTGCTATGCAGGTTGCTTCGATGGCGCCGCTGTATGTTTCGGAAGAGGATATTCCGGAAGATGTAATGAAGGCGAAGATGAAAGAACTCGAGGAGAATTTTAAGGGCCCGGAAAAGATGAAAGAGCAGATTCTTTCTGGCCAGGTGAAGAAGGCTTTCTCTGACAAGGTGCTACTGAATCAGCCGTATATTTTAGATGATACGAAGACGGTGGCTGAGTTTATTAAGGATAATATTGCTAAGACCGGTGAAAATATTACCGTCAAACAGTTCAAACGTATTGAACTAGGTGTAACCGAGTAGATTAAAAAATAGGATTTTCTGAAACAGACTTACGAACTTGTAATTTTTACAACTAAAGTTGTAAAAATTACGTTCGTAAATCGGGTCTAAATCTCATTACGTTTCAGAAAATCCTATTTTTTAATTTAATCTATTTCACCTCGTCGGTGCGGTAGATGTATTTGACGTTTGATTTGCTGTTTTTGCTGAGATTGATAATGGTTTTAAGGCGGCTAGAGAGGCCACTGATGTTGCCATTATAAAGGTTGACGAGCTTCTCTACGCCTTCGGCGTTGAAGGTAGAGAGGCCGTCTTTAAGCTGGCCAGAGCCGTCTTTTAGCTTGCTAATACCTTCTACGAGAGCCGGGGTGCTGTTGTCTAGAGTGAAAATGCCATCAGACAAGGTAGTGGCACCGGCGGAGAGCTTTTCGGAGCCGGCTTTGAGCTCGGCAATGCCGGCAGGGAGGGTGGTGTTTAGTCCGGCGGCGAGCTGGTTGACGCCGGTGGTGTAATTTACGATGCCGGTGTAGAGTTGGACGAGACCGCCGAGAGAAGTCTTGGTACTGGTGAAGATTTCGGTAAGTTCGGCCTTGGTTTTGCCAGAGTTGGTTTCTACGATTCCAGCAATGGTTTCGTTCTCTAGGGCGGCAGACCAAGCGTCTAACTCGGTGGCAAAATTAGCCATGGTGAGTTCGTCTGTAGGGATATTGGCGTCTGGGATGGCGTTAAATATAGTCCTAATTCCGGCGAGGTTGGTGTTGGCGGTGCTAAAAGAGTTGTCGGCGATTTGTTTGACACCGGTGACGAGATTGGTGGAATTTTGGTTATTTTCGCCAACGATAGCATTAGCTCCGGCGGCAAGAGTATCTTCTACGGTAGTTTGAAGTTGGCCGAGGCCGGCGTCCAAGGCAATAGCGCCGTCTTTGAGCTGAGCGGAACCGTCACTGAGTTGTTTAATACCGGAAACAAGGGCGCTAGATTTGCTGTTTAGCTCGGACAAGCCGTTGTATAGATCGGAAGAACCGTTCATGAGCTTAGCCATGGCGTCTTCCAAAGTATTTAACTGGCCGGCGAGCTGGTCAATAGTGTCTAGCTTGTTTGTATCAAGCTCGGCAAAGAGTTTGCTGGTAACAAGGGACATAGTCATGTCGAGTTTGAAGTTAGTAGTGTCGGCGGTGATTTCTAAGTAATTAGGGATTTCTAGAGTAGACTTAGCAATTCCAAGGTCTTCTTGCAGGCCAGGCAAAGCTACGCCAGCGATAATAGTACGAGAACCGTCGTTTAGGACTTTGGCATTAGTAGCAGAGACATTTTTAAAATTATCATTTGAGAGAATTAGCCCGGTAAGGACGGTGTATGGTACGTAGTAATCGCCGGATTTTTCGTTGTTGGTATATTCGTAGCGAATGGTAACTTTACCAGATTTGCCAGCAAGCTCCGAGGCGGAAATTTCTTTGTCGTTTAGACGGTAGGTAATCTTGATGCTAATAGGCGCATTACTGTTACTTTCTGACTTATTGTATAAATCGGTACCGTCGGCAGATTTGAGCCAATCGCTAGTCATAATTTTGCGGACGGAGCCGTCGGTCTTCATAAAGACGTAGACGGTCTGGTCGGCAAGAGTGGTGTTTTCGGTATTGCTCGCTAGGGCAACGACCGGCTGGGTGGTTGTAGAACTTTCTTTGGCAAGAATTTTGGTAGTGAGTACGCTGGTGATACCGACAGAGCCGGCAACGGCGGCGGCTAAAATGGCGCTATAAGTTAATTTTTTAGACATTTTTTCATCTCCTTTGTGGTTTTACAAATTAGTTTATCGCAGAGCATCAGTGTGGCAGGAAGAATTAGTATGACCATGACCATACTAATAATAGCGCCGCGGGAAAGTAGCATACAAATACTACTGATCATATCAATATCGGAATAAATGGCAACGCCGAGGGTGGCGACGAATAGGCCGGCGGAGCTGACGATGATGGACGGAATAGAGGTAGAAAGGGCAATTTTAACAGAGTTGTACCGGTCTTTTCCGCCAATGCGCTCGGTTTTGTAGCGCGTGGTCATGAGAATGGCGTAATCTACGGTAGCGCCAAGCTGGATAGTACTAATACAGATAGGCGCGATGAAGGGGAGCGATTCTCCGATAAGGTGGGAAATGCCGAGGTTGATAAAAATGGCAACTTCTATAATGGCAATCAGAATGAAAGGTAGAGAAAGGGATTGCTCCACGATGGCAATAATGACAAAGATGAGACCAATGCTGACGGTGTTAACAACGGTGAAATCGTGATCCATGGTCTCAATCATATCTTTCATGGCAGGGGACTCGCCAATCAGCAGGGCGCCGTTGTCGTATTTTTTGATGATAGTATTTAGAGAGTTGATTTGGTTGTTGACTTCGTTGGTGCCGGTGCTATATTCCGAGCCAATTAACATTAGTTCCCAGTTGTCGTTTTTTAGGATTTCTGTGACAGAGCTAGGGAGAGCTTCTATGGGTATGCGTTCGCCAACGAGGCTTTCTAAGCTAAGGACAAATTTAACGCCCTGGACGCCTTGTAGCTCGTTGCCCATTTTGCGGACATCATCTTCGGAGGTTTTGGACTCGATTAGAACCATATGGGTAGAGTTCATATGGTATTCTTCTTCTAGCTTATTGCCGGCAATCACGTAAGACATATCTTCTGGGAGGGATTTGCCCATATCGTAGTAAACTTCTTCCTGGGCTTGTTTCTGGAAGACGTAAGCTGGGACGGTAATAGCAGCAAAAGCAATTAGGAAGGCCGGGAAAATTTTGAGCAATCGGGCGGAGAGTTTATTCATATTCGGGAGGAGAGGGCGGTGGTGGGCCTTTTCTAGGGCCTTATCAAAGGTAAGGATAATGGCCGGGAGGACGGTAACGCAGCCGATTACGCCGAGTATGACACCTTTAGCCATAACAGTACCAAGGTCTAGGCCGAGGCCGAAGCTCATGAACATTAGGGCGATGAAGCCGGCGACGGTAGTAATAGAACTACCAATCACAGAAGAGAAAGTTTTGCGAATAGCCGAGGCCATAGCTTTTTCTTTGTCTTTTTCGTGCTCGCGCTCCTCTTGGTAGCTATGCCAGAGGAAAATAGAGTAGTCCATAGTGACGGCAAGCTGCAAGACGGCGGAGAGAGCCTTGGTGATGAAAGAGATTTCGCCGAAGATAATGTTGCTACCGAGATTTAAGAGAATCATAATACCAATACTAGAAACAAAAGCAAAAGGTGTGAGCCAGTTATCTAGGAAAATTTCCATAGCAAGAATAGAGAGGACGACGGCAATAATAACGTAAATAATCTCTTCCCTTTCGCAGAGTTCTTTCAGATCTATGACAAGGGCGGACATACCGGAGACGGAAGTTTGGCCGCTAGCAACTTCTTTAATCTTGCCAACAGCTTCCATGGTGGCGTCTTCCGAGGTACCAGTGTCAAAGAACACGGCCATAAGGGTGCTATTTTCGGCGTTAAAGGCGGTGCGAAGATTATCCGGGAGGATTTCTAGGGGTACGGTTAAGTCCAGGGCGGAAGTATACCAGACAGCGTTGGCAACATGAGGAATGTCCTCAATCTTTTGTTTGGCCTGGTCTACGTCGGAGAGTGGCATATTCTCAAAGATGATTAGGGAGAAGGCGCCTTTTTTGAACTCGTCTTTTAAGATATCTTGGCCGACCATGGTATCCATATCTTTAGGGAGGTAAGTGAGCATGTCGTAATTGACGCGGGTCTTAATCATGCCAAAAATAGCAGGAATGAGCAGCAAAATACTTGTTAACAAAATAGCAATACGATGTTTAACAATTAGTTTTGCGACCTTCATATTGTTTTAGATTATACCTCTTAGGATAAGAGAAAGAAATAGGCAGTTTTAGGCAAATGCCTAAAATTTGGGCATTTTAGGCGTGCTGCCTAGATTTTTATCTAGTAGATAGAGGCGATGAAGGTTAGCGCGAGCCTCGTGGTCTTCCATACCATGGTCTAGCCAGAGCATGGCCAGGCCGAAACAAGTGGCGCTATAGTAATCAATAAGAGCGTGGTAATCTTCCGGGCTGAAGGTGTCTTTAATGCTTTCACAGTAGGTTGTAACTAACTTCCGGCAGGTGCGCCAAAGGTATTTCTCCCAAACTGAACGGCTGATAGACTGGTATATATGGAGAATGCTAGAGCGATTATTTTTGACAAAATCAAGAATAGTTTCTAGGCAATCGCCGAGGGAGTCAATATTGGGGTGGGCAGAGAGGATTTTGTTGGCCTCCTCGGTCATGATGGATTCAATGAGTGCGGTAATGTCACGATAATGGTAGTAAAAAGTGTTGCGATTAATACCACAAGCGGTGGTAATTTCTTTGACGGTGATTTGGCCGAGCGGTTTTTCCTGCAAAAGTTCAAGAAAAGTGCGCTTAATAGAGTCTTTGGTGAAATTAGCCATTAGTTATATTATAGTGTGGTTTTATTGATAGCGCAAGAATAGGGAGATTTCGCGCGGGAGGATGGTACAGATGATGCAGACATAGACGAAACTAAGAATAAATTCGGCAATTAGGATGACGGAAAAGAGCTTTTTGCGCTTCTCGAAGAGTTTTTGCTCGTCGATGGCGGGGAGTTTTTTGAATTTTTTGAGGATAATAGTGGCAACAACGAAGACGGCCAGAATAAGCGCAAAACAAAACCAGGAGAAAGCAGCACGGAGAGCCTGGTCTGGGCTAATGAGACGAACAATGAAATTGGTGGCCTGGAAGACACAAAAAGCCGAAAAAGGCGCAAGAATGCGGGTCATAGCGGAAAGCGGGCGAGCGACGTTACGGCAAGCAATAGGGACAGTGGTGAGCATGATAAGGGCTGTAATGAGAATAGTAAGGCCATATTGGGCGAAAGTAAAGAGCCAATAGAAATCAGTATAAGCTCCGCTCCAAATAAAACCAATAAAAAGGAGCAGCCAATAAACTGCTGTGATGATAAAAACGGCATACGACAAGGCGCTGCCAAAATCGCCAGAAGGTTTGTTTTTGAGAGGTTTTACTTTTTGATTAGATTTTTTCATAGTGGGATGGTTATGGTGGATCTTACTGGGCTCGAACCAGTGACCTTACGAATGTGAATCGTACGCTCTAGCCAGCTGAGCTAAAGATCCAGATTGTATGATATAATTATAGCATGGAAATTCAGAAATATAAAGACGAGAAAAATGAGATAGAGAAGTTTCTAGCGGCGCCGGATGCGTTTTCTAGTCCGGATTACGCAGCAAAAGCTAAGCGGTTGTCAGAGCTAAATGAAATAATTGCTTTGTCTGATGAAATTGAACGACTGAACAAGAACATTGCTGAGGCGCGGGAGCTTTTGGCTGATGCGGAGCTGGCGGAAATGGCGCAGGAGGACATTAAAACGGCGGAGGAAGCTTTGGCTCAGAAGCAAGAAGAATTGAGTGAAAAACTGATGCCACGAGACCCGGCGGATGATAAGCCGGCGATTGTAGAGATTCGGGCCGGTGCAGGCGGAGACGAAGCATCGCTGTTTGCTTCCGAGCTTTATCGGATGTATCTGCACTATGCGGAGAAGCACGGTATGAAAGCTGAACAAGTTTCGATTTCTGAAAATGAAGCGGGCGGAGTAAAAGAAGTAATTTGCCGGTTTACGGGAGAGCGGCCGTACGGGCAGTTGAAGTTTGAGGGCGGAGTGCACCGGGTGCAACGCGTGCCAGTGACGGAAAGTCAGGGCAGGATTCATACTTCTACGGTGACGGTGGCGGTTTTGCCGGAAGCCCTGGAGACGGAACTAGAAATTAAGCCAGAAGATTTAAGGATAGATATTTATCGGTCTGGTGGACATGGTGGGCAAGGCGTAAATACAACAGATTCAGCGGTGAGAATTACGCATTTGCCGACTGGTATTGTGGTGGCGATGCAGGACGAGCGCTCTCAGCAGCAGAACCGGGTGAAAGCGATGGCGATTTTGCGCTCGCGGCTACTAGAAAAACAGAAAGCGGAAGAGCAAGCAGCGGCATCTTCGGCGCGGAAATCACTAATTGGGACGGGCGATCGGAGCGAAAAGATTAGGACTTATAATTTTCCGCAAGATAGAATTACGGATCACAGGATTCATTATTCGCGGTCTAATATTGCTGCGGCGATGGATGGAGAGATTGAAGATTTGATTGCGGAGTTGACAAAAAATGAGCGAGAACTCCTTAAAGACGCCTAAAAAATTTCAGGATTTTTATGGGCGAGATTTTTTGGTTTCGCCAGATGTCTTAGTTCCCCGCCCGGAGACGGAGCAAATGATAGATATGGTGCTAAGTCTATCTGGGCGGGCATATTTGCCGGGGATGGCTTCTCCTGCTCGAATATTGCCAGAACAGCCGGTAATTTTAGATATAGGAACGGGGAGCGGATGTATAGCGATAACGGTGGCTTTAGAGATTTCGGAAGCTAAGGTTCATGCTCTGGATATTTCTCTGGAGGCTTTAAAGGTGGCGCGAGAAAATGCGCGGAGGCTTTTGGCGGATGTGAAATTTATGCAATCGGATTTGTTGAGTTCTTATGGTGGGCCGAAGCCGGACTTGATATTGGCGAACTTGCCATATGTAGATAAGAATTGGGAATGGGTAGATACGGAGGCGTTGTCTAGTGAGCCGGAGATGGCGCTGTATGCGGAAGATGGCGGATTGGAGCTGATAAAAGAATTATTTGTGCAGATTTCTTCAGCGGAGCGTTCGCCCCAATTGATTTTAGAAGCAGATCCGTGCCAACACGAGGCAATTATTAAGTATGCAAAAAAGCGCGGATTTAGACACGAAGAAACGCGTGGGTTTATTTTGCGATTTACTCGGAATATTTGTCCAGAGTAACATCGACGGTTTTTTCGGTGCCATCGCGGAGGTAAGTAAGGGTGATGGTATCGCCGGGCATATATTCGCCAATTAAGGTAGAAACAGTGCCGGCTTTGCCAACTTTGATGCCATTAATAGCGGTAATGATGTCGCCGTTTTTAAGGCCGGCTTTTTCGGCGGGGCTGCCTTTTATAGTGGCAGGGTTCTTAGAGTCGCCCCTGACGTAGCTGCCGGAATTGACATCGAGGCCATATTCTTTGGCAACTTCCGGGGTGATATTGACATAGCGAACACCAAGATAAGCGCGCTCTACTTCTCCGTTTTGGATGGCGTAGTTGATGATTCCCTTGACACTGCTGATAGGGATGCTAAAACCGATATTTTCGCCATTGGCGGAATTTGCGGAATTGATACCAATGACCTGTCCGGCGGCATTGACCAGCGGGCCGCCAGAGTTCCCGCTGTTAATAGCGGCGTCGGTTTGGATGAGATCGGTCAAGGTTTCATATTCTGCGCCAGTGCTGTCAGTAGCGACGATATTGCGACCGGTGCCGGAGATAATGCCGGAAGTAACGCTGTTCCCATAGACGCCTAGAGCGTTGCCGATAGCAATGACGCTTTGGCCGGTGGAGATGGTTTTAGAATCGCCTAGTGTAACTGGGGTAAGACCCTCTGCGTTGATTTTTAAAATGGCGGCATCGTTGAGTGGATCTTCGCCGACCAATTTAACTTTTTCGTAAGTGGTACCGTCTTCTAGAATGACAGAAATGTTTTTAGCGCCATCTACGACGTGTTTGTTGGTGATAATGTAGCCATTGTCGGTCAGGATGAAACCGGTGCCGGCGGCGGTGCTAGTAGACGTGCCATACCAGCTATTAGTACGGACTTCTGTAACAATGGAGACCACAGAAGGGCTGACTTTGCTGACAACTTCGGCAATAGAGCCTTCGGTGAAATTGACACTGTTGCCGTCTTGCCCTGGGGCAAGAGTGACGGCATGACGAGTATTACTGCCGTTAAAATAGGTATAGGCGGCTAGGCCTAGTCCGCCAGCTCCGCAAATGAGACCAATTATGGCAAGAGCAATAGCAGGATTTTTGTTGGTTGAGTTTTTAGGAGCGGGCTTCCCGGATTTGTTAAAAATATCTTCTGTTTGATTCATATTGCCTCCTTTAGTTAATTAGATGTCGAAGATAGGTTTGCTAAACCAAATGACGATGATGATGACGACGAGCAGGGAGAAGATGAATGGCATAGTGACTTCGCTGGCTTTGATTTTGCCGTCATGTTTGATGATAGAGCTATAGACGATGCCAAAACAAAAGGCGATGATGGTGAGGATAATAGAAAGCTGCGGAATAATGATGCCGGTGTTGCCAATGAAAGGAACGTTGGTGAATTTATAGACAATCAACCAACTGTGGCAGAGCCAGGCAACTTCTGCGGCAATTAGTCCGCAAACTACTGGAACGATAGAAAAGTCAGTGTCATCGCTTTGGACGAGGACGTGGCGGGCGGCGCTGTAGCCAATCGCAAGACAGCTAAAGACGAGATAAAGTGAGTCGCTACTGGCGGACATAAGAGTAGCGGCGGTAGTGCCGAGGAAGATGGCGATAAGGGCTTGGGCGGCAGTGGCAGCTGGGGAGGACATGGGTTTTAAGATGACAAGCCAGAGTGAATAAAGCACGGCTAGGAGATAGTGAACAAAGTAGATTTCGGTGTTGCCGGAGCAATAAGCGATGAGTACGAAGCTGACGCCAACGATGAGGTCGACAAGGTTAGATTTAAGATTTAATAGCCAATAGCGTGGACGGACGGCAAACATACGCCATTTAGAAAGGATGACCAAAAGGAAACCGAGGAGCCAGGAGCCGGTAATAATAGTGAGGATAATAGAGCCAACGCCAAGTAAGATGTTGAGAATAACGTGCAAGATGCTGCTTGCGATGTTGCGACTTTTTCTGAATAAAATAAAATCTGACATATTTATTATTATATTATACTACAAAAATTAAGGTAAGCTTAAAAAATATGTGTTATAATAGAAGGAATGGAAGCAAAAGCAACGTTTTTTCAGAGGCATCCAGTACTAAAAGATGTGCTGAGTCTGGCAAGTTTTATTGCTTGCGTTGTGGTGGGGACGTTGATTTTGAACGCGTATGTATTTCGCTCTTATAATGTAGTAGGGACTTCAATGGAAAATACTCTGCATGAGGATGATAGGATTATTGTGAATCGGGTGCCGGTAACGGTGGCGCATTTTATGGGTCAGGAATATGTACCAGAGCGTGGACAGGTGATTGTGTTTGCAAATGGCGAGGCCAGTGGGCCACTGACTTGTACTGTGAAAAATGACGTGAAAGACCAGTATATTATTAAACGGGTAATTGCTTTTCCGGGGGAACGAGTGGTAGTAAAAGACGGAGTTTTGACGGTATATAATGATGAGCATCCGGAAGGTTTTTCTCCGGATAATGATACTAGGAAGGCGGCTAACGACGGGCCAAAGGAATATACTTCTGGGGAGATAGACATTGTAGTGCCAGAAGGAGAAATCTTTGTATCTGGGGATAATCGCGAGGGGCAACATTCGTATGACTCACGAAATGGTCTCGGGACAGTGCCGTTCTGCCGGATAATTGGGCCGGCGGTGTTTAGGCTATATCCGTTTGATAAACTAAGGTTCTTTTAAGTTTGTGCTATAATTAAAAGTAATTAAACTTAGGAGTTTTTATGAATAAAGTTAAACCAGTAATTTGGGGGTTAGCAATTATTGCGCTAGGAATAATCTTGGGCGGGAACGCAATTGGGCTATTTAATATTGATATTTTCTTTAAAGGCTGGTGGACTTTGTTTATCATCGTGCCAAGTACGATTAGCCTAATTACAGAGAAGGAGAAAGTTAGCAATTTGCTGTTTCTCTGCTGTGGTATTATTCTTTTGCTGGCGGCGCAAGACGTGTTTGACTATAGTGTAGCTTGGAAAGTGATTTTAGCGCTGGTATTAGTGGTGATTGGCGGCTCGTTGATTGTGCGGAATATTTGGCACAATAAAAATGACGCCGAAGTGGCAGAAAAAGTGAAGAGTTTGAAAGATGGCAAAGATATGGACTCGCAGATGGCGGCGTTTTCTGGGTCGGAAAGAGTTTATAATAAAGAGGAATTCACCGGGTCTAATCTAGCGGCGATTTTTGGTGGGGTGGAGCTAGACTTGAGGAACGCGATTTTTAAGAAAGATACGGTGATTAATGCGTTTGCACTGTTTGGCGGGATTGAGATCAAAGTTCCAAAAGATGTGATGATTAAGAGTAAGTCTGGTTTTATCTTTGGCGGAATATCAGATGAGCGCAAAGACACTGATGTAAAGGGCAAGCACACGATTTATATTGAAGCGGCCGGTGGATTTGGCGGAATCAATATTAACGACAAAGACGGAAAAAAGAAATAGCCCCAAAGAGGGCTATTTGTTGCGGGGTCATTCCCGCGGGAACGCCTAGGCGTGTGTGAGGCGCCAGGAAAGGTCGGTGCTGTTGAAAGCAAGGCGGTATTTTTCCCGGCCGACTAGGATGTCGAAGATGTGGAGCGCTGTATCCCCAACGAATTTAACGTGGGTGTGGAGCAACTCGGTGACCTCGGTTTCAGTGTAGTCGCCACGCTTTTTGAAGCTGAGCGGCTGGCATGGGGTCATTTCATAGCCAAACAAGGCCATGACTTCGACGCGTTCCGATTTTAGTGTGTTAATGTTATTTTTCATAAATAAACTCCTTTTTGCGCATAGGCGCGATTAATGTTGGAGTCATTTATGCGAGCCTGATTTATTGGCTCCTGGTTACAGGTATAAATGACGATGCCTGTAACTGATGTAATTTTTTCATAGCCAGGGACCGAAGTATGGCTAGATAGTTTTATTATAGCATAAACGTTATGATTTGGCGGAGAAATTGTCTAAGATTTGGCGAACTTCTTCTGTGGTTTTGCAGTCCATGAGCTTAGTGCGGAGTTCTTTGGCGCCGGGGAAATCTTTGATGTAGATTTTGAAAAAATGTTTCAGAGGGTCAAAGGGATAATAAGAGCCACGGGTGGCGAGCTCAGACGCGCGTTTATCAAAGAGGTCTAGGTGTATGTGCAATAGGGCTAGGTTAGACTCTTTGGTGCCCTGTTGTGTAAAGCAGTAGATGTCTTCAAAAATTGCGCGGCCGAGCATAAAACCGTCTAGGCCGGGGTATTTTTGCCAAAGCTTTATAGCGTGGGCGCGATTCTTAATATCGCCATTGATAATAAGTTTAGTCTGCGGCGCGATTTGGTCGCGGAGGGCAATAATTTCCGGAATGAGCTCAAAGTGGGCTGGGACTTTACTCATTTCTTTTCTAGTACGGAGATGGACAGTTAGGGCGGCGAGGTCTTGTTCTAATAGTAATTTAAGCCAGCCGTGCCATTCGTCTACAGAAGTGAAGCCAAGGCGGGTTTTGACAGAAACAGGGAGATTGGTATTTTCTTTGGCAAATTTGATACATTCTACGGCGAGTTCAGGGGTTTTAATCATGGCAGCGCCACCGCCGGCTTTGTTGACGTGTTTGTCTGGGCAGCCCATGTTAATATCTAGGCCGTCAAAGCCAAGGTGCTCTAATTCCCTGGCGGTGGTGGCAAAGTGTTCCGGAGTTTTGCCCCAAATTTGAGCGATGATGGGCTTGTCTCCAGGCCAGAGGTCTAGTCGCTCCAAGGCATTTTTGTGCCCCTTTCCACTAGCGAAACTAGAGACGTTAGTAAACTCAGTAAAAAATAAATCTGGCGCGCCGGCATGTCTTACGACGGCACGAAAAACTACATCGGTTACGCCTTCCATAGGGGCGAGGATAAGTATGGGTTTTGGTAGTTTTTGCCAAATCTGCATTTTGTTATTATAACATAAAAAATATGGCCGGACAATGCCGGCCAGAAGGTGGTTACCAAGGCGAGCTGTACTGGCTGGGGTAGACGGAATTAAGATTTCCGAGCGAGCCGGAGCCGCTGTCTCCATCGCTGATAACATGGCCAGCGCTTTCGCGCTCGTTGCGCCAGTTGGCAGCTTGTTGGTATCCGATGGTACTACTGGTGAAAACTTTAGACTCGCCAGTGGTCTGATCTTTTAGCACCAAATCTGACATGCATAAGCACCCCCTTTCGTAAGATTTTGGAACTTGCGAAGATTATAGCACTAGATAGCTTTGTTGTCAAGGGTAGGAACAGTCTCGATGACTAAATCGACAAATTCTTTAATTTTCTTAAGGTTGTTTTCTGGGTCTGGTTTGACAGCAAGCTTAGGATTTTCGAGGAAATCTAGTGTTTTCATGTGACTATAGACGGCGGTCATGAGCTCCAGGGTTTCGGCACTGCCTTTTGCGGTGAATTTGTAGATTTTGTCGTGTACTTCCCCGGCGCCGTCAGGGGTGACAAAGAGGATGTGACCTTGCTTAATTTCGTAATTGTGATAGGCCGGCGAATTTTGTAGTAATAGTTTATAAAACTCTAATTGCAAGGCGTATTTATAGAGGGTGGGGTGGGAGCCCCAACCTTCTTTATGAAAGCCGCCGGTTTTGAAATCATAAATTTCGATGGTTTTAGTACTGGAGTCTACGGAGATGTGGTCGATTTTGCCGGTAATGGGGATAGGTCCGGCAGAGAGATGCTCGTGGAAGAAATCAACTTCGGCTTTCGCATTTTCAGCGCGGAGTAAATCTCCGAAAGATTTTAGGCTGACACTGAGAGCAAAAGTGCCTTTTTCGGTGAGTTCGGAGAGTTCAGTGGCGGTGGCAGGAATGAGAGCCACTTGGTCTTGGTAGTATTTAATGGCGGCATCGTCGTCCAATTTTGCCTTTGTAACTTGCTCAAAGGTGGCGTGAACAAGATTGCCAAATTCCAGTGAGGTGTCGGCTGGTTCGGCAGGAGCTTTCAAGACTTTACGTTTGTAAAATTCTAGCGGGCCAGCGTAAGCGATGTCAATAAAGGTGGTAAGGTCGGTAGCGGTAAGCTGGTAATTTTCGAGGCGTTTTAAGAGGAGTGGTTTTAATTCCGGGGTGAGTTTGGAGTAGGCAGAGACCCAAGTTTTCCTAAGGTCGGTCTTAAGCTTAGCTTCTTCTAGATCTTCATAATGAGTGTGGACGATTTGGTCGGGCATAAGAGGAGAAGCGAGTATGCCAGTATCGTCATCAATGTGCTCAGAGAGGTATTCTAGACGGTCGGGGCTTTTGCCGGCAAAATCTTTGATGCTGTTAGTTAATGTTAGGGAGAGCTTGGCTCGAGTGAGGGCGACGAAGAAGAGGCGGAGACGCTCGTCTTCCGTAGCGCCGGTATGGCGAATATGGGTAAGGTTGCGTGGGAGAACTAATTTATTGTTATTGCCACCGCCGGAGCCCCAAGAAAGGCTATCAGTCGCAATAAGAAAGACGTGTTTGAACTCTAAACCCTTAGATTTGTGGGCAGTGAGGATTTGGATGGCATCGGAATCGTCCTGATAAGGGCTGGTATTGAGGATGGCAACGCCAGCGGCTTGATAATCCGCAACGAGATTGACTAGGTCTTGGAGCTTGAGAGGCTGGCCTTTAAGATAATTTTTAAGGGTAGATTTGAGAATGTTTAAGTTTTCGTATAGGCTGAAAGTTTCGTAGGAAGTGTCATCTTTAGCATAGTACTCTAAGAAGGGGCTACGGAAGCTGTCGTCGATAGCCGCAGTGCCTACCATATAATCTAGCATTAGTTCCAGGGGGGTGTCGAAAGATTTTGCGACAAGGGCAGCGAGGAAATTGGCGAGGGTTTTAAGTCTTTCATCTTCGGAGTTTGTAAGATAGTCTAGGGCTTGCTTCTTGTCATTACGGGCGGCGCTAATAGCGTTGATGGCGGTAAGAGGCGAGATACCCCAAAAAGGAAAACTGAGGATTTCTAGGAGTTGATGCGAGGTGGGCTTGCTATTGGCGAGGCGGATAATGAAGTCGGACAGGGTTAAAAGTTGATGAATTTTAGAATCTTCTAGGATATTTTCGCGTTTTTCATAGGCAATATTGAGGTTTTTATGGCTTTTGAGATAAGGTAGGAGCGGAAGGATGTACTTGTGCTTAGGACAGATAATGGCAATATCGGACTGTTTTTCGCCAGATTTGACGAGGTTAGCAATACGCTCGGCGACCCAGTAATATTCGGCATCGGAGGAGATAAACTCGTGACGGGTGATGTTTGTATCATTGTGGTTTTTAGAAAGTAGTTCTTCGTTTCTTGTTGAGACGAGCGTTTTGTCTACATGGTGCTTTTTGGCAAAGCTGTCGGTAATTTGGTCGGCGATTTGGCGAGAAAGCGCTAGGACTTCAGAAGTAGAGCGGTAGTTCTCGGTAAGATTGACTACTTTGGCGTTGTAGTAGCTTTGGAAATCAAGGAGGTTGGAGCTTTCGGCGCCCTGAAAAGAGTAGATGGCTTGGTCGTCGTCACCTACCGCCATGACGCAAGGTTTTTCGTAATCGGTTAGTAAGCGAATTAGCTCAAATTGAGAAGGGTTGGTGTCTTGAAATTCATCCAGGAGAATGTATTGGTAACGTTCGGAAAGCGAGAGGCGGAAACCTTGATCCTCTCTGAGGAAGCGGATAGCTTCGCCAATCATGTCTTCAAAATCATAGAGGCCGTTTTTCTCTAGCTCTTCCTGGTAGACGGTGTAAATATGCGCCAGGGAGCGAAGCTTTTTGTTGGAAATGATGTTGTGGAGACGATAGCCGCCGTTACTGTCTAGCTCAATAGTGCGGTCTTTCCACTTACTGAGGGGGCTAATACTGGGTTTTTCGGCGGCTTTAGCGTTTTCGATGACGAGGTTTAACTCCCGGGCGAGGAAATTGGCTTCTGGCTCAATATCACCAACGCCATCAATAGAGGGGATGAGCGGTTCCCTGCTGCTATGTTTTACAAAAATGTCCAGGAGTGGCTGGTAGATAGTTTCTAGGGCGTAGTCTAGTTTCATGCCTTTTTTAAAATTCTGCATGACCTCTGTTATTTCGGAGTTGAGCTCCGCGGTCAAACGCATATTTTCGTCGGCAATTTTGAGGAGTTGCTCCGGACGGAGGCGGGCGGATTTGGCGCTACCGATAGTGTTAGTAATATCGGAGATAGCGGCAGTTTTGAGGATATCTAGAGCTGGGAGCTTCTCTTGAATGTTTTTTATGATTTTGTATTTGGCGACGTCGTCTACTACATCATCTAGAGCACGGGGGTAGGAGTCGCTGTAATTTTTGTATTGAGCCAGGAGATCAGCGCCAAAAGCATGGTAGGTGTGGATATTGACTTTGCGGGCGGCTGGGCCAACTTTAGAGAGCAGGCGTTCACGGATATTGGCGGTGGCAGGGTCGGTAAAAGTGACACAGAGGATATTTTCGGGGTTGGTGTCGGTATTTTCAAGGATGTATTTGACCTTGGCGGAGAGAAGATGAGTTTTGCCGGTACCCGGGCCAGCTAGAACTAACAGTGGCCCGTCTAGGTATTCTACGGCCTCTTTTTGGGCTTTATTTAGTGACATTTTGAGCCTCCTTGATGTGTTTAATTACTTGGTGGATTAAAATAAGTTGATCGTTGTTTGGCAGGACGAATTCAGGGGTAGTTTCGATGGAATGAATGGCGGAAAGACCTTCGGTAGTAGCGGTAGGCTGGGCGCCGGGGTGGTGACGAAGCGCTGCGCCATAGGCGTAGTTGCGAGAGCGTTCATCGTTGCCACAAGTGAGACGTAAATCTTGTTCCCCACAAGAGAGGCTGGCAGTGAGTGGATCGCAATGATTGGCAGAGAGAATTAGGCGAATTTCGTCGATAGCGGAGTGGATATAATGTTCAAAATTATCTGTACCAGCGTGAAAATCGTAGAGTCCGGCGCCAATGGCATAGATATTTTTTAGGCTGCCGCAAATCATTACGCCGAGTTTGTCTGGAGTGTGTTCTAGGGTGAGCCAGGGAGTGATAAAAAGTCCGGCAACCAGTGAGCTCGTAATAGTAAGTTTGGTAGGTTTTTTAGCCAAAATATCCTTGGCAAAAGCGCCGCCAGAGAGAACTTGGAAGTCGCCGAAATCGGCAAAAGGTTTGAGGCTAAGAAAACCTTTGCTGGCAAGAATAAGGGGCTTGTCTTTTGGCAGGCTAGGCAAGACTTCTGGGACGGCAACAGCTGGGGTGACGAGGAGAGAGATGTCGGAGTTTTGACCCGCGGTCAAAAGGTCAATATCTGGGTATTTATAGGGGTCATAGAAGGTGATTTTGTGGCCGTTTTCTTCTAGCACGCTGGCAAGGGCAGTGCCATAGGCGCCGGCTCCGTAAATTGTAATGTGTTTCATTTGTTTCTCCGATCTAAGATGACGAGACTTTCGCAGTGGGGGGTGCGAGGGAAGAAATTGTATGGGGTGATACTTTTAACGTTATAAGCATCTATCAGCGGTCGTAAGTCACGGGCTTGAGTAGAGGGGTTGCAAGATAGGTAAATGATGCGCTCGGGGTTTTTTTCTAGAAGTCTAGAAATGACGGTTTCGTCTAGGCCGGCGCGCGGTGGGTCAACGATAACAGTTTGGTTGTGCTGAATAAAATCTAAGGCATCTTCTGAACGGGCTAGGACAGGATTGGCAGAGGTGCCAGTGCAATTTTTGACGAGCTCCTGATAGGCAGACTGGTTGCTTTCTACGAGGGTGAGATTTTTGTCGCGAGCAACAGAGAGGCCGATGGTGCCAACGCCAGAATAGAGATCTAAGACGTGGCTAGTGGAGATATTTTGAGCGATTTCTTTAAGGGTTAGCTCGTAGACAGGGAGATTAATTTGGAAAAAACCATTGGGTGAGTAGGAGTACGTGTGTCCTAGGATGTCGTCGGTCAAGAGGTCAAAAACGGGATGTGGGCGGTTGTTTTCTAGGAGCCCGCCAGAGACCTCGGCTTTGGCATTTGCGCGCAAGATAAGAGATTGATACTTCCTGGCCTCTTCCCTGCGGGCATTGAGATCGGCAATAATTGCGGTAGCCTTGCTGAAGATTTCGGGTTTCTCTAGGTGAGAAGAAGAGATGGGGATTTTTCGGTGCGCGCCACGAGTATGAAAGGCTGGGAAAATTTGCTGCTTTTCGTGGTCAAAGTAGAGAGAATATTCCATTTTATTGCGATAGAAATAAGCTTTTCCATCGGTAATAGTACTAGAAATAGGGGTCTCTGGGACGATGTGTTCTTGGCGCAGGGCTTCTGCTAATAAATCTTTTTTCCACTGGTTCTCATAGTCAAAATCCATAATTTGCCAAGGAGAAGTTGCCAGGTAATGGAGATCTTTAGGCTTAGTGCGGTGTTCTGAGGTGTTTTCGACACGGGTAGCGATAGCTTCTAGATAATTAGATTTGTGTTTTAGGATCTGGTATTCTGTAACTAATTCTCCGGGGAGGGCGCACCAAAAAAAAGCTTTTTGGCCAGAGTGGACGCCGCTTTTAAGAGTGCCTAAACCTTGGCCGCCGGGGATGAGTTTTTCGACAGGAACGGGAATTTGAGGGGTAATTAAGGGTGAGCGCTTCATTATTCATACCTCAGAGCATTGATGGGGTCTTTTTTAGCGGCGGCACGAGCCGGAATGGTACCGGCGAGAAAAGCGATTAGCATGATAATGGCGGTGATAACAAGCATATTAAGTAGGCGGAAAATAACTAGCTGGAAAGTGGGGAAATCAGCCAAGATGCTGTCATGGGCAATATTGTTTGCGGTGTAGCCAATCAACATAGATGCGATAATCCCTACCGCGGAGCCCCAGAAACCGAGCATGATGGCTTCTGCGGAAAAAATAGCAAAAACGCGACCACTGCTCATGCCAAGGGCCTTGTCTAGACCGATTTCGCGAGTGCGCTCCTGGACGGACATAAAGAGAGTATTGATAATACCAATAGCAGCAGCGAGTAGGGCGATGCCACCGAAGATGTTAAATACTACTAGAACGACATCAAAGAAAGCGCGAATCATGCCAACGGTATCATCAACAGTGATGAATTCGTAGCCAAGCTCACGAAAAGTGTTACGAACAGAGTCTAGTTTTGCGGGCTCGACATTGCCCACCGCGATATAATTACTGATACTACTTTCTGGGACATTTTCCATGGCTAGAGTGTAGAGTTTGTGGTCGAGGGATTGGTTAATATGGAGATCGCCATCCATAGTAAGCACTCCAGGTGCCTGAACGCCAACGATGGTAGCTTTGACGGTGGCAAGGCAATCGTCAGGAGCGAGATAGCATTTAGCGGTTTGTTTGATGGCAATTTCTACAGTTTTGCCAATAGCTTCATCGGCGGAACTGAAACCAAGTGGCTCTAGCCAGTTTTCATTAATGAGGATTTCGTAGTCAGAGTTAGTATTATCTGTCATACGACCGGCAGAAAGGTCAACATTGAAATTGCCTTCTGGAAAATACTCTACAGATACGCTGTATTTCTGATTGGAATTTTCCCGACGCATCCATTCAGGAGAGAGGATATGGAAAATTTCAAGATTTTCTACACCGTCCACAGCCTGCATAGCTTTTAAATCTTGGTCGGAGATACTGGCGCCTAGAGCGCTACCGGTATCTTCATTGTAAGTTTGGACTTTGCCGCCACCGGAAGACTGCATGGCGCTCATGACTTGATCATACATAGCGGCTGGAAAAACTTCGATGAAGCCATCTCCGCCAATAGTAGAAACTTGTTTGTCAATGAAATCGTTGACACCGGCATTGATAGCGTTGCTCAAAATAATGGTAAAGCTACCGATAAAAATCGCTAAAATCGTAAGGAAAGCACGAGTTTTACTTCTTAGGAGGTTGTGGTTAGCGGTTTTGATAGTGTCGATGATTTTCATTATTCGTACCTCAGGGCCTCAATTGGGTCTTTTTTGGCGGCTTTTCTAGCAGGTATGACGCCGGCAAGGAAGGCGATGACCATGATGAGGATAATGACGGGAATAACAGTTCCCGGGGTGTATTCTACCAGGTTGAAGGTAGGAAAAGCAGAGAGGAAGGCATCGCTACCGTGGTGGGCAAGAGTATTGATGCCGGTACCGATAAGGATAGAGAGAATCATGCCAAAAACGGAACCCCAGAAACCGAGTAGGATAGCTTCGGTAGCAAAAAGGACAAAGATTTTAGCCTTGCTCATGCCGAGGGCTTTCATGAGACCAATCTCACGGGTGCGTTCTTGAACCGACATCAAGAGAGTGTTGATGATGCCAACGGCAGCGGCGAGCAAGGCGATATAACCAAAGGCGGTAAAGACGGAGATGATGACGTCAAAGAAAGATTTAATTTGGCCGATGATGTCTTTTAGAGTCATGGGCTCTAGGCCGATGGCTTTGATGGCATCTTTGACCTCGTTTTCGCTGTATTTTTCGTAATAAAATTCCGCTGCAATAGTGTAGACCTTGTCTTTTTCGGCGGCAGGGAGGTATTTAGTGTTCTCTGCGTAGAGTTTGTCGTTTAAAGCGGAGTTGACAATTACTGAGCCGCCAGTGATGACGGAGGGTGCCTGGACGCCGACAATGGTAGCCGGGAAGGTGAGGAGCTCTTTAGTGACAGGGTCAGAGTAGACAAAGTTTAGGGTTTTGCCAATGGCAGCAGTGGCATCAGTGTAGCCAAGTGCGGTAGCCCACTTCTCACTAGGTAGTAAGACTTGATAAGTGGAAGCGTTGTTATCTACATTGCTACCGGCCAGAAGGTCGTAGTGAACGCTACCGTTAGTCATCATGTTGAGTTGGGCGGTAAATTTTTTATGGTTTTCGGTGCTTTCTACATAGGTAGTGGTACCAAATTTGCCAATTAAGACAGTGTCTTTTTTGATTTCGGGGAGGTTTTTGAACTTTTCAATTTGCTCCGAGGTAATAGCAGTGAGACCCATACTATTAATATCTCCTTCGCTATATTCGGTGGGGTCGCCAAGTGAAGCGCTACCGGCCATGCTGCCTACGGTGTCACTGGCGTCTTTGCCGTAAACTTGGACGAGGCCCTCTCCGCCAAAAGAATCAACCTGGCTGTCAATAAAGGAGTTGACGCCGGTCTGGATAGCGGTAGTAGTGACGATAGCGAAAGAACCGATGAAGATGGCGATGATGGTTAAAATAGTACGGGATTTATTGCGAAAGAGGTTATGGTTAGCGGTTTTGATGATATCTAATAGTTTCATTTTTTAGCCTTCTTTCTGGTAGTATCGGAGACGATTTTGCCGTCAGCGATGCGAATTTGGCGCTGGCAAAGGGCGGCTAGATCTTCGTCGTGCGTGACGATAATAAGAGTGACACCTTGGTTCTTATTGAGATCCATAAGAAGATTGATGATTTTGTCACCGGTGGCGGAGTCGAGGTTACCAGTAGGCTCATCGGCAAAGATGACTTTAGGATTGTTGACAATGGCACGCGCAATACAAACGCGTTGTTTTTGGCCACCGGAGAGATCATTGGCCTTATTTTTGATTTTATTGCTGAGCTCTACGGTTTTTAAGGCCTCTTCGGCGAGTTTTTTACGAGTTTTTCGACGAGTGCCGGAAATTTTGAGCGGGAGGAGGACGTTTTCTAGGACGGTATCATGAGGGTTCATGAAGAACTGCTGGAAGACAAAGCCAAAACGACGGTTGCGGAGGCGATTGATTTGGCGTTTCTTTAATTTTTTAGTATCGGTGCCATCGATTTTAATGGTGCCACGAGTAGGCGTATCTAGTAAAGCGAGAAGGTGCATTAGAGTACTCTTCCCGGAGCCAGATTTACCAATGATGGCAATAGATTCGCCTTGGTTGATAGTTAAATTAATATCGTTGAGTGCTTGAAAAGCAGATTGACGCTTGCCGTAAGTTTTTGACAAGTGTTGGACTTCTATAAGTGGTTTCATGCACTTATTATAGCACTAAATCTTGATGTCGTCTTTAGTGAAGATGTATTTTTCTAGGCTCCGTGCAAAAGTGACAATTTGCTGAGGAGGAGTATTCTTGGTAAGGACGATAACGATGTAGTGGCGAGGCAAAGCAGTGCTACCATCAGTCTTTTTTAGACCGGAAAATTCGACAATCGCCGCGTCGTTGTAAAGCTGCCAGTGGCTTTCGGAATTTTCATCGTCGGGGTTGTCTTTATCATAAAGCCAGCCGACTTTGTTGTAGACTTTGGCGTTGTTGAATCCGGCTGGGAGGCCTTGACGCCAGTAGCAAAGGTTTGGCTCGCAGATGTCTTCCTTATCGGAAGCAGGCTGGTTGAGCAAAGCGTCTTTAATGGTGTCCCAAGTTTCTTCTGATAGGCCGGTGTGGTTGTAGTAAAGCTGCATAAGCTTAGTTAAATCGGTGGCAGTGGAGGTGGTGCGAGCAATGTCGGTATTGGCAAAACCTTTGGCCTGATAGATTTCGTTTAGCTCGTTCCAGCCGATTTCTTTGGCCATCTTTTCGGCGCAGGGGGAGTATGACTCGCGGAGCATGAGATCTAGACATTCAGAACGGGTGTAGCTGCCAAGAAACTGTTCATTTCCCTGCCACTGGCCGCGCTCAATACGTAAGTAGCCTTCATAGGCCACGAAAAGTTTATAGAGGGAGGCGATGGACATAGTTCGACTGGCGTTGGCGCGACCGGCGAACTTTTGGTTGTCTAGGTCGTAAATGGCTACACTGACGTTATTGCCAACAGTGGTTTGCCAATCGTCGATGACGTACTGGAGATCGAGAAAATCAGGAGTAGGAGTATCTTCTTCGGTGACGGTAGTGGTGCCGGTTTGGTTTTCAGAGGAATTGGTATTGGCCGGGATTTGATTTAAAAAAGAGATTAGGCCAATAGTGGCAGCGATGCCAACTAAAATACAAATGACTATAACGATGATTTGGCTGAGTTTAATTCTGGCGCTAGGCATAGTTCCTCCTATCTTGCGTTATTTAAACGATTAATAAAACTTTTTGCGCTATCACTGTCCATCAGTTTTACTTGCAAGGTCTTGTCATAGACCGTAGGGGAGAGACGAGTTTGGACGTATTTCCCGTCTATGAAGTAATGCGTGAGAATGAGCCCACGGGTAGTGCCGGGCCAATAAGTTTGGTCAAAGAAGAGATTACCTAGTCCATAATAAATAGGCTTGCCGTGGTAAAGTTCATAAGTTTGGGGCTGGTGAGCCTGGGTGCCAATAACCATGTCGGCGCCAAGATCGGCGATAGATTTAAAGAAAGCTTCCTGGCCGGAGATAGGCGCATCGCACTCAGGCATTTCGACGTAGCCGTCTGGATAACATTGACATTCGTAATACTGGACGTCGACAATGACGAAGCGGCCTGCTGCTTTAGCTTCGGCGATTTGTTGTTTAAGGAGCTCCTTGTCGTAGATATTGGCACCGGGATTGCTACCGCTGGCGCCTTGGCCATTGGCTTTAGTACTGGTGCTTTGGTTGATGCCGATGAGGGTGATTTTAGCGGCTTTTTGGTCGATTTCCAAAGGGGTTTTAGCGGTTTCTTCATCTTTGCCGCCGCCGAATGTTTTCCAGCCGAGCTCTTCGTATTTGGCGACAGTATTTAGATAAGGAGTAAAACCGTAGTCGTTATTATGGTTCCCGGTAAGTTCCACAATATCTGTACCGATATTTTTAAGACTTTCTAGAGTACGCCAATCTGAACAGAGCGTGGTGGTATTAGTGCCGCCAGGGCAGTTATCGGTGTAGCTGACTTCGTGACTGATATGAGTGAGGTCGTTTTTGCTGAGAAAATCCTTGATATTTTCAGCAAAATAGGCACCATCCCCACCGATTGCGGCGAGTTTTAAGAGCATGGCCCGGGAAATGGCCGTGGTGCCGGTCTGGGCAAGAGAGAGGGTAGTATCTTTTCCTGGTGAGGGCTCCAGGTGTGATTTAACGACAGTTAGCGCTTCCGAGGGGTTGTCGCCGGTAAAGATAAGCGTTCGGAACTGAGCTCCGCGGTCAAAAGTATCTAAGAAATATTGGCCGTCAACAGAGAGGAGTTTTTGGTCGGGAGTGAGCTCTCTGACAGAGATAAGTTTAATATTGTCGGAGTCTAGCTCCGCGGTCAAAACGTTGTCGCGGGGATCATAAAAATCGGCTACCGGGACGAGAATATCGTAGATAAGGGCGTTTTCTGCGGTAGGTCTGGTATTGAGATTTTCTGCGGAGATAGTGACATCTTTTGCAACGGTGATGCCTTCTAGAATATCTTGCAATTTGGCTTTTTCTGCGCTGGATAATGATGGGTCGTAGGTGATTGTGCCAGGCTGGAGAACGATGGCATTATCGCCAAAGCCAAGTTTGCCAGTGGTGATGAATGTAATTAAGAGGAAGACAGAAGCGGCGGTAATAATGAAGATGAGGATAATTAACGGGGTAAGCTTACGTTTTCTCATGATTTTATTATAGCATATTGTGATATAATAAGCATATGGGTTTGTGGGCAGCAATACTAAAATTCTTTGGCCGAAAGCCAAAGTTAGAACATATCCACGATATCTCTTCTCCGGATGGCCGGGTAGTTTGCCATATTCAGCTAAGACTAGGACAATTGCAGTATTCGATCAAAAAAGATGGCAAAGTGGTGTTGCGTGAGTCAGGATTGGGTATGAAGTTGCAGGGAGAAGAACCAATTGGCCATGGGCTAATGTTGGTGCGGCTGGTAGAGAAGAAATTTGATGAGACTTGGGAAACGGTAGTAGGTGAGGCGAGGGAGATTCGGAATAATTACAATGAAGTGGCGTTTTATCTTTCTGAGACGAGTACGGAAGCGCGGATGTTTACGGTGCGGTTTAGGGTTTATGACGAGGGTGTGGCATTTAGGTACGAGATACCGCCGCAACCAAGATTTCAGCGGTTGATTATTGCGGACGAAATGACGGAATTTAACGTAGACCCCAACGGAAGTGCCTGGCGAATACCAGCTTATCAGCCGGATCGCTATGAATATAATTATGAACGCTGGCCGGTTTATAATTTACGAGAATCGGTGCATACGCCACTAACAATAGAAACGCCAATGGGCCACTTTATTTCTATCCATGAAGCGGCTCTATATAATTATGGTTCAATGACAATAAAATTAAACGCGGAAGGGAGACTGGTTTCTGACATTACGCCACTTTCTGACGGGATGCGAGCGTATGTGGATTTACCTTTTGTGACGCCGTGGCGGTTAGTTATGGTAGCAGATTCGCCGATGGAGCTGACGGTTAATCACATGATGTTAAACCTGAATGAGCCGCCTTCCGGTGATTTTTCCTGGGTGAAGCCACTGAAATTTATGGGGATTTGGTGGGCGATGTACGTGGGCGAGTGGACTTGGGCGCAGGGAGAAAGGCACGGCGCTACGACAGAACATGCTAAAGAATATATAGACGCTTGTAACCGATTAGGGATACAGGGCCTGTTGGTAGAGGGGTGGAATAATGGCTGGGACGGGGATTGGCTACAAAATGGCGCGTCAACGGATTTCGTGACGCCTGTAGCAGATTTTGATTTGCCGGCAGTTTGTAAATACGCTGCTGAGCACGGAGTAGAGATTGTAGGGCATCATGAGACGGTGGGGTTTGTGGATAATTACGAGAAGCAGATAGAGGCAGCTTATCAATATTATGCTCAAAATGGGGTGCATTATATTAAGCCAGGCTACGCTGGGAGCCGAATGATTATTCAGGGGCGGAAGGAATTCCACCATTCGCAGGTGGGGGTAGTACACTACCAGAAGACAGTAGAACTAGCGGCAAAATACGGTATTATGTTGAATATTCATGAACCAATTAAGGGGACGGGGATAGAGCGAACTTGGCCGAATCTACTGACGCGCGAAGGTGCGCGTGGGCAAGAATATGAGGGCGGAGCGCTTTCCCCGTCGCACGCGTGTATTTTGCCGTTTACGAGGTTACTTTCTGGTGGGATGGACTACACCTCGGGGATTTTTGACATTACAAATGGCGCAAAGCGAATTGCTTCTACTTTGGCGAGGCAACTAGCCTATTATGTGACAATTTATTCGGGGATGCAGATGGCGGCGGATAGGCCAGTGTTTTATGAAAAGACGCAGCCGGCAGCATATCAATTTATTAGAGAGGTGCCGGTTTCATGGGACGTAACAGTACCTTTGCTTGGGGCAATTGGCGAGTATTACGTAGTAGCTAGGAAAGATCGGTACTCAGACGATTGGTATATTGGCGGAGTGACGAATGAGGATGCACATCGAGTGCGGCTGAATTTAGATTTTTTGCCGGAGGGTGAGTATGCGGTAGAGATTTACCGAGATGCGGACAATGCGCACTACAGGGATAATCCTTTGGCGATTGCAATAGAAACACGGAAAGTATCGCGAAATGACTACCTGGATTTGTGGATGGCACCTGGAGGTGGGTTTGCAGTGCGACTAAGGCGCTAACACTCCCCTCTACAACAATTCGCCCTGACGGGCGAACGACGTTGTATTCGGGGAGTATCAGCGCCTTACTGCAGTGATAAGCAGCCGGTGGGTGGTGTCAGTGTTTGATACGGGAGTGCCAGCGCAAGTCATAATGATAATAGTGGGTTCGTCGGCGGCGGAAAGAAGCTCGGCCATGTCGATGCTCGTTTTGGGGACGACGATCGATTCGGTGATGAGGTAAGTTTCGCCGTCAAAGGTGAAGGTATCATCAGGGTAGAGGCTGGAGAGATTTTTGAATACGGTAGTGGAATGGCCGACAATTAGAGTTTTATTGTGCTTTTCATTATAGGCACCGGCAATGTCATCTGGGACGTCTAGCTTACTACCATTTTTATCAATATTCTTGACTGGAGTTCGAAGATCGATAGCAGGAATAAAGAGACGATTATCAGCGGCGGCGTCAGCGGAAGGGCGGAAGCCGAGAGCGACGTAGACAATTAGCGCCAAAAAGTAGATGCTGACAAAGATGACCCTGCCATAAGATTTACGCCGGCGTGTAAAACGGTAGTACTTAACATGACCTCTCATTTGGTTTTTATTGTAGCATGAGGGGTTTGAAAAAGCAAGTGTTTAACTAGCGAAAATGACTAGACGACCACCGTTGTAATCATTACTAGTGCAAGTCATAAGAGAGACGGAATATTGTGTACCGTGCCAAATAGAGAGAGCGATATCCATCATGTTTTCGGCGGTTTCGTTGAAATCTAACCATAGCATGAGCCGGATAGTATAGTATCTAGTGCTGCCAGTTTCGTCCGTGATGGAGATAGTGTCGCCAATATGATGATATTGTAATCCGCCAAAAACGTTGGCGTAGTTATGCCCTATGTAGAAATTAGTGAGGCGGCCGGTTTCGAATTGAAAACGTTTAACTTCGTTGCCAGGATTAATGGGGTGATTTGGGTCGTTGACGACAGTGGAGATGTGATTAGTACGGCCACCAGCGGTGATGTAAGGAGCAGGGGTGCTCGGAGTGCTAGTGGCGGGCTGTGCTGTTTTGGTAGTCTGTGCGGTTTCTTCAGGTTGTGCAGAATTTTTATTTGTAGCAGATTTTTGGATATTAGTAGTAGGCTTGGTGTCATCGGAGGTAGTCTCGTGGGCTGATGACTGATCAGCGGAATCAGTGGTAACTGCAGTAGGACTAGAATCTATAGGCGTGTTATCAATAGAGAGTGGTACAGAAGCAGTAGGTTCGGAGCTTCCTAGGTTGGAATCATTTGCAAGGGGAGTAGACGTTTCGGCAGAAGCGGTAGTGCTAAAATTCCCTAGGGAAAAAATAATGCCAGAAACGGCAAGAATGGCAACGACAGCGAAAAGCAAGCGATAATAAAAAGACTGGAGACGTTGCAACTTCAGATTGATCATAAACACCTTACACTTCTATTATATCACAGATTGCGTACAAAGTCAATTCTCATACTCCCGGGGTGAACATCTTGAGCTTTTTGCGGTGCTCTTTATAGCGGGGGTCATGAGTGGCTACCTCGGCCCAGAAGGCGGTGGAATGATCCATGTGGTTAAGATGCGCAAGTTCATGCAATAAGACATAGTCGCGGAGGGGCTCTGGGACTTGCATTAGGCCAATATTGAGCGAGATTGTGCGATTGCTGCTGCAGGAGCCCCAGCGGGTATTAGCGTGGGAAAAACGAAGGTGGTTATAGTTATAACCATATAGCTTAGCCCAATATTCTAGGCGATACGGCAGGTATGCTTTAGCTTTTTTTACAAGGATTTTCTTTTTGGCGTCACGAGCGCGCTGAGTAGCGGGGTCTTTGATTGGAAGGCTTTTGCGAATTTGTTCCCGGCTGCTATTTAAGTAACGTTTAATAAGGAAGGTTTTGGCGTAACTAGGAACGGTCATCTGCAAACGACCAGAAGTGGAGATAGAAAAACGTACACCGCCACGTACGAGAGTATTTTTCTTGACGATGACTTCGCCGAATTCGGAATCCTGAATAATCATATTATCTAGTGACTAGACGTGGGAGAACATGAGCAATCTGGGTGTCAAAAGTATGCTTACCGGAGAGGACAATAGCGTGTTCTTTATCCGCAGGAGCTTCCATAATGGAAATACGGTGATCATATTCTTCTTTAGCTTTTGTGACTGAGCCAAGCTTAACCCGGAGACGGGATTTGATGGTGTTGATATCAGTCTGAATCCAGACTAGAGCAGGGGTGTAACCGCAGCTTTTTAGCAGGCGGCGCACAGCATTGCGTTCTGATTCGGTGTCAAGGCCGCCCTCTATGACGATATTTTGTCCGGCTTTGGCAATAACCTCCAGGATAATGTGGAGTTGCTTTTCTGTAAAATCTGCTTCATCCCGAAGGGCGGCTAGATCATAGTACGGCGCCTTAAAACGCTGAGAAAATTTCTCGCAGAATGTGGTTTTGCCGCTACATGGCGCACCGAAGACCAAGATAGCACGTGGCTTGAGTTTACGTTTACCTTCCATAATGTCTCTATTGTAGCATACTTTTTGAACTATTGGAAATTAAAATTTGCGAAGGGTAGTAAAAAGCCCAGTCGAGGTAGTCGGCGATAGGGCCAATAAAGGCAATGAGGGTGCCGGTGTGGGAGAGATAGGAAAAAGCTACGCAGGTGTCACAGAGGATAAAGAGCAAAAAGCCATACCAAGCGCAGGTGGCCGGGACGCTATGGTTATGATGATGCCAGCGATAAGCTAGGAAGATATTAAAGATGAGCGTGACGGCATAGATGAAACAGATGACATACATGGCTGGAATATGAACGATAAAGACGCCAGCGAAAAAAGTGAGGACGACAATAAGGAAATAAAAGATAAAGTTTTTGGTATGGGGGCGGTTGATTGAAACAAGGCGGGTAAAATGGAAGAATTGAGCAAAGCAGAAAACGAATACACCATAGACATAGAGGTCAAGATTACCAAGTGCAAGAATAGTGTCGGCCAGAAGGGTAAATGCTAGAGCGATATGTAGCAAGTAATCTTTAGGGAATTTTTTGATAGCGTAAATTAAGCAGAGGACAATACCGGAGTATTTTAGTAGAGTGGTACCAAGCCAAGCTGGCGGCATAATGAGGCCGAGAATCAAAAAACCTCCGTAAATGGTGAGCCAGATAATTAGCCAGACTCGGTCAATTGTACGGAGGTATTTGATTAATCTTTTTATACCCATTTGCTTAATTATAGCATAAATGGGATGAGATTTAGGCCTCTTTCTTTAAGCTTTTCTTGATGCCAAGACCAGCCGCGGTAAGAGCGGTAGCGGCGATGGCAGTCGCGATAACAGAGGTAGCGGCGTTAGCTTCTGCGCTGGTAAAGCCGGCATTAGGGCTTTTAGCAGAAGAGCCAGAAGTAGTTTCTTCGGTATCTTCTTCTGCGGCTTCTGGGAAAACTCGAGAGCCGTTAGAAATGGTAACACGCTTGTTTTTAAGATAGACGAAGAAATTTGGATCGGTGCCACCGCGTTCAGCGCTAGGGTCAGAATAGCTAGCACCAGAAGCAAGGAGGCCGCTTAGGACAGAAATGTCGTCTGCGCCATAGATAACGATGCCGCCGTAGTCATATTCGCCAGTGCCAGTAGCAACATAAGTACCACCGGAAAGAGTGGCTGCGGTAGGCGCAACGTCAAAGGCTAGGCCGGAGACTTTACCGGTAAAGGTACCGGCAGTGATTTTAAGGTTTTTAACGCCTTCCATAAACTCAATGCCGTTGTCGGCTTCGGAGGTAAAGCTACCACCGTTGATCTCTAGGGTGCTATCGGCGCCTTGGTTAAAATATGCGGCGGAAGCAGCCGGTGCGGAGAAAGTACCACCGTTGATAACAGCATTGGTTTCTGAAAATTCGGCAGCCATTGACCAACCAGAACCAGTATAGGTACCGCCGGTAATGGTGGCGTTTACACCGTACATACCAACGGAGCCAAAGGTACCGCCGGTAACGGTAAGATTGTTGCGAGAGGTAAGGTTGCCGCCAGTGTAGACGCCCCTAGCGGTAAAGCTAACACCGGAAACTGGGTTGGTGATTGCACCACTACCGGAGATGGTGTTATTGGTGGAGTCTAATTCTATAACGGTAGTGTTAGAACCAGAAAGGGTTTTGCCGTTAAGATCAAGCGAGAAAGACTCACCAGCAGTAAAGGCAACACCTGTGCCAAAATCAATGTTTTCGTCCAACTGATAATCACCAGCAGAAATCTGGTAGTAATGATCGCCGGAAACATCATAGCAGCTGATGCCTTTGGCGTTGGCTTCGTGCGAAGTACAAGCGGCATTAGTAAACGTAAAGTCAGCCTGGGTAAGACCGACGGTAGTGGCGTAAGTGTTATTTGATAGTAATAGTCCCCCTCCCATAATGGTAGCTAGTGCAGTACTAGCGGTGAGAATCTTATGAGATGTCTTCATAATGGATGATCCCTTAACTTATATTGTATCTATTATACCAAAAAATCATAGAAAATGCAAGGGGTATGCTATAATGAAAATAATATAATTTAAACGAGGATTAAAAATGGCGGAAACTAAAAAAGAAACGGCTGAAAAGGTTGAAAAAGCCGTAATGAGCAAAACTACTAGGAACGTAATTATAGGAGTAGTGATTGCATTAGTGGTGCTGGTTGTGGGGATTTTTGTAGCAGGACAGATTGCCAGTAACTCTAGAGTTGGCACTTATAAACTTACCGGCATGGAAGAGAATGGTACGGATGAGAGCTCAACCATTTCGGTATTTGAATCGCTAGGCATGACCTTTAAATTGGAGATGCAGAATGATAATAAAGGTAAACTTACTATGTATGGCGATGAAAAGGAGATGACCTATACTGACACGGAAATTAAGTATGGCGATGAGTCGGTGAAATATGAATATAAGAACGGAGAAGTAATTATTACGGTAGGTGAAGGCGATAGTACCGCAAAGTTTACTTTTACTAAAGACAAGAAATAAGATTTTAGATTATAGAGAAATTATCCCCGGAGCTAGTTCGGGGATAATTATTTTTTGTTCATGAGGCGATATTCTAGATCTCTTAAAACATTCATGAAATACATGAAAGCATCGTAGGGCGAATCAAAGGGCGAGAAATAGGCATGGACATCGCCGTCATTCCAATATTTGGTACACATGTAGTAAGCGTGGTCGGAGGTGGTGAGACGGCGAAAATCTTCAATTAAGGCGGGGTCGCTAGACTTAAGGATTTTTGGGCGAAGATTATAGAGGGTTTTCATAGCTTCGTCCTGCATGGCGTTGCTCATCCAGGCGGAAAGGTCACGTTCGGTGTCGGCCCAGGTGACGGTAGTGGGCATAGAGATTTCGTCTACCGGTTTTTCTAGCTCTGCGGCCTCTGATACAGTGACAAATCTATTGTCATAGACCGCTAGCCAGCGGCTAATGAGCGTATCCATGAAATCGAAGATGCCGGTATCGGCCCAGATATTTTCGCCAAAAGTCTCAAAATCCATGAAGAGGTTAATGAGGTTGCCACGCAAGGCGTCCATATCTAGCCAGTTTTGGTATTTTTCTACAGTAAGCGGCCATTCTTTCCAGTTGCGGTCCGAGAAACGGAAGGCGATGTCGTCTGACAGGCGGTAATTTTTCAGAAGGAGGCGGGCGGTTTTGCCACCAAGGACGGAGTAGACGTGGTTAGGGCTTTTCCAGCCTAAAACTTTGTCCCAGCCTTCTGCCAAGACAACTTTATAGCCCTGCTGATCGGCCCAGGTACCGAGCTCGTCATTGTAGGCAAATTCGGTATTACGAAAGGCGGTGGGCTTAGTGCCAAAGAGCTGGTAAATCTTGTCTGCGTGCTGTTTTACCTGCGCAGAAAACTCGTCGCGGTCGTAAAAGAAGGACATAGAATGGTAATAAGTTTCACCAACAATTTCTACCTGACCAGATTTAACCATGCGTTTTAGCTGGGTGATTAGAGCCGGATCCCAGAGTTCGGCTTGTTCCAGCCAAACACCGGTAATGGAGAATGAAACTTTGAAATCGGGGTATTTTTTAAGATTTTTTTCTAGTAAGTCCAGCATAGGATGGTAGGACTTTTCGGCAACTTTGCGGAAGATGCGTTCGTTGTTTTGCTTAGAATAATAATCATCCAAGAAATAATTGTGATCGCGCGAGACATCAAAAATACTGTACTGTCGGTACCTGAACGGCTGGTGGATGTGCAAGTACAGTGCAATCGCTTTCATCAAAATACGTCCCGCTTACGTTTACTTACTTCATTATAGACCTTCTCAACGGTTTTTGCAACGTCGCTCCAGGAAATTTTGTGATATTCGTGTAGAATGCCATCATGGAGCTCTAGAGAGAGGGCTTTACTTCTGGCGATGGCGATGATTTCGTCAGCAAGTTTCTGTTCGTCCCAGAAGTCGTATTTCATGACCGAATTTAAAACTTCCGCAACGCCGGATTGCTTGGTGAGAATAAGAGCGTTGCCGTGGTGAGCGGCTTCCAGGGCGGTGAGGCCAAAAGGCTCGGAGACACTGGACATGACAAAAACGTCAGAAACGGAGTAAATGTCGCGAAGCCGCTGGCCGCGAATAAAGCCTGTGAAAATGACGTGGTTTGCAATACCGTATTCTGCGCTCATTTCCATAAGAGTGTTTTTCTCTTCCCCGTCTCCAGCGAAAACAAAGATGAGCTTCTTTTCTTTCTCTAGGGCGCGAGCAGCAGCACGCATCATGTGCGAGAGGCCTTTTTGGATAGTGAAGCGGCCAACCGTGGAAACAATGGTGTAACCTTGGGCCTTAAGAGCTTCTAGGTAGCGGTAATGATCATGGTTATAGGCATATTCAGAAGTAAAGAAATCGTCCCCAAGAGAGTTATAGACTACGTCAATTTTGTCTAGCGGAATATCATATTTGTCATGGATGAGGTGGCGAGTAGTGTCAGAAACGGCTAGAATTTTGTCTGCCATCATTAGGCCCTCTCGTTCTACGGCATGAATAGTGGCGTTGCCTCCTTGCATACCAGAGCGGTCATATTCGGTAGCGTGAACGTGGGCGATGAGCGGAATGCCGTAGTTCTTTTTTGCTAACATACCGGCTTCAAAAGTGAGCCAATCGTGGGCGTGGACTAGGTCTGGCTTATATTCCATGAGGTATTGGTTGACAAAGTCGCAGTAGCGTTTTTGGACATCACGAATAGAAACTAACTTTTTTTCGTCTATAATTTGAAAAATGGGCTGCTCTATAGCGTCGCTATCGTAGGCACTAACACCGTAGCGAAACAAGGGGTCTAAATGCATGGCATGCAGAACATTCATAAATTTAATGTCTGAATGATCTGCTTCGTATGGGACAACAAAATCAATACTGGCACCGTCTTTAGCTAAAGCCCTAGACAGGTTTAGACAGGCCACACCTAAACCTCCAGAATTATGCGGCGGTAGCTCCCAACCTAGCATTAGTATTTTCATCTCATTCTATTGTAGCATACTTTTCATGTTTGTGGTACAATTGTCTTTGTTAGGGGTGTAGCTCAGTTGGTAGAGCACTGGTCTCCAAAACCAGG
>CAZAAA010000003.1:0-54384 GCA_964483335.1 uncultured Candidatus Saccharibacteria bacterium | reverse complement strand
GCAAACGACGTTCTCAAAACAGTTAAACCCCTATTTGACGCGAATAAATTGTTGCCTAGGGCCCACCGCCATACTGCCTGGGGGAATACCTTTTTACCGCTCCACCCCTGTTACAGCCCTTGCCAAATCCCACTTTTCATGTTTAAATCCCATATTTTACCATAAATTTACCAAGTTTTCCACAGCTTTTAATTCCCTTGTATTTCCCTTTTCTACGCCTAATTCCACTACCAAAATCCCAAAACCCTACTTTATTTCCCTTTTTAAAAAACTCGCTCTATTTCCCTTCCCGAACAAAAACCGAACTAAAATTACCCCTTCACCACCTTCTTTGTCACGTCAAATTTTTCCATATATTTCCCCGTCATTAGCCTCGTCTGCGCATAAAACGCCGCAAAACTCTGGTACACAATCGCAATTATTGGCATCAACACCCACTGCAATACCATAAAAATCCCCTTCCCTTTCTTATATTTAGCCGGCCGCGGCGGCAACATCCTCAGCGACAAAATAATCGTAATAAACAACCCAATACTCGCAAACAGCTGTATCCAGCTCACTGTATTAGGCAAATTATATGTAAGAAGCTCCCGCGACTGAAAATTCAGAAGTCTCGGCACCCACCCCCCAAACGCCACAATTGGGCTCATTGCCGCTAACGTTACGTGCCCGTCTAGCAACCGCATAAACTTCGCAAATAACGGCAAAAACTTCACCTCTGGATGCTCCGCCCGCCAGGAGCGCGAAAACAACCTAGATCCTACATATGCTACGTCCGACGCCCCATAGTCCCAGCGCCTCAGTTGCACAAACTGCGCCTTTAGAGTCTTCTTTAACGACTCCTCTATTACCGCGTCCTGGTAAATTGGCACTCGAATAGAAATTACCTCGTAGTCCCCGTTAAAATAGAACAAAGACCGCCAATATTGGTGCCCATCCTCCACGATTGTCCGCTTGCTCCAAAAGCCCATTTCTACCAGCGCCGTCAACGGTTGTGAATGTGACGCAAAGTTGCGTAAAGCGTGCGGCCTCATCGTGTTAATCACGTTAAAAAACGAATTAGACACCGCAATCACCCGCATTGGCGCCGCCGCATCCCAAATATTATTCATAAACAGTGACACCGGCTGATACGCCTTTTTCTGGCGTTTTGGATGCACTACAAACTCATACGCCACATAATCCAGATACTTCCGGTGCATCTGGTTGTCACTATCTAGTGACGTCACAATCACATTGTCGTATTTAATTCCCTTTCGCTGCACATATTTTGCCAGATATTCGCCAGCATAAGTCAAATTCGGCCCCTTCCCCTGTATCTCCTGCGGCAAATCAGCCGGATGTTTTACCAAAACAAAATCATAAAAGGTGTCAGCAAACTTTTCACGCAGGGCCTCCGCCGTAGCGGCCATCTCCGGGCCACCTCTCTCCTCATACCCCAATACAAAGATGATCCGCTCATTCGGGAAATCCGACGCCGCCACCGCCTCCACCGACGGCACTAAAGTCGGGAGTCCCTCGTTATATGCCACCATTATCACCGCATGATAAATTTTCTCCGGATTCGGAAAGTCTAGCGCCCCCTTCTCCGTATCCAATAAATCATCACCTACTGTTAAATCTCGCCCTACTGCCATCAGCTTCAAGTTCTGCACATGCTCTAAAAATCCATACGCATCAGAACTTCGCTCACGCAACCTCTCAAACGCCTCGTGCGGCTCCGACAAATCAGCCAGCCGCTGATGCCAATCCACTCTGCACGCCCGTTTCACTACCCCATACCCCTGTATTGTCCGATACGCCACCGCCACTGCCTTCACTAAAGTTGTAGTAATAATCACCAGAAGATAAATCGAAGCTATCGTTGGGTTGATCAGTGACAGCACTACTAACAAAATTACCATCAAATACGACAGCGACCCCGGCAAAATCTCTAGAAACCGATACAGCGGGGTTCTTTTCCCTAGTGGTATCTCTAAATCATCTTTTTTTCGTGCCATTTCGCCTCTTTAGCTAAGTTACCTCTCGGACAATAGTCTAAACAACACTACAAACGTAGCTAGCCCTAGTAAAATCGTCACTACCGCAAAAGCTTTTGCCGCCCCGGAACCTTTTTTTCGGTACAATTTAGCTATAATTGCATTATGCAAAAATCCGTATATTACTGCCAGCAGCGGAAACGCCAACATCTGCCACCACGCCCCATCGTGATACCCCCCGGAATTAGTCATACTACTCCAGGCTCCGCCCTGATACCGGCCAATATCTCCGTACCCAATCTTCACTACCGGCGATCCCGGCGCTAGATTTAGCAACGCATAAACAAAAAGCGCGGTAGCGATTACTGATATTACTACCGTCATCCAAAAAAGCGAGCGTTCGCTCTTATATATCTCTTTTATACTTGCCGCAAACTCTTTCATAGACTATACCATTATAGCACGTCGGCCAGCATAAGTCTATTCAGCACAAGCTCTATTCGGCGTATCCGCCTACATTAGCATCTTCCATTGCCGCCGCTACAGTACTACTCTCTGCCGACGCAATAGAAGTTAGCCGGGCTTTTTCAATCGCTAAATCGTCTTTCTGGGCTTGTAGCTCGTCAATTTCCGTCTCTATCTTTGATAATTCGTAATCGTAGGCCGTTGCCCGCGTTCCTTGCGTCACATAAATTAGCCCTACAATCAGGATCAGTAACCCAAAAATCGAAAATAAAGACATACTACCCAGCGTTTTTCCAGTATGCCGCACCGTATTGCGGTTCCTAGACCAGCTCATTTCCCTGCGCTGTGCTGTATATGTATTATGTCTCATTTTTGTTTTTATTCCTTTTTTATGTTTATTTTTAATAACTGAAGTCTCAAAAATCATAGACCGGAGCGCTCCACCAGCCGCACTACCGCAATTTCTAGTGTGCGCTCCGGGAAGGTCATATATTTTTTTGAATAACACTTACAGTTAACTCTACACTGCTTCGGGTTGGAATTGTTTAGCAATTCTTCCCCGTTACGGGCCGTTTATCGCCCGGCCCAGGCAGATAGTTAACGGAAGTTAACTTTGATTTTTTGTGCGCGAGATTTGTTCGCAACAATGATTTGACGTGGCATATTTTGCCTCCTTTTGTTTATTTGTTGTTTTTATTTATAACAAACCACACCTAAAAAAGTTTTTGCGCTGCGCGCAATTTTGCACTCCTAGAGCGTGGGTTGCTACCTAACTCCACATCTCCTGCAACTAGTGGCTTTTTTGTAATCAGTCTAAACGGCGATTCCTTCCCTAGCGTACTCTGCTCCTTAAAATACCGCTTCACTGCCCTGTCCTCTATACTGTGGAACGTAATTATTGCGACTCTGCCGCCCGGATTCAGTATTTCCGGCAACAGTACTAATAGACCGTTTAGCAGGTCAATTTCGCCATTCACCGCTATTCGAATAGCCTGAAACGCTTGCGTTGCCGGATGCTTGCGCCCGTGCCGCGGCCCAAACGCCGCTGCCAATTCGCCCGTCGTATGAAACGGCCGCTGCTCGCAAATCATCCTTGCATGTTTCCGCGCCAGTCCTAGACTTTCGTCACCACATTCCGTCAGTATCTTTACTAACCTATCAGCACTCCATGCGTTAACAATCTTCTCTGCCGTCAAACTCTGCGTAGTATCCATACGCATATCTAGCGGCCCGTCCTGCATAAACGAAAATCCTCTTTCCGAATTATCTAGTTGCGGAGAAGAAACTCCTAAATCTACTAGCACCATGTCAAAGGTTTTTCCACACTTCAAAAGCTGTAGCGTAGAACTGTAAAAATCTTTTTGCCAAATCTCTATTGGAAATTCAGCAAACTTTCCCCGTAAATACTCCACTGCATTCGGGTCTCGGTCTACTAGTACCGAGTCTTTATAATTCTGCGTCACCGCCAAAATCTTACTTGCATGCCCTGCATATCCCGCCGTGAGATCTAAATATGACTCACCGGTTTTCGGTTGCAAAACCTCAAGTACCTCTGGCAAAAGCACTGGTATATGAGTTTCTTTCATTGTATATATTATAACATATATACTTCAACGTTTGAGATCGCTTATCTAGAAATTTCAGCGTGTTTATTTTTGTATAATTTTTGTCTTTACTTCTATACAATAGTAAGTGCCATAATTGCTTGGCATATAGCCGAACATGTCAATTACGACAGTTGAGAGACTTATTGTGTAGATAATTAGAGTTAATTGGGAGGTGTTTATTCTAAGAGCCTGCGGTTTTGATTACGCGTATCCTAAACGCGCACCGAAACTCCTAGGTAACCGACCTCAAACTTTTTCAATGTACTAAGATTTTCCTACCGTGTCCTGCTCAAACGGATCACTTCGTAATCTAGTCCTAATTTCTTTCCTTTTTCCGTTTGTTTTTTCATTTTGTTTTTGTTTGTGGTTTCTTTTGTCCACTGACTTAAGTGTAAATTATTTTAAATAAAAAAGCAAGAGCTTTTTTCCACAATTTTCGGTCTATTTTTAACAAGTTTTCCACAATTCCACAGATACAAACCGAACAAACTTCCCGAACAAAACACCGAACATACCCCTCTTGACATAACCGGCAAGAAGTCACTATAATATAGCCATGACCCCCGATAAAATCCTTCTGGAAATCTGCCAAGAAAAGGACATAATCACCACTTCTTTTTGTGATAATTACGTGTTAAAACTCGCAAAAAATGGCCAAAATCACTACCTCATTGGCCGTCATCTAGGCCTCAATTCTGCAGTCTCTGCCGCCCTAGCCAACGACAAATCCGCCACTTTTGCTATCCTCAGCAGCAAAAACATCCCTGCTGTCCCTCACTACCTCTATAAAAACCCTGCTCTTTTTCCGGACTACAAAAATCCTAGTCTCTCCAGGCAATCTTTTCCGCTCGTTCTTAAGCCTAATTCTAACACCCATGGCGGCCAGGACGTCTCCCTAATAAATACCCCAGCCCAGGCTACAGCCTGTATAAAAAATTTATTCAAAGTTTATGACAGCCTTGCTCTTTCCCCGTTCATAGATTACCCGCACGAATACCGTTGTTTTGTCCTAGACGGCCAGGTCTACCTCATCTACAAGAAATCTCGCGCTGCTAACGATTTCCGTTTCAACCTCTCTCGTGGCGCCACCGCCCGCCTTATCCCGGAAAAAGACAAGCTCTATGCTTCCCTGTCCGCCCTTGCTATTGCGGCGGCTAGCGCCCTGGACTTACGCTATGCGTCAGTAGATATTTTAGACGGCAAAGTTCTAGAACTCCACTCCGCTCCCGCTGCTAGAAAGCTCCTTCGCCAGCTCCCAACGGCCGCGCCGCTTCTACGCAACTTCTACCGCGCCGCCCTGGAGCAGCTATTTTCTTAATATTCTCTCCCCTGCTAGCACACTCTCCGCCAGAAACGCTACCAAAAACTCGTTCTCCTGGTACATCTGTGCCTTTCGTATTGCCTCATAGTAGGCTCGCTTCCGTTCTTTTACCACTACCGGCGGCACCATGCCTTCTGCTAGTGCCTGCACCATTAGAATCAGCCTCCCTGTCCGCCCATTCCCGTCCGCAAACGGATGTATCTGCTCAAATCTTGCATGTAGCCGCGCCATCTTCTCCAGTAAATCATCAGAGGGACTATTTAGATCTCTAATTATTCTCTCCATTAGATCCGGTACTTTTAGGTAATTCACCACCGTCACTCCCGACCCCATAATTCTTACTCCGTGCTCCCTATATTGCCCAGCGCTTGTCACAATCGTGTTCATCAGTCTTAGGTGCGTCTGCAAAATTATTTCCTTGGTCCATTTAAACTCCCCGCCTCCTCTCGCTAATAAGTCCAACAGATAATATACTGCCGCTCGATGGTTCCGCGCCTCCGCCTGTTCCCTGGCCGTTTTGTTTACTAGCACCTCGTCAGCCAGTACCGCCTGCACATCATCCATCGTCATTGTACTGCCCTCTATTGTGTTTGTATGGTACGTCCAGTTCAATACCAGCTTGTCCAGCATTTGCTCATCTCCTAGAATTTCTTGCACCCTCATCCGCTTTTTATAAGCCAGTGCCTTAGCATTTTCTAAAAACTCTGCCGAAATCTCTTCCCGCCCAATAATCCCTAGATATAAATCGTCTATCCGCCGCCGCATCTCTACCCGCGGCTCCGCCTTTCCTCGTATCCAGGTGTTTACTGTCACAAAAGACACACCTAGCTGATAGGCCAGCTCTTCCTGTGTCCAGCCGGAGCTTACCAGAATATCTTTTAGTCTCTTAGTATAGTCGTTCTCCATACTTACTATCATACCAAAACTTTATAAAGTTTTCAATTCTTTATAAAGTTTTCCGCTAAAAATAAGACCTGCTACATGCAGATGGTACAGCGCGATACGCCCATCCGCGGACATTTTATCTAGTTCTGCTTTAGTTCTAACTTTTTTCTCCACCATATTATTACTCTACATCATTTCACTGCATTCTGCAAATGAGGGCGAGAGACAAGCTCTCGCCCTCATTATTTTCACTTTTTGTTCAGGGAAAGCTAGGAACAAGAGGAACTTATACCTAACTTAGCCACGCGAGCCCTAACGGGCGACGCAACGAACAGTGAAGCCGTCGCCCTTATGGCCGTAGTCCAGAGGGTTCAGGTTGCCGCTGTAGAAGTACAGGCTGTACACGTCGGTAACCGACTTAGCAGTCGCGCTCCAGAAGTAGCCGCCCGCGCCCTGATTGCCCAGGGTACCACCATTCCAGTAGTAGACGCCGGAACGGATAAAGTGTAATGGTTCGGCTATTACAGATGCATCGGTGTTAGTTGCGCTGATACCGTAGACAGTACGGATAAGGTTGTTAAAGGATTTAGTGCCGGAATTCTGTGGTAGTTGCCAGCCTTTCGGGCAGATAGAATCGCCTACGTTAGTACCGTCTGTAGCGGTACTGTCTGTACCAGTACCAGCCGTAGCGGCAGGCCAGTTGTAGTAGTTGCCGAAGTGGTTTCTAGCATCGCCAGTGGTAGCGAAGCTACTTGCACCGTTCCAATAGCGACCATCAGTACCGCCAGTCTTTACATCAATAGTGCCATTGTCGTTAAATGTGAAGCTCTTTGCCCCGTCTGAGCCGTTCTGGGCCCAGGACGTGCCGGTGCCAAGTTGCGTATTGTATGGTGGAGTCCAGGTGGTCTTGGTATTGAGGTCGGTAAGTTCGTTAGTAAGGGTGAAGGTAGTGTTAGAAGAGTTGGCCGTGGTAGTTGGTGTGCCTAAATCTAGGTCTAGGTTCTGATCCATCCAGCAGTTGCCGTCTGCTAGTTTCTTGACGTAATAGGGTTTGTTATCTCTCTTGTCTGTCAGTTGCCTTTGGGGGATGTAGGGTTGGTTATTACCGGTTACAGTGCTGTTATAAGTAGACTTGTCTGTAATGTAGGTGGTAGTGCCTATAGCAGTGCTTGGAGTATAAAGGGCGTTACAGATGGCTGGACTCATATCCTGCATATAAGTAATGTTCCAGAAACCTTGTCCGGCAATTGTATCATTAGAGTTATAAGCTAAATCTCCTAATTTGGTAAAGACTAAACGGACAGTATAATCTACATCTGGTTCTAAGCCGGTAGCTGGAGTGGTGCAGGTAATTCTCAGTTTACTGCTGCCACCTTCAGTGTTTTCTACTAGACTTACGTTGGTACAGGATAGGGTTGTACTAGTATCGCTAACTTTCACTAGACTGACGTTTAATGGATGGGTAGAGTCTACTAGGTTTTCACTGTAATCAATATTAGTATCGATAGTAAGGGTGGTACTTTGGTCTGTTGGGATAGTAGCTGGGGAGATATTCGTGATCTCATTACTCTGAGACGGAATATAGTTAGCTACAGCAGTAAAGATTACAGTACTTTTATAAGTACCAGGCATTAGGGTAGGATAGCTTTTTACGCCAAAGTAGACTGGAGTAAGGTCTTCTGCTGCAGCTTCGTCTAGGCTTCTAATTGGTTCTGTACTAGCTCCTTTAGGAGAGATGTTCTTATAGCCAGTGGTAGCGGAGGTAGTAGAGTATCCCCAGGAAATAGGAGACATTTCTTCGCTAGTATAACCAGTACTAGCATGGGCAGCATCCATGGTGATGGTAGGGATAGAAGAATCTGCTTCGGATGGATCAGTCTTTTCACGAATTAGGGCAGTATTCCCTACTGGAGTATCGTCATTATCAGTGAGATAGAGCTTGTAGCCTGTGAAATTATTAGTGCTAACACTAACTACAGTATTATCACTACCAAAAACTGTAGTGGCAGAGGTTAGGTCTATATTAAGATTAGTCTTAGATAGTTCTATACTGATATTGTCTGGGATAGAGACATTAATAGTGGCAGTACTGGAAGCGGCAGAGGAAGAGGAAGGGAGGAGTGCCGGCGTCACTGCCATCAAACTTAAAATTAATACCAAAAACCCGCCGCTCCCTACTGCGACCAGCTTAAATAAGTTTATTTTACTGATTTTCATTACACCTCCGAAGATATAATAATAAATTGAATATGATTAACATTATCATTATATCACATCCCGTTTTTGTTTTTCAAGACTTTTTGCTCACAAATTTCCGCGCTTGACTTTTCTCGCTTCTAGAACGCCAACGGATTCTTCGTAAAATCGTCCAGCCGATTATGCATCGCCGGCTCGTCTTCTTGTATCCAGCGCAACCTCGCCAGAATATCCGTCTTTGCCACCTCAATACTCCTCGTAAAGGCCGGATTAGCAGCTAGCGGATCTACAAATTCCATAAACCGCGTCGCGCTCGCCATATCCCGTATCCGCGCCGCCGCAATTCGAATATAGTCGCTCATTGTCTTCTCCCCGTTCATCTCCTGAATGTAATCCCAATGTTTATAAAACCAATCATAAGTCTTCTCCCTGGTCTTGTAATTCCCTAGTAGCTCCGCAAAAAGATAAATATGATCCTGCGGCCTTACCACCTGCTGATTCTCTAATAGCTTCAATAACTTCCGCACATTCTTTGCCTCTCGCGCATTCGTTAATGCCGCCAGCAAATCAGACTTAATATCCGGATCCGCCGCCCGCCTATAAGCCGTAACATACTCATCAAAAACTTCCTCAGCTGTCGCCTTTAGATTACTCGCTAGCACCGCATACCGTGTGTCCGGATTAATCTTTGTCAAATCTGGATTATACTGTTTAGCTAAATTACTAATCACTTCCTGGTCTTCCGCATACAACGCCAACCCTATCAGCAGCGGCCTCAGTTTTACATCATTGGAGCTCTCAGACACCTTCGCTCTTAGCCCTAGTCTCCTTAAAGGCAGCGATACAATCTGCCGCACAAAATTCTCGTATTCTTCCCCATATTTCGTCTCCGGCGGACAAAATACTTTTAAATCATTGATCATCGTCGCCACAATTTCCCAAATCGTCTCGTTGTCTTCGTACTTAAATTCCGGCAACAAATCTAACAAGCTTGCCGACGATACTAGCGACGTCTTAGATAGCAGTTGCCGATCTATTAGCAGCCTTAGTTTCTGCTCCAAAGTTTTCTTACTATATTTCTCCAGCGCCTCGCTAAACTCCGGCCCAGACAAATTAATCAGATAATGCCCAGACATATCATCTGTAATTTTTGGCAACGGCCACTTCGTATCGTCCGTCCCGCCATTCAGCAAAAATCTCTGCTGATACCCGTCCGTAATCACCGGATAACCCGGCTGTGAAATCCAAGCGTGCATAAACTCTTTCACATCAAAATCAGCGTGCTTCTGCAGCGCCGCCCACAAGTCATCTCCAGTAGTATTGCCATACTGGTGCTTCTTAAAATATTCCTTCAGTCCGGCAAAAAACCGCCGCTTCCCCATTGTCCTAATTAACATAAAAATCAGATGTGCGCCCTTAGCATAGACAATCGCCCCGTCAAACAACGTAGCAATTTCTGCCGGATCATTCACCGGCTGCCGCACCGCTTGCACCCCCGGCAACGCGTCTCTCCGCAAAGCCACATAGCAATCCCCCGCAAAGAAATCCTGCCAAATATGATACTCTGGATGTAACTCGTCCGCCGCCTGATACTGCATCACCGTAGCAAAACTCTCGTTCAACCACAAATCATCCCACCACGCCATCGTCACAAGGTTACCAAACCATTGATGCGAAAGCTCGTGCGTAATTACCGTTGCAATATATTCCTTACTACTCTCTGCCGACTTGTCGTCCGCCAGCAAACACGCCTCGCGATAAGTCACCAGTCCCCAGTTCTCCATTGCCCCCGCCTCAAAATCCGGCAATGCCACCTGGTCTAACTTTGGCAAAGGATATTTTATACCAAATAAATCATCATAATAATCTAGCGTATCCGCCGCAATCTTGCCCGGAAAAGTTAGGGCCTTCGGATTCTGATTCAGCGCACAGTAAGTCGTCACTTTTACACCGTGTAAACTCTCCGTCGTTTTCTTATGAAATTTTCCGCACACAAACGCCAGCAGATACGTGCTCATTGGCGGAGTCTCCAAAAAACGCACAATTCGCTTTTTTGCTTTCTTCCCCAGCTCTAAATTCTCGTCCACCGTATCATAAGTAATTACCTTATCCTCTTTTGCTGGCATATTGCTAATTACCGTATCAGCAAGCTCCGGCGTAATAATTGTCAGCTCAAACTTCGCCTTGGCCGCCGGCTCGTCCACACACGGAAAACATTCCCGCGCATAGTGCGATTCAAATTGCGTCGCCACCACCTTTTCCGTTACTATTTTGTCAGTCTTTGGCTCATGGTAGTCATAAGTCGAAACGTATACTCCTTCCATGTTGTGATTCAGCATAAAAGTATATTTTATTTCTATTGTCTTTGCCTTGCCCAGAATTATCTCATCATTTTCCGTCTCAAACCCTGCCGCCTTACTGTCCAACATCACCGACGTAACTTTTAGATTCTTTGCATGCAGTTTTACAACGTCCTTTAACGGCTCGCCTTTTATCACTACATGCCCAAAAACTTTCTCAGTTTCTTTATTGATATTTAATTTTATATCATAATGCACCGGCCTAAAATATTCTAACAACCTTTCCACTATTTTTCCTCCAACACTGCCTTAATTCTGCGCACGCCCGCCGCGCTACTCTCTTCTTTTTTAATCCGAAAATGCCCTAGCGCTCCAGTATGTTCTACGTGTGGCCCGCCGCAAATCTCGCGTGAGACTGGGCTATTAAAATCGCCAATTGTGTAAACTTTCACTTTGTCCGGATATTTCTCCCAGAACTGTCCGTGCGCGTGTAATTCATTCTTGGCATAACCCTTGTCGTATTCATCATAAACTACCGGCAAATCCTGAGCAATCCAAGCATTTACTTGCTCCTCTATCTTCTGTTTTTCCTCGTCCGAAAGTTTATGGTCTATGTTAAAATCAAACCGCATCCTCTCCGGCGTGATGTTACTCCCCATCTGCTGAATATCTTTGCTGATTAACTGTTGCAAAGCCGCTAGTAGCAGATGTGTTGCTGTATGATATTTTGTACTCATCTCGCCATGGTCTTCCAGCCCGCCCTTAAACATCCCCTTGCTGGCGGTCTTGCTCCTGTTCCGCTGCTCCTCTAGCGCCGCCGCAAATTCTTCCTGCCAATTCTGGCTCAGAGCAATTCCGTCTTTATAGGCCTGTTCTACAGAAAGTTCTTTCGGAAATCCATAGGTATCCTGCAACATAAAAATTTCTTTCCCAGTCAGGCCATCTTTTTGTAACTTCCTTAGCACTTTCAAACCTCTATTCAAAGTCTGCCGAAAAGCCTTCTCTTCCTTTTCTAGTACATTAAGCGCCGCTTCGCGCTGCGTCAAAATACTGTCCGGCAAATCTTTATAGCTCTCCGCAATCAGCGGAATCACCTCCGCCAAAAAGTTCTGTGCAATACCTAAATCTAGTGCCTTCAAAATTGCCCGACGAATCAGCCGCCTTAGAGCATAGCCCTGCTGTTTATTGGACGGCACCAACCCCTGCGCAGACAGTAAGTACGCCCCTCGCAAATGGTCAGCAATCACCCGCATTTCATCGGTATTGCTATCATAAGATTTTCCAGAAATCTGCTCCAATTTATCAATAATTGGCGCCAGCAAACTAATCTTAAATACATCAAAACTATCAATACTGGCCGCCGTAATCCGCTCCAACCCCCCGCCAAAATCCACATTCTTGTGTTCCAGCTCGCTAAACGTCCCGTCCTCATTCCGCTTGTATTGCATAAAGACTTGGTTACCAATTTCCATAAAACGCGCCCCGTCACTGGCCGGATGTGACTTACCGTACTTTTCTACGTCCTGCTTGTCCTCGCCAAAATCATAAAATACTTCCGAATCCGGGCCACACGGGTCGCCAATCGGCGTAGTTTCTATTCCACCTGCGCGTGACCACCAGTTCTCTTTATCGTCATAGAAGAAAATATGTTCTCCCGGTTTCACTCCGCGCTTGTCCCCTTCCGCCGCCGAGCCAATCTCCGCAATTTTTGCCTCTACGCCAGCCTTCCGGAAAACTTCCTGCCAAATTTCTGCCGCTTCCATATCTTTAGGAATGCCATATTTTTCATTACCAATGAAACAAGTTACATATAATTTATCCGGGGAAAGCCCCACTTCTTTCGTCAAAAATTCAAAAAATCCCTCTATCTGCTCTTTCTTAAAATAATCGCCTAGTGACCAATTTCCCAACATCTCAAAAACTGTCGTATGTCGCGGATCGCCCACGTCCTCTATATCCTGCAAACGCATTGACGGCTGCGAATCAGTCAGACGCTTCCCCGCCGGATGCGGTTCACCCAAAAGATACGGCAATAGCGGTTGCATCCCCGAGCCCGTAAAAAGTGTTGTTGGATCATTTTCTAGTACCAGTGGCGCCGGCGCAATAATTTTATGCCCACGCTTCTCTTGAAATTGTAAAAATTTTTGACGTATTTCCGATGCATTCATAGAGGTAATTATAGCATAATTCCGCCTACCGTGACAGGTCTTGACTTTATGCGCATAGTATGATATAATGGAGTTATGGGCAGCTTCGGCTGCTTTTGTGTTATAATAGATTAGTTACTAGCAGCTAGTAGTTCTTTGAAAGGTAGGTATGCGTATGAGAAAGTTGGTACTAAAAATTGTAACTGCAGTTGTTTCTGTCCTTTGTTTGGCAGTAATCATGATCGTGCCGGCATTGGCAGGAACTACACAGTGGATCTATCCTTCTGGGATCGACTACAATTCCCTGCAGCAGGTTCCCGGTATGACCGGGCCAAACGGCGAAGCGGTCTTCCTAGAACCGGCCACCGGCAACTATTACTATTTTGTTTATACCCAACCGGCCTATACTCAGCCGGCTGCGTCTTCCTGTCCAGTTTATTCCGGCCCTTCCTCTCCTATCGTAATCGACAACTCCGATTGCTCTTCCTCTAAGGGTAACAAACTCTTCGAGAAAGCAAATAAAAAGACTAACGAGTTAAAAGATTATGCTAAGGACAAAGATTGGTCTGTAACCGTTTACAACCAGACGGAGAGTGATACTCTGGTACAACGGAGCTTCCATTTTGTCAACGAATCTGGACGTAGATATCTGGATATCTTCATGGAAGTCAAGAAAAAAGACGGGGATTATAAAACAAAATATTGGTGCGGGAACAGTGAAGTAGACTACAACGACATCAAGTCCACTTTAAAGAAATACAAGGATAAATAATATGCTTATAAAACTACTAATCATATTATTAATCCTTCTCGCGTTTATGTATCTCTAACGCAACCTAGTCTCTTGCACCTTATGGGCGGCTACTTGGCCGCCCATTTTCATTTTATAATACCACCACCCAGACAAACCTGATTGTCTTCCCCGCCGTATAACACCGCCGATTGCCCCGCCGCCGGGCGCTTTATTTTTTCCTTAAAAATCAGTTTATTACCTTGCAATTTTGCCGGAATTAGTGCCGCCCTATGCCTCAGTCTTACTTGCACCTGCTCACTTTCCTCGCGCAAAATTATGTCCCTAAGCTCCAGCTCATCTGTCCAAAGCTCCGCATTCGTCAAATTCTTACTCACATAAACAATATTTTGTTCAACAGCTTTTTTCACTACATAGTACGGCAGTCCTCCGCCAATTTCCAGCCCATGCCTCTGTCCCACCGTGTAGAAAATCGCCCCCTCGTGGTAGCCTAGCACCGCACCTGTCTCGGCGTCCCTAATCTCCCCCGGCTTCTCCGGAAAATACTGCCGCAAAAAATCCTTCATTCCCACTTCCCCTACAAAACACACGCCCATCGATTCCTTTTTATAAGCGTTATGCAGACCATATTTCTCTGCCAACTTTTTTACGTCCGGTTTATACATACCACCCACCGGAAACAACGTACGAGAAATCGCCTCCTTAGAAATACGGTACAAAAAATACGTCTGGTCCTTATTTTCATCCACCGCCCGAAGTAACTTTTCTCCATCCGTCCTCGCATAATGCCCCGTGGCAATCAAATCCGCTCCTCGCTCGCGCGCCACTTCATAAAACAGTTTAAACTTTATCTCTTGGTTGCACATAATGTCCGGATTTGGCGTACGACCTTTTTTAAACTCAGCCAACATATAGTCCACTACTTTTTTCTTATATTCCGTCTCAAAGTCAAAAATCAAAAGATCAATGCCTAGTTTCACTGCCACTCGTTTCGCATCAGCCAAATCCTCCGCCCATGGGCACTCCATTCCTGGCAAATTTTGCGACCAATTCTTCATGTATACACCCACCACCTTATAACCCTGCTCTTTTAACAGCGCGGCGGAAACCGAGGAGTCCACTCCTCCGGACAGACCCACAAACACCGTTTTCATCTTGTCCGCTCCCGTTCCTCAGCAACCGCTTGGCAAATCAGCTCCCCGGCTTTTTGTACATTTTCTTCATCATTCAGTACCCCTAGTGAAATCCGCAAAGACCCAGCAATTTCCTCATCAGAAAGTCCAATTGCCATTAATGTATGCGATTTCTCGCCCTTAGAGGCCGCACAAGCCGCCCCCGTAGAAAGATAAACTTCCTTTTCTTCTAACTTATAAATCAAACGTTCTGCGTCTATCCCCGGAAAACATACCGGCAAAAAATTCGCCAATTTGTGTTTCTGATTTCCCAGGAAAATTGGCTCCACCGGAGCTTTCTTCAACTCCCGCCGCAAAATCTCCACTAGCCTCTGGTACTTTTTACGATTTCCGTTCAAATGTTCTTTTGTTTCCACCGCTGCCGCCGCAAAGCCCATTACTCCCGGCACATTCTCTGTCCCGGAACGCAAATTTCGCTCCTGCCCTCCGCCCAAAATCAACGGTCTCAGCACCACCTGATGCGCCGCATACAGCGCCCCTACCCCCTTTGGCCCACCCAATTTCGCCGCGTTGATTGTCAGAAGGTCTACTCCCAATCTCGCTACGTTAATATCTAACAAGTTCAAAGCCTGCGAAGCATCCGAATGCAGATAAAGCGGCGTTTTATTACCATCTTTTAGTCGTTCCATACGCACCTTTTTCACAATCTCTGCAATCTCCGCTATTGGCTGAATCGTCCCAATTTCATTATTCGCTAAAGCCACTGATATTAGAGCCGTCTTTTCCGTAATTTTCGCCTTTAAATCCAACAAATCAATTCGCCCAGTTTTATCCACCGCAATTTCTTGATGCGAATGCGGCTCTGCCGCCGCCCTCACTGCCGCGTGCTCAGTCGCAAGATATAAAACTTCCTGCCCCGTCTCCACTACCGTAAAAGCCAAATTAACACTTTCTGTCGCTCCAGCCGTAATTACCAAATCTACGCCTTTCGCCCCAATTATATGTGCAATTTCGTCTTTCGCCTTCCTATAATCAGTCTTGACCTGTTTTGCCGGCAAATACGGAGCAGATGGATTAAAAAACAACTCCGCAAAATATGGCTCCATTGCCATTTTAGCCTTTTTACTTACCGGTGTAGCAGCGGCATGATCAAGATAAATCATACCCTATATTATAACATAAAAAGCCCTATATGTCTTCTAGATATCTTTCAAGTAATACAATACTTCATCAAACTGTGGCATTGGCGTCCCACCCCATTTCTTGTATACCACCCCGTCATTCGTTACTGCTACTAGCATCGGAAACTGTAGAATATCGTGCGCCTTCGTAAAAATCTCCCCGTCTATTGAATCCGGGTCTAAAACTTCCACTTCTCTCCCCGTTTCCTTGTTAAACTCATACATCCAATCCGTCACTTCCCGTGCATAGTCCGTATTGTCCCTATATAAACACACTACTCTCATTTTTCTCCACCTTTCTCGGCCGTCGCCGCTTTCTTTTCTCTTTGTTCACGAATCACCTTCTCAAACTCATCCATTGTCTTAAACTTCAGAAATACACTGGCAAACCTTACATACGCTACCTCATTCATATCCGCTAGTACGTCTAAAATTGCCTCGCCAATTTGCCGCGAAGTCACTTCTTCTGTCCCATAATCATACACTGTATCCGTTACCCTATTTACAACGTTCTCTACTTCCATTTCCGAATTAAAGAATTTGCCCACGCTTCTTCTTACCGCTGTCAATAATTTATCCCTGTCAAACGGTTCCCTGTTCCCAGAGCTTTTCCGTACCGTCAGCACCGGCATCTCTATCCGTTCATAAGTTGTAAACCTCCGCCCATCCGGCGCTTCGCGCCTCCGCCGAATCATTGAACCATCCGGCGCTTCGCGGCTCTCCAATACTTTACTATCCCCTATTTTTATTTTTCCAGACACCGTGTTACCTCCGGTTTTTTACTAGTCCTTCTTCTTCCGTGCGCGTAATTTCGCTCTCAGTGACGGCGGTACATCTAAATCGTCGTCATCTTCTTTATCAGATTTAATTGAATCCCATACTGAGGTTTTATTTTCTGCCGCAAAATCCTTATTCTCTTCCGGAGCTTCAGTCTTTTCTACTTCCTCTACCTCGGCTTCCACCTCAGCTACCTCTGCTTCCATTTTCTCTTCCGGAATAGTTGTTTCTTCTACGTCTTTCCGAGTTCTTTCCAGATTCCGGTAATATTCCGAATCAAATCCCGTTGCTACTACAGTGATTACGATTTCGTCTTCTAATTCTGGACGGATACTAGCACCAAAGATAATGTTTGCATCCGGAGAAACTGCACCAGTAATCACCTCTGCAGCTTCCTGAATTTCGCTCATACTCATGTCGTAGCCACCAGACACCGAGAATAGTACACCGCGCGCGCCTTCAATCTTCACCTCAATCAGTGGCGATTCGATTGCCTGTTGTGCCGCGGCTACTGCCCGGTTCTCGCCCGAGGCCCGGCCAATACCCATTAACGCACTCCCAGCATTCTTCATGATTGCCTTTACATCGGCAAAGTCTAGGTTAATCAACGCATGCTCGGTAATCAGCTCAGAAATACCCTGTACACCCTGACGCAAAACATCATCCGCGATCTTAAATGTCTCTAGTAGTGGCGTCCGCGGATCTATTGTCTGCAAAAGTCTGTCATTAGGAATGGTAATCAAAGCATCTACCTGCCCAGCCAAACGATCTATTGCTACGTCCGCATTACGCTTCCTTGTAGCGCCTTCAAAAGTAAATGGTTTCGTTGCTACGCCTACGGTCAGGATGTCCCGATTCCTCGCTTCTTCCGCTACAATTGGGCCCGCACCAGAACCAGTACCACCGCCAGCGCCCAGGGTAATAAATACCATGTCTGCACCGTCCAAAGCTTTGCCGATATTTTCCCGGCTCTCCTCAGCTGCCTCGCGACCTTTCTCTGGATCGCCACCAGCGCCTAGGCCTTTACCAATATGCACCTTCGTATCTGCTGCAGAATGATGCAACGCCTGCGCATCAGTGTTAATTGCAATAAATTCTACGCCCGACAGCCCCACTTCTTTCATTCTATCCACGGCGGAACCACCAGCTCCTCCTACCCCCACTACTTTAATACTGGCTGTACTTTCCACCTCTGTTGGTTTTATTTCGGGCATAGCTTTTCCTCGATTACTTTAGCCCATTATATCACAGTCCTAAAATTTTTTGAACAACTTTTTTATAAATCCAGGAGAGCCACTCTCTCCAGCCTTTTTCTTAGCTAATTTTCCAGAAGTTCTCTGTTCTACTTTGCCATTGATGCTATCTTCCAACGCCATCAGCGCCAGCCCCACCGCAGCCGCAAATTCCGGCTTTTCTACTGTATCAGATACTACCGTCAAGCCACTCCCCGGCACTCCTATTCTTACCGCCGCCTCCAGCTCTTGCTTAGCAAATAATTCTATATCACGCATCTTTGCTCCGCCACCTACCAATACCACCCCTTCTGGCAACCGTCTGTCATAATGCGCCATTTTTAATTCTTTCCGTACCGAATCAAAGATTTCGCTCATCCGAGCTTTTACAATTTCATTCACTTCCTCTCTAGAAAATCTCATCTCTTCCCGCCCCTTCTTCACTACAATATCTTTGTCGCTCTCATTAAACGCCCCTGTAATATAGCGCCGTTTAATGTCTTCTGCTGCCGCCGGCTCTATTTCTAGCATAATTGCTAAATCATTCGTGATATTATTAGACCCAATTGGCACCACCCCCACAAATTGCAAATCTCCACCCTCAAATACCGCTACAGAAGTCGTAGCCGCCCCTAAATCTACTACCGCCACACCATTTTCCATCTGCCGCTCCGAAAGTACAGCCCTAGCCGCCGCCATTACACTCGGAATCAGCCGCTCCGTCCGAATTTCTGCATATTCCGTTGCCTTGCGCAAATTCGTGCAGTTCGGAGCCAGCGCCGAAATCACCGTCGCTTCTATCTCTAGCCTCGTCCCCGTCATACCAATCGGATCTCTAATACCCGACTGCCCGTCCAAAGTATACTCCTGCGGCAACACCGCTAGTACGTCTCTGTTCGCCGGAATTCGTCCCGTCGTAGCAGAATCCTCTACTCTATATAAGTCATCTTCTGAGATTTCACTATTTTCCGCCCCCACCGCTATCATCCCCGAAGTCTTTGTACTCATCACGTGCGAACCGTTAATTGAAACATAGGCAGAATTAATCTCGTATCCGCTCATTCGCTCCACTTCGCTCAACATCTTATCAATCGCTTCTGCCGGACCAGCCAAATTTGCCACTACGCCCTTGCGCATACCCTTGTTCGTGGCCTCTCCGTAGCCCACCACACTCGTTTCCCCCTTGTTATTTACTGCCAAAACCACTGCTCGTACGTTCTCCGTACCAACATCAAGTCCCACCGCATAGCGTGATGATTCTTCCATACTGTCATTATAGCATAACTTTTTTCATAATGACAAGCCTTGTGCTATAATGTCGATATGAATCAAGCAAAGATTACCGCCATGCGTGAAGGCGGAAAAATTTTAGGCGAAATCCTACGGGATCTCCGCGCATACGTCCACGAGGGGCAAACCAAGCGCGAACTAGACGCTTGGGTTCGTGCAGAAATTATTAAGCGCGGCGCCACTGTTGCCTACGACGAGCTAGAAGAAAAATTCCCTGGTAGTATCTGCATCTCTGTTAATGACGAGCTAGTTCACGGCACTCCCAACTCCGACTACGCCCTAGAAGATGGCGATAAAGTCTCTTTTGACCTTGTCATTGGCTACAAAGGCTATTATACTGATGCTGCCTTTACTACTGTTATTGGCAAAGGCTCTGCTGCCGTCAGGAACCTCATCAAAGTTACCGAGCAATCTCTTTGGGCGAGCATTGCCGAAGTTGGCCCAGGTGTCGCTATTGGCACTATTGGCCACGCCGTAGAAACCGTTCTCCGTAAAAATCATCTTGGTGTCGTAGAAAATTACATCGGGCACGGCATTGGCCGCACTATGCACGAAGCCCCCGAGGTTCCCAATTACGGTAGGCCCGGCCATGGTTACGTCCTGAAGCCCGGCGACTGTATCTGTATTGAGCCCATGTCTTCTCTTGGCAAGGCCTATAATCACGTCGATAAGGCCAGCGGCTGGACTGTCATCTTAAACGACGGCTCTATTGCCTGTCACTGTGAACACACTATTCTCGTCACCGAAGACGGCCACGAAGTCCTCACTCTCCCTAACTGCCCGCCTCGCGTCTAATATTGTATAAAACTTTTATACAAACACTCTACTGCAGTTGCTCTGTTACTCGCCGATATACTTCTTCCGGCGTACCTACTCCGTCCACCGTCAAAAGCTTTGCGCCGTTGCCAATCAAAACTGCCAGTATTTCGCTTTTTGTCTCCTCATACATCGCAATTCTCTCCGCTACAATCTCTGGTGCATCCTGATCTCGTCCTCGCAAAGCCAGTCTCTTCTGCACCTCTTCTACCGGTACCACTATCTCTACAATTATCTCCGGTACTAAATGTCTTTCTACTAAAATTTCCGCCTGCCGAAGATTTCGCGGAAAACCCGTAAACACTACATTTGGCACTTCGGTCAGCCGTGGCAACACTAACCCGGCTGTCATGTCATCATCAAACAACTGCGCCGTTTTTAGTTGTTCTATCACCCACGGCTCTTTGCTCTCTCTAAAAATCGCACCAGTATCTACCCACCCCCATTTCAAATCCCTAGCTAAGTGCTCGCCCACGGTACTCTTCCCGCTACCGCTCGCACCCATAATCATAATCTTCATAGTTTCATTATATCAAAAAATCCCCCGCAGGGGATTTTTTATTTTAGACCTAACTTAATTCTCTCAGTTTTCTCGGCCTTGCGAATCTCGCGCAGAATCGCCTTTTTCCGACGCTCGCGCTTAGAAATTGGCTTAGAAAAACGCTGCTGAGACTTAGCCAGCGGCATGATACCGCTCTGCAAAACCTTGCGGTTAAACCGACGAATAATATTCTCATTCGCCTCGTTCTGGTCTTTTCTCGTAACTTTTATCGTCATATTCTCTTGATTATATCAGATGTTCTGCTAAATTACAACCCTATTTTCTATCTAGCCGTACTATCCGCCCCTCTACGGTCTTCTCCCCTTGCCACTCATTTTCCATCAAACTTACATAAACATCCACTCTCTCGCCCGCGCCCACTTCCAGCCACTCTTCCTTTGTATAAAATGCAATTAGCTTCAAAACATTGCCACTTTCGTCCCTTACTGTCAGCTTTAGATGCTGCCCTTCTGCCCCCATTTTCTGCACGCCTAGCACAAACATATCTGGCAGTAACCATATCGGCTCCGGATTCCCCTCGCCGTACGGCTCTAGTAATTTTAATTTAGCACAAAGCTCAGCATTGAGTTCACTTAAATCTGTCACTGCTAAATCTTCTGCAACTTCCAAAAATCTCTCCTGATTTTGCAAAGAAAGACCCCTGTAAAAACTTTGCACCGCGGACTGAAACTCCGACAAATTTTCTTCTAGCACTGTCAGCCCACAAGCGCCAGCATGACCGCCACACTGCACCAAGTATTTTTGGCACTCTGATAATGCTTGTGCTAATGAAAAGTCGCCAAAAGATCTCCCGGAGCCCTTATATACCCCCGGCGACACCTCCGTAAGCACAAAGGCTGGCCGCCGATACTCTTCCACTAATCTTCCGGCAATAATTCCCAAAACCCCCTCGTGCCACTTACCTTTAACAAAAATCACCGGCTCCGTACCAACCCCTGTCTTTTTTACCTCTGCTACCGCCGCGTTTTGCTGTTTTTTCCGCTCCGCATTCAGCTCCTCTAGCTCCGCCGCTAGCCGCACCGCCTCCGCCGGGGACTCCGCAGTCAGAAGCTTAAATGCCACTTCCGCCGACTTCATTCGCCCGGCCGCATTTAATCTCGGTCCTATCTGAAAGCCTATCATATCAGTCGTTACCGGCGCTTTCACTCCAGCTACTCGCATCAACTCTCTCAATCCTACCCGCCGAGTTTTCTCTATCACTACCATACCGTAGTGGCAAATCATCCTATTTGTCCCAGTCAGCGGCATCGCGTCACAAATTGCCCCTATCGCCGCTAAATCTAGCAGCCACTTTTCCTGACCATCTGCTATCCGCCCTCTTTGCACCATCTCTCGCGCCAGTATAAATACTACCCCTGCGCCACTCAGTTGTCTCAAATCTTCCGCCTCTGGAGCAGAAAAATCACTCCTCTGTGCATTCACCACCGCTACCGCCGGTGGCAGCTCCGTGATAATCGCATGGTGATCTGTCACAATCGTCTCTATCCCCTGTTCAGCCAACTTTGCAACAATATCCCCATTACTACTACCGCAATCTACCGTTATCACTAATTTTGCGCCAAACTCCTGCGCTGTATCTATTACTCGCTCATTCATACCATAGCCATCTTTAAACCTATCCGGCAGAACCACCTTGATATCCTCTGGGTGCACGCCCACCATCCGTAGCATCTCCTGCATCAGTGCACTAGCCGTTACACCGTCCACGTCGTAATCGCCATAAACCAACACCTTCTCCCCGCTGTCTGCCGCCCGGCAAATTCTCTCACAAGCCTTCTCGGCATCTGGCAAATGCGTAAAATCCGGCCCATATTCCGGATGCAAAAAGCCCTCGTCCACCCCCCTCTTTTTTAATAATTTCTCAAACAGGCTCACCCGATTTTCTTCCCCGGCCTTGTCATACCACCAGCCCTCGCCGCCCGATTCGCCGCCGATATCTGCTGACTTTTTATTACCATACTCTGCAGCTCTTTTAGGATTGGGAATTGCTTATTAGTCTGATAGATATTAACATTCCCCTTCTTTGTCACAATCAAAAACTTGCCTTTTTCCAATCTCTTCAACTCTCTCTGGATATTTCCCGGATCTTCTTTAATCAGCTTAGACAGCGCCCGTGTATGAGTCTTAAAATCCGGATACTTCGCAAACACTACCAGTATCTTCCGTCGTACTCTGGACGTGATAAACACATCTAACATCTGTAACCTCGCTTATTTATTACCCCTATTATACTCCCCTCCTCTCCGCATTACAAGTCAAAATTACAACATTTCATTTTTACCTCGGTGTTATAATAATCTTATGTATTACGAGGTCATCCCCTGCAAACTTTTCCGCCAAGATTGCGGCGTCCTTACCTATTCCGCGCCCAAAGACCCGGAACTTGCTAAACAGCTCCAGCCCGGCTCCATCGTCCGCGTTCCCTTAGGTCGCCAAACCGTCACTGGTATTGTCTGGCAAATCGTCAAAGACCCCGGCTTTCCTACTAAACCTATTACGGCCCTGCTTTATGACACTCCTCTACCAAAGCACCTCCTAGACTCTATTAAATGGCTTGGCGACTATTATCTTGCACCTCTCCCCCAGGTCGCCTCTCTTGTCCTCCCCACCGGCATCGAAAAACAGAGACGCAAGTGTCCATATGAGCAATGCAACAACAAAAAAGTAGCCCAAATCCCCCTTAATAGCCATCAGCGCTCTGCTCTCCAACACCTAAAAGATTGCCAAAGCACTACTAAATTATTGCATGGTATCACTGGCTCCGGTAAAACCAACATTTACCTAGAGCTCACCAAAGAAACCCTAAAAAACCACCAATCCGTCATCTTACTCGTCCCCGAAATTGCCCTCACTTCCCAACTTGTCCAAAATTTCCAACCCTTTAGCCCCAAAATCCTCCACTCTCGCCTCACCGAGTCCGAACGACACCAAATCTGGGAACAAATCCTCGCTAACACCAAAACCAACCCAGAGGTCATTATCGGTGCCAGAAGCGCCCTCTTTGCCCCTGTAAAAAACCTCGGGCTCATTCTGATCGATGAAGCCCACGAATCTGCCTATTACCAAGAAAACACCCCTAAATATAGCGCCATTAGACTAGCATCGCACCTAGCCAAAACCGCGAACGCCACCTGCATCTTAGGCTCCGCCACCCCTAATGTCACAGATTATTATTTGGCCAAAAAACAAAACGCCTGTGTAGAATTAACTGAAAAAGCCAAACCATCCGCCATCAGGCCAAAAATCACCATTATTGACCTCAAAAACCGTGACCACTTTACCAAAAATCGCTACTTCTCCACCCCTCTCTTAAACCAAATCACCAAAAACCTCGAAAATCACCACCAAACCCTCATTTTTCACAATCGGAGAGGCTCCGCACCCCTGACACTCTGCGAGAAATGCGGCTGGCAGGCCCTCTGCCCCACTTGTTTTTTGCCCCTCACGCTGCATACAGACGCGTTTCAGCTGCTTTGTCATACTTGTGGCTATAAGACACCGGTTCCGCTGAAATGCCCCTCCTGTGGGGCTCTAGACGTCATACATAAGGGTTTTGGCACCAAATTATTAGAGCAAGAGCTAAAAAAGCTATTCAAAACCGCTAAAATCATCCGTTTTGATGCCGATAACAGTAAAAGTGACACTCTAGATCACAAATACCAAGCGGTCAAAAACGGTGATTATGACATTATCATCGGCACCCAAACTATCGCTAAAGGCCTAGATTTACCGAATCTCGCCACTGTTGGCGTAGTTCAGGCCGACGCCGGCTTATCCCTCCCCGACTATGCCGCCGAAGAGCGCACTTTTCATCTTCTCACCCAGGTTCTTGGCCGGATTGGCCGCGGACATCTAGCGGAAGCCAACGCTTATATCCAGACCTTCCAGCCCGATCACCCCGCCGTTACCACCGCTTTAGCTGAAAACTACGAACAATTTGCTAGTTATACCCTAAAAAAGCGAGCCAAATCCGCCTTCCCGCCCTTTAAATACCTCGCCAAACTCAGCCTCACCTATAAAACCGAGCAGACCACCCTAAAAAACATCCAAAAATACTATAATCTCCTCCGAAAAAACCCAAAAATTACCACTTCCACCCCCGTCCCTGCCTTCCACGAACAGAGCAAAAAAGGCTATACCTGGGAAATCATTCTTAAATCTAGCAGCCGCGCCGCTCTTGTTTCTACCCTTAAAACTCTGCCTAGCTCCCCCAATTTACACCTCACTATCGACCCCCCGTCATTACTATAAATCCGGAAACAAATCTTTATTATCTTTCACTTTTTTATAATAATCCACTAGCTCCAGCTCCCCATCATCTTTCAACCGATAAAACGCCTTAGGGTCATCTTTTATCCTATCAATAAACAAAATCCCGTCTAAATGATCAATCTCATGCATCAACGTCCGTGCCAAAGTATCCTTCGCCTTGATTCTTACCTCTGTTCCGTCAAGTAGCTGCGCCTTTACTTTGGCCTTCTCCGCCCTCGGCACTAGCCCGTAAACCCACGGCACAGATAAGCACCCCTCGTAGTCCTTTACAATTTTGCCCTCCGCCCGAATCACCTCCGGGTTTATCAACGCCGTAAACTCCTTTGCCCCCTTATCTTCCGCGTCATTCCGCACAATAATAATTCGCTTATTTATCCCTAGCTGCGGCGCCGCCATTGCCACCGACAGCTCATGCGGATGCGCCTTCTCCCACGCTAAAGACGCATCTATCATCTGTTGCACAATCTCCCTCACTTCGTTGTTAAACTCGTGAATTTTCTCCGATTTCTGACGCAACCTTGGATCCGGTGTTGTTATAACTTTCATATGCTATAATTATACCATATATGTCAAAAATCATTTTTATGGGTAATGGCCCACTCGCAGAATATCTCAAAAAAGAGTTGGAATCAGAGCATGAAATTATTTTTCACGCCCACGATAAGTCCGATTTAGACACCGTAAAAAAGCTCAAACTTAAAAACCCTGACGCTTATGGTATCTTGGCTAGCTTTGGCGTCATCATCAAGCCAGACCTGCTAGATTTATTCGAACCGGAAGGTATTATCAATATCCACCCCAGTTTTCTCCCGGAATATCGCGGCCCTTCCCCCATTGAAACTGCTATTAAAAATGGCGATTGTGATTTTGGCGTCTCCATCATGAAACTCGTCAAAGAAATGGATGCCGGCCCAATTTATTTCCAGATGAACAGCAATCAAGACACCGGTGACACTCTCCCCGCTACTACTGAAGATTATCCTACTAAAGATGACATCTATCGTGGCTCCGCCGAAGTCGCTAGCTACTGGCTAAACAGTTGCCTAGACCGGGAAAATCTTTCCCCTCTTGAGCCTCAAGATAATTCCCACGCCACTTACACTACTAAATTAGACAAGTCTATGTCTCCTCTTGACACCGAGAACAAAAACGCCCTAGAATTGCTTTGCGAAATTCGCGCTTTTCAAGATTTTCCTAAAAGCACCGCTAAAATCTACGGCAAAAACTGCATCATTCATTCCGCCCACGTCCCCATTGAGCCTTCTGAGCTAGACGACCTCGCCAACCATCCGGAAAAATACCTCGTGCTCCACTGCAAAAACGGTACCATCCTCTTTATTGACGAGCTCCAACCGGAAAACAAAAACCGCATGACCGCCAAAGCTTTCCTAAACGGGTATAAGCACTAAATTGTCTGCAAAATTCTCTCGCGCCCCTGAATAATTTCTTCTTTTAGCTCTTTTGCTACATTATCCGCCACTTCTGAATAATTCGGCCGGTAAGTTTGTATCCATTTAATACTCAAATATTCACCAATTAATTCTAGTGTCGCCTCTGTCGCTTTATGTCGCTCCATCACTTTAAGATATAGTGGATCCTGCCTATAATCGCCCCCAAAATCCCTTAATACCTTAGACATTATCTGGCGATCATTTTTCATGATTCCATCAAATTCTTCCATCTGGTCAACCGACATATTTTCGCTCATCTTTTCACCCACTCTCAGCTCCAGCTGATCCTGAATATGCTGCAAAAATTCCTGCTTTTGCCCTTCCGGCATACTACCTAGCCCTACTTCTTCTAAAAACTTCTCATCAAACTTAATCATTTTGCCTCCTAATTCTCTCCATTATATACGATAATGATTATGTTTACAAGACACTTTTCTGGCATGCTATAATAAATCTAATGACTAAAGTTGATCAAGCTATCGAAATGGCCACCACTGCCCACGCCGGTCAGATTCGTAAATCTGGCGACCCTTATATTTCCCATCCCCTAGCCGTCATGAAAATTTTACAGGATTGGGGCATGGACGAAGATACCATTATTGCCGGCATACTTCATGACACCCTAGAAGACACTACACTTACATTAAAAGATATTAAACAAGAATTTGGCGAGCAGGTTGCTTTCTTAGTAGACGGCGTCACCAAACTTTCCGCCGCTCGCTCTGGTATGCGCGATCTAGACACTTATCTTCCCCAAACTAAAGACAATCTATTACGTCTCCTGGTTGCTACTGGTGCTGACATTCGCGTTCTTATCATCAAACTCGCCGACCGCCTCCATAATTTACGAACTCTAGATGCTCTCCCCCCGGACAAACAAAAGAAAATCGCTAAAGAATCTCTAGAAGTTTTTGCCCCTCTCGCCGATCGTCTCAACATGGGCCGCCTGCGCGTAGAAATGGCCGACATTGCCTTCAAATATGTCGACCCGGCTCGTTACGAATATCTTAAAAACTTCATTGAAGAATACAACAAATCTGCCGAAAAATTCTTGAAAAAAATCACCAAAGAAGTTTCCGAATTGCTTGGTCGCGAAAAAATCAAATTCAGAATTTCCGGTCGTATTAAATCTGTCTACAGTCTCCATAAAAAATTAGCTAAACACAATCAAAATTTCAGCGAAATCTACGACCTTATTGCTCTCCGTATTATTGTTAATGACATTACCGACTGTTACCTAGCGCTCGGCCTGATTCATTCTCTCTATACTCCCCTCTCCGGTCGTATTAAAGATTATATTGCCATGCCTAAACAAAACGGTTATCAGTCCATTCACACCACCGTCATTACCAAAGACAAAAAAATTCTTGAATTCCAAATCCGGACCAAAGAAATGCACGAATATGCCGAGCGTGGTCTTGCCGCTAGTTTCTATTATAATGAACAAAAACTCACCGAAAATTATCGTACCGGCAAAATTCAGCACCTCCCTACGCACTTGCTCTGGATTACCGAATTACAAACCACTGCCGCCCGCCTCCGCGCCGGCCAAAAGGTCGATATCAAAAAACTAAAATTAAATCTTTTTGCCGACAAAATCTTCGTCTATACTCCTAAAGGCGACATTATCGACCTTCCTAAAGGTTCTTTGCCTCTAGATTTTGCCTACCGTCTCCACTCAGAAATCGGCGGCCGCGTTTCTGGCGTCAAAATTAACGGCAAAATGGTCAGCCTCGGCACCAAATTAAAACACGGTGACGTCGTAGAAATTATTACCGCCAAAAACCAAACCGCCAAAGCTTCCTGGTATGACAAAATCATCACTCCCCATGCCCGTCAAAAACTCCGCCAACAGCTCAATGGCGTCAAAGAAATCATCCTAAAGCCGCCCAAGAAGCGCTCTTAATTCGGTGTCATTCTTGCAGGTCAAAGTCACACTCCTGCCGTGCACCCGCACCTTCGCGGCGTATTTCTGCGACAATTTCTCTTCCTCGCGCAGATAATTTTCCGTCTTCACTGCCTTTGCTGAAGATTTTTTCTTATGCTCCGCCATATAGCGTTCCACCTGCCGTGCACTCCAATCTTCCTTAATAATCTTCGGCAAAACTTCCTTTACTAGCTCTGGCTCCGCATTCACTAGTGGCCGCACTGGCCCCTCTTTTAAGTTATACTCCAGCATCGCCTTCTTCACTTCATCTGGCAATTTTAGCAGTCTCAAAGTATTTATTACCGCCGCCGGACTTTTCCCTACTCGCTTTGCTACCTCATTATTACTCAAATTAAACTGCGACTTTAACTTTGCATAAGCCGTTGCTAACTCTATCGGGTTCAAATCTGCCCTCTGTGCATTTTCAATAATCGACAGCTCCAGTCTATGTTGCGCATCTATTGTCCGAATGATCGCCGGCACTTTTGTAAGCCCCGCCATTTTTGCTGCTCTGTAGCGCCTCTCGCCGGCAATAATCTTGTATTTATTGCCTTCTTTTGCCACTACTAACGGCTGCAAAATCCCATGCTCTCTAATTGAATCCGCCAGCTCCTTCAGCTCTTCCTCGGCAAAACTCTTCCGCGGCTGCTCCGCATCCGGTACGATTTTCTCTATTGCTAAATCTTTTAGCTGACTCTCCGCCACATCTTCCGACGCTGTTGGGTCAAAATCCTCATCTACTAAATCTGTCGGTATTAAATTGTCAAATCCTTTACCTAGCCCAAAACTCATTTCTCCGTTCTCCTTTCTACTTCTCTTGCTAAATCTTTATAGGCCTTTGCCCCCTTAGAGAATTTATCATACACCCCTACTGGTACGCCATGGCTCGGTGCCTCCGCTACACGCACATTCCGCGGAATCGTCGTCTCAAACACCTTGTCTTTAAAGTATTTTTTCACTTCCGCTAATACTTGCGCAGAAAGCGACGTTCTTTTATCATACATTGTCGCTAGCACCCCTAGTAGCCTCAGGCGCGGATTCATCGCCTTTTTCACTAATTTCATACTCTCTAGCAGCTGCGCTACACCCTCCAACGCATAAAATTCCGTCTGCACCGGCAAAAGTAGATAATCCGCCGTAATCATACCGTTAATTGTCAAAAGCGACAGGCTCGGTGGCGAGTCAATTATAATGTAATCATACTGCGATTTCAGGCCTTCTACCCCTGTTTTTGGCTGAACAAATTTTTTGTTCGTTTTTGCTAATTTCACTTCTACATCCGCTAGTTGCGGCGTGGTCGGTGCCAGGTCTAAATTCTTGTATTTCGTTGGCAAAATCGCCTTTTCTAGCGGTACTGTACCTAGCATTACATCCACCATAGACGTTTCCAACTCTTGTTTTTCTACTCCCAGCCCACTAGTAGCATTCCCCTGCGGATCAAAATCAATGAGAAGCACCTTATTTTTATCTTTTGCCAGATAAAAGGCCAAATTCACGGCCGTCGTCGTCTTCCCGACACCTCCTTTTTGATTGGTCACACAGATAACCGTAGCCATAATAACTCTATTATAGCACAAAATAAGCCCCGTAGGGCTTATTTTTTATTTTATAGATGTAATCTCTATTACAGAGTATTTCTGGCGATGTCCATTCTCTTTATGAACACGCTTCTTGGAGTGATAGCGAATCACGCGTACTTTATCACCTTTTACTTCCGCCTCCACGACTTTCGCCGAAACTTTCACTCCTTTAACCGTAGGCGCACCAACCGTAGTCTTGTCGCCATCAATTACGAGCAAAGCATCAGTTTCGAGCTCTTTGGTTCCTTCCGGGAGGAGGTCCACCCGTAGGGTCTCTTTCTCAGCAACGAGATATTGCTTCCCGCCGATGAGCACAACTGCTTTCTTCATAATTTATCCTTAAATTAACTCCGTTCATTATAGCACAGGAGCTACTTGTTTGTCAACTTCCTAAGCTCCATTCTAGAGCGTACAAAGTAGGTTCCGCCTATCCCCATTGCCACTAAGATCACTGCCGCTAATGCTATCTCGGCCGGACCAGTCGTTGGGATAGAAGTTGGTGCCGTACAATTCCCATTCACTTTTACCTCCGCTCCGTCCGACAGTTCACCAGAACCGTCATAGGTTAGATAGGCCGTATTTTTCTGTGTGCCACAGTAAGTCTCACCGGTTACCGTCGCCCTGTAAATAATTCGGCCTTTAGTACCTTTTTTCACAGTACCAATATTAAACCCATTCTTGTCTATTAAATCCGCCAACATTTCGCCGTTCGGATTCGCGTCATTATATATATAAGTACTATCCTTCAGTAGCACCATATTTTCCGGCATCCGGTCATAAATCGTTACGTTGTTTAGATCCGCCTGGCCAATGTTTTCATATTCAATTCTATAGGTCACTACATCGCCCGGTTTCACATCTAGGCTCTCATAGAAATCTTTACCATTTATCGATACCATCTTACTAATTTGCGCATTGGCATCTTTTGGCTTTTCCGTACAACCGTCCACCTTCACCGTTGCGCCATCCGTAATCTCTCCGCCAGAATGGTCTACAAAAATTCGGTTTACGTAATTTCCGCATTTAGCATTATCGTCAACTTTCACTTTATAGGTCAAAGTTGCCTTATTGCCCGGGCCATACAACCCCGTATCATACCCATTCTGAGTAATCAAATCAGAAAGCTGTTTTCCGTTCGGATTAGCGTTATTATATATATAAGTAGTCCCTGACACTAGCGACAGCCCTGCCGGCATCACATCGTGAAATGTTACAGTAGACAAATTTGTTGTACCGGTATTCTCAAACTCAACTTTATAAGTCACCGTGTCGCCCGGCCTCACTGTTGCATTTTTAGAATAGTTCGTTCCGTCCGTAGAAACTGTTTTAACAACTTTAGAACCTGTGCTCTCCGCCTTCAATTTATAAATAATATGACCAGAATATTCTGCACAACCAAACAGCACGCCATCTAATTTGTTCATGCCAATATAGGTCCCGGATTCCGTAAATATCATATCAGAAAGCACGCTACCATTCGTACCCCAGCTATTATAAATCTTAGCCGAACCCGGTACATAGCTTAGCGTCACTTCGCTATAGTCAGTCGTAAAGTATGCTTCGTCCCAAACTTCCGGCGGGTCAGCATTAGTCGCAGAAATAATTGCACTGACCTTGCCTTTTTGAGACGGCGTTACTACCGTTGGATATTGCGTAGAAACCTTCACGCCCCGCGCAATCCCTTTACCGCTCTCGTTTAGACTACTTTTAGCATTGTTATGGTAGTAAATATAAACTTCGTATTCTTTACCCGGCTCAATTTTTACACCAGTGCCATTAAATGTTCCGCCAGCTTCCGCTACACGTACAAAATTCCGCTCATCCCCTACCGCTGGGTTGTCTGTAATGGAGTTAAATGTTACCTTATCCGCCGGATACTGAATTGTATAAGTCGGACGTTCCGGGCCATAAGCTAGCACTGCGCTCGGCAACATCGCCGCCACCGCCGTTATTGCCGCTGCAATCATCGGTAGAATTTTTGTTTTGTGTTCTTTTTTTGTTTTCATCTTCTCTTCCTTTCTACCTATAACTCATAGTTCGCCGCTTCGGCATCACTCATATTGGAATTACGATCACCCTCTTCTCGTTCTGATTCGGCCTTTTCATTTGCTTCTTCCTGAGCTCGCTCGCCTTCTTCTCTTTGCTCTTCTTCATGACGATCTTCCTCACGCTGCTCTTCCGTGCGGTTATCATCGCTCCCAGCCTCATCATGGTTAGCCTCTTCTATCACTTGTTCTACCGTCCGCCCAGAACCGTCATCAGACTCCTGCTCTACCGGATTCGCCGGTTGCTGCTCTTCTATAGTCTGACTATAATCTGGCCGCTCTGTCAGCTCATCAACCCCTTCCTGCACTACTCTGTCTCCTGCGTTCTTTATCAGCTCGTCTATGTTCTTTGAATCATCTGGTGTTGGCTCCGGTGTTGGCGTTGGCGTAGGAGTTGGCTCCGGTGTTGGCGTTGGCGTAGGAGTTGGCTCCGGAGTAGGAACAGGAGTATGCCCACCACCACTCGGCGGAGGAGTCGTTGTGCCATACACTGGGATACCATTCACTACCACAGGTTGCGGCTGCACTAATGGTTGCGCCACTTGTTGCACTGCTATTTGTTGTACTTCTGGTTGTGCTACCACCGGTTGTGCTTTCGGCTTCGGAGTAGCCTTATACAAAATCGCAATGTTATTACATTCTTCTAGAATCCAAACCGAATCAATTTTGCTCGCCGGCACACCAAAGTACTCAGACGCCTTTTCTTTTGTGATCAAAGCTTTACCCTCACTGTCGTAAATCATGAAACCGTGCCGATCTTCGCTCTTTACTACGCTTCTATCCGCTTCAACATTCTTGTCTGCTACCATCGCCGCCTTTTCTATCTCATTTGCAGAAAGCTCCGAATAAACCACTTTGCTCTCATCTACAATTTCCCGCTCGTACAGAGAACCGTATTTCTTACCAGCTTGAATCGTTTTCGTCTCTACCGAGCCGCCGTCTGCAAAGTCTGCTAGTTCTGTAGAAACTCTTTCTACACCTGCGTTAAACGCTTCATCATTATCCGTATAATAGTCAGCTTGTTCGTTTACTCTTGCTAATCCGCCCTTCTCATCGCGGCGTTCGCCCAAGTTATCGTCCACAATTGACAACAGCTCATGCGACTGCGCAAAAGATCTATTAAAGTTTTTCAGTGATTCAGCATCAGATTCCGTACCCTTATGCTCACCCTCATACATTGATGCCGAAAAGCTATGTTCACTGTGCTTCCCGCTCTGATAATACGTATCTTCTCTCAGCATATTGAACACACCATTTCTAGAAATCGTATTCATCGAAACTTGTTCATCGCCCAATTTCACTGTAAATTCTCTGCCAGAATCCAGCACTTCCCCATGTTCAGTTTTATACTGCGACAAATCCACTGTTAAATCTACTTCTTTGGCTTCATTTTCGCTCACCGCTTCCACTTCTGGCGCCGCCTGCTCTATTCTTGACTGGGAGACCGTATTAGCCGATACTTGCCTATTCTGCCCCGGTTTCACGCAACCAAACAATGCTAATCCGCTCAGCCCCACCAGCATCGATGTAATTGCCAGCCGCTTTTTAAACGCCCGGAATGTTTCCGGCTTCAGTCTTGACTTAATCTCTTTTATTATGCCACCTTTAGTATTTCGTCCTAACAGCCTGCCGCCCAGCCGTTTCAAGAAAGATTTTCTTTCTGGCTTTGCTTCTTCCATCTCAAATTCATCTTCGTCATCTTCACTAGCAACTTCTGCGGTCTTCATCTTCTGGTTCTCTAGCGCCACTTTCTGTTCTAGTTCTCTCTCTTTCTGGTCAAAATAACTACTCCAGCGATCATAATCTTGCCGGCTCATTTCTTTATCATAAAACGCCTGGTCTGCTTCTCTACGGAAGCGTTCTACTACTTCCATCCAGTCCGCTGCTACTTCTTCCGCTGTCTTTCCATCCGCTATCTGCTCACTCCAATCATCGTCCATCGAAAAATCAACCGTAAAATCTCTGTTACTTAGAATCTCATCAGACTTGTCTTCCACTTCAATCTTCCGCGTCTCCGAGGCTACTTCCGGCGCCGGCTCTGCTTCCGGCTCTAAATCTTCTAATTTAATCTCGGTCATATCCTGAGATTCCATTACCGCCTCTACTGCAACTTTTCCTAACCTCTTCCGACCTGCCGCAATATATTCTGTTACAATTTTATCCAGCTCCGACCTATCCTCATTCTTTACGCCCTCAGCTGCTTTTGCTGCACGCTCGCTGTCTTCAGTTAAATCAGAAATCTCTTCCGGATGCTGTTTATAATAATTCATCATCATTGCCCAGCTCATCTTCAGCTGCTTCTTATCATCCGGCGCCGGCTCTGCTTCTAGTTCTTTTTCTTCCTCAGCTTTAGCCGCATTAATCGCTTCCGCCGCTGCATTTCCGTCTTTATTTTTCCAAGCGTTCAGATAATCATTATCTACGTAGCCTTGCCCCTCTACATAAGTCATATTATTTATATCAGCTGGCATATCCCATAATGCGTCGTCCATGTCCGGCGCATTATTACTATTGCCTAAGTTTTCTCCGTTCATTTAGGCCTCCCCTAGATATTTAGCTCTAAATTCCTGCATCGCCTTCTGCGCAATTTCCGCCGTGTCAATACCAGCGCCGTCTATCACCGCATCCAAATCTCCGCCGTTATCCATCGTTGCTTTCAGCTCGTCAAATTTATCATCCGGCAAAGCATTTAGAATTGCTTCGTTAATTTTATTCATCAGTTCTGCTTTTAGTTCGGCAGCTTCCTTGCCCTCTTTATCTTCTACGCCTTTATCTTTCAAAAGTTGCGTTACATAAAGCTCCACCAGCTCATCGCCTGTTAAATTCTTAAAATCTTCATCCGAAAATTCTGCCGGATTTACTTGATTGTCGTTAGTGTTATTTGTGTCCATGGTGGGCCTTTCTATTTTTATTTTTTGATATTAAATATGACCTGTTTGCCTCTTATAATACCGCTCATGTATATAATTGTCAAGACTTTTTTCTCTAGCCCCAGCATGAAAAAACCGAACATCATGTTCGGTTTTTTCATTATTTTGTAATTTGCCGCCCGGTTTACGGGCATTACTCATATGTTTTACTAATCAGTACCATCTTGCCAAAACTTTTTATCTTCTCCATTGTTTTCTGATCTATCTCTTTATTAGATGGCTGCCAATCTGATTCATGTTCGTAGAACTCAAATGACATCTACCTTTTCTCCTTGTTTATGTTTATTTTTTTGTTTGTCTATCTTATATTTTTGCCTTTCTTTTTATTTTATTATCTAACTAATTCCTATACTAGCACACTTTTTCTAAAAAGTCAATACCTTTTATGCTAAAATCCAACAAATTCGTCAAATTACCCCTGTTATTTTTCCAAAGAAATCGTAATTTGTTCGCCGTTCACTTTTACTATTTCATCATACGCATAGTCCTGAACGTCATTATAAACGTGTAATTCCACCGCCAAAACCTCATTTTCTAGCGCCTTCTGCCATTTTTCCGGTACTTTACAGCCCACAAACAGCTTAATTCTGTCGTCTACGTTTAGTCCGGCTTTCTTCCGCGCACTCTGCACCACCCGAATTAGCTCGCGCACAAATCCTTCCGCGCGTAATTCGTCGTTCAGCTTCTTGTTCAACTTTATTGCTACGCCTCGAACAACTTTTTTCACATTCACTTCCTCGGCAATAATATTCTCGTAAAACTCATCCAGCTTTTCACCGTCATAGGTCAACTCAGAAAGCGGCTGCCGCACCTTTATCTGTTCCTCTGTATCGGACTTATTCATCCGCTGTGCTAAGCCTTCCGTAATAATCTCCCGCGTCCGCGCCATCTCGTCTATAACTTTTGTGTTCACTTCGCCGGCTTCCGGCCAATCGCGTAGATGCACCGATTGTTCAGACCCGGTCATTTTCTGCCACAGCTCCTCCGCCAGAAACGGCACAAACGGCGCCAAAATCTGCGCAAGATAAATCAGTACATAATACAACGTCGCATACGCCTCCATCTTATCATCATCGTCTTCGCTCTTCCAGAATCGCCGACGGCTCCTCCGCACAAACCAGTTAGACAAATCGTCCACCAACGGCAGCACCTGCTCCAGCGCCTTCGGCAAATTATACTCGCTCATTCCCTCTGTAATCGCATCTCTCAACTGATGCACGCGAGAAATAATCCATTGATCCAGCGGATTTGTGAGTATTTTCATTTTCCGTGGCGGCGCGGAGGCTGCTGCCGAGCTCGAGCGCGGCTCGCCCGTGAAGACGGGCCGAGCCGACGCGTCCATGGAAAATGAAAATGCCTGCAAATCCGCCGAATCAATATCATCCACTTCCGCATACATCGTAAAGAAATCGTACACATTCCAAATCATCGACAGCTTCCGCGCCACGTCCGAAACATCTTTATCAAGTAGCGCAAAATCCTCCCCGGCGAGCACCGGCGAAGACAATAGTAGAAACCGCAAAGAATCCGCCGAATACTTATCCATTAGCTCATTCGGATCAGTATAGTTCCCGAGGCTCTTACTCATCTTCCGCCCGTCGTTCCCCGCGAGCGTCCCGGTCGTAATCACATTTTTGTACGCATTATCCCCAAACAGCGCCGTGTTCACCACGTGCACATAATAGAACCACGCCCTCACCTGCCCAACATACTCTACAATAAAGTCCGCCGGATAGTTCGCCTCAAACTTCTCCTTATTCTCAAACGGATAATGCAGTTGCGCAAACGGCATTGAGCCACTCTCAAACCAACAATCCAACACTTTCTCTATTCTCTTAAAGTGTTCCCCGTCTATCTCAAACTCAATTTCGTCCACCCACGGCCGGTGATAATCTTCTAGCCTTACTCCCGACAATTCATAAAGCTCATCATACGAACCCACTACGCGGATAGAACCCTTGTCGCCCTTCCAGACCGGCATCGCCGTCGCCCAAAACCGATCACGTGACAAATTCCAATCCGGCGCCGCCTCAATATTCTTCGCAAAACGCCCGTGTTTTAGATACTCCGGGAACCAATTAATGTTCTCGTTTTTCTCTAGCATCAGCGGCTTTGAACCAGCTACATCAAAGAACCAGCTCGGGAACGCCCGGTACATAATGCGCTGTTTACTCCGCGGATTAAACGGATATTCATGCTTAATATATTCAATCTTATAAACTATCCCCGCCGCCTCTAGGCACTTTGCAATAAACTTGTTTCCGTCCCAAATCTGTATACCGTTCTCGTCCGTATCGCGCACGCCAAGTTCATGTAACTTCCCAGCCCATGGCTCAATATAATATCCATTTTCGTCCAGCACATCCACAAATTCCGCAGAATCCTCATGTGAAAGATACAGTGCATAGTCATCTTCACCGTACGCCGGCGCAATGTGCACAATCCCTGTTCCTTCCTCGTCTCCCACAAAATCCCCTGCAAAAATATTCTGCGGCTGCCAAGTAAACGGATTCGAATACTCCTCACCAACCAATTTCTTCCCTAAAAATTCATCTACAATTTCATAATCTTCCCCTGCCAATATATTTTCAACTCTTGATTTTGCCAGCACAAACTTCTCGTCTGTCTTCTTCATATGCACAGTCACATACTTCATTTTTGGATTTACCGCCAGCATTGTATTTGCTAGTAATGTCCACGGCGTCGTCGTCCAAGCCAAAAAGTACGTCGGAGTATCATCCGGGTCATCAAAAAGCTCAAACTTCACATACGCGCTCGGGTCAGTCACCGTTTGATATGCATCATTATCCATCGTCACTTCCGCCTTAGAAACCGGCGTCGCAAACTTCGTATCATACATTAAAACTTTCCGCCCTTCGTAAATCTTCCCCGCCTCATACAGCTTCTTAAACGCCCACCACACACTCTCCATAAAATCCGGATTCATCGTACGGTACGCATTATCAAAATCTACCCACCGTCCAATCCGTTCAATCGTCCCGCGCCAAGTCTCCGAATTTGCTACCATGCTCTCGCGCGCTTTAATGATATAGTTCTCTAGCGAAATCTTTGTCCCAATCTCGCGCCGGTCCGTAATTCCTAGCTGCTTCTCTACAAAATTCTCCGCCGGCAACCCGTGGCAATCCCAACCCCATCGCCGCTCGCACCGGTATCCATTCATCGTCCAAAACCGCGGCACCGCATCTTTCACAATAGAGGAAAGCAAGGTTCCATGGTGTGGCATCCCAGTGATAAATGGTGGCCCGTCATAAAACACGTACGACCGCGCTGCGTCCCGCTCGGAAACCGACTTCTCAAAAGTCTTATCTTTCTTCCAAAAATCCAAGATCGCCTTTTCATATTCTAGTGCTCTGCGCCTAGAGCCGGCTTTATACTTCATGAGTCTTCTCCTTCACTCTTAGTTTACCGTTTTCTACCACCATCTCCCGGTTTTCCTCGCTATATAGGCCCGGCAGACCTAGCATCGTTGTTCTTATTATATCATCTTTAAACAATTCATAAATATTTTCCCCACATTTTTGATCAAAATATTGCTTCAGCTCGTACAAAAGCGCCAAATATTCCGCCGCATGCTCCCGCTTATGCCGAGTAAACACGTGCACAAATCGCGCATCTATCGTTGTCACCCCTGCACCTAGCGCCATATTATCTGCAAGCTGCACCAACCGGTCATAGTCGGAAGTTTTGTGTTCAAGCATAAAATTTGTTATCAAATCTATGTCGTCCGCGCTCATTTCGCGCCAATATTCGTCATACCCCACTCTCCCATAGCCATAAAACGTGTGTGTCAACGCTACTTCCGCCGGCACCAAAAAATCACGAGCCATCAAAATCTCATACCCTGCTACTGTATGGTGCATATCCGTATCTATTGCCTCGCACCGCCCCACATCATGCAGCAGTCCGCAGGCATACGCCATGTCCGGGTCTATTTTATGACCGTTCTCTCGCATCCTAGCTGCCACTTTTTCCGCAAAATCCGCCACCGCCCTAGAATGTTCTATCCATGGCTTCGCTTCCGCATCCGGCCGCTGTTCTACGGCCCAGGAAAAAATCTCTTCCGCCTTTTCTCGCAATTTTTTCATTGTTACTATTATACAAATTTTACTTCTCTAAATCAAGCATTATAATAATACATAGGGGGAAAATCTCCCTAGCCGGGGCTCCTCAAAATTATTGCCTTACCGGCTAGCTAGAAGTCATTAGAATGCCAGAGAACGTCCCTGCCTGGCAGGGTTAACTTTGTTAAGTGTCTACGGGCACATACATACCAATACGTCCTCGCGAACTTGCCAGACTTGGCCTGAGCAGCAACCGAAACTTCTGGAGTGCTACGCAGAACAATAGCAGCAACGCGTACAACCTCAACGTCAACAGTAGCAGCGCCAATGTCAACAACAACAATAAGACGAATAGCAATAGCAACAACGCTATTCGCTGTGTAGCTCCTTAGTTGTTGCGGCTTAAGTTCCAGTCTTTTCCCGGCATTCTACCCCCCAAAGCTAAAAATCTAAAATTTATATTTCCACCCCGCCTTGTGAAACACCCTCGCTGTCGCCTTCTTTCCCCGAATATTCTTCATATACCCCATGTACGAGATAATCGAATCCTCCGTCAAAAAACCCGCTGTAAACCTCTGTGTCGCAATATAAAAATTCGACAAAATCCGCTTCCCTGGCACAATATGATTCGGGTATACCACCACCCCCAGAAACGGCACCCCCTTCTTAAAATCTCGCACGTGGTATTTCTTCTCATTCATCTTCAGCCCTATTCTTACTAAAAACGTTCGCACTAGTTCCATATCCCTCTTCAGTTGTGGCAACTGCTCCTTTTTTATCACAATATAAAAATCATCTACATATCGCCCGTAATGCTTATACCCCAGCTCCATCGTAATAAACCTATCCAGCTGATCTAGATATATGTTTGACAGCTCCTGCGACGACAAATTCCCAATCACTATCCCCTGCCCCGGTGGCTGACAAAACAGACTCTTGTCCGGCGATAATTTTCGCCAACTTCTCCGGCTGCTCTTTCGTCGCACCCCGTCCGTAGGGTCATCAAAAATCACTTCCTTCCATAGAAACTTACAAGTCTCGTATAAAATCCCGCCGTCCTTATATTGCTGATCCAGTCCCCATGTCACCCTCTCATACAACCCCTTCCGCGGCAAAGACATAAAATACCCCTTTAAATCCCCCTGCACCACATAAACGTCCTCTGTATAATTATTTGATACACTCCTAATATGATGCACCAGCCGTTTTATCCCAAACAACGTCCCTTTCCCCTCTCGACAAGAATATGAATCATAAATCAGCCTCCGATCCCACCACGCCGCATTTTGTCGATACAAAAAATGATGCACTATCCTGTCCCTAAACGGCGCCGCAAAAATCTCTCGCCTTACTGGCTTACTAATAATAAACGCCACCCCTCTGCTCGGATAATAAGTCCTGTCCATAATACAATCTCTTAAATCTATCAGATTCTCAAACAAAAACGTCTCAAACCTCTGCTCGTCCACCGTCCCTCGTTTCCCCTTTCGCGCGTCCAAATATGAAGCGTACAACTCCTCCAACAGCCACTCCGCAAATCGTTCTCTACTCTTTATCCGCTCCGGCGTCATCTTCCTCAGCCTCCTTCTCAAGCTTCTTCAGCGCATTATGCGTCAAAGTTTGCGTCTCCACCAGCTTCCCGGCAAAGCGCAAACACGTCTTCATATCAAAAATCTTCACCTCCGCAATAATCGCTAAGTAGCTCCGCACTGTCTCTAGGTCTTTTTCCAGCACAGCAAGCGTTGGTATTTGCTCTTCTTTTCCTCTGGCCATCGCCATGTATTTTTCCAGCATTCTCCGCGTGACCCAGGCCAAATCGTCCACAATATACGCCCGGTTCGCCGCCGTCCCATTCCGCTGTTTGTTGTAGGCAATCTGGTTCATATCTCTCAGATGCGCAAACAGATTCGGCATTGTCACCTTTGGTAGTAGCAGCTGATTTAGCTGCGCTTTCAGCAATTTGTCTTCCTCGCGCAGTTTCTGGATTTCATCCTTCGTCAGTTTATACCCCAGTTCAAAAACTTTAATATTTTCTCCGTCTTTTGCCAATTTTATCCCAATCGCCTGCAAATCTCTCTGGAGTTTATCAATATCTTTGATTGATACTATTCCTTCATCAAATTTCGAGAAAAAATCTTTGTCCGGACGCAGCTGCGGCTCCTTCCCTAGTCTTCGCGCCACCTGCCGGACGTAGATTAATGCTGACACCCCGCCCATCTTCCACCACGCATCCGTAGACCGAAACGCCACCAGTTTTGACTGGTTTTTCTGTTCGAACTCAAACACCTCTGCTTTGACGTACTCACGCCGATTCCGTTCCACTCGGCCTGCTTTAGTCTTTTCTTTGTTCAGCGTTTGGAGCAGTCTATCTTCTGCGTTTGCCATTTTTACCTTTCCTTAGATTTAACTTGCTGGTGGGGCGGGCGGCAAGCCGCCCGTTTTTTCATAGAATGCCGGGAAAAGACTGGAACTTAAGCCGCAACAACTAAGGAGCTACACAGCGAATAGCGAGGCTGCTAGGGCTACCCGTCTTACCGTAGTTGGTGACATGGGCGCTGCTACCGTCGACGTAGAGGAGGTACGCGCCGCCGCTACCGAGCTGCGTAGCACTCCAGAAGCCTCGGTAGCTGCTCAGGCCAAGAGTAGTATATAACGTACCGCCGCTGCCGTATTTACTGATTAAGGTATCAAATTGGGCTTTAGTTGGCATATACCAGCCAGATGGACAGTGTCCTGTTACGGAGAAGGCTGTAGTGGTGCTACTAGAGCCGCCGGAAGTAGCAGATGTACTGCTGGCGCCCATAGCATAATACCAAGTAATACCGGTAGCAAGGTCGCTGGTCATCCAGCAGTTGCCGTCTGATAGTCTCTTGCCGGTGGTAGTCCCTACCTTGCAGGCGTCTGTTACGGTATAAATACTGTTGGTATCCTTGCTATAGCTATATCCGCCAATAGAAACTCCCACGTTCTTTGCCCCAGTGGAGGAGAGGCTTGGTGCGGTACAAGCTACTTTTACCGTAGTGCCACTGAGGCTGGCACTCGGGCTAGTACAGGTGTTACCGTCAATAAAAACCCTTACGGTGCCGTAGTTTGCAATTACGCCAGTGGGGATAGTCAGGGTGGTAGTAATAGTTACGGCTTGGGTAGTGCTTATTGCTACACTGTTTGGCGAGATAGAGAGGTTCCCGCTGCCAGTGGAGACGGCATAGGCTACTTGGTCACTAGCTGTGGCGGAGACAATACTGGAGTCTACACTATTTACTAGATTTACCTTTACGTTATAATTCCCTACGGTTTTCTTTGGTGAAGTGGCGCAGGTATAGCGAAGATTACCGTTGTTATTAGAAGCTGTAACGTTCCCAGCGCAGTCTGTGTCACCTACCGTAATAGTATTGGCTGTAGGGGACTCTAGACGGCTAGCGTATTTACTGTAATCTATATTGGTATCTACGTAGAAGGAACCTTGGGTAGAGAGGTCGGTGGTAGAGAGTGCGGTAATGGTAAAGCTCTGGAGTTTACTCTGAACAGTTACGGTGTCATTAGAAAGATAATTAAGATTACCTAGTTTAGTAAAGATAAGTTCTATGTTATAGTTAGCTTCTACTAGGCCGGTAGCAGGCGTCTGGCAAGTTACCCGGAGACTGCCGTTATTATTTAGTAGTGTTACGTCTCCGCAGGCTACCGTGGCTGGGTCGCTACCAGCTTTTACAAGGTAAACTTCTAGTGGGTGTGTAGCATCTACTAGACTATCCAGATAATCAATATCTGTATCAATAGTTAGAGTGGTGGATTCAAAATCAAAGAAAGTGGACGGGGAAATAGATGTAATGCCGTTGGTAGTGGTTGGTGTATAGTTAGCTACAGCAGAGAAAGCTACAGTATCTTGGTATGTACCGGCGGCAGTGCTGTTATCTAGTTTTGTACCAAAGAATACTGGAGTTTCGTCATTGGCGGAAGTAGTCCCGGTGACTTTGATGTTTTTGGCGTTAGCTAAGACTGGTACGGCAAAATAGTTGTTTTCCGTATAAGACGGCTCTGCACCAGTATTGTCTATACTACCTACAGAGTATCCCCAGGCATTAGCTCTCATATCTCCTGAAGTAATACCAGTGGTAGGGTTATAACTAGGATTGTTCGTGGCATTAATAGTGCTAATCGTAGCGTCGTCGTCTAGTTCGCTTACTTTAATACGATTAAGATTGTTATCACTATCTTCATCGCTAAAATTCAGGGTATAACCGGTATAATTGCTGGTACTAACATTTACTACGGTGTAGTCGCTAGAGAAGGCGCCAGAGGGAGTAGTAGCGACATTTAGTTCTACTACTGGTTTAGACAGGGTAAGAGAAACGCTATCCGGAATTTCAATAGAGAGCTTGGAGCTCCCGTCTGCAGAAGTAGCGGAAGAATCTTCCGGCGCCATTTCTGCACTCACCGCCCCCGCCAACAAAAAAGCCAGTGCCAAAAAGACCGGCCCAGCAAAAACCCTGCCTATACCAGAGCTACCTTTGCTTAGTTTCATCTTTACCTCCAAATTAATACCAAATTTATACCTATATCCTATTATATAGGTCTCTCACTAAAAAAGCAATAGTATTTTATTTATAGCTTCCGCTTTTTGCTTTCACGGGTAAAGAATTTTACTCTGTCCCCCACCGCAATCGCCATCTTTTTCTCAGTCTTAAATGCAATTCCTCCGGTTTCTCCTGCTACAAGCTCGTTTACACTCACTTTTTCCTTTTGGACGCTCTCTACTTCTACTTCGCCTACCAATTCCTTGTTGTGGTAGACCCGGCCCAGCACCCCAGCCTTTGCCACGCCCGTCAAAATCTCCCCGCCGGCAATAATAGATGTTTTTTCCGTCCTAAACACTCCCAGAATTTTCATCTCGCCCACATCTTCTTCTACTACTTCCGCGTCCAGCAAATCTTCCATCGAGGCTTTTGCGTCGTCTAGTAGCTCATAAATCACCTTATAATTCCGGATACTCACTCCGTCCCGCGCCGCCATTTTGCTGATATTCACCGGCACGTTCACATTAAACCCGTAAATGACCGTGTTGTCCCCCACCGCCATATATACATCATTCTCCGTCACGTCGCCCACGCCCGTCGCGACAATATTCAGCGTAATCTCCCCGTGCGTGTCAATCATTTTTAGAGAATCTACGACTGAAGTCACCGACCCCAATACATCGCCCTTAATAATCACGTTAAACACCTTCGAATTATCCGCCGTGTTCATCATCCGCAGTAAATCCGTAGAAGTTACATTGGCTGAAGCCGCCGCATCGGAAGTAGCGTTGGCGTGTAGTAGCGCCTGTTTCCGCGCAGTCTTTTCGTCCGCAACCTCTGTAAATTTATCGCCAAAATTCGGTAACTCCTTAAACCCAGTCACCGTCACAGGGGTAGACGGGCCAGCCTTACCCTTTGGCCGCCCCTTAAAATCCAGCATTGTCCGTACTTTTCCAAAAGTGCTTCCTGCTACCATAAACTCCCCGGTTTTCAGCTCTCCGCCCGTCACCAGCAAATTCACTACTGAGCCTTTTCCTACTTCCATGTGACTCTCAATCACTAAACCCTCTGCCGGAATATCTATATCTGCTTTCAGCTCCTCAAGATCCGCTGTAAGTAAAATCATATCCAGCAATTTATCCAGGTTCGTCCCCTGTTTTGCCGAAATTGGCACCATTGTAATGTCTCCACCCCACTCCTCCGGCTGCAAACCGTGCTCAGAAAGATCCGCCATTGTCCGCGGAATATCCGCCCCCTCGCGGTCAATTTTATTAATTGCCACAATAATTTTAGCATTCGCACTCTGCGCAAATTTAATCGCCTCTACCGTCTGTGGCTTCACACCGTCGTCTGCCGCCACTACAATCACCACAATATCCGTTAGCATCGCCCCGTGTTGGCGAATCGCCGCAAAGGCCTCGTGCCCCGGTGTATCTAGAAAAGTAATCAGCCGCCCGTCATGCTCCAGCTGATATGCCGAGATATGCTGCGTAATTCCGCCAGCCTCGCCCTCTACAGTCTTTTTATGGAGTAGCGTGTCTAGTAAAGTTGTCTTACCGTGATCCACGTGCCCCATCACTGCCACTACCGGCGGCCGTTCCACCGCCTTATCAGACAGTTCCCGTCGCTCATTCGAAATCTGCGTAGTAGTGTTTTTCTTTTCTAGGCGCACACCCTCTATACCCAATTCATCAATAATAATCTGCGCCGTCTCAAAGTCTAGCCGCTGATTAATTGTTGCCACAATTCCGTTTTTGAATAGCTCACCAATTAGCGTCGTGACCGACAGCCCAAGCGCCGTGGCTAGCTCGTCCACGGTAATAGAACCGGCAATCTGAATAATCTTCTCTTGCTCTTCCACGACTCTCCTTTCTGGCATTAAAACTCCTACTATTTTACCACACTTTGCCGACTAATACAAACCCTAGTGCTTTTTGCGATATTCTTCAATCGCCGCCTTCAAAGCATCATGACCTAAAATTGAGCAGTGAAACTTATGCTTTGGCAAATTCCCCAGATAATCATCAATCATTTTTGCATCAATTTTCAGCGCCTCGTCTAGCGTTTTCCCCTTAGCAAGCTCAGAAAGCGCCGACGTAGACGCAATCGCACTGGCACAACCGTAAGTTTTCCAGCGCAAATCCTTGATTTTTCCGTCTTCCACCTTTATATACATCCGCATCTGATCCCCGCAAATCGGATTTCCTACCTGCCCTACTGCATCGTGTTCAAATTTTTTCTCGTCCCCCATTAAATAATTGCGCGGATGCAGAAAATGATCCTTTACCGTCTCTGTATAAACCCAATCTTTTCCTTCTTGTTTTGTCATTCGTCCTCCATTTCTATTGTGCTTATTTTTTGTAATCGCTCTATCACCCCCGGCAAAATCTCCATTACTCGGTCAACGTCCTGCATTGTGTTTAAAAGCCCAAACGACCACCGAATTGACGAGTGCGCCACCTCCGCGTCCCCTGTTTTTGCCATCAAAACGTGGCTCGGTTTAATATCCCCTGCCGCGCACGCCGACCCCGTTGAAACAATAATTCCTTCCGCATCCAGATATAGCTGAATTGACTCGCCCTCTGCCGCCTTAAAAGATGTATTCAAAATATTCGGTAGCGACTTCCCGCGAGTAATGTCCGTGTTCAGACTACTGCCCGGAATTTCGTTTAGAATCCGCTCGGCCAGAGTATCCCGCAGTTTCCGCACTTCTGTGTCGTATTTTTGCCAACTTTTTTCCTGCTTCAGTTTTAGAAGCGCCGCCTTAAATCCTACAATCCCTACGGTATTATAAGTTCCGCCCCGCCACTTTTTCTCCTGATTCCCCCCAATAATCAGCGGTTTAAACGGTGCGCCTTTCCTTACATACAACGCTCCTACCCCTATTGGCCCACCAATTTTATGCGCACTAAACGTTGCGTAGTCCAGCCCCAGTTTTTTCACGTCTATTGGCAACTTCCCTAGTACCTGCGTCAAATCCGAATGTAGATATTCCTTTTTTCGCACCGTCACCAACTCATGACCCCAATCGTCCTTTGTCTGAAACAGCTCCGACTCGCTAAGTGGCGTTTCATCTATCTCTGGGATTTCTTGAATTTCCCCTGTTTCGTTGTTCGCCAGCATCCACGACCTCAGCTTCGGCATTTTAGATCCCCGATACACTTTTGCCACTTCTATAATTGAATGGTGTTCCAGTGGCGACGTCTCTATTTCGTGCCCCTCAAAAGTCCGTATTACGGTATTATTAGACTCGCTCGCCCCCGAGGTAAAGATAATCTCTTCCGGCTCGGCGTGAATTAGCTCCGCCAGGAGTTCCCGCGTCTCCTCAATCTGATTCATCGCGAGATGCCCCGGCGTGTGCAACGCCGACGCATTCGCAAAAAACCGCGTTTCCGCCTCGCGCATCGCACGTAACACCTCTGGGAGCAGCGGCACCGTCGCCGCATAGTCTAAATATGTCATACCCCTATTATATCTTCCCTCTTGCCAAAAATCAAAAGCTAGCGTATAATAAAAACACCTTCCCGGGTAGCTCAATGGTGGAGCAAGAAGCTGTTAACTTCGAGGTTGCCGGTTCGAGCCCGGCCCCGGGAGCCACAACATTTTACAAGGCCGATTGGCCTTATTTTGTTCTATCATCACAAATCCGTCGTAATATTTCTGCATCGCCTTAGGGTCATCTTAGAAATTTAGCCCCCAGAAATCCAGGAACATCTTTGGCCACATCCTGTCGCTAATCGCATTTGCCACATCGCCCTGAATTACCCCATTTCGGAGTAGTGACCAAACAATGAACCATGCCAACATCGCAACGAGCAATCCATATCCTACTTTTAGTGCGTTCGTAGCCGCGTCATTATCCCTTGCACCAAATCTTTTCCAAAGCGACACCACTATGCAAACCATTATCAACGCACCGTTTACCGTGTCTACCAAGCTATCTCCCCAATACGCCGAAAGCATTGTTACGCCCTGCCAGATCAACACCTCATATAGCGCCGAAACAAAGCAGATTTTCGCAATTTTCTCGCCCCAATATGACAGCTCAAATATCCCCGTTATTCGGCCAATTCCCATACAAATCAGCGCCACTACCGCCACAATCACCAGGATAATCAGCCCTACTTTCCCCAGTGTCCACCAAGTATTATTCATACCACCATTATACACCAAAAAACTCACAGTCTGTATAAAATACCAAGATTACCATTTTCTCCGTGCGATGCGCTATTGTTGATAGGGCAAGCACGGAAAAATGGCAAGATTGGTATTTTAGGCGACTGTGAGTGAAATTTTTCGCCCTTCACGGTCAATATCTAGCACCTTAAACTCTTTTCGTTCGTTCAAGGTAAAGATTTTTTCTGGATCCACATCGTTCCCTTCGCCTAGCTCAGACACGTGCACTAGCGCCTCCACCGCCGGGGAAATCTGGACAAATGCCCCAAACGGCGTAATCCGCGTCACGGTACCTTCCACCTTGGCACCCTTCTTCAAGTTCTCCACCTCAGACAGCCACGGATCTTCCACTAGCTGTTTCATAGAGAGACTTAGACGCTCTTTATCAATCGCAATAATCTTTGCTTCAACGGTTTCGCCAACTTTCACATAGTCAGCCGGGTTGTTTACACGTTCCCAAGAAATCTCAGAAATATGAATCAATCCCTCAATTCCGTCCACATTCACAAACACACCAAAATCTACTACACCGGTTACTACGCCCTTTACGACGTCACCCACCGAAAGCTCAGCAAATCTCTCCGCTAGGCCATCTTTTACGGCTTCTTTCTCGGAGAAAATCAGCTTATTGTCTTTCTTGTTAGCATCCAGAATTCGCACCTTGATAGCTTTCCCTACCAACGAGTTCAGCCGCTGCAAAATCTCATCTTTATCAGCGCTACCTACGCGCGGATAGTGCTCGGCCGAAAGCTGAGAAACTGGCAAGAACCCACGAATCCCTTCGTATTCCGCCAACAGTCCACCGCGGTTCGCATCAAACGGCGTAATTTCTACTACTTCTTCTGCCTCTAACTTGGCTGCAATCTCATCCCAGCCCTTGTCTTTTACGGCTTTACGGAGGGAGAGTAGCACATAGCCATCGTCCATTTCCGTGTCAATCACAGAAGCCGTTACTTCCGTACCAACTTCTAGATTCCGCGCAAAGGAAGCCTCCTTCCGTGGTACTAGACCTACGCCCTGTGCACCCAAATCTATTAGAATTTCGTGCTTCTTTACAGAGAGCACCTTCCCGGTAATGGTATCCCCAACTACCGCCTGTTTTACAGAATCACCAGCCTCTGCCAGCAATTCATCCATTGTTACTTTTTTGGCATCTTTTGCCATGATTAATTTATCCTTCCTTTGTCCCCCTAGCTCGACGCTGCGGCCGAGGAACAAAACTTCTCCCATTCTATCAAATTTTCCCTTTTTTGTAAAGTTTCCTTACCTTTCATTTTTGTTTATGCTATAATTGAATCATGACAGATGTCGACAATTACATGGATCTAGATACCGCCATCGACAAATTCAAAGCTATCCTAAAAGACAGCCATCCTACTCCGGAGCAGCTCAAAAAATACCAAAAAATCCTTGATGGCATCGCCGATACTTATGCCGACTTCCACGACCGCGCCCAACTTAGCGAACTCTACTCTATCCAGGCCGAAATTTACGAGCTCTCCGGCGAGCATCAGCTTGCTAAAGACGCCCGTTTTCGCGCTAAAGACGTCAAAATCAACCACAAACGCACCCACACTATCTTTATCATCCTTGCTATTGCCAGCCTTTTAGCTATCGTTGGCCTCGTTTTCTACATTATTACTCAGCGCCAGGCCGAACTCAGCGCCCGTCGCGCCGATTGTCTCAGCTCCGCCAAATCTTCCGCCGAAGCCGAAGCTACCTTAGAAACCAATAAATCCGATTATGCCGAATCCTCCCCTGAATATAAAAATGCCTGGCAGACTTTTTACGACCAAAAATACCGCGAACTCGAAAAAGAATGTAAAAATTAGCTATGGAAACTGCCGCTAATCTGCTATACTGATATTATGTATTTAGCAATCGATATCGGTGGCACCAAAACTCTTCTTACTCTTTTCTCCTCGTTTGGCAGACGAGTCAAATCTTTCAAATTTCCTACAGACAAAGACCCTGAGCTCTTTATCTATTATCTCAATGACCATCTTTCCTCTTTCCTTGTGGCTGCTCGCGGTAAGTCCGTCAAAGCCGTTGTCGTAGCCTTCCCTGGCATTATAGAGGATAATAAACCCGTCTATGCGCCCAATCTTCCGGACTGGAATAAAAACTTCAACTTTTCCGCTGAATTTGCCAAATGTATAAAAAATTTATTCAGGCATAACGGGTATAATCCGCCAATTTTCTACGAAAATGACGGCCGGCTTGGCGCTTTTTACGAGTGCCACAAATACAAAGGAAAAACCGTTTATCTTACCTTTGGCACTGGCATTGGCGGTGGCATTATTAAAGACGGCAAATTCGTCAAAACCAGCCAGCCTTTTGAGCCCGGACACCGCACCTACCCCTTTAATGACAAAATCTCCGAGTGGGAAAAAATCGCCTCTTCCCGCGCCATTCGCGCTGCCCACGAAGACCGCGATGTCACCAAAATCCACGACCGCGCCACCCTAAAAGACATCGCCCTACGACTCTCTCTGGGAATTGCCGACATTATCCGGGAACAGCAGCCAGACCAAATCGTCCTCTCTGGCCCCCTTGCCGAAGTCTTCCCCGGGTTCCATCGCTATCTCTATCGCCTGCTCCGCGCTAGCATAGACGGCAATACTAAAATCCCGCCCCTAAAAGCCGCCAAACACCCCCAGGAATCAGTCGTCTACGGCGCCTATCTTTACGCTAAAACCAAGGCAAAAGATGCCTAAGGGTTCATCGGAGTACCCCCCAGAAATCGCTCAGCTCCTCTCTCAAATCGCTCATGATTACCCCGAACTGGCTCTTAAGGCCGGCTCTCGTTTTACCTGGAAACCACCCAGGACTATTATTTATGAGCCAATTGGCACATATTCCCCGCTTTATTTTGCCCTTCAGACGCTCCACGAGCTCGGTCACGCCACTTCAGGCCATAAAGACTATCAAACTACCGTCGAACGTCTAAAAATCGAATCCGAGGCCTGGAGTGCAGCCAGAAAGCTATTTCTTAAATACCAAAAAACCGGCATTTTGCCGGCGGATTGGAGCTGGGACGAAGATTTTGCAGAATCAAAACTAGACACCTATAGAAACTGGCTCCACACTAAAACCACCTGCAAAACCTGCGGCCTCACCATGTACCAGACTACCGACGGTATTTACCATTGTCCTCTGTGTGACAATTAACGGTTATCTCCGCTCCCATGTAGTTTTCCCCGCTCCAGTCTACTCTGCGCCTTCTCCAGTTGCATCTCTGCTACTTTAGAAAACGGCACATCCAGATACCTTGCGATTGTTGCAACATACCAAATTACATCTCCTAGTTCTTTGGCGATTTCCTCCCTGTCCTCATCTGTCATCTTCCCACCTTTATCGCGCAAAATCTTCTTAATCTTCTCCTGTGCCTCCCCTGCTTCCCCACCTAGACCCAGCACCTTGCTCATAAATCCCGGGTCTGCTGGATTTTGCGGGTTCTGCGGCGCATCAATATCATATTTTATAATCTCTTTCTGATAATCATCAAACTTCATATCTTATATTGTAGCACGAAAAAAGGCCCCCAGGGGGTCTTTTTTCTCGAAATTTAATTATTTCTTTGCAGGACCACGGCGAGAAATGCGACCACCCTTAGCACCAGCAATCTTTGCTAGAGCCGGGTTAGCAGCAAAACCACCGGTGTGACCATTACGACCACCTTTCTGACCAATCTGTGCATAAAATTCTTTACCGTATTTAGCACGATTAGTAGCAGCAGCCTTTAGGCCACCAGCGCGAGTACCAGCCATTTCTGACTCCTCTTCTGCCCACCAAATTAACATTACTAAACATCACCCTTCTCGAGTGTATATAAGCATTATAGCATAGTGCCTGTGTTTTGTCAATATGTTTTTGCTAAAAATATGTTATAATTTATAAAAATAAAACCGAACACCCACCCTTTTACCCCTGTAAATCACTTATTTGTTCAATTCGCCAAACATTTTATAATTTATGTATAAATTATTTAAAAAAGCTCTTGCATTTATTTACCACGTGATATATAATGATATTAAGCTTGAGTATAACCTAACTGCGAGGATACTCAAACCATATATGACCTAACAAGTGGGCAAGCAAACAACAGGCTTGCCCACTTGCTTTGCTGCATCAAAAAACCACCGACTTAACTGGTGGTTTTTCTTGGTGGAGTATTCCTCGGGGGGTCGAGAAATACCCCATGACTGGTGGAGTAACAGGGATTCAAACCCTGGACCTCCGCCTTGCAAAGGCGGCGCTCTAATCAGCTGAGCTATTACCCCTAAGATGCCAACGCTATTCTATTATAGCTTACCGCGTTTATAAAGTCAAGCACTATCGTTTAAACACTAGGTTTACAAACAAAGTCAGCAGGAACGTATGAATATTCATCATAATAATCAGACCTAGCCCAATTGCTATCCCACCAAACAATTTTACCTTATCATAAGATGATACTCCGCTCGCCATATTTTCAGCAATCTGCCGATAAAACACCACGACAAGCGTCCCCCCTATCATAATCATGAGTCCCAGGATAAACCATCCTATACTAAAATTCCAATCCATATATTAAGTATACGCTTGATTTTTCAAAAAAGATAGAGTAAAATTAAAAAAGACCTAAAATCGGTCAATTTAAGGGGTTATAGCTCAGCTGGTTAGAGCGCGTCACTGATAATGACGAGGTCTGTGGTTCAAGTCCACATAACCCCACCAACACCTTCTACCCCCGTTACGGGGCCTTTTTTATTCCCCGTCCACCCTAAATCTACCCCATAAAAACCCTGGCGTAAGCTCGACCCCACGCAGCTCCGCCAACCTCACCACCGTCACAAATTCATACCCCTTAGAGCGCAAATCGTCTATTACCGGCCCTGCCACCTCCGCCGTCGTATCATATACGTCATGCATCAAAATCACCGCCCCATCAAAGGTATCATTCTGCACGCGCCACAAAATCGACCCCGCATCCTTACTCCTCCAATCCTCTGTATCTACGCTCCACGTCATCAGTGGCACTGGCAATTCCCTCACGTATGCATTCACTGCCCCATATGGTGGCCTCAACATCTTGAAATCATGCCCTAAGACCTCATTAAAGACAACCTTAGACTGTTCATAATCATCAAACACCGCCTCGCGTGAAAACGTGCTCAAATTCCCGTGCCATAGCGAGTGGCTCTCCACCTCATGCCCCTCTCTTTCCGCTCGCTGTACTATCTCCGGCAGATTACGCATTCTTGATCCTAGCACAAAAAACGTCGCCGGCACCTGCTTCTCGTGCAAAATATCCAAAATCCGCGGCGTCACCCCAGCATCTGGCCCATCGTCAAAAGTTAACGCCACCAGCATCTTCCCAGTCAAATCTGGCTCAGCAATCACCTCAGAGACCGGGGCAGCCGCCGGCTCTTCCGCCGGCTCTTCCTCTGTTTTTTCTTTTTCTGAAACATAGGCAATCTCTTTCCTCTCTAGCACTATCTCAAATGTCAGCTTCCCTTCTCTGGCCACCGAACTTAAAATCAAATATCCCACACCCCCTACTATCAAACCTATCAAAACTGCTATCTTAAATGCCGGGAACCGTCGGTTAAAACGCCCTAGCCCTGTCCCCGAGCGCCTAGCCTTTTCCTCCGGCACCTCAGCCTCGGTCACTCTTGCCCCTCCATCAAACACTGCCTAGCCCATTCATACATTGCTATCCCGCTCGCCACCCCTACATTCACCGAGCGTGTAGAGCCAAATGATTCTATCTCTCGTATGTCATCACACCCCTGTAAAACCTCCCCTGGCAGCCCATCTCCTTCACCACCAAACACCAACGTTGTTTCTCGTCTAAATTTTTTCTCCGGTAGTGGCAACACCCTTGGCACATTGTTCTCTATCGCTACCACTTCTCTTCCCCGCGCATGCTGATTATCTAAAAATTCTTGGGCACTTGCCCAATTTTTCACCGTTAAATACTTGTCTGTGCACATCGCTCCCCGCCGACTGTACTTCTTCCGCCCAATAATGTGTACAGCCGACACATTAAAATTATTCGCATTCCTGACAATCGTCCCAGCATTAAAATCATGCGACACATTAAAAATCGCCACTTCTAGCCCAGACCGCCGCCTCTCTAACGCCTCAAAAACCTCCTCGTTCGGCATCCCCTTAAATTCATCAACCAAATTCCGCGTATCTTCTTCCATCACCCCCTATTATACCACGAAAACCCCGGCACTTACGCCGGGGTTAATCTGTTTTGCGCTAAAAGTTTTCTTAATACCTTTTGCCCCTCCTTTGGCGTTTTGCAGTCCAGCTGCTGCGCCCAAAATTTTTTCTTTCCTAAATAACGCCGCAAGGTACTATATGACGGCGCGCATCTCTGGTTTTCTTTCAGTAGATCAATTTCCCTACAGCTCATATTTACCAAACCGTGCTCTCTAGCATACAACCATATCCTATCGTAATTATCTGATATCACTAAATCCTTCCGGTTAATTACATCCTGCCCTACTTTTTGCATCTCTCTACTTGAGTCGCGCCAACATATCTGAACGTCCATAGCATCCTCCTTCTATCCTCCAGCACAAAAACCTTAAGGTACTTATACTTATATTATACCACACTTTCTTCTTTTTGTCCATAGTACACCCAAAATCCGCCAGTCGAAGGCGGATTTTCAGATTTTAACAACTCAGTTGTGCAATCAATCATAAGTCCTAAATTAGCTTATATCACATCTGGAAAACCAGAAACGATTATGTCTGAAGCTTCACG
>CAZAAA010000002.1:0-71666 GCA_964483335.1 uncultured Candidatus Saccharibacteria bacterium | reverse complement strand
GCGTCGTTTTTCCGGTCCCCGGCGGCCCCCAAAAAATCAAGTTTACCGGTTCGCCCTTTTTCACGATTTCGGTCAAAATTTTCCCCTCGCCAATAATTGCGTCCTGCCCCACTACGTCACTTAAAACTTTTGGCCGCATCCGTTCCGCCAACGGCACCCGCTTTTGCTCTAAATCCATACCATTATTATACTATAAAAATCTTTAAATTGCCCGCCGTCTGTGTTATAATAATCACGTGTGGCTCTGTAGCTCAGTTGGTAGAGCAGAGGCCTGAAGAGCCTTGTGTCACTGGTTCAAGTCCAGTCGGAGCCACCAGATTTTATATGAATCGGCATTTTCGCCGATTTTTAGTAGTAGATTTCTGTTAAGTACCTTGCAGCAATAGTATGCAATTTTGAACCATTTTTGCATCAAAAACCGCCAAATATTCAATCAACTAAAAACACAAAGATAAAAACAAAACCAACTTTGAATAAATGTATGCTTAACTAGTTCATCAAAAACCTTTTCTGGAATTCTTCAATAGTGTATATTTGATCACTGCCCGGTACTGTAACGTATGAATATGCACCATTTTCCTTTGCTACAACAAATGCTCCGTCAGTCCAAGTAAATGAACCTCGCTTGGTAATCTCTGTATTCCATTCTGGGCTACCCCAAGATTTAGTGGTACTTGTAGTATTAATATAAGTAAACCCATAATTAGGGCTGTCATTGTCGTCTTTATAGATATATGTTTCATATGTCTGTTCACCAACACCACCATGAAAAACCGCAATATATCCATCTGGAATGTTTTGCTCCTGGCCTTCTTCATCCATATTTGTTTCTTCATATTTTTCCAGTCTTGCTATCAGATCAGCAATTTGATTGTCCTTTTGTAAACTTTGTATCATGCCATAAACACCAAACCCAATACCACAAATCGCAACAAAGCATGCAATTGCAGTAGCAATTTTTAACCCATTTCCACTTTTTTGTTTATTCTCTGCTACTGGCACCACTGGTGCTCCAGCTTCAGTATTCTGTTCCATTAAACTTCCTCTCTATAATACTTATGTTTCTATTATAACACGATTCAACTTTTCCCGAACATCTTCTTTATAGATTGTTAATACTTGCCTAATTCGCCCCCACCAGATTTTATATAACTCGGCATTTTGGCCGATTTTCTGTTTTTGCTCGGTCAATAACCGAGACCGTTGTGTGCCTTGCAAAAAAATAGACCCCGCCATTATGAGTAGGCAGGGTTTATTTTTAAAAGCGACTAGAAGTGACTATCGATTTTTACGGATCCGCAAGCATCATGTAGATCTTTCGAAGTTAATGTTTTTATGCACGGTCGTCCGCAAGGCTGGTATCTTCCTGGACCATTATAATTTGGACCTCCATCATCATAGACAGAATTGAAGAGCAAAATCTTATTTTCGTCTCCTTTCAGTGCGATATTTAGAACTTCTCCCGACTCCAGTACAACAGTAAGAATACCATTTATAGCGCGCGACTTCATTGCTTCGTCATAACCCCGTAAATAAAATTCTAGATCAGCGAGTGTTTGCCCATATTCTTTGGCTAAGATAGTCAATGTAAGATCGAACGATATCGCATCTAGCTCTCGACGGAAAAGATCGCCCAGCCCATAATATGGCGGATATTCGCCAGTCAGTAGTTTGCTGACTTCACCTGGACCGAAATACTTTTCCAGTATCTTCTCTTGTTGGCCTTTGGGACTTTTTTCAAAAGTACTTTGCAGTTTACATAGTACCCGATTTCTGAATATACTTATCGGAGATTCCCGAAATCGCATTAATAGATTAGCTAAATACATACATTCTTCTGATTTTAAACAGATTAGTGGATGCTCTTCTGGTTGACTAACAAGATTAAAATAATCGATTAGCTCATTTTTAGAGATGAACTCTGATAAATATCTTGGCATTTCTCCGCTAATCTCGCCAAACTTGTAATAACGGCTCGGATAATCAATCCTTGCACGATAGGTTTTGCACTCCAACCCTCTCATCCATTCGTCCCGGCTCTCATTCGCTTTTATTTTATTGAAAATGTTCATAGCTCCACCTCCTTAATCCTAAATTCCAAGCTAATATTTATATTATATCATATTTTGATAAAAAGCACAAAAGACGTAGAAGATTTGTTTACGCCTAATAGTTTCAATTTTCTTTTCTAGCATATCATCATAACTTTTTCTACCAGCAATACGGAATTTAAAACGGGTTTTACTTTTTCTAGTTCTGACTATTTACAATTATTATACCATATTTCTCGCTTTTTTCCTATATTCCCAATACTTATTCGTAAAGCAGATTATCTCCATAAAGATTTTAAGTTTTTAATTTTATTTTAAGTTTCGGCCCGTATAATCAGTTCTGAAAGGATCTTTATGTATAAAAATATGTTTAAACGCAGCTTTCTTTCTATTAGACGGAAGCTTGGACGCACCATTATATTAACCCTAATCTTTTTCATGATGGCGAATCTTGTACTCGCGGCCATTGCGGTAAAATCTGCCGTTGCCGCGCAAATGGACTACGCTAAGTCAACGCTCGGCGGTACAGTTTCCATCCAGGCCGACATGGAAAATATCCGCAATAACCAGCGCGAAGAAATGGAAAAAGGCGGCGACCCCAGCGAAATGTTTGGCAAAATGTCCCGTCCCGAAATTGATGTAGAAACCGCCAACAAAATCGCCAGCTACTCCGACTACGTTAAAGATTATTCTTACGAAGTTTCCGCTTCTGCTAATGCTAACGGCCTCAGCACCGTGGAAACCAAAGGCGGTTTTCCCAGCGGTATGGGCGGCCCAGGCAACATGAAAAATCCGTTTGAAAGTACTAGCGACGATGAGGGCACTTTAGATTCCGACATCACCGTCAGTGGCATTAATGCCTACGCCTATATTTCCGCAGTCAAAAATGGCACCATGGAAATTAAAGACGGTACTTATTTTGACGAAGATTCTACCGATTCTGCTATGATTTCCTACGAATTTGCCGAGTTAAACGGTCTTAAAGTTGGCGATACTTTTACTTTGAAGAATATTTACACTAGCGCCGATCTTCCGCTCACCGTCATCGGTATTTATGACACTTCCGAAGGCCGCGCCGATGCCAACACAATTTATCTTAACACTGAAACCGCCGCTAAATTTCTCAGCACGGACGATTATAATAATGGCAACTACAACGTAGACAATGTCAACTTCTATATGAACACTTCTGAAACTGCTGACGAATTCGTTGAAAAAATTAACAGCGATTTTCCGGAACTATCCGAAAATAATTTAAAAGTTGCCGTAGACACTAGTCAATATGATGCCTTAGCTAGTTCCGTAGAAAGCGTAGGCGGTTTTGCTACGACCATTCTCATCATAGTGGTTGTGGCTGCGATTATCATTATCACTTTAATTGTTACCATAAACGTTAAAGATCGTCGTTATGAAATGGGTGTGTTATTATCACTCGGTGCAACTAAGAAAAACGTTCTCGGCCAAATTGCTACAGAGCTTCTAATCGTTGGTACGCTTGGCTTTGCGCTAGCTTCTCTTTCCGGCACCTTCCTTGCAAAAGCGCTTGGCCAGGGCATTGTAGATTCCCAAACCGCTAGCAACTCTGCGCAACAAGAAAGGAATTTTGGTCGTCCCAGCGCTAAGCCCGGCGGCGAAAATAGCAACAGTAATATGCCGGAACTTCCTTCCGACATGGGCAGCATGGGCGGCAACATGAAATCCATCGTTAGTCGCAACAACGACAAAAAAGTGGAACTAGATGTTAACGCTTCCTTTACGGATTACCTCCTGTTATTTGTTACCGGCTACGTCGTTATTATCCTTGCGCTAATTCTCCCCGGCATTAGTATTATGCGCTATCAACCTAAAGAAATTTTAACCGGAAAGGAATAATATGAAAAATACCTTGAAAATTGAGCATCTTTCGCACAGTTATTATAATGCCGAAGGCGAGCAAAAAGTTCTAAACGATATTAATACTGAATTTAAATCCGGCAAAATGTACGCTATCGTTGGCGAAAGCGGTTCCGGTAAAACCACCTTCCTTTCGCTCATCTCCGCTCTAGACAGTATCCAAGACGGTGATATTAAATACAACGAAAAAAGTATCAAAGAAATTGGCAGTTCTAATTTCCGGTTAAAATACGTCAATATCGTTTTCCAAGCCTACAACCTCATTAAATATATGACTGCAAAAGAAAACGTAGAAATTCCAATTGATTTTGACAACCGTACCGCCGATCCGTTGAAGTTTTTAAAACGCGTTGGCCTAAACGAAGAAGAAAGCAGCCGCTTAATCGGCAAACTTTCCGGCGGCCAACAGCAACGCGTCGCGATTGCCCGCGCTATCGCCTCCAATTCTCCAGTTATTGTTGCGGACGAACCAACTGGTAATTTGGACGAAGATAATGAAGATAAAATCATCAAATTGTTTAAAGACTTGGCGCATACGGAAGACAAAATTGTCATCATTGTCACGCATAGCAAACGCGTCGCAAATCACGCCGACCAGGTTCTCCACCTCCGCCGTGGCAAACTTAGCTAAATATGCTATAATTAAACTATGAAAAAGATTAATACTTCTCCGATTTCTGGCGCACAAGAATTTTTGCCGGAAACCCAGGCCATTTTTAACCAGCTAAAGTCGCAAATTGCGCTTGTTTATCGCGCGCACGGTTTCCAGGAAATTGAAACTCCCGTAATTGAACGCACCGAAATTTTGCTCGCCAAAGCTGGTGGCGACACCGAGAAGCAAATCTACAAAGTTATTAAAACTGCCGAATCTTCCGACGATGCGGACCAGGCCCTTCGTTTTGACCATACCGTTCCGCTCGCCCGCTATGTTGTAGAACATGAAAATGATTTACCGTTCCCATTTAAGGTTTCTCAAATTGGTCGCAATTTCCGCGGCGAACGCGCCCAAAAAGGCCGCTTCCGTGAGTTCTACCAATGCGACGTAGATATTGTCGGCCGAAACAATCTATCACTAGATTACGACGCCGAGGTTATCGCTACGGTCTATGAAGCGCTTAGCATTTTTGTTAATGCCGGTATGGTTATCCGCGTCAGCAACCGGAAAATCTTATCCGGTCTTCTAGAAGCGCTAGAACTATCAGAAAAAGCGGAAGCAATTTTCGGTATTATTGACCACGCCGAGAAAGTTCCGGTAAGCGTCACGGAAGAAAGCCTCAAAAATCTCGGTCTCAGCCCCGAGCAGCAACAAATTCTCTTGAACTTTATGAGCATTTATGGCCGCTACGACGAAATTTCCGAAAAACTCCAGAGCTTCGGTATTACAAACGAACTTTACCAGCAGGGCGTTGATGAACTCGCTAAGGTTCTGCAAGTTCTTGGCGAACACGGCATCAAAAACGCTATCGCCGATATGCTAATTGTGCGCGGCCTGGATTATTATACTGGCACCGTTTTTGAAACCATTTTGCCGGACTATAAAGAAATTGGCTCGGTTTGTTCCGGCGGTCGCTACGACAACCTCGCCAGCAATTATAGCAATCAATCTTTCCCGGGCGTCGGCGGCAGCATTGGCCTCAGTCGTCTTTTCTATATTCTGCAAGAAAAGAACCTCATTCGCCCCGAAATTCTGCAGACCGATAAACCCGTTGATCTTGCTGTCATCCCGATTTCCGAAAACGAGCGGCAGTTGGCTCTTGAAACTGCCCAGAAATTCCGCGCAGAGGGGAAGACGGTTGACGTTATCCTTACCGACAAAAAGCTTGGCGACAAACTCAACTATGCCGCAAAATTCGCCAAAAATTCCATCGTGCTCGGCGAAGAAGAAGCAAAAACCGGCAATTACGAAATCAAGGAACTCAGCTAATTGCGTAAACACCAGCTCTCTCAACATTTCCTGCGTAGTCCGCGCCTAGCTTTAATGTTGATTGGCCATACCAACATTAAAAAGCGCGACCTTGTCATTGACATCGGCGCCGGTTCCGGCGTCATCACTGCGGCTCTTGCCAAGCGCTGCCGCGAGGTCTGGGCGGTAGAGCCCGACGAGCAGACCTTTCGCCGCTTAAAGAATAATCTTGGCTTTGCCGGTGGTGCGCAGGCTGCTGCCGAGCTCAAGCGGCGCGACCCCGTGAAGACGGGCGTCGCGAACGCGTCCGGAAAAGCCAAGATTGTCTTTAAGCAGCAGGATTTCTTGACCATAGCCATGCCACCCGGCCCTTACAAAGTCTTCGCGAACCCACCTTTTCACTTAAGCTCCAAAATCCTCCACAAACTCGTTGAGTCGGACAACCCTCCCGAGGCCATCTATCTCATTCTCCAGAAACAACTTGCTCTAAAACTAATTAACACCGACCGCCACTACACCTCCCAGCTTGGTCAAGAAATCAACCAAAAATACCAAACCAAAATCCGCTATCCCTTGAAGCCTACCGACTTTACACCGCCGCCGGCCGTCCCTACCGTTCTCTACGAAGCCAAACTTATTTCAGCCCAGCTTCCAGATATTTCATCACGTAGTCCCAGCCCCACTTCTGGTCAAAACCACCCAGCGGTTTCTTGTTAAAATTAAAATATGGCAGTCCACCATCCACTAATTTATAAGCCCTGCCCGTGTTAGAAATTACATGATCCAGCTCCTTGTGTTCTCTGTAGCAGCTCTCAAAATCATCCGAAAGCCCAATTGACCGCCCAATGCTTAGCCAATATTCATCTGTAATATCAGTAATTTGCGGCGAAGTTTTAGAATCGCCAATCCCCTTGGAATGGTAATCGTTATAGAGTGCCCTTAGCGCCGCATGGTAATATTCCCAAAACTTCCCCTCATTCCGCGCACAATATACCGCCTCCGCGCTCTGCCGCGAATACTCCGTCTGGTGCGCCCCATATTCGTACAAGAAATCCGTTACTCTAAGCTCGTACAAAATATCATTATCCTCAATAAATTTCTCAAACTCGTCCTGGTGCTCCATTACGAGCCGCGAATACACGTCGCAATATGGACACATCACATCAGTGTACTGAATATAATGCTTTTTTGCCTCCGGCGAACCAACCGTCGTCCCCTCGTCCCAAACGCTTTCCCCCGCCGCTGGCTTATTGGTTATGCTAAAAATCATCAGGGCCAAGAAAAATCCCGAAATCCCAATAATCGCCACTATTCGCACAATTTTTCCAATCATAGCTTCTCCTCCATCATTATAACATAGACTTCCGGGCCAAGTTTTTTCAGCGTAAATAGCGCCACAATCACCGCCGCCACCGTCACAACTCCCGAGAGCGCCCCCGCAAATCCCAGCGCGCCCGTGCCGAACACCCCTGTAAGCAAAGGCATCATTAGCGCTGTTCCGCAGGTCGGGCAGCCCGACCCCAGTATCGCCAGCCCCGCCACAATCCCTGTATTTTGCACTTCCGCGGCACTTTTTCGCTTCTTCCAGACAATCGTAAGTAGTGCTATCAATATGGCCTGCAACAGGGAAATGCTAAAAACAATAATCCAATCCGTAAAGTTCTGGTTCACCCCAAACAGTCCCAAAAACGCATCAAAGATTACCTTTAGCCCCTCCGGAAATCCTAATGTTCCAATCAGTTGCACCCCAGCCAGCCCCGGCGCGAGCAGTACGAGCAAAGTCCCAAAAATCACAAAGCTCGGGACGAACACCGCCCAAAATCGCAGCTTCTTCGTGGCTAAAACTAGCCCCATAAAGGTCATTTTCCACTCGTCTTGCCATTTCGTAAGCAGCCGTTTACCTCTCTTAAACATATCTCAATTATACCACGACAACAGCCTAACAGAAAACATTGATGCTTGACTTTTTAAACAAAGCATGCCATAATGGGGCTGTGAAGTAGCAATAGGGCCACTTCTGATAGTTTTTCTCGTAAAGGGGGCTAGACCATGAGAAAAAAGAACCTTAGAAAACTGAATAACTTATTAGTAATTTTGGCTATAAGCATCATGACGCCACTGGTTGTTTTTGCCGAAGAAATTCCGGAAGACGTGACAGAAGCGGATGTGGTGGAAGTAGGCATAGCAGAAATTACAGAGGAAGAGCCGTGTGCGGAGCTCACTTCTGAAGCCGAAGCGCCGGAAGCTACTCCTCAAGCGGGTATCACCGTAGATGGGAAATCTGCTAATGAAAGTCTGCCCATTACTGCAGACGACGTTCCGGTTTTTACCGCTTCCGAAAACAGTAGTGATCGGCCGGCGGTCAGCACTAACTTCGCTTATAATGCCAGCTATGTTGGTAAGATAGAAAAGAAAGGCGTAAAATTCCGCGTGCGGATACCTTACTGGTTTGCTAATACTTTTCCCCAGGCCAAGTTTAAAGTTGGGAAGAAAACCACTAAAGTCGTCATTCCTGTCTGCAATCCCGACGGCAAAAAATTAACTACTCGGTCACTCAAACTCAGTACAGACTCTGCTCTGTGGCTCGGGGACTATACTCGTGACGACTATTACACCTGCCCACCTTGGTTAAAAAAGGTGTTTGACGATGCTGTGGTAGAAGAAATTGCCAAAAATGCTATATCGGAGAATGGGATGAGTTATGATTATTTAGTCACCTGGATTCCGGTGTACAAAAATGCCAAGGCCAAAAAGAAGGACTCCCCGGTCATCACTCGCGTAATAGAGTATTGCACTCCTAAAAGATATAACGTCTCTGCTATAGAGACTGCAAACTATACGCATAAAGGTGGCTTTGGTCTTTGCGACTAAGTTATTCAGCAAGCGGGCTCTTATAGCCCGCTTTTTCCTGGTCTATGAGCCCCCTTGCCAAAACTCAAAAAAGCGTTAAAAGTATTGACTTTTTTAACAAAGTATGCTATAATGGAATCATGGAGTGGCAATAGGGCTACTCCTAGATGGGATTTTTCCCAAACACTATTTCTCGTAAAGGGGGTAAAGATTATGAGAAAGAACATTAAAATAGCTTTTAAGAAACTGTCACTGATAATAGCGACGAGCTTAGTCGTAAGCGCTCTGTCGCCCTTAGCTGCAATGGCTGAGGAGATTCCGGCTGACCTTGTCGGCGTTGAGGTTGCTTCGGAGAATCTTGCGGAAGAAGCTGGTCTTACTTCTGAGACTGAAGCGGACTATGTTACACTAGACAGTACTGAGTGGGACGGCATCATTGTGGACGGCCAGGCTACTGAAGAGAATTTACTTCTCCCTGCGGAGAGTGTAAAATTAGCCTCAGCATCCGTGGCTTCTACAGAAGGCAACGACGAGGACGCCACTAGCACGACTAGCACTAACTTCGCTTATAATGCCAGCTATATTGGCAAGATAGAGAAGAAAGGTGTAAAGTTTCGTGTACGCGTGCCTTACTGGTTTGCTAATGCCTATCCCAAGGCTGGTTTTAAAGTCAGCAAAAAGTCTACTACCGTGATGATTCCGGTCTATGACTCTGATGGCAAGAAGGTAACCACGAAGAAATTGAAGCTCAACACCGATTCATATCTGTGGCTCGGTAACTACGATTACGACGATTACTTCGTTTGCCCACCCTGGCTAAAGATGGCGTTTGACAATTCTGTAGTGGAGAACATCAGCAAGAATGCCCTCTCTCAGGACGGCATCTGGTACGATCGCTTAACTACCTATCTTCCGGCATACAAAAATGCCAAGGCTAAGAAGAAAGGCGAAAAGCCACTGGCTACTAGAAAGGTAGAATTCTATACTTCTAAGAAATATAGAATTTCTAACACCACCGAAGCGATAGCTAATCCCGGCAGCGATGTCAGTGTAGGTTTCTAAAGGTAAAGCGGGTCATTATGGCCCGCTTTTTCATGACAGAAATAAGGCTACCCCTATAAAACCGAACAAAATTTTCTAAAACCGAACAACTAGCCTGTGGATAAAACCACAAAAACGTCAAAAATCAATCTTGACATAGAATCTGCCTATGCTAAAATAGAGGTAAGGATTTGGACGGAGTTGAGAGACGCCCAAGTCCGGGTGGGAGAGTGTAGTTGAAGAGGCTATTTACTAACTTCGAAATTGTATAATCTCGCAGTTATCACAGTTTTAGAAGTCTCTACCTAGAAATAAAAACAAAATACGCCCAGGTTGTTTTAAGTGTTCTCCTGGACGTATTTTGTCTTTTTTGGTAATATATATTTATATGGCACTGTGGCGGAGTGGTTACGCAGCGGTCTGCAAAACCGCGTACACCGGTTCAATTCCGGTCGGTGCCTCCACTACGTTCCGGCACCGGAACGTCCCAAGGGGTAAACGGTGCCTCCACTGATATCGGCCGGGTGGCGGAATTGGTATACGCGTTCGACTTAAAATCGAATGAGGAAACTCGTACGGGTTCAAGTCCCGTCCCGGCTACCACGCAAGCGAGCAAGTAAGGAAAACGCTTGCGTTTTTCCTGTTGCGAGCGCCGCGTGGAAAGAGCGTAGCTCTTACCAAACAAACGCGTATCGCTTACTAAGCAATTACTTGACTACCGAAACGATTTTTGCTAAAATAAAACTAGGCATTCTAATGATTTGCGAATGTAGCTCAGTTGTTTAGAGCGCTTCCTTGCCAAGGAAGAGGTCGAGAGTTAGAGTCTCTTCATTCGCACCAGAGTTCCGCAGCTAACCCCCCTTGGCTGCGGAACTCTGGTTTTTATATAAAAACACGAAAAGCTCTACCAAAAACCACTAAACTAGCGTATAATAAATATATATAATTAAGGAGATTTTTATGGTACCACTTATTATTATAGGATGCGTAGTTTTAGTTATAATTGTCTTCATCTGGAGCACTTATAACGGTCTCGTTCGCACTAACGAGCGTGTTAATGAGGCATGGTCTGATATCACAGTTCAGCTCAAGTATCGCGCCGATCTTATCCCTAATCTCGTAGAAACCGTTAAAGGATACGCTAAACACGAAGAGGGGGTTTTTAAGGAAGTGACCGAAGCTCGCTCTGCTATCATGGGCGCGAAAAGCGTAGAATCCGTAGCCAAGGCTGAAAAATCCATGGAGGCCGCTCTTGGTAAAGTCTTTGCCATTGCTGAAGCTTATCCGGAACTAAAAGCCAATGAAAACTTCAAAGAACTTCAGCAGCAGCTTCAGGACACCGAAGACAAAATTCAAGCTGCTCGTCGTTTCTATAACGCTGGTGCTAAAGAGCTTAATACTAAAATTAAGGTCTTCCCGGTTAATCTTTTCGGCGGCTTCGGTTTTAAGCCTCGTGAATACTACGAAGTAGAAGAATCTGAGAAGGCTAAAATCGACAAAGCCCCAGAGGTCAAGTTTTAATTGCTAAAGGTCTTAGATGTATAAGCAAATCGCCGCCAATAAGCGTAACACCGTACTGATTATGGCTGGGTTTATCATCCTGATTGCGGCTGTCGGTGCGGCGTTTGCCTATGCTTTTGGCGATTGGACTATTTCTGTTTGGACACTAGTAGTTGCTACAATCTATGCCGTCATTCAGTATTTTCTGGCTGGTTCTCTAGCCGTTGCTATGACTGGTGCTAAAGAAATAGAGAAAAAAGACAACCGGCGACTTTATAATATCGTAGAAAATCTTTCTCTTACTGCTGGTCTGCCTATGCCAAAAGTTTACATCATAGACGATCCCGCACCCAATGCTTTTGCTACCGGCCGCGACCCAGCGCACGCTATAGTTGCTGCTACAACTGGCCTCCTAGATATCATGGATGACAAAGAGCTCACCGCTGTCATGGCGCACGAGCTTTCTCATATTAAAAATTATGATATCCGTGTCACAATGATTACGTTTGGCCTAGTTTGTATTGTGGGCTACATCTCTGACCTAGGCATTCGAATGCTCTATTTTAATAATCGGCGCAGTGACGATGATCGCAGCCCAATCGGTCTGATCGTAGTTGTTATTACATCTATCCTGGCACCTATTGCTGCCTCCATTGCGCAGATGGCGGTTAGTCGCGAGCGGGAGTATTTAGCCGATATGTCCGCCGCCCATCTTACACGTTATCCGGAGGGCATGATAGCTGCCCTGAAAAAACTCGATACTCATACACGTCCGATGAAACGCCAGAATGCCGCCACCGAAGCCATGTATATCAATAACCCTCTAAAGAAAGGCTTCTTTAGCAATATATTCAGTACTCACCCGCCCATAGAAAAACGTATCGAGAGGCTCGAGCATGGCAAAAACTCCTTCTAAAAAATCCGGAGCTGGAGGAGCTGGAGCTCGAGCTAATTTCAAACTTTGGCGTGCTCGGAAAAAAGACGAGAAATCTCGTCGCGTAAAATTACACAAATCTTTCAAACGCTCCTATCGTGAAGATTATGTCAGGGAACTGGAGGTCCCAGGCTTAATACATCACGCCATGGCTACGTTTAAACTCCTGTTTAGAAATTGGAAAATTTTCTTACCTTTTATTTTATTGATAGTTTTGCTGAATATCCTCTTCGTCGGGCTAATGTCTGAAGATACCTATCTCCAATTCCAGGATACTCTGGACGAGACCGACCAAGCCATCATGAATGGCCAAGCTGGCAATTTTCTCAAGGCTGGGCTACTACTAATTGCTACGATTACCACCGGCGGTCTTACGCGCGGTATGTCTGAAGTCCAGCAGTTAATTGCCGTGATTCTCTTCATTATTATCTGGCTAGTCACAATCTACCTTTTGCGGCATATCCTGGCTGGCCACAAGCCCAAGCTCCGCGACGGACTCTATAATGCGCTCGCTCCGCTACTTTCTAGCTTTTGTATTGTAGTAGTGATGTTCCTAGAAGCTATCCCGCTGATGATTGTTGTTATTACTTATTCTGCTGCCGTGCAGACACAATTTCTAGAAACGCCATTTTATGCCTTGGTCTACTTCATTTTTGCTGCTTTACTGACCTTGCTCTCGCTTTATTTAATATCCAGCTCCTTGCTTGCCTTGATTGCCGTCTCCGCGCCAGGGCTTTATCCTATGGCCGCTTTACATACCGCCTCGGATCTTATTGCCGGTCGCCGCATTCGCTGGCTGATTCGCTTGCTCTATCTTTTCTTTGTCGTGGCGATTTGTTGGGTAATTGTAGTTTTGCCAAATATTCTCGTAGATATGTGGCTCAAAAGCTCATTTGACTGGCTCTCGGGTTTTCCATGGGTTTCCTTTGTCTTGCTTTTCATGACGGTCTTCTCGCTAATTTATACCACAGCTTATGTCTACCTATTTTATCGGAGGATGTTAGATTATGACGACGACTAAAAAAGAAGCTGCTGCGCGAATTGAAAAATTACGTACAGAGATTAATAATTATCGTTATCACTATCATGTACTAGACGAGTCTATTATGTCCGAAGCTGCTGCCGATTCGCTTAAACATGAGCTAACTAAACTAGAAGAACAGTTCCCGGAACTCATTACCCCGGACAGCCCTACTCAGCGCGTTGCCGGGAAACCACTAGATAAATTTGCTAAAGTAACGCATGGGCAGCGCATGATTTCTCTAGCGGATGTTTTTTCCAAAGATGAAATTAGGGAATGGCTGTCTCGCAACTACAAATTGGTTCCTACTGGCACTAAATTTGAATTTTTCACTGACATTAAAATGGACGGTCTAGCCTGTGCCCTGCATTATGAAAATGGCAGATTAGTTCAAGCCGTTACACGCGGCGATGGCTTAGTAGGCGAAGACGTCACGATGAACGTCCGCACCATTGAGAACGTACCACTCATTTTGCGCCAGGAAACCACTTCCCATGTGGAAGTTCGTGGCGAAATAGTCATTTTTAAAGACGACTTTGCTAAATTAAACGAAAAACAGAAAAAAATGGGCGAAAAACCTTTTGCCAATCCCCGTAATCTCGCTGCCGGTAGCATTCGTCAATTAGATCCCAAAGTTGCTGCTGCTCGCCCGCTCAAATTTATCGCCTACGATTTAGTTACACCGAATCTTCCCACCCACCACGAAGCCTATGAACGGCTACGTGCTTATGGTTTTCAAACTAGTAATCAAGACAAAGTTTTCGCCACCATAGAGGAGGTTTTTCAGGAAATCAAACGCCTCGGCGAAACACGTAGCAACCTTCCGTTTAATACTGACGGCATGGTCATCAAGATCAATGACCGTAAAATTTATCAACAGCTTGGTATTATTGGCAAAACCCCGCGAGCTGCGGTTGCTTTTAAATATCCAGCAGAGGAAAGCACCACTTGTGTGCGCGACATTGTCATTAGTATTGGCCGTACTGGCGCCGCTACGCCTGTAGCTATCTTTGATCCAGTAGAAGTAGCTGGTAGTACTGTGCGCCACGCTTCGCTTCACAACGCTGATGAGATTGCGCGCTTAGATATCCGTGTTGGCGATACCGTTATTATCTATAAGGCTGGCGACATCATTCCGCAGGTCAAGGAAGTCCTTAAAACTCTACGCCCGGATCATACGGAGCCGTTCAACTACGAAAAAGCTTTAAAACAGCAGTACCCGGAATTAGAGTTTGAACGTCCAGAGGGCGAGGTAGTCTATCGCGTCAAAGGCGAAAACTCCGACCTCATTTTAAAACGCGCCATTGAGTACTATGCTAGTAAGCCAGCTCTCAACATTGAAGGCTTAGGTGAGAAAAACGTCGCCGCTCTCGTGGACGCTGGTCTTGTGCGTTCCATTGCTGATTTGTATCGCTTAACTACCCCTCAGGTTGCTAAACTAGAGCGCTTTGCGGAGCTCTCCGCCCAAAACCTCATCACTGCGATTGCCAATTCTAAAACTCCTGAGCTTAGCAAGTTTATCACTGCCCTTGGCATTCGTCATATTGGTGCACAGACCGCTGTTTCGCTAGCAAACTTTTTCCATTCCATTGAACATCTCAGCACCGCCACACAAGAAGAGCTGCTTTCTATCCCGGATATTGGTGAAATCGTGGCAGATTCTGTTTTGGCCTATTTTGCCGATGAAGATAATCTCAAGCTGTTGCAAGAACTAAAGGATTTAGGCGTGCAACCGGTTTACCATGACAAATCCGCCGCGCCGCTAGCCGGGAAAAGCTATATTATTACTGGTACCCTGCAAAGCATGGGCAGAGAAGCGGCAGAAGATAAGCTGCGCGCCCTAGGGGCTACAGTTACCAGTTCTGTCACTAAAAACACCACCGCCTTGATTACCGGGGAAAAACCTGGCGCCGGAAAGACTACTAAGGCAGAAAAATTAGGTATCTCCATGCTTTCCGAGGCAGAGTTCCTCAAGCTGCTTTCCGCTTGACTTTTTAACGTAAGTGTGATATAATGGAATTATGAGGTATCTTGCTGTATTAGGAAGACAACCAGATATATCTTATGCCGAACTTAGAGCTCAATTTAAAAATGTTCAGATGCTAGGGCCGAGTTTGGCGATTTTTGAATCGAATAATATCCCTGAAATTAATCGCCTGGGCGGCAGCCTTAAGCTTGCTCGCGAATTAGGTCAAGAGCCATTAGCTTTTTTGTCAAATTTGCCAGATGGAAAAATTACCCTTGGTGTATCTGATTATTCTCGCCGGGCTAGCATTCGTACTGCTACGCAGGCTGCCATCAAACTTAAAAAATCTCTTGCTAAAATTGGTCGTAGCGTCAGAACTTTGCCCAATAAATCTACTACCATTTCTACTGCTGCTGCCTTACATAATGGTCTAGGCAAAAAGAAAAATCACATAGAGTTAATTATTGTCGACCAAGTAAACTATCTCGTAATCGGCGTACAAGATATCGACGCCTATGCTGCTCGTGATCAGGCGCGTCCGGCTAGGGATGCTAAAGTCGGCATGCTTCCGCCCAAGCTCGCTCAGATTTTAATCAATCTTTGCGGCCCACTAAAATCAAACGCTACGGTACTAGATCCATTTTGTGGCACTGGTGTAGTTTTGCAAGAAGCCTTGTTGATGGACTATCATGCTTATGGTACTGATAAAAGCGAGCGAATGGTGGAATATACCAAACGAAATTTGCAAGCACTATCTGGGTTGCGCCTATCCAGCTCGTCTTCACGGGTAAACGGCGCTTGTAAAACTTTCGTTGCCGATGCCACCAACGCTCAGTGGCAGCAACCAATTGATGCTGTGGCGTGTGAAACATATTTAGGTCCGCCGATGTCTCTTCCCCCAGCCGAGATTAAATTAAAAGAAGCTAAACAGGAGTGCCAAAATATCATCCTGGGCTTTCTCAAAAATCTTGCTAGTCAACTAAAAACCGGCACACCAGTAACGATTGCCGTTCCAGCTTGGCTGCGTCCGGATCGTAGTTACTCGCGGCTAAATATCCTTGACGAAATCACAAATCTGGGCTATAATGTAGTGAAGTATAGTAACTCGGGTGATGGTAGCCTGCTTTATCACAGAGAGGGACAGGTCGTAGCTCGAGAAATAATAGTTTTAAGGAAGAAATAATATGTCACATGTGAAAGCTGGCGGTACCGCCAAGAACATCCACAACAACGCCGGTCAGCGCCTCGGCGTAAAGCGTTTCGGTGGCCAAAAGGTCAAAAATGGCGAGATTATTGTTCGTCAGACTGGTGCTACAAAGATTGCTGGCCCTGGTACTTATATGTCACGCAACTTCACCATCCACGCAGCTAAAGATGGCACCGTTACCTTTGTAAAAACCAAAAAGACTCATTTCTCCGGTCGCTCCTTGCCGCGCGTCCGCGTAGAAGTACGATAGCTATATAATAAAACTCCCGTATTGTCAAGCAATATGGGAGTTTTTTGTACTAAAATATTAAGCCCTATGCTATAATATAAACATGAGCAAAATCTTGGTAGTGGGAAATGTTATCAAGGATGTTTATTTAAACCTCGACGCCGAGCGGAATAATTTTGAAACGGACGACGCTGGTGTAAATTGGCTAGACCTATCTTTTGATGGCAGCAAGCATAATTTCTTTAAACGTACTGCTGTTTTTGGCGGAGTAAAAATTTCTCAGCAAATCATAGAAAGTTTTCATCACAAAGTTAAACTTACTGCCGAGGGTCAACCCGCTTCGGATTATCGCTATATTCTTTGCAAGGATCATCAAATTGCTTATCTTGCTCCCGATGAACACAAGAAAACAATTTGGCAGGCTCCTATAGAAACTTACGACTGGATCTACGTAGATCGCTCCGCTAATGTCAGTGTGGAATTAGCTCAGAATATTTTAGCCTACATGGCAATTTCCCCGCGTACTCGTTTAGCCTACTATGCCCATGCTAACATGAATAGCATTGAAGAATCACTGGCTCGTGTGTCTATGCTAGTTTTTGCGGATGACAGCCTGAAAAAACAAGATATTCCAGGTTATCAGGGTCTTTTCTGCCATATCTCTATGAATAATATTGTCATAGAAGGAGTAGAGCAGTCTTGGCGCCAAACCCCAACTCGTACTGGGCTAATGACTCACCTCACATTATATTCAGTGATTGCCGGAACAGTTTTTGCCGCGCTGACAGATGGCCGCAACATTCGTGATGCTTTGCTACTAGCGAAGATTAACGTTGAAAATGCCACACTTAATACCATCCTACCGCTAGAAAAACTTGATCAAATGGTCATGGAATATCAGAAGAATCTAAAAAATCTCCGCCTAATTGCCGATAGCATTGTTAGTAAAGGTATCTTAGCTGCAGATGAAAGTGGGGGCAGCATCCATAAAAAGTTTGAGCAGGCTGGTATACCAGATGATGAGGCCCATCGGCGTGACTATCGTAATATTTTCTTTACCACTAAAGAGCTAGAAAAGTATGTCTCTGGTGTAATTCTTTTTGACGAAACCGCCCGTCAACGTGCGGACGATGGTAGTAATTTTGTTGATTTTCTAACTAGCAAAGGGATCATTCCTGGTATCAAGGTAGACCAAGGCCTCGCTAATTTCCCTGACTCAGACGAAAAATACACTAAAGGTCTAGACGGCTTGCCGGAAAGATTAGAGGAATATCATGAGATGGGCCTGCGCTTTGCTAAATGGCGCGCAGCGTTTGAGGTTGTTCCGCCATCTGATATGGCCATCCAGAAAAACTGTGAAATCCTAGCGCAATATGCTAAAGATTGCCAGGATGCCTTGATCGTTCCAATCGTAGAGCCAGAAGTTGTGCACGACGGCAATTATTCCGTGGAAGTATGCGCAGAGGTGACCGGGAAGATTCTGGATGAGCTATTCCGTCAGCTCGTCAAAAAACATGTAGACCTCTCGGCCTGCATCCTGAAGTGCAATATGGTCTTAGCTGGAAAACAGCATATTACTCAGTCTGCTCCGGAGGAAGTTGGCCAGATGACTGCTGCTACCTTGCGCGCGCATGTTCCAGCTGAACTTGCCGGTGTAGTATTTTTGTCTGGTGGACAGGGTGTGGAGCAAGCTACTTCTAATTTGCAACAAGTGATTAACAACGGCCCATTCCCCTGGCCGGTGACATTCTCCTTTGCTAGGGCCTTACAAGGCCCAGCCTTAGATGTCTGGCAAGGAAATAATGAAAACGCCGAACGTGCTCGCACTGCTTTTCATACTCGCCTCGTTGCTAATGCTGATGCCTTAATTAAACGCTAGCGTGCTATAATAGAACCAATGGAAAATCCTAAATTTAGCGTTTCGGAGTTTATTGAAGTTTGCAATCAGACCTTAGAATATTCTTTTTCCGCGGTCGATATAGAAGGGGAAGTGGCGAGCTTCAAAATCAATCAGGGTAAATGGGTCTTTTTCGATCTCAAAGATGAAACAAGTAGTATTGGGTGTTTCATGGCGGTTTGGAATTTGCGCACGCCCCTAGAAGACGGCATGAAAGTAGTCGTACGCGGTATACCAAAACTCACTCGCACTGGGCGATTTTCCATTACTGTGCAGAAAATTATGCCGGTAGGGGAAGGCTCTATTAAGAAAAGTTTTGAACTGCTAAAAAAGAAATTGGACCAGGAGGGCCTCTTTGATCCGCTGAAAAAACGCAGTATCCCGGAGAACTTACAAAATATTGGCGTCATCTCTTCTACTCAAGCCGCGGGCTATGCGGACTTTATCAAAATTCTCGGTGAACGTTGGGGCGGACTAAAAATTTCCGTGGCCCATACTAGCGTACAAGGTCTTTCTGCCGCTGACCAAATTATCAATGCATTAAATTATTTTAATGAGCAAAACCGAGTACAAATTATTGCCATCTTGCGCGGCGGTGGTTCGGCTGATGACCTGGCAGTATTTAATGACGAAAAATTAGTTCGGGCAGTGGCCGCCAGTAAAATTCCCGTTATTACCGGAATCGGTCACGAAATTGATGAGAGTCTTTGCGATCTTGCCGCAGATATTATCGCCTCTACTCCGTCTAACGCCGCACAAATGCTGACTCCTGATCGTGCTGCAGAAATTTCTAAAATTAAAAATAATCTTATTAGAGTAAAAGACCAAATTTATACCGCTATCAACAACCAAAGCATGCTGGTTTTGCGCACAATTACCGATACTGGGCGCCTCATCACGCAAAATCTTTCCGCGGAACAAGCTAAAATTCAGGAGGCAACTAAACTCCTGGAGCATCTTAGCCCAGAAAAGATTTTGCAGCAAGGCTATGCTATTATCTCTGGCAAAATTACCATTGGAAATGTTGTAAAAATTACAACATCAACCCAAGAACTTTCCGCCGAAATTAAGCAAGTTAAAGAAAGGAGTCGTCATGACTAAGGAAAAAGCAAATATCAGTGACAAAATAACCAAACTCAATACCAAGGTGGAGTGGTTTTATAGTGACGATTTCTCACTAGATGAAGCTAGTGAGAAATATCAAGCTGCCATTAAACTTGCCAAAGACATAGAACAAGATCTTAATAGTCTTAAAAATGAGATTGAGCTCATCTCAAAAGACTTTACAAAGGAATAAAACATAAGTATAATAAAAACATGGATAATAATCAGAGCTTTACTCCTGGGCAACCTCTTACCCCAGCTTACACTGGCCCCATGACTGCTGAGCAGCCATACCGAAATCCCGGTGGGCAGCCGTTCCAGCAGCCGCAAGTTCCTGGACAGGCTGCTATGAAGCAGGGGGCAAATCATAAAAAAACCGATAAAAACCTGGTTATTACTATTTTGCTAATCATTGTCAGCTTAGTCGCCGCCACTTTTATCGGCTTATTCGTTTGGGCCTCTGTAGGCTGGAGTGACTCGCAAAAGAATGTTGACGGAAAAATCAATGTTGCTGTGGCTCAGGCAGAACACGACGTTACCGCTAAACTAGAAACTGACTTTGCCGAAAGGGAAAAGAACCCCTATAAAAGGTTTACTGCTCCTGCGGATTACGGTAGTCTCTCTTTTGAATATCCTAAGACTTGGAGCGTATATATTGCTAAAGATGCTGCAAATGGCGGCGACTTCGAAGCCTATTTTGCTGCGGACCAAGTCCAGGCTATCGCCAACGACAATGTTTACACCCTGCGCGTCTCTATTAAAGATAAAGATTATGAATCGGTCATGTCTTCCTACCAATCTAACGTTAAAAACGGCAAACTTACGGAGACTACCGAGCCCATTGGGGGTCAAAACGCTACTCGTCTAGCTGGCCAAATTAGCACAAAGCTTCGTGGATATATCGCTATCATTAGAATTCGTGACAAGACCGCTATTTTGCAGACCGACGCAGAAATTTTTAAAGCCGATTTTGATCGGATTCTCAGCACTGTTCAATACAATCTGTAGTATAATTGTATTAATGGAAAGTGGAGGAACCAGCTATATTTCTGGCGTGGACGGCATCTCCGTAGCCGCACACGAACTAAAAAGCCCGCTCTGTTTGATGCGGCAGCTGGCTTTGTCTATGGATCTAGAAGAAGCCCCTACTGCCGATTCTTTGTCACAACTCCAAAAGACTCAACGAATGCTCGTAGACGTATCCGAGCGCGCTTTGCGCCAAGTGAACGATCTTACCAAAATCGCCCGGCTAGATTATTCTCTATTTCCCATGGAGCCGGTGGCTGTACGTAGCATCTGTGATGATGTTTATCGCGAACTTTCTGAATTATTTTGTCAGAATAATCGCAAAGTCAAGGTGCGCTACAGCAATAAATCTCGTTTAGTTGTAGCTAATCACGAGCTACTATATAGTGTAATTTATAATTTTTGTGCCAACGCAATGCATTATTCGGATGCCGCTAGTACTAGCATCCTCTCTGTCCGCGATCATGCAGGGAAGGTTCGTATTGATATCCGGGACTATGGTCCGGCTTTACCGCTTAAAATTTGGCGCAAAATTCAATCCGGGGAACTGGACGCTCCCACAGATATTGCTATGCGCCCGGGTAGTAGCGGGCTAGGGCTTTATATTGCCAGTAAATTCTCTCGATATATGCATGCAGAGGTGGGCGCTATTCGTCATCGTAATGGCACTAGCTTTTTCGTGGAGCTCCCCGCTAGCCGGCAGCTCACGCTGTTTTCTGCTTGCTAATATACTATATATTATGTTATAATATATATGGAAAACACCTCACGCAGGTGCTTTTTTATTTCTCAATTTTTATTAAATAACAGTAGTAAAGGAGTACAAAATGACTACTACACCCTACAATAAAATTGATTATTATAATAAAATGAATATAAAATATTGCAAGGATGACTATTGTCTCCATCTTAGCGGCTGTAATCCGCTTTTTTTGACCCCAGAGAAATTATCTGCTGCTAGTATTATTGCCACGCACTATAATACTAGCATCACGTTTATTTCTCCGCATCCCCGTATCCACACTCCCGATATCGTATTATTTGATACGCTTTGGAAGATTAAAAGCCCCATTGGTAGAAGTTTCCGCTCTATCGAACGTCAAATTAAACGTGCGCTCCCGTATTCCGGGAGCATTATTTTTGATGCCAGAAAAATTGCTATCTCAGTGGAAGAAATTCAGGCACGACTTGCGCAATTGGCCACGCAACGCGCCGGTACTATCCGCCATTTGATTTTAATAAGAAAAGACGGTACTATTATTGAAATAAGATAATAAATATGATACAATATTAAATAAGAAGAGCCCTTAGCCGTGATGTTTATTCCATGGCACTAGGGCTCTTTTTATTATTTCTTGAATGGGTTTGCTAGACCCAACTGCGGGTTACCTTCTGCTATTCGCATCAGTTCATTATATTTAGAAATCCGCTCACTTCTAGACAAGGAGCCGGTCTTTATCTGCCCGGTGCCCAGTCCTACCGCTAGATGCGCGATAGAGTTATCTTCTGTCTCGCCAGAACGATGGCTCATCACTGTACGATAGCCGTTAGCTTTTGCTACGTTAACTGCTTCAATTGTTTCAGATAGTGTGCCAATCTGGTTTGGTTTAATCAAAATTGCATTACCAACCTTATCTAGTACCCCACGATACAATAGTTTAGTGTTTGTCACAAACAAATCGTCGCCCACCAGTTGCGCCCGATTTCCGAGCCGTGCTGTTAAAGTCTTCCAGCCGTCCCAGTCATCCTCTGCCAAACCGTCTTCGATTGAAACCACTGGATAGTTGTCTAATATCCAGGTATACCAGTTGATTAAATCATCTGCAGTCTTCCAGTCTCCATTAGTGCGCAAAACGTAATGATCCCCATCTCTAAATTCCGAGGATGCGATGTCCATCGCAATTCCAAAATCCTTTCCCGGCTTATATCCTGCGGCGCTGATTGCCTCTACGATACAATCCAGTGGCTCATTATCTCCGTCTCGTACAAAAGGTGCATAGCCACCCTCATCTCCCACGGTTGTGGCATAGCCACGTTCACGCAGGACATCATGCAACTTATGAAATACTTCCGCCCCCATTCGTACCGCATCATAAATATTCTCGGCACCTTTCGGTACGATCATATACTCTTGAAAATCTGTGCTCCAATCTGCATGAGCGCCACCATTCATTACGTTCATCATCGGCATCGGTAGAGACATTTCTCCTTTTGTACCGGCAATTTCCGCAATATATTCATAAAAATGCATTCGGTGAGCTTTCGCCATAGCCTTTGCAGTAGCTATAGAGACTGCCAAAATCGCGTTCGCTCCTAAACTACTTTTATTTTCCGTCCCATCCAAATCTATCATCATCTGGTCTACGGTTTGTTGTTCTGCGGAATTCCCCACTAAGACATCCCTGATTTTACTGTTTACATTCCAAACGGCCTTCAAAACTCCTTTACCGCCATAACGGCTAGGATCCCCATCTCTCAGTTCTAGTGCCTCTCCACTACCAGTGGAAGCTCCTGACGGCACGATTGCTCTTCCTACATGCCCGGAAGATAAAAACACGTCCGCTTCCACCGTAGGATTCCCCCTACTGTCTAAAATTTGCCTCGCTTTTATTCCGCTGATTGTGATATTATCCATAGTACCATTATAACACGCTTATGCTAAAAAGTATGCTATTATATAGTTAAGGTTTAATTAAGGAATCACTATGGCCCCAAATAGCACTAACAACACCAACGATGATATATTTAGTACTTCTGACTCTACCACTGTTTCTAAGCAGTCTTCCAGAAAAACCAAAGAGGCGGCGGACTCCAAGCGGCCTTCCTCGTCCGCAGGAAAAAAGAGTCACAAGGGGCTTATTATTGGCTTAGTTGCGGGTGTAGCTGTAGTAGCTGGCGGCGCTGGTGCTTTTTCTGTCTATCGCAGCCAGCCTAATATCGTCGCTGCTGACGCTGCCATCAATCTTGTCAATACTAAAAATCTTTCCGTTACCGGCACTATAGACATGCAATATGATAAAAAATTCGCTAGTGATTTTGGGTTCAATCGTATTACGTTAACTATTGATAGCATCGCTACAAGTCCTCTTCCTGCGTCTAATAAAGCTAAACTGGCTGTCGAATCTGACACTTACGGTGATTTTGAAATAGAACTTAGCAACGTTGTCGCTAGTGATGGTGTATTATACCTGCAGGCTAATGGTATAGAAGGTGCCCTCGATAAATGGTACGAGGCTAATATCCAAAAATACCTAGAAGACAATAAATGTGATTCAAATTATAGTACAAAGATGGCTTGTGATTACTCCAGCTCTTATTATAGTTCTTCTTCCATGAAGCAACAGTACAAAACTTTTAAAAGTTACTTCCAAAATACTTTTGATTTAATTGACAATACATGGTGGAAAATTGATATAGAAGCACTGATTAACTCTATTGATGATGAAACCGAGCTAGAAATAGATAACGACTACTCAACTGCTTATAAATGTCTAGTTTCGCAGGTGGATAATCCAGACAATAGCAAAGAGATTAGCGCGCTCTATCGTCAGTATCCGTTTATTACTATAAAACAATATACTGGTTCTGATGCTCAGGCGCAGTCTGGCAGCAAACTTTACAACATCAATATGGACGCCGAGGCGCTGACTGATTTTGCTAAAGGCACAATAAATAGCGGAACTTTCAGTCGGGTGCAAAGCTGTTTTAAAAAGATTGATGATTTTGATACACTTGATCCGTCCGATATTAAAGAATCTGATTGGAAAGAATTTAAAAAAGCTGCCGATAAAAACCTCAGTGACATTGAAAACCTTTACATTGGCATTGATGACTGGAGCCATCGACTCACCAGCTTGCAATATAGCCATACTGAGAAAAAAGCCGGGACAGTTTCTGTTGACTTGAAGTTTAACTATAACGCTACGACGGTCTCCATCCCTGATGATGCCAAAGATATTACCGAACTAGTAGAAACTTTTGCTAGTGATTACGCTAAAGCGGTAAGGTATAGCAGCCTCTACTAAATTGACTATTCTACCGTATGATTATATAATATACATATGATTACAGAACAGCTCAAAAATAAGCTGAAGACCCTTCCGTCTGCTCCGGGTGTTTATTTCCACAAAAATACTGAAGGCGAAATTATTTATGTTGGCAAGGCCGCCGTACTAAAAAATCGCGTACGCCAGTATTTTCAGAATTGCCCTAAAGATCCTAAAACTGCCGCACTGGTTAAAGAGATTGCCGATACGGACTGGCTGGTAGTAGATACGGAAATGGACGCGCTCTTTCTGGAGAGTGAGATGATTAAACGTTATAAGCCCAAGTGGAATATTTTGTTGCGCGATGATAAAACCGTCAGCTACGTCCGGATTGATTTAAAGTCAAGAATCCCATTTGTCTCCATGACGCGCCAGCCACTAGGCGACGATGCTACTTATATCGGCCCATTCTATGCTCGACTACCAATCCAGAAAGCCCTTCGAATTTTGCGTAAAATTTTCCCGTATTATGACAAGCCCTATGACGGTAAAAAATCCCTTAATACTGATTTAGGGCTTACTCCCGGCATAGAGATCGGCAAAAGCGCCCCGGTCGAATATAAAAGAAATCTGCGCAAGCTAATTCGTTATTTAGAAGGAGACCGCGAGAAATTGCTAAAAGATCTGGAAAAACAAATGCGTCAAGCTTCTGCTGCCCAGGAATATGAGAAAGCTGCCGAAGCGCGTAATCAATATTATGGTCTACTAGAGCTAAAAAAACGCATCATTTTTTCCGATAAAGAGTTTCTGGATATTAGCAGCGACTACGCTTTGCGTCAACTCCAAACGTTGTTAAAATTACAACACCCACCTAAGCGGATAGAGGGCTATGATATCTCTCATCAGTCCGGATCTAATGTAGTTGGCAGTATGGTAGTTTTTGTAAATGGTGTCAGCGATCGCGCAGAATATCGAAAATTTAAATTACATAAACAACGGAATAACGATACCGAAAGTCTAAAAGAAGTAATTGAGCGCCGCCTAAAACACCCCGAATGGCCTTATCCAGATTTAGTAATATTAGATGGTGGCCTACCGCAGTTTAACGCTATTAAGCCACTTTTGGAGCCACTTGGTATCCCGGTAGTTGCTCGCGATAAATCTGGTAATCACTCCCGTAATGCCCGCGTAGTTTTGGTCACGCCGGAAATTTTAGAACTACCCTCTAGTACGCATATTGCCAAGCTTATTGCTCGAATAGATGACGAATCGCACCGTTTTGCTATCACCTACCACAATTTGTTAAAACGTAAAACTATGCTAAAATAAGCTTATGATAAAACAACAAATCCTAGTTTTTCTTTTGCGTTGGCTAGTTTCTAGTGCCACTATGTGGCTTTGTATCACGCTTTTTGGGCAAGTCACCGATACGGAAAATAGTTTTTGGCTTTATGTTGTTGCCGGCCTAGTCTTTTCACTAGTCAACTCCATCGTCAAGCCACTTGCCACCGTGCTGTCTCTGCCGTTAATCATCCTTTCTATGGGGCTTTTTACTCTAATCTTAAACATCGCTATGGTTGGACTAACCATCTGGATTCTGCCACATGTCAGTATGAGTTTCTGGGGTGTGGCGCTTTCATCAATAGTTATCTCTATCATAAACAGTCTTGTCAATTTCCTCGTTCCGTCATATAATAAGAAGTAATATGGATTTAGGATCATTATTACGCACTATTACTTTGATTTCTGCTATTCTTAGTATTTTGCTAGTCCTATTGCAACAGCGTGGCGCTTCGCTCGGTGCTGGTTTTGGTGCCAGCGGGGAACTATACACCACCCGTCGTGGCCTAGACCGTTCGCTCTTCCATGCTACTATCGTCTTTGTGCTAGTCTTTATACTATCTATCTTAGGTTTACTATTAATCCCGTAGTTTTTTATGAAAAAGACATTGGAAAAGAGTGGGCAAAAAATAGCAAGACGGTGGTCTAGATTTTCGCGCAAAGCCAGCGAAGAAAGCAAGGAACATATCAAAGAGAACCTTATTAGGCGTATTTCTCACGTCAGGCATGTTAGACTTCTAATTTTAGAATGGGTCTTATTAATTGCTGCTATTACTTTTCTGGCAATCACGCAAACTTTTTGGTACAGCGAATCTTATGCCACGGAGGCTTTTACAACCGGTGGTACCTACACTGAAGCCAATCTTGGCAAAGTTAACTCTCTAAATCCCTTATTCGCTACAACATCTTCCGAAAAGACTCTAGCAAAATTAATGTTCGCGTCTATCACTGCGCCAGATTACTCTGGACACACTGGGTTAGACTTGGCGGATAATGTTAAAGCGCGTGATAATTCTGGTAAGGTTTGGGCCATCAAGCTACGCGAAGATTTGAAGTGGTCAGACGGTGAACCTATCACCAATGCCGACGTCTTATATACCACAAGAGTGATTCAAGACCCTAAGGTTAATACTCCGTATCGCAAAAATCTCCGTAATGTTAGTATTTCTGAGGAAGAGGGCTATTTGATTTTTAATCTCCCGTCAGCTGATGCTAATTTCCCAACCAAGTTAGAGATTCCAGTTCTCCCAGAGCACATTCTGAAAAATGTTTCAAATGACCAACTACTAGAACATACGTTTAGTACAAATCCGGTTACTAGCGGTCCATTTAATTATAATGCTACTCAAGCGGTCGGTTCCGACGGGGAAAAGATTGTTTATCTCACTCCCAATAAGTATTATTATAATGGCGTTCCTATGCTGGATAGTTTTGTTGTACATGCTTATCTTACTACCGATGACATCATTTCCGCTATGCAATCTGGCACGGTTACTGCTACTGCCGCTCTCCCAGCGATTGATGGAGAAAAAGTTAAATCTGCTACCATTTATGAAAAACAGTCCACGCTCTCTGCTGGAGTGTATGCTTTTCTTAATACTGACAGCCCGGTTCTAAATCGTAAAAATTTACGTCAGGCTCTTCGCCAAGGTTTGGATGTTGACACCTTGCGTAAACTAGCAGGTAATGCACCGGCTTTGAACTATCCATTCACTAGTACACAGGTAGATTTTTCGAATTTTCCAGCTCTCCCAGAGCACAATGTAGACGCAGCTAAAGAAGCTATTGCTGCTGCTGGTCTAGGAGAGAACGATGTCATCACGATTGCTACGGTTTCTGCTGGATACCTTCCAGAGCTCGCCGAAAATATGGCCAATCAGCTTACTAGTCTTGGTTTGCGCGCTACCACTGCTGTATATGAACCGAACCAGGATTTCATGTCTAATATCATTAAAAATCGGGCGTACGATATTTTGATTTACGAAATAGAGCTCGGCCCCGATACCGATTTGTATCCTTATTATCATTCTTCACAAGCTTCAGAAAGTGGCGGGCTAAATCTCTCTAATTATCGCAATAAGCTAGCAGATGGCATGATTCTTTCTGCTCGCAGTACTATGAACGAAAACGAGCGTATTGCTAAATATCAAACCTTCTTAAAATACTGGATAGATGATGTTCCGGCTATTGGCATTTACCAATCCAGCATGTCTTATTATTTTAATCATAATGTACGTACCTACTCTGATGACAACCGCTTAACCGAACCTACCGATCGTTTTGCAGACGTTTATTATTGGGCTGCTACAAAAACCAAGAAAAACCGCACTCCATAACTTGCATAGACCTTATGCTTATGATAAAATCAATATAAATATAAAAGAGGTGTTCTTCATGTGCACTGGGATACGTTTTAGTGACGATAAAGGCAATATGTATTTTGGGAGAAACTTAGACTGGTCGGTAGGCTACGGTCAAAAGATTGTTGTTACTCCTAGGGGTTATCATTATCACTCTGCTTTTCTTGGTGAGATAATTCCTAAATATGCCCTGATTGGTATGGGCATTATTGAAGAAAATGTGCCGCTTTATTTTGATTGTGGCAACGAAGCTGGTCTAGCTATTGCTGGTCTAAATTTTCCAGGCTATGCTGAATATGCGCCAAATGCTATTGATGGAAAAACTAATGTCTCTGCTTATGAATTCCCACTCTGGGTAGCAATGAATTTTGCTACCGTTGATGAAGTAGAAGCCGCCCTAAAAGATGTAGCTATCGTCTCTAAACCAATTAATGATAAATATCCGGTTTCTCTGCTGCACTGGATCATTGGCGACAAAACTCGCAGTATCGTCGTGGAATATACTGCCGCAGGTCTCCAAATTTTCCATAATGACGTAGACGTACTTGCCAATCAGCCGGGTTACGGATGGCACCAGGAAAACCTTCGCAACTATATGAATCTTGCTAGCCCACAACCAGGGCAAGTCGTTTGGGGTAAAGCTAAAATGACTGCTTTTGGTTCTGGCTCCTTGCTGCGCGGTCTCCCTGGCGATTACTATTCTCCGTCACGTTTTGTTAGAGTTGCCTATCTCAATACGCATTATCCTACTAAATCCACTGAAGAAGAAAATGTTTCTCGCCTCTTCCACACCCTTACTGGGGTAGCTATGATTGACGGCGCCGCCCAGATGGCTACCGGCGATTACGAGAAGACCATTTATACTGGCGGCTTTTCTAGCGCTACAAATACCTATTATTGGAGTACTTATGAAGATCCGGCCATTAAAAAAGCAGCACTCGTTGATTATGACGTTAACAGCACTGAGCTAATTGCATCATAACTAGGGAAAAACAATGCTAAATATCTTTGGCGTAGAAGTCAGCACTAGAAAAATAATAAATTCAGTACTATATCTTTTGTTCGTTTTTATTATTTATTTAATCATTCGGCGTGTTCTCACTGTCACATTTGAGCGCGCCGGAGGAAAAAAGGTTAGCGCTGAACAGAGACAACGTATCAGGACTGTTTCTCAGATGCTTAGGAGCGTCTTGAAATATCTCATGCTAGTTCTTACGCTTTTGGTCATCTTGGCAGATTTAGGGGTGAATATCTCCTCCTTGGTTGCGGGCTTAGGTATCCTTACGGCGGTGCTTGGCCTCGCTTTTCAGGATATGATTAAAGATTTTATTGCCGGAGTTACCATTCTAATTGAAGGACAATTTTGCGTTGGTGACATTGTAGAAATTAACGGGTTCAAAGGAACTGTACTTAATGTTGGACTAAAGACTACTGAAATAAAGAGCGACGGTGGCCAAGTTAAAATTATTGCCAACCATAGTATAGATGGCCTCATTAATTACAGCAAGTTTGCTACCCTTGCCGTCGTAGAGGTTTGCACCTCCTATGATACTGATTTAGATAAAGCTGTCACTGCCTTGAATGAAGTTAGTAGGCATATCGCGCACTCTATGAATTTGAAACCGGGAGAAATATCACTTACCCCGGCAGCTGCCGATCTAGATTCAGAAGGAGTAACTTATAAATTATCCTGCCCTTGCGCCGCTGCGGATTGTTCATCTATCCAAAGCATGATGCGTAAAGCAATTCTCAAAGAATTTAAAGCTCAGAAAATCCCCATCCCATATCATCAGGTTACTGTAAAAAATAGTTGACACTTAAAGCAACAAAAAACTCGCAACAGCGAGATTTTTTGGTGCACCCGACTAGACTCGAACTAGCACAGCTTTTAGTCGCCACTACCACCTCAAGGTAGCGTGTCTACCAATTCCACCACGGGTGCCCAGATTGTTAATACATATATTATATCATAAGATGCTACAAAAATACAACACTCACTGATTGTGGAAAACTTTATTAAAAATCCTAGAAAATCTTATTGACATAAGCGTAAAACCCTCATATAATAGAAAATACCGAAAGGTCATATATAAAAACAATAAAAAAGGAACAAATACTATGAAATCAACAAAAGTTATTGCCGGTCTCGGTATTGTTGCTGCTTTGGGTGTAGCTGCTTTGCCATTTGGTGGCGCTTTCGCTGAAACCCCAGCCCCTGTTGCTAATGGTGCTACTACCACTACACAGGCTACTAGTGACGATGACGACGTAACCGTACAGGTTATGGTCGACGATACTATCGCTATTCGCATCACCGGCTCTGAGCAAATCTGGACTTGGGATGCTACCAATAGAGAATGGGTAGTTTCCGCTCAGGACAACCAAGCTAGCTTTGATGGCGCGACTCAGATTGAAGGCCCTATCACTTCTATCGAAATGACCAACAATGACCTCAAGACTCTTAATAATAACGTCTATGTCACCACTAATAGCCTTCAGGGTTATAACCTTTATGTCAAGGCTAATGATAGCACCGCTCTGCGCCATTACACCAACGCCTCTGTTGATGCTGACGCTTTGACTGATGCCGATAAGAATATTCCGGCCGTGTCCGCTCTTACAACTCTTGCTAAGGGTACTGCTGGTTGGGGTCTTCGTGCTGCTAACGCTGACACCACCACTGGTGCTGCTGTAGCCGCTAACTTTGCCGATGCTACTGCAGTAACCGGCGCCCCACTTGATGCTAGTGATCCAAGCGCAGAACCACCAGTAGTAGATAAAGGTGCTCTAGTTTACACTTCTGGTGCTAAGGCTTATGATTCTGACAAAACTGTTATCACTTACGGCGTTGCCACTAGTGGTACTCAAGCTGCTGGTCTCTATCAAGCTAGCCTCACCTACACCGCTGCTATTCAGGAATAATCCTCTATAGACAGTATAAAAATACCATCCCCTGGGTGGTATTTTTTTCTTTAATCATATATAATATATACATAATTTAAGGAGGTTTATGGCTAAAATACACAAACGACTAATGGCTCTGTTATTGGCAGTTTTGTCTTGTGGGCTTATCATCACCACTCCCACTTTTGCTAAGAATGGAGAGCTAATGGTTAGCCCGTCTCGTATAGAGATTCCAGATACTATCAACCCTGGAGAGTCCCATACTGGTACATTTAAAGTAATTAACTCAGGTGACACGGACATTAAATACCGTGTTTACGCTTCCGGCTACATGGTCTCTTTTGTAGAAAACAATGACAACTACAGTCAAATTTTCGACCAAGATGGCCCCTACACCGCAGTCTCTAAATGGTTTACTTTCAGCAAGGATACTGGCAATCTTAAACCTGGCGAAAAAGACGAGATTACTTATACTATTAATGTTCCGGCCGACGCTCCGGCCGGTGGCCAGTACGCCGCTATTATGGCGGAAATAGATAACGACGAAGATCAAATGTTCGTTTCTAAGAGCCGAGTGGGGACACTGGTCTACAGTAGTATTGCTGGTGAAACTAAAATTGATGCAAAAATTATCGATAATAAAATCCCTAGTTTTCTCTTTGAGCCACCAGTCTACGCTACCTCCCTTGTAGAGAATAACGGTAACGTCCATTTAACCGCGTCGTATTCTCTGCAAGTTTTTCCACTTTTCTCGGATGAGGAACTTTATACTAACGAGGAAGAGCCAGAAACACATATCGTAATGCCTGAAACTCGTCGTTTTATTACTTCAAAATGGGAAAATTCTCCCTCTTTTGGTATTTTCCGTGTAGTACAAACTGTGAAAATTGCCGATCAGGAGTCCAGAGAAGAAAAGTTGGTAATCCTATGCCCACTCTGGCTTATTATCATTATTATTGCCCTTATCTTCATGATGGCTTTCTGGCTAGTTTCTCGCCATAAATCTCGCCAACGTCGCGCCCGTGAAGAATCTGATCACGGTACAAAATTGGATAAAATTGCCAAAAAATCCGAAAAATAGTGTATAATAAAAACAATTAAGGAGGTTTTATGTTTAAACGTTTATCAACCATTGCACTAGCCGCAATCTTGGCTACGTCCGCCATTACCACTGCCGCCCCGTCAGTTTTTGCCGACGAAGTTACCAGTAATAATACTGCCCAGGAAAAGCCAGATGTCTGGTTGCAGATTTCTCCAGTCTCTAACCGTATCTCCTTGGTCGCTGGCCAATCTTTGGAATATGCTTTCAACGTAGAGAATATCGGCTCAAAAGAGTTTTCTTACCATGTCTATGCCGCACCATACTCTGTAGAAAATGAAACTTATGATGCTAACTTCTCTCGCGAGACCAACCGCACTCAGCTTTCTCGCTGGATTACTTTTAGCGAAAGTAGTGAAGGAGATAACTTTGCTTCCACTGCACGCTTTACTATTGCCCCAGGCGAAAAACAGACTATTCGCTATAAAGTCTCTGTTCCGGAAGACATTCCGGAAGGTGGCCAGTATGCTACTATTTTTGCCGAGTCAGACAACGATAGCGCTACCACCGGTAGTGGCATCAAAACCGTTTCTCGTGTCGGCCTAGTAATCTATGGCCGCACCGGTGGTGATACTAGAGAGGAGGCGGAGATTACCGAATATACCCTTAAAGGATTTCTTACGTCTGGTCTCATTTCCGGTACTACAACTGTTAAAAACACTGGTAATACAGATTTTGAGTCCACCTACAGTCTAGTAGTTAAATCCCTCTTTGGCAAGCAACTTTATGAGAAAAATCAGGTTTATGATGTACTTCCTGATACCGAGCGCCACTTGAGTCTTTCTTGGCCGGATACACCGATGTTTGGTATCTTCCAAGTCACTGCTGCTGTTAGCGCTATGAATGCTAGCCGCAACGAAACCAAGCTTGTGTTAGTTATTCCGTTATTTGTCATTATAATTATGCTAATTCTCTTGACAATTATGATTGTATGGATTATAATCCTAGTTAAGATGCGTAAAGGGCAGAAATCCCGGCTCATCGTCTAAGCTAAGATTTCAACTGCGAGACCCCTTACAAAATCAACATAAAAATAAAATATAAAAACAAAGCGAGTGTGAGATATGAAAAGAACCAAAAAACACATTTTAGGCGCCTGTGGACTGGCTCTAGTGGCTGCGGTTACTGCAATAGCCGTCGCTATGCCGACGCCAAGAGCTTCCGCTACTGGTAGCGCTAGCAGTGATACCACGGTGCAGGTCATGGTGACAGAACGCACGGAAAGTGTGCGCATCATCAGTCCGGCCGACGGGACAGAGATAGATCAGTCTTCTATTACAATTAGCTATAACTATGTTTTAGCTAATAAGATAACCCACAAACTAGTGAACAAAACCACCGGAGAGGTTTTTGTCCTAACCGATCTCGATTATTTGCCAACCGAACACAACGGTACTCATAGTGTCACTCTTAATCTTGATAACTACGGCGGCTATGGTAAATACGTTTTCTATGTCACAATTAATGACGACGCTGCCACAGAAGATGCTGTTTCATTTGAGTATATCAAGGGCAGCATTCCAGTTCCGGATACCCCAGGTGAAGATGAATCCGGTTCCGATTCTGCCGGCACTCCTGATACTGGCGGTCTGGATGTTCCAGAAACTAATTTAATTATCTCTCGCCTAGATATTGTAGTAAGCGGTTTAGTAGTATTTATGCTCGTAGCCCTGATTGCTATTCATATCATGCGCAAAAATAAAGACAAAGACGCTCGCAACTAGCTTGTCTCGCCCGTATATCTATGATATAATCAAGGTATACGGGCGGTTAGCTCAGTTGGCTAGAGCGCGTCTTTGACGTAGACGAGGTCACAGGTTCGACTCCTGTATCGCCCACCATATCAGCGAATATTAAATTTGGAGGTAAAATGCAAAAGCTAGAAAAAACCATTAGTAGCTATATCAATACAGCTATTGGGTACTCAATATTAATGGTCATCCTCGGGATGATATTTTTAATCTTTCCAGATACTAGCCTAGACGCTATTCGCTGGATCTTAGCTATTGGCTTGATGGCCCTTGGTTTCTTTATGTTTGTTAATGATTTAAGCCGCCGTTCGGCTGCTTTCTCTGGCGGTATTGGCGGTGTATTGCTCTTCGTCCTAGGCTTAGTCATTGCGATGTATCCAGCTGTCATGGACATTATTCCAATTGTCTTAGGCGCTTGGATGATTGCTAGCTCCGTCTTCTCTCTACGCCTGGCTGGCAGTATCCGTAGCAACAGCAGCTTCTTTGCGTCCACTGTTATGCCAGTCGTCACTCTGGCCTGTGGTATCCTGCTTATCGCCCGCCCAGGTGCTGGCAATATCGCCCTTATGGTTTATGTTGGCATCATGCTAATTATCTATGCAGTAGCCAGCTTAGTAAACCTTTTCACTATTCGTTCGCGCCTCGATGCCGTGTCTAAATTCTTCAAAGACGGTGGTAAATATATTGATATAGAGGTTGAATCAGAGAAGAAAACTAAGAAATAGTCGCACCGTAACACGTAGTCGAACTCTCGGAACGTCCCAAGGGGTAAACGAGAGTTCGATTTTTTTGCAACAAAAATGGTGAGCTGGGAGAGGCTCGAACTCTCGACACCGGGCTTAAAAGGCCCGTGCTCTAACCAACTGAGCTACCAGCCCACATAAAAACATGTGATACTAATTATTATATCTAAAAAAAATTTTTTTTCAAGCATTAATTTATTTCAGCGCCAAAGAGCTTTATAACAGATTGACATTTTGGGCATAGCGTGATAAAATAAACCAGTTATGCAGCAGGACAGAATCAGGAATATCGCAATTATTGCACATGTAGATCATGGCAAGACTACTCTTGTTGATGGGTTACTTAAGCAGTCCCATACTTTTCGCGATAACCAGGCAGAGATGAGTCAGACTCTCATTATGGACAGTATGGACCAAGAGCATGAACGTGGCATCACTATTACTGCTAAACAAACTGCGGTTTTTTATGATGGCTATAAAATTAATATTATTGATACACCGGGCCATGCCGATTTCTCCGGTGAAGTTGAGCGCACGCTCAACATGGCAGACGGCGTTTTGCTGGTGGTAGATGCTCAAGAGGGCCCTATGCCCCAGACTAAATTTGTTCTCCAGAAAGCACTAGATTTAAAACTAAGACCAGTTGTTATTATTAATAAAATTGACAAACCTGCTGCCCGTATAGAAGAAGTTAAGGACGAAATTTCTGACCTCTTCCTCGAACTTGCTACTGATGAATCTCAGCTAAACTACCCTATTTATTACGCCGTTGCTCGTGATGGCCGCGCCGGCAAAACCACTGAATTAGACAACGATCTCCATGTGATTTTTGAGAGTATTATTAATGATATACCTGCTCCGCGTATTGATGAGAACGAAGGTAAAGGCGCACAACTTTTGGTGGCCGCCCTAGCTGCAGATAGTTATCTTGGCAAGTATGCCATCGGTCGTATTAACCGTAGTAAATTGAAAAAAGGTGAAACCGTCAAAGTTCTGCATGACGGCACTGCTAAGTCTGCTAAAATTGATCGGATTTTTACCTATCGTGGTCTCGGCAAAGAGGAGACTGAAGAGGCTATTGCCGGAGACATTGTAGCAATTACCGGTATTCCTGATGCTATGATTGGTGATACTATTGTCACGGGCGACACCCCTGAAGCTTTGCCAACCATTGAACTAGAACCACCTACGCTCAGTATCTATATTGGCCCAAACACCTCTCCATTGAAGGGGAAAGAGGGGGAATTCACTACTTCTCGTCAGATTGCCGAGCGCCTAGAAAAGGAGCTAGAGACCAACATTGCTTTAAAGATTGTTCCGGATGGCTTAGGTTATAAAGTCTCCGGCCGCGGGGAATTGCATCTTTCCGTACTAATTGAAACTATGCGTCGCGAAGGCTACGAACTAGAGGCTGGTCGCCCAGAGGTAGTCTATAAAGATATTGACGGAGTTAAAAATGAACCAGTAGAGGAGCTAACCGTAGAGGTGGATAGCGAATTCGTCGGGCCAGTTTCTCAAGAGATGGGCATTCGCAAGGCCGAGCTCAAGTCTCAGGAATTAACCAGTTCCGGTAGTACCCGCTTCACTTACGAAATTACCACTGCCGCTCTCATCGGCCTTCGCAATAACCTCCTCACTGCTACTCGTGGTACTGTCATTATGTCGTCTCGCCCAATGGGCTACAAACCTGCCGACAGCAAATATAAACCAGAAAGAAATGGTGCGCTGATCGCCTTCGAGTCCGGTGTTTCCACGGCGTATGCTCTAGATGCAGCTCAGGCTCGTGGCACGCTATTTATCCCGCCGCAAGTAGATGTCTATCAGGGAATGATCGTTGGCCTCTCTAACAAAAAAGATGACCTAGATATCAATATTTGCAAGGAAAAACAGCTTACCAATATGCGCACACACGCATCCGATGGCGCTATTCAGCTCACTCCCCACACCCAGCTCTCTCTAGAACAGTGTTTAGACTTTTTGCTGGACGACGAACTTCTAGAGGTGACACCAAAAAACCTTCGCCTTCGCAAGCGTCAGCTCGACCCGATTAAGCGCAAACGCGAGGCTCGCCAAAGCTAGTATGCTAATAGATACCCATTGCCATATTCACGATCGCGATACTTATAATTTTGCTATTTCTCGTCAACAAGCGCAGGGGAATGAGCAAACCGCAGCCGATTTTATTCCAGAAAAAATTATAGACCGCGCTCACGCCGCTGACGTAGAAAAAATGGTTTGTGTTGGCTGTACTCATGAAGATAGTTTACTGGCTCGCGATTTTGCCGCCGCGCACGATAACGTCTTTTGGTCTTATGGCATCCACCCTGAGGAGTGCGACCGGAAGACTGATGCATGCTTCTTCGTGGGTGGTGAGGAACCCGCTGACGTACCTCATGAAAAAAACGTGCCCGGTCGCCCTATCGCAATTGGCGAGGTTGGTTTAGACTATCATTCCGAAGGCTATAATCGCGGAAAACAGATTAAACTTTTAGAACAAATGCTAGAACTGGCAACAAAGAACGATTTACCGCTCATTTTTCATGTTCGCACCTCGGCGGCTTTTGCTGATTTTTGGCCGATTGTGGACAATATGCACATCAAGAATGCCGTAGTGCACAGTTTTTCTGACACGTCCAAAAACCTTGAACTGACCCTTGATCACGATTTCTACGTTGGTGTCAACGGCATGGCCACATTTATGAACTTATACCCTTCCGGGCTTCCTCCTCTAGAACGTATTTTGCTAGAAACTGATGCGCCGTTTCTGACCCCGGTGCCATTTCACAGCCAAGTCAATGAGCCGGCCCATATTAAAGATATTGCCACTTGGCTGGCAAGAAAAACTAATAAAACCATTGATGAAATCGCTACACAGACCACTAAAAACGCTGAGAAACTATTTTCAATATAAATTAGATTTTCTTCACCGTCCGGTACTTTCCCTCTGCTAAATCGTCTAACGTATATGGCCCGAAAGCTATGCGGTGCAATTTCACTACGCTATACCCTAGCGCCGCAAAAGTCCGTCTAATCTGCCGATTGCGCCCCTCGCTCATTGTTACCTGCCAACGTCTTCGGTCGTCAGATAGCGCTACTAGCCCCAACTGGCTATGCCCGTCTGGTAAATCAACCCCAAAATCTGCAATCATTTGCTGATGCAGGGGCTCCAAAGGACGGTCTAGTAGAACCTCGTAAACCTTCACTTTTACGAATTTCGGGTGCGTCATCTGGTAGGCGAAATCCCCGTCATTAGTCAAAAGCAATAGCCCAGAGCTATCTTTGTCTAGCCGCCCTACGGTTTTCAGCGACTGATATTGTCCCGGTAGTAGTTCATACAGCGTTGGTGTAGTACCTTGCCGTCGTCTAGAAGACACATAGCCGACCGGCTTGTTTAGCATCAGGCAAGAATAGCCCACATCAAAGGGGATATACTTACCATTATAGCATACTTTACTATTTTTGTCAATACGAGCACCAAGCGTAGCCGGACTACCATCTACTAATACTTTCCCGGCTGCAATTAAGTCATCAGCCTCTCTCCGGGACAAGCCCACTCGCTCTGCTAAAAACTTGTTCAAGCGAACTTTTTCAGGGCGATTATTTACTGCCATTGAGGAGCTGATCCATTTGTTCGGACATAGAAGGTTGTTTCTCTGGCTCTGGTGTTGGCTGAGCCGGAGCGGTGGTTGCTGGCGCTACCGAAGCAGTAGTCGTAGGTGTTACCGGAGCTGGTGTAGCCGGAGCGGCACTGGCATTTTGAGCTGCCGGCGCAGGCCCGTCTCCCAGTACTTCATGTACCATATTTACTACATCTTCAATTCCTACTTGTGACTTTACTAAGTAGCGGTCTGCTCCCAAATTCTCTCCGCGCTCTTTCTGGTCATCGGAAGAAAGTGCAGTCATCATGATTACCTTAATGTCTTTTGTCTCGGGCGTAGAACGCAAAATATCCAGCATATCAAACCCGGAAATTTTCGGCATCATCACGTCCGACAAAATCAAATCTGGTTTTTCTTGTACGGCCATTGCCAGGGCTTCTTCGCCGTCACCGGCAGAAACAATCTCATATCCCTCCGCCGTCAAACGAATACTGTAAATCTCTCTTAGGCTTTGGTCGTCTTCTACCAGCATTATTTTCGTCATACTATCTCCATTCTATAGCACTTTTGCTTATTTTGCAACATTCGGCGGCACCGGACTGGCTGCCGCTGGTGCTTGACTAGCTGTAGCTACCGGCTGCGGTGTGGCTGGCACTGGCCGTGCCATCGCTACGGCCGTCCCGCCCATCATCTGCTGATTTGCCATGATTTGCTTCCGCCGTTCATACTCTTCCGCAGTCAATCTTGGCAGGGAAATATAAAATGTCGAACCATCCCCAAACGACGATTCTGCCCAAACTGTTCCGCCCATTGCTTCCACGCGCTGCTTCACTAGATATAGCCCCAACCCAGTTCCCCCAATTTCTCGCGTCTGTGAGTTGTCCACCCGGTAAAATTTTTGGAAAATGTGTTTTAGGTCTTCCGGAGAAATCCCAATTCCACTGTCCGTCACATTTATCAGCACTTTGTCGCCGTCCCCCCGCACATTCACCCAAATCGCCCCTCCAGAAGGCGTATATTTTATAGCATTTTCTAATAAATTATTCACCACCTCACGCAGGAAATCTACGTCTACAGACGCATAAATTAGCTGTTCTACATTTATTCCGTTCCGCGCGTCTGGCGAACCGAAAGAATATTGCAACCCCTTTGCTCCAATTGCCGGAATCTGCCCATCCACAATATTCCGTACTAGTGCAGTCATTTCCACTGGCACCATGTGTACCTTTATTTTATTGTCATCCAGTTTAGTCGTATCTAGCAGATCCTGGAACAGCTTACCTAGGTGTTTAGATGAAGCGTGCGCCTCCTCTAAGTATTTTCGCGCCCGTTCATCAATTGTCGCTGTTTGCGGGTTTAGCGCCAGCCCTAAATACCCTTCGATTGACGCTACTGGCGTACGCATTTCGTGACTAGCCGTAGAGATAAACTCCATTTGCGCACCTTCTTCCTCGCGTTCCTTGCTGATATCGCGCAAGGTAATAATTTTTTCATTCCCAATCCCACCCATCGGTACAATTGTTACCGCCACTGGTTTTTTCTGTCCTTGCGCCGTAATCATGATATAATCTCTCGTCGAAAAAGCTTCTCCGCGCGCAAGTGCTGCTAATACTAAATTAGCATTGTCTTCAATTTTCATCCCTTGCCCATTTTCAAAATGCAACACCGTGCCAATCTCTAAATTTAGGGCATTCTCCGCCGCGCCACAGCCAGTCATCAACACTGCTGCCGGGTTTATCATCTGGATTACATTGCGCGCATCAACAATCAACACCCCTTCACCAATAGAATTCAGCACCTTGTCTGCTAAGCCATCTTGTGCTGGCACCGCCGGATTCTTTGCAGTCTCTTTTTTACCAAAAATACTAGGCAATTTCATCTACTACTATTTTAACACAAACATTATAATTTGTGCTAAAATAGATACTATGAATAAGGACGTGATTTATATAGAGCCGGAAGATGATATTACTGATATCATTAACCGTATCAAAACCGCCAAACAAAAAGTCGTAGCACTCGTTCCGCCCAAAAAACTTGGTGTTCTGCGTAGTGCCGTGAACACAAAACTGATTGCTAAAACTGCCAAATCCGCTGATAAGGCTGTTGTGATGGTCACTACCGACCAGTCGCTAATTAAACTTTCTGCTACTGCCGGCATCCCTATTGCTAAGACCCTGCAGTCGCGCCCAGTCATGCCGGAAGAATTAGAAGATGCCCCAACTACCCAGAAAGACGAAGACGTTATAGACGAAAATGACGAAAGCTCTGCTGAGGAGCAGGCTGATTCCACCGCGGGCGAGAACTCCGAAAATTCCGACCAAAATTCCGCAAAAAAAGACGACGCTACGGAGCTCAATTCCGAGGAGTTGGAGCAGGATCAGGACAAAAAGGATAAAAAAGACAAGAAAAAGAACAAAAACGCTAAGGTCCCAGCTCTAGAAAAATATCGCAAATGGATTATTATTGGCGCCGTAGCGGTGGTGTTTTTGATTGGTTTTCTGATTTGGGCCATGTTTATCGCTCCGTCCGCTAAGATTACCGCTACTATCCGTACCACTTCTAATAGCTTTGCTGAAAACGTCACGTTTACTACTGATGCCAACGCTAAAGATAATACTGCCGGCAAGTTCTTCCTAGAAGAACAGAAGGTGGAAGACCCGGCATCTACGGAATTCACTGCTACCGGCAAGAAAGACGTTGGCGACAAAGCTAAAGGTTCGCTGACTCTCGTTGCTATTCTGAAAGAATCTACTACCGGCAAGGAAGTTACTGTCTCAGCTGGTACTACTTTTACTACACCTTCCTCTCTTGCTTTTACTACGGACAAAGCAATCACTTTTAGTACCAAGGGTGAAACTGGCTGTTCAGCTGATGACTACTCCGATGGCGCCGGTTGTAGAATCACCGCTACCGTCCCCGCAACCGCAAGCGATGTGGGTGATAAATATAACATCCCAGCTAACACTTCTTGGAATTCTCCAGTTACCGGAGTCACCGCTTCCAATCCCAACGCTTTCTCTGGTGGTAGTACTAAAGAAATCACCGTCGTCCAGCAATCAGATGTTGACGCCGCCAAGACCAAACTTGAAACTTCCGGAGACGGTAAGGCTAAACTAGAAGAAAAATTCAAAGACATGCTTGCGATTGATAGCAGCTATAAACAGTCCGCCGGCAATCTCGTTTCCACCCCCGCCGTTGGCGAAGAAGTCAAAGACGGTGTCACGCCTAAGCTTTCTATCACCACTATTTATAGCATGTTTGGCGTAGACAAGACCGCTCTGGACGAGTTTATTACTAAAAAAGTTGGCGAAACTCTTGCCTCTGACCAAAAAATCTACAGCACCGGCAACCCATTCTTGGAGCGCTTCACTGACAACAACGGTAGCTACAGTGCTAAACTCAAAACCACTTATCAGACCGGCCCTAAGGTCACCGAAGAAGAGATCTTAGAAAAGGTTAAAGGCCAGAAAGTCGGTCGGGTCGTCACCTTGCTTAAATCTATCAATGGCATTAGTAACGTCAACGTAGACACCAGCTTCTTCTGGGTTGGCACCATCCCTACAGATGACAACCGCATTACTATAGATATCAAGCAGGAGGACTAATATGAAGATTATTGGGCTAGACGTAGGTACAAAGCGCATCGGCGTAGCCAAAGTTGATACCTCGGTGCGTATAGCGGTGCCAGATGGCATAATTATCGTCAATGGCCAAGAGTTCACTGAACTAGCGCGCCTGTCAAACCTCTACAATACTACTCTGTTTGTGATTGGTATGCCGCGTAATGTTAAAGGCGTAGAGACCGCTCAGTCCGCCTACGTCCGTGAATTCGCCAAAAGGTTAAAAGGCACTATTCCGCATGCCCGTATCCGTTTTCAGGACGAAACTCTTACGTCCGTAGAAGCAGAAAAGCGTCTCAAGGCTCGCAAAAAGTCCTACCAAAAAGGCGAAATCGACGCTGAGGCTGCCACTATTATCCTGCAAGATTTTATTGAGAGCTTTGCTCCGCCGTCTCATGGCACTACTAATTCTGCTGCTCTGGCCCAGAGTATGACCAAAGCTTTTAACGATGAGCCAGATCTGGAAACTGCTGCGAATGAGATTTTAGCCGCCGAGCAACAAGAGCTGGCCCAGGCCAATAAAAAAGCCACGGTTCATCCCACTAAAAGTAAGAAAAAAGGTTCTAGTCTCGTGAAAAAATTAGTCATTATCTTCCTCATTTTAATAGTTACTCTTGGCGCCGGTGGATTTGTAGCCTATAACTGGTATGTTAGTAACCTAGAAGCACCTGTTACCGGCGTAACCTGCCCGGAGACTAACTCTGAAACTAATAATATACCAGAAGCTTGCCAATATGTCAAGTTTATGGTTAAAGATAACGACTCAGTTAGCCAAATTGCCGACAATCTGGCCTCTGCTGGCTTGATTAAAAATTCCTTAGCTTTCCAAATTAACGCCCGCCTGTCTGGCCACGATAATGAACTAAAAGTTGGCGAATATAGCCTTAGAAAGGTCATGTCTGCCCCTGATATTATCGACAAAATGGTTAAAGGCGCCGCCGATTCCAACGTCTTTACCTTCACTATTCTCCCTGGGGAAACTCTTGCCAGTATCAAGAAAAAACTTATCAAACAGGGTTACAAAGAATCAGAGGTGGAAGCTGCTTTCCTGAAAAAGTATGACAATCCAGTGCTTGCTACTGTCCCGACAGACGGTTCCGTTCCTGACTCTCTGCGTCTAGAGGGCTATCTCTTTGGTGAGACTTATGAATTCTATAATGACGCTACCGTAGAAGATATCATTATGCGCGCTCTAGACGAAATGTACAAAGTAGTACAGGATAATAATCTAATTAAGCTCTATCAAGATCAAAATCTCACTTTACACCAGGGGATCACTCTTGCTAGCATCGTCCAAAAAGAAGCCAAGTCCGACGATCAGGCCACTGTGGCTCAGGTTTTTCTCTCTCGTCTGAAACAGGGAATTCCGCTGGGTTCCGATGTTACAGCTACTTATGCTGCAGATTTTCTAGATCCGGAACGTATTACTTACATCGATAACGCCGCTATTCTAGAGATAGATTCTTATTACAATACTCGTAAATATAACGGTCTCCCCCCTGGGCCAATCAGTAATCCTGGCATTTCTGCTCTCCTGGCCGTAGCGCATCCTACAGAGACGAATTACCTTTACTTCTTGACAGGAGACGATGGAAAGATGTATTATAGTTACACAGAGGCTGAGCATAACCAGAACGCTCGTGACCATTGCCAGCAGCTCTGTAACGTAGGATTATGACAAAGAACAATAAGAAAAAGGTAGGGAAAAAGTTTTTTAAACGGGCTTTTCCTTATATCACTGCTGCCGTTTTGATTTTGGGCTTAGTTTTTTACGGCTCATTAGATAAGTCTCCAGACCTGGAAAACAGTATGAATATGGAATCTATTGCGGCAGACAATTTCAACGTCTCCGCAGATCAGATTTCTCAGTTCTATATGGTCTCAGAACTGGCATCCTCGCTTTCTCTTCCTACCGCTGAGGCAGTCAACGTTAACTACAACTCCCTCTCCGTGATGCGCGATACTGGTCAGACTAGCGTAGAAAAACTGGAAAAACCTGATATCGTAGATGTTTCCGACGTAGTTTGTGACGAAGTTTATACTGTTAAGGCGGGTGAAACTCTAGAGAGCATTGCTAACCATTGTGGTGTCACTACTACCCAGCTGCGCTGGTCAAATGGTCTCAAGAATGACAATATCGCCGAGGGTTACCAGCTAAAAATTCCTTCTGTCCCAGGTATTGTCTATATCGTCAAGAAGAACGAAACCGCTACCTCTATAGCCAGCAAGTACAATTCTGACGCGGAAAATATTGTGGCTCACAACTGTCCCGCTACTACGGATTGCTTGCAAGAGGGTATGACTATTACAATTCCTTCTGGCGAGCTTCCGGAGACTGAACGTCCAGAATATACTGCTCCTGCTTCTTCGCGTTCTTCCTCAAGCAACTATAGCTCTACTCGTACCTACTGGACTTCGTCCAACCAAATGCCTTGGGGCTGGTGTACTTGGTACGCCTGGCAGTGGCGCCATGATAATATGGGCGATAGTTACACTCTCCCCGGCGGTCTTGGCAACGCTAGTACCTGGGCCAACTCTTTGCGCAGTAGCTATAACGTAGACAAATCTCCGGCTTATGGCGACGTCTTCGTCTCTTACGCTGGCTACTATGGCCATGTTGGTATCGTCAACTCAGTTAACGCTGACGGCTCCATTACTATTACTGATATGAATGGCCAGGCTGGTTGGGGTCGGGTTGGCACTCGGACGGTAGATCGCAGCGAATGGGCCTCTTGGCAATTTGTTCACGGGAAGAAGTAATTATGTTTATAGATACCGCTAAAGTTAGTCTAAAAGCTGGCAAAGGTGGCGATGGCGCCGTCTCATTTCGGCATGAAATTTACATTCCTAAGGGTGGCCCAGACGGTGGCGATGGCGGACGCGGCGGAAATATTGTTTTTGTAGCTGATAAAGATACGGATACTTTGCTCAACTTTCGTTACAACCCCATTCTCGTTGCAGAAGATGGTAAAAACGGTGCCGGTCAGCGTGCTGCTGGCCGTTCTGGTCGCGATTTAATCGTAGAGGTGCCCGTTGGAACCGTAGTTTGGCGTAGGAGTGACACAGAGAACGGGAGCCCTGATAAAACGCAATTAGCTGACTTGACAGAGCACGGCCAACGTGCCATTATTGCCCATGGCGGCACCGGCGGTTTTGGTAATGCTCATTTTAAATCCAGCACTCGCCAAACTCCTATTATTCATGAAGTTGGCGAACCCGGCGAGGAATTTGAAGCCGAGCTGGAGCTAAAACTCCTAGCCGATGTTGGCCTCGTTGGCCTTCCAAACGCTGGTAAATCTACTTTTCTCTCTGTGGTTACTAATGCTAAACCAGAAATTGCTAACTACCACTTTACTACAATTACCCCCAATCTTGGTATTGCTACAATCGACAATCATGATCTATTAATCGCCGATATCCCTGGTCTAATTGAGGGTGCTGCGGACGGGAAAGGATTAGGGCATGATTTCCTACGCCATGTTGACCGTACTGCCGTTTTGTTGCACCTCGTAGATGTTTATAATGATGACGCAGGTAAGGCTTACAAGACTATCCGGAACGAGCTAGAGAAATATTCTAATCTGGCCTCTCGTCCGGAAATTGTTGCTTTGACCAAGTGCGAAGGCCTAGATCCAGAGATTATCGCCATGCAAACCGCTGCTATTTTGCGGGAGAATCCCGATGCAAAAATCTACACCATCTCCGCCCAGGCTCATCAAGGTTTAGACGAGCTACTTCGTGCATTACTAGAGAGTATACAGAGTGGGGATAGCGCAGCTACTAGCACATCGGATGTCCGCGGCGGTGCGCAGGTCACGACCGAGTACGAACGGCGCGACCCCGCGACGGCGGGTGTCGCGAGCGCGTCCGCGGGCACTGATGTGCGCAACCCCACTATCCCCACCATTACTCTCTCTAGCAACGCACTAAGCGACACCTGGCAAATCACCGAGCAGGACGGAAAATTCGTCATCACTGGCGAAAAAATTGAAAAATTCGCTCGTCGCACCGACTACGATAATTACGCCAGTCTCAATCGCCTTCGTGATATTATAAAAAAACTTGGCATTCGTGCTGAGCTCACTAGTAAAGGGGCTAAACCTGACAGCATTATCAGTATTGCTGGGCATGAATTCCCGTTAGTAGAAGATTATTAGCGCACCGCAGTATCTTCATAGCGTGCAAAGAACCCGATTTCTCGGGTTCTTTTTCGCGCTGAAGCGCGCCCACCCTGGGGCACATTGTTTTGTTTTAATCCGCTGTTTGTTTTTTAAAGTCTCCACACTCCACCAAACTTTCAGTGGAACCCCTGTGAAGCGTTTCAGCTTACTCTTATTTTAAGCAAAATCATTTTGCTTGTCAAGGCTTGATTTTTTATAACTTCTATGCTATAATGGAAGTATGTGGCTGGTTAGCCGCAAGCAACTTATTGTTACTCTTGAAAGGGGGTCTTTTTATGGAAAAGTTGGCAAAAGCACTTGGTGTAGATCAGGATGAACTGAAAATATCTATCCGTAAGGTAGCAGACAAGATTATCATCAAGGAAGACTTAGCAGCATACAAAAAGGAACATAAAAAGAGCAAGCAGTAATATTTTTCGCCGGCAGAATCCCTGCCGGCATTTTCAACGTCGTAAATTTATGTTATAATAAGACACAATATGTCTACTCCGCTGGTAAAATTCACGATAATCACTCTTTTCCAGGAGGCCCTAGCGCCTTATCTCTACTCTTCGATGCTCTACAAAGCCCAAAAAAAAGGTATTGTAGAATATGAGTTCGTCAACTTGCGCGATTATGGCATTGGCGCACACAAAAGCGTAGACGACACTCCGTATGGCGGTGGCGATGGTATGCTCCTGCGCTGCGAGCCAGTCTATGCCGCTATTGAAGAAATTAAAGCTAAAAGTCCAAATGCCAGGGTGATTTTACCCACTCCTGGCGGCCGCCAGTGGACTCAAAAGTATGCAGAAGAATTAGCAGCTCCGGCTCACTACATTATCCTCTGCCCCCACTACGAGGGCTACGATGCCCGTATCTTGAATATTGTTGACTACCAGGTGTCGCTTGGCCGTTTCATCTTGACTGGCGGCGAGCTCCCTGCTCTAATTATTATTGACAGTATTACTCGTCTATTGCCTGGAGTGCTCGGAGGCGAACAATCTACGGAGATAGAAAGCTTCTCGGACGGCAACAACATTGAATTTCCGCAGTATACCAAGCCTGCAGATTTCCGTGGCATGAAAGTCCCAGATATTTTACTCTCTGGCAATCATGGAGAAATTGCCAAATGGCGAGCTGACCACTGCGGTAAGGTGGAAGATTAGTGCTATAATAAAGGCATGGAATTATCAGCGGAGGTAACCACTCTAAAGGGTGTTGGCCCTAAAACAGCCGAGATTTTGGAGAAGGCCGGCCTACGTACCGTGCGCGACATTTTATACTATCTCCCTCGTGATTACGAAAACTACCAGACTGCCGTCAAAATCCGCAATTTAAAGCCAGGCAAAGTTATGATCAGAGGGAAAATCTCTGGCTTGCACACCCGTCATACCGGGCGCCGCAATTTTACTATTACCGAAGGCTGTATTTCTGACGACACTGCACTGGTCAGAGTAGTCTGGTTCAATCAGCCCTACCGCGCTAAGCAGTTTCAAGAGGGAAAAGACTATTATTTCTCTGGCCAGTATGATTTTAAATATAACCGTTATCAGCTCACTAGTCCTACCGCCGTTCTCGCTACAGAGGTAGAACAGGGGGCAAACGGTTTTCAGCCTATCTATAAAGCCAGGGGTAAATTAAATAGCGCCTTTTTCAAAAAGCTACTAAGTAGCCTTCGGGAAAGTATTGCTCTCGTCCCTGACGTGCTGCCCTCTGATAGGACTACGCCCGAAGCCACTACCGCACCAGATTTCGTTAGCCCTGGTGCTCGTGCTGACGCTTTGTTGAATATTCATTTCCCGCAAAATGCCTCAGAGGTAGAACATGGGAGAAAGTATCTCGCCTATGAAGAGCTCTATGAGCTGTTGCTGGCCGCCAAGCTCAATCGTCAGGATAACCAAAAACTCAAATCCCTCCCCTGCAAATTTCAGGCTAAAAACACCAAAGAGCTGGTTAGTAGCCTCCCCTTTCGCCTGACTAATGCCCAAAGAATTGCCGCCTGGGACATCTTGCAAGATTTAGAGAAGCCTACCCCTATGAATCGTCTTTTACAAGGTGATGTTGGCTCTGGGAAGACTGTAGTAGCGGCCATAGCAGCCCACCAGGTCGCCCAGAATGGCCATCAGACCGCCATCCTTGCTCCTACTGCAGTTTTAGCCAAACAGCACTACGACGGCCTCTCAGAGCTTCTCAGACCCTATTCTATCAAGGTTGCCTTGCTTACTGGCGCTACTAAGCATAAGCCAGAACTCAAAAAGCAAATCAGGGAAGGAAAAATCGATCTTGTCATCGGCACGCACGCGCTCATCACCGACGACACTGTTTTTAGCTCCCTGGCTCTCTGTATCATTGACGAACAACATCGTTTCGGCGTAAACCAACGTCAAAAGCTCCTGGAAAAAACCGCTATCACTAGACCTGGCTTCGCTCCGCATTTTCTCGCCATGACCGCCACCCCTATTCCGCGCTCTCTGCAGCTTACGATTTTTGGCGATCTTGACGTCTCCGTACTAAATGAATTACCTAGAGGCCGTCAACAGATAAAAACCACTATTATCACGGAAGCTAGCCAGAATGACGAGCTCTATCCGGCTATGCGTGAAAAGTTAGCAAATAAAGAACAGATTTACTGGATTTGTAAAGCTATAGAAGACAACCCTACTACGGAAACTGCAAGTGTAAAACGCCAAGCTGCTAAATTGAAGGAGCTTTTTCAAAAATATCGGGTAGAGTTTCTCCATGGTCGCATGAAGCAGGAAGAAAAAGATCAGATTATGCAAGATTTTGCAGACAATAAAATTCAAATTCTCGTTTCTACCACTGTAGTAGAGGTTGGTGTTAACGTCCCCAATGCCACTCTAATTGTGATTCAAGACGCCGAAAATTATGGTTTAGCCCAACTTCACCAGCTACGCGGTCGGGTTGGTCGTGGCCAGAAACAGAGTTTTTGCTATCTTCTGACAAAAGGGGAAGACCAACCCTCGCGCCGGCTAAGGGAATTAGAAAAATCTACTGATGGTTTCTATCTGGCGGAAGTAGACTTGAAGCTCCGCGGGCCAGGTGAAATCTACGGCAATCTTCAGCATGGCGCTCTAGACCTCAGGATTGCTAGCCTCTCTGATACGCACCTAATTGCATTAGCCCAAAAACAGGCTGCCGTGCTTGCTAAACATCCGGAAAATATGCTACAATATCCTGAGCTAGCCCAATCTATTAAGAAGTATCAACAGCTAACTACTCTTAACTAATATGTATTCAACTCTTGCTATCCGTAAAAACTCTAAAATCTCCGGCAAAATCGTTGGCACCCATCAGAAATTAGACCGGATTGCCCGGAAAACTTTGCCACTAGAGCCTGGCCAATATTTTCCAAACACTCGGGAGATTTTACATTTTGAGGGGATGCGTGGTCCGGATGGCCTAAAAAGAAAAAGCCCTGGCGTAGACGAGCCACTGCACTTCATTATACCGGATCAGGATAATGGAGTGCTCATTAAGCTTATTAAAGATCACCAATACAATCTTAAAAAAGCCTTGCGCCCTGCCACTAAAGATTCCGAAAACCCAGATGCTCCCTGCCATGACCCCGTACGGGCGGCTTTTGAGGCAGCCTGGCTGGCCCATGCCATTACCGACGGACTCACTCCAGCCCACCATTTCCCCTTAAATAAGGCCCAGCGTGAATTGATGACCGAGAAAGAATTTGTTAAAGTTTTTGGCGTACCAATCAAGGGTATCATGCATGGCCGTAACGCTACCGAGACTCTGCGTAATAACTGGCTTTACTGGGGTGCAGATGGCTATATGAGTAAACATATCGCTTTTGAATACGGCATAGCCATTACTATGACTGCTTTCCCAGACCGCGTTTTTGTACCAGAACTCTCCCCGGCCGACCAGGCTAAGTTGCGACATCCGGAGACTATCGATTTAAAACAAGAATTCTATCATTCACTAAAAATTATCGCCGCTCTAGACATGTATACTCGTTTTCGCAACGAAGGTTGGACTACTGAACTAGCCTTAGAGACTAAAAAAATTCTCATCCCGGAGATTATCCGTTGCGTTATGATGGGCTGGGAGTCGGCATTATGAAAGGTTCTATCAAAATTACTTCCGGCGTCTATCGTGGCAGAGAGCTTAGTTCTCCCCGTAATAACGCTACTCATCCCATGGGCTCGCGTGAACGCCTAGCCCTAATGAATTCACTTGGTTCGGACGTACTAGATGACGCTATGGTTCTAGATGCTTTTGCTGGCACTGGCGCTCTTGGTCTAGAGGCTCTTTCTCGCGGTGCCAAAAGTGTTGTTTTTGTAGAGAGTGACCGTTATGCTGCCGCCGCCATCCGGAGAAATCTTAAACTTTTGAAGCTCGCCGACCAAGATGGCGAACCGCTTCCCTCGTCCAGAGTGGAATTGTTTGAGCAGTCAGTTGAAGCTTTCTCAAAATCTAACCAAGCTACTTTTTCGCTAATTTTTGCTGACCCTCCTTATCGCCAAATCACTAAGAAGACTTTGCAACCTCTCTTGCCTTTTCTTGCTCCTAAGGGCTATTTTGTACTCTCTCACCCGGCTGGTTTTGACCCGGTTTCTCTTGGTGGTTCCAAATATCCCCTAGAGCTACTTCGTACTAAGAGTTACGCTGCTGCCAACATTAGCATTTTGCAGAAAAAGTGTTAAAAGTATTGCTTTTTTAGGAAAAGTGTGCTATAATAGACGTAAGAATAGTTATTAGGAGTTATTTTTATGAATAATTATAAAGATGACAGTGAGCACGCTCGTAGGGTAAAGATAATCGCCGTTGCTACTGCTGCCGCTGTTGCCGTTTTGGCAATTGGTGCTTGGGTTATCATTGCCGCTATCAGTAGTGTCAATAATAACGAAGAAACTACTGCCGTCCAAGAAACTACTCAGGAAACTAAGCCTGAAGAGACTACTAGCACCGACAAAGATGCCGGTAAAACTGCCGCCAAGGTTCCGGAGCAGACCTCTAATACTCCAGTTGTGACCGAGGTAGACACTAAAACCGAAGATCTCCCCACTACTGGCCCAGCAGATGTTCTGCCGTTCGCTCTCCTTGCCGGCATGATGATCACTTTCGTATCTTCCCGCGCTCTAGCCAAAGCAGAAAAATAGACAGATTCTTCTTGCTTATGCTATAATAAGAGCATGAATAGTGCTTTTGTTATCTTTGGTAGGGGTTGCGCCACTGTCGAAAAATGTCTTGAACAGGGCGAAACCTGGGCTGCAATTACAAAAATCGCCGTCCCTATTATTATCACTCTAGCAGTGCTCTATGTGATTTACGTTGCCGCTTGCTGGTTTGTCTTTAAAAAGGCTAAATATGAACCATGGAAAGCGCTCATTCCGGTCTACAACTGGTTCATCATGTTCCAGATTATTGGTTATAATAAGTGGCTTTCTCTTCTTATGCTCGTCCCGGTTGTCAATATTGGCTTTTATGTCTGGATGTGCCTTGGTCTGGCTAAGGCTTTCTCTCAAAAAGAGGGCTTTGCTATCGGCTTGATGGTTTTAAACCCGGTTTTCATGTGGTTTCTTGCCATGGGTAAGCAATATGAATATGCCTACGCTAAAGGTAAACAAATTCCTTTTGCTGACGCCTTCAAAAGCCCCACCGCTCAACCGGAGCAACCCGCCAAGCCGGAGCAGCCGGCTCAGCAACCGGCGCAGCCAGCCCCCGAGTCCACTCAGCCAGCCCCAGTGCCGCCACAAAACTCTAGCCAGCCACAGTAAAATCTGCTATAATAAAGCTCGTAACCACCAACCCTTGCCCGGGTGGTGAAATTGGTAGACACGTATGCCTTAGGAGCATATGCCTCACGGCTTGCTGGTTCGAGTCCAGTCCCGGGCACCACATCTGAATAATCTGGCTCTTTTGAGCCATTTTTGGTGCAAATAACAGAGAAGAGCGGGCTGATGTCGTTGGTTCCAATTTCTGCAAACTCTCCAGTCTTCAAATTGACACTTAGTCCGTTCGGAAAAATCATCTTCTGGAGCATCTGTCGCACTTCAAGGGAAGCCCCCCGCCATAAGTCGGCGGGGTTCTCCATCAAATCTACAAGGCACTTAATCTTGTGCTCGCTGATGCTTTTAAGTTCTTTAGCCTCTTCAATCGCTTGTTCAGCCTGCTTGGTTTTCTTTTGCAAGATAGCAACAAGACGATTATGGTCGGCTTCCGAGCGTTGATGCGTGCTGGCTAAGAAGAACGACTCCTCTTCTTGCTCTGCATATGTTTTAATCAACGCTTCTTGTTCCGCAATCGTTTTCTGAGCCTTTTCTACGCTGTGTTTCATCGCTCGCCCCATAGAGAGCCCAAAGGCTCTCAGAAGGCTTTTGACAGGCGTAATGCGAGCAAGAAGGTCAATGAACTTCTCGTGCATCTTTTCTGGCTTGATAGAGCCAGCACCAACACACTCAGAACAGTGATAGCGTGGACTTTTGGCACCGCTTCCACATCGTGGACAAGAGCCACGTGCCGCATAGCCACAACATCCACAGATGAGCGTCCCCTTAAGAGGGAAGTCTGGATTATTTCTGCGGTAAATCTGCTTTTTATCTGGGTCGCTCCCACCACGGAGCAACTCCAAAATCAGCAGATGCTGCTCCAGTGAGATAAGACCGTCCCACTGGGCTTTGATATACTGTCCATCAGTCAAAGTTGGTGAACAGATGTAGCCAGCCAGAGCGGGTTGCTGGAGTAGTTCAATCAGAGACTGGAGAGTCAGGGCTTTACCTGCTCTAGTCTTGAGCCCGATTTTGCCTGCATACCTTAGCGTCTGAGCCTTAGTTTTATCACCCTGTGCGTAGTAGTCTAGCACGTCTTTAACCTTTTGAGCAGTGTCGTTCCGCAAATCTGGCTTCAAGATAGTGCGGTAGCGTGGCTTACCGTCTTTGGTTTTTAAGCCCGTCTGCACGTGGTCGTTAACCATTCCCAGTGGCGGGTAACTTTGCCAGTAGCCTTCAGATGCGACCATTTTCATATTATCAGAAGTAGTCTTACTCTTCGTGTCGTTGTCCAATTGATGAAGAGCAATAGAGAGGTTCATCATAAACTTGCCCTGAGGGGTTTCGTTGATGTCCTCACAGGTAGAACGGAGTTCCACCTTATGTTTTGCTAGAGTTGGAGCAATATCTCCTGAGAACGACATTAGGTTGCGTGAGATGCGTGATAGATTGTAAACAATCAGCACATCTGGCTTGATGGTGCCGTCTTCAATTTCACTCAGCATCCGCTGGAGTTCTGGTCGGTTTGCGTTTTTGGCGGAAAACCCGCCATCCCAGTAGATGTCTTGTTCTGAGATTTCTAGGTTGTATTTCTTCGCATACTCCAGAATTGCCTGTTTCTGCACTTCTTTAGAAGCCCCGTCTACTTGTTCTTCAGTTGACACACGGGTATAGCCAACCGCTTTTTTCTTGTCTCCCTGCTCGGGAGTTTTCATATTTGCCATAATTTAACCTTTCTTGGCGTTATAAGATTTGGTGATTTTCTCAATCAGTTCTGGGTTAGTCGTCATCATCAGCGAGATTTTACCGATGGCAACACTAACTTCTAAGAGGTGTCGGTCGTCAATACCGTCAGCATTTTTGCCAAGAACTTTTCTCAGTTCTTTGACGCTCATAAAGTTGACGGCTTGCGACTTGGTTCTTTCTGCCGCAGTGAGTTTACTGGGCAAATCGGCTACAGAAGCCATAGAGACCTGCCATTTTTCTGCACTAACAACTTCGTCAGTGCTTAGATAAAACGAGGTGTCATTCCCAGTTGCCTAAGTGGGACAAGAGTTTGTTTTTTTACCGCTTACATCCTTTCCGATGCGGTAAAAGGCTATTTTCTCATAAGGTGTCTATACCTACATTATAGCCCATTTGGAACCAACGTCAAGACCTTCACCAATCTACTTGTAAAAGTGCACTCCCGTAGCACTAAAATAGCCCCTGTGAGCCTCTGAGAGGCTCTACAAGGGGCTTACGACTCGCATTAGACAATCGCATTGGTGCAAATTGCTGAGCCGCTACTATAGTTAAACTCCTCTAGAACTGATTTCCTGAGTTCGGTCTTAGTCAAAACTTTGCCGTTTTGTTCGTATGCTTCGCAAGTTCTATGGATTTTGCCCAGCACCCATTCTGGCATTGTGCCAGTTTGCCAAGTATCACGGTCTCCACCATCATAATGCCACGGGTAGTTTTCGCCATTGACGGGAGCGTTATCAGCCAAAGCAGGAACTCTCTGTTCAACCTGAGCGGCAATTCTAACGGCACTTGCTTTCTTTCCTAATCTTAAGCCTTCTTCAATACCTGCAGGTGTATCTCCAATCCATCCGCCAATTTTAACAGCGGTGTCTGGGAGTTTGCTCCACCATTCTGGAATTACATCATTGTTTCCATTATTCCAGTTTTCAGGGTCTTGAAGTGCTGATGCTACGTCTCCAAAACTATGCAAGTTATTTTTCTCCAGAAACTCATTTTGCCGTTCAGTGTATTTCTGGTCTAGTTGTTCACCAAAGTGCTCATCTCCAAAGTTTCCAGCCTTTAAGATTGGCTCTAGGAACAATAAGTCTGCCCTAGCCTCTTTATTCCCAATCAACTCAAGAGGCATAAACTGGTATTGTTTGTTCCTACGTTTTTCATCTGCAAACTTCTTGAGATTTGTTTCAGCCCAGTTCTTATGAATATCTGACAATACATCTATGACAAACCCCTCTTTGTCGTCAACTCGTTCCAAACATTCAGAGAGGGTAGAAAAGGAACTATCTTGTTTCTCTCCGTCTAATACTGAACTCAGTAAGTCTTCTTCACCTTGCCAAGTAATACCTCTACTCTCTAGTGCACTTCCAATTCCAGACACAGCGGCTTTAATGGAGTCTCCAGCATAGACTTGGCTTTCAAGTTCTTCTACTGATGCTCCATTTACTTTTTCTGAGGCTTCTTCATCTGATAAGCCGTTCCAATTTTTCAAAGCGTCTTTAGCAATTTCACGATAAACATTATTACTGGCAGATAAAACTACTTCAGGCTGTGAGATTGTCTCTGGTTGTTGTGCCCCTGCTTCTGCTATTGGTCTATTGGTTTGGAAATCGTCAGCCAATGCCGCTACACCTTCCCAACCAGTCTCAGCATTGCTTTGGCCGGTATTACCCGTTGCTTCGTATTTGTTGTCCATATTTTCCTCCAGCGGGAAGCCCGCCATTATGTTTAATATAAGCACGGGCTTCCCCTAAACTAAGCGGAACACCCGCTATGGGTGTTCCATCACTCATTTTCTGCAGTAAGCGATTGAGCCAACTGGAGCGGGTGCTCCGCTCTGGGTTCAATTCTTTGCTCCACCTCGTTAGGGGTGAACTTACTACAAATTTGAATGATGGAACACTTTAATTATACCATACCAAAGCATCGTTTGGAACCAAACAAAAGGAAAGCCCTGCTCGTAATTGAGCAGGGCGATAATAGGGGCTTATATGAGATTTGATTGAACTACAGGATGGAAGGTGTAAGGTGCTTTGGGAAGATTTGCGTGCTATTTCGCACTCCCTTTTCACAGGTTCACCTGAGCATATTTCGTCTGGCTACTACTTCTCAAACCGTCTTTTCGCCTTGGTTCACTTCCCATCTCACCAGTCTCTGCTGGATGTTGATATAAGAACTTTGGCTAGTAATTCGCCCCTCTAACTGGTTTTTAATAACGATACGTGGAGATGCATTCTTAAGGTGCTTTTGGGAACTTATTTGCGGATTTTCCGCTTGCATCTTCCAGACCACTTTTTAACTTGGTTGCTCCCATCTCTTCGCCTTGGCTCAGAGACTTCAACTTCAGCGAGTATCGTATATCATCATTCCTGACGATAACTCCATTATAGCACATATGCTTAATTTTGTCAATACTTCCATCAGATTTTAGCCATTCTCATCAAGACTAAAACCCTCTACTGGCGGCATCACAAAAGGCATATTGTTTGGACTTCGGTAGTTAACAGATGGGCGGTTCAGATGATGCCGCTCATAACTCCTGTAGCCGTGTCGCACTCGCCAAGTCGCATACTTCCATTGCGAATCTGTTGCCTCTACAATCGCCTTATTGAAGTCTGGGAACTCCTCAAGCCACTTGTAGTAGGTGCTCCGTCCGATACAAGCCATCTCGCAAGCATCAGTGATTGTGTAGCCATCTCGTATAGCCCTTACGATAATCTGCGTCCTTTTCTCGGTTAGTTTGATTTTTCTACTCATAAGTCCATTATATTCCTTTTGGGTCTTGCATTTTTTGGTGAGTATATTATATGAGGTCGGCAAAAAACGTTGTTCAGGTCAAAACCCTACTTGTGTCCAATCTGTCTATTTTGATTTTTCCAGAAGTCCAACCTTTGAGGTAGACAACAAGGCAAGCATCAACAGGGGCGGAGCGTGTAAAATCACGTCTTAATCACCAACATCAAGAGCAGAGTTCTCATCCACTAGCCTGCGATACCACGCAGGATTACTTTTGCGGAACGCATCAAGTGAACAAGAGAACTGGACATAGTTGCCACTTTGTCGTTTCAGATACTCCACAAAACCATTACTAGGGTTAATGCAGGGCATTAGCGGCTCGTCATCAGCGATGCTACCATAACGGATGCGTAAGCCTTCGTAAGTAAGCGGTTTGCCAGTCCTTGCTAGTTCCTGTTCTTTTTCTGCCATTTTCTGGATTTTAGCCTGTTTTTCTGCCTTTTGACGGAGTTTTGTGGTGTTTCGCCTGTAAGTCCTTACACCACTTTCTTTGGTCGCATCAAGGTTCTGCCACTGGCTCTCAACTGCTTTTAAGTAATCTGCATCAAAATCAGAAAAACGTCTTCTCCAGCGAGTGAGCGTCATATCAGAGATGCCAACTAGTGAGCAAGCATCTTTGACAGTTCTACCCTCCCTGATATGCGTAAGCAGTTTCACCTTAGTGTCATCAGTATATTTTGTTACTCTCATACTCTGATTGTAGCATTAGTTCAGTGGTAGTTTTTTCATCAAAAAAGGTGGCTAGAAGCCAACCTAAAAGAGGGCGGTGTCCCGCATATTACACTGCAGGTCCTGCCCTCATTACTTATGATTATACTCCTACTACTTCTCAAAATCAAGAGTTTTTCCGCTCTTTGTGATGATTTTGAGGCGTTTTAGGCTCTTCTTGCTTACAAACTGTTTTTCCAGTTCTCTCAAGCATTTTGTCTGATGTCTCTTCGTATGGCGAAGGTCAATGATGATGTTTGGCGATTGTTTGAGTGCTCTCTGGATGGTGTTCTCCATCAACTGATTACCTTCGCCAAGTGGTGCCTTCATCTCCCACTTGAGCTCGTTCATCTTAATATCAGGAGTGTGCACTCCTTCAATGTTACTAGTAGGGATGAGGTCAACATCAAAACCCTGTTCTGTCAGAAAAACCGCAGTAGCGTTCTCGTGAGTCTTCAAGACTACACCGTTTGGAGTGATTTTACCTCGTTTCTTCATTACTTAATTATATCACTTCTCACCCCTTATTGCTACCTGTTTTTTAGTGTTGGCACAGGTGCTTGTGTGTAAAACACCTCCTCTTAGCAACCCCACCCCCGATTAGTTTTGAGGTTAACAGAGGTGAGTGCAACTCCCTGTGGAAAAGTCCAACCCTACAAAAAAACAACTCCAAAATATGTGCTACTATAGAGGTAGAAGGCGGTCGCCGTTCGCAAAAACGAGCGTCCGCCGCAACTTAAAAACTCCCGTTCGTGTGTCGTCAGTTGCATTTGCACCTGCCTCACGGAGACCGCTCCTCGCTTCTTAGTTCGTGTGCGTTGTCCGAGTCCTCGTGTTCGTCCTCTTCATCAGATTTGGCCGTTCTCGGTTTCTCGTGTCTCTGCCCCTTCGCTTGGTGATGTGAACAGTCCCTCGTGTTGGTTTTCTCCCGCATCCGCTCCTGTCCACTTGCATACAACATACTGGTTCCACGGGAGTAGGGGATGTGTTTCGTAAGTGCTGACTCCTCTAGTAGGCTTTGCCAGCGTAATAACTCCTTATAGATTAGGTTCCAATTCGCCTGCACTAGGTGCACCAAAGAAAAACCACCTTAGAAGGTGGCTTTTTATTCCGTCACTACCCCTGGGTTATTCGACGTCCTCAGGTGTCGCACCGTGTTTTTCAAATCTATCCCTAGTTTTACTTCCGGGTTCAAGATATTTTGCGGGTCAAAAATCTTTTTTACAGCTTCATACAATGCCTTTTCCTCGCGCCGGAGCTTTGGTGTAGTTACAATCGCCTTGGTTCGTCCTTCTGAGCCGCTTCCGGCCACTTCTCCGTCGTGTTTTACTACTAAATCAGAGTAAGTTTTTAGAAAATTCATCACTTTTTGTCGGTCTTCTAAAGTGTCTAACTGGAATTTTGGCCGCACTGAGTAAGAAGACGTTCCGTATGAGCCATAAATAGGCAAATCCCGTTCAAACTTCTTTTCTAGTTTTTTCAAATCACTTAGGAAATCTGGCAAATTCTCTGCCGGCACCCGTACATTGTCCATCAGTGCCACCCTCTCCCCGTCCACGCCATCATTCAGATAAGCATTTACTACGCTGTCTAACTCTATAAAATCTGCCGAGTTTTCTTCATTTTCTACCAAAACTGATGCCGCCAACGGTTTTGCCGCCTCCATACATTTTTTCAGCTTTGCTCTAGTGGCTAGCGAAAAATCGTCAAATGAAATCAGCACATAGTAGCCACTTTTCATGCGTTTAGAAATAATAGAAAGGTTTTTCCCGTGTTCTGCCGCCGCCCGGAAAATCCGCACATCGTAAATATCCATATGCACTGGATCTAAATCTTCCACTTTCTTCAAAAACTCCAGCGCCTTATCTATCTTCATGAAGCTAGCTAATACGTGCGCAGATGGACGCGGAATCGGCTCACAGCGCAAAATCACCTCTGTAATCACCCCGAGTGTCCCCTGCGAAGCAAAGAATACTGGCAAAAGATCAAAAGTTTTGTGTGCCTTTCCTTGTACGCGCGCCACCATTTGATAGCCCGTAGATTTAGGGTCGTCCTCGGACAAATCATCAATCAAATCAAATTTCTCGTTCAGTAATTTCTCCAAATCACGGTAAATCTTACCCTCAAAATTTGTTTGTTTCTTCATGCGCGCCAATCCACGCGCAGTATAACTAGTGGTCTGAATTAAATCACCATTCGCCAGCGCCACTTCCACTCTATCTACGAAGTAGAAAATGCTACCATATTTCTTTGCTACTGGGTCAGTTGGGAAATTGGCAATTAGCCCGCCAATTGTCTCCCGTGGGTCTAGCTGTACCGGCACCATCAGACCATAAATTGCCAGAACTTGATTTAAATCTCCTAGCGTCGTACCAGCCTGTACCCGTACCAGGCGGCTGCGCTCGTCTATTTCCTGCACTTGATTTAATTTTTCTGTAGAAATAATCAGTCCCGAGCCCAGATCCGCCCCCGTTTTATCTAGCCCAGAACCCCGCACGGTAATTGGCAGGGAAAAATTGCGCCGCGAAAGCTCATAACTAAACTTTAGTAACTCTTGTACATCCGCCGTAGTTTCCGGTACCGCCACAAAACGCGGCGTAATTTTTAAGATAGAACGATCCGTAGAGTAAGCGTCCAAAATTGAGGCTTTGTCATAGACATTCCCTACAATTTGCTCATTCAAATAATTAACAACTTTATTCACTAATATCCATTTTAGCATAACTAAAATGGATTTAACAGTGTTTTTGGAACATTTCAAATCTCTCTTAGGATGTGTTATAATACAGTGTATGAAAGTTACAGCAAAAAATATCTCAGATACCAAGGTGGAAATTAAAGTCGTCCTTGAAAAAGACGAACTCCAAGCAGCAAAGAAACAGGCTATCGAACGCCTTGCCAAAGAAGTCAAGGTACAGGGCTTCCGCAAAGGCAAAGTTCCTGCCGATATTGCCGCTAAACATATTGATCCTAATCAGCTTAGCCAGACTATTATGGATATTGCTGTACGTCGCTCTGTCCCATTGGCCTTCACCGAGGCAAAGAAGTCCCCGCTGGTCATTCCGCAGGTAGACGTTACTAAATTCGTCCCGGAAGATACTCTAGAATACAAAGCTACCGCTGATATTCTCCCCGATGTAAAACTTGGCAGCTACAAAGGCCTCAAGGCTAAGAAGCCAGACACTAAAGTCGCCGCAAAAGAAGTAGGCGAAGTTCTAGAAAATATCCAAAACGCCTACGCGGAGAAATCTGTCGTAAAACGCGCCGCTAAACTTGGCGACGAAGTCAAGATTGACTTTGAAGGCACTAAAGACGGTGTCAAATTCCCGGGCGGCAGCGCCAAAGATTTTGATCTCAAACTTGGCTCCGGTCAGTTCATTCCTGGTTTTGAGGACGGTGTCGTTGGCCACGAAGTCGGTGACCGTTTCGACCTTAAACTGACTTTCCCTAAAGACTACCATGCTAAAGAACTCGCTGGCCAAAAGGTCAATTTCAGTGTGCTCTTGAAACAAGTCTCCGAGCTTAAGAAGCCAGCCTTAGATGAAAAATTCGCCAAAAAATGCGGCCCGTTCAAGAACATGGACGAACTCAAAGCCGACATTAAGAAAAATCTCCAGGCTCAGAACGAGGCTAAGGCCATGGAAAAGTACAAAGATGACCTTGTGGGCGCCTTGGTAGAAAAGTCTAAGGTTGCTGCTCCAGAAATTTTAGTCAAAGACCAAATCCGCTTTATCCGTGATGATATTTCCCGCAACGCCGCTCGCCAGGGACTTTCTTTTGAAGATTATCTCAAACAAGTTGGTCAGGACGAAAAGGCCTGGGAAGATAGCGTTCGCCCTGTCGCCGAGGCTCGCGTTAAAGCTTCGCTAGTTCTGCAGGTTTTGGCTGGGGAACAGAAGATTACCGTTTCGGATGACATCGTTGATGCTAAGCTCGTCGAGCTAAAAGAAGTCTACAAAAACTCTAAAGAAGCCTTGGAAAATCTTAAAAATCCTAACGTTCGTCAGGACATCAAGAACCGCCTCATAATTGAAGAAACAATTAACTTCTTGGTCAAAGAAAATTCCTAGCCAATAAATCCTCTTGACTTTTAAGCATAAGTGTGATATAATAGGAGCATGAAACAATACTTTGTCAATTTTTATAAATCCGGTCGCTCCTTGGCTTTATTGCAGTGGGCCTACGGCACCGTTGCTATTATTTCACTGCTCGTCTCTGGTATCCTCGCTTTGATGAACCAGCCACTCGGTCTTAGTGTTTTGATTGTCCCAGCTGTCGCTGGTGGCGCTTTTGCTCTAAACCTGCTCGTCTGGGCCATCATCAAACTTGCCTTTGACAGCATCGTTGCCAACGAAGAAATCAAGAAGAAATAAGCAATAATCTCTATAAAAATGCCCTTGAAAGAGGGCATTTTCTCTTGCATTTTTTACCAAAGTGCGTTATAATGCTAATAAGAGTTTCATGCTTATTTATTATTGCTGTAAATAAATAGGCAAAAGATAATAAAGTTAAAGAGGAATTTTTAAGTGCCAACTATTAATCAGTTGATTCGGAAACCTCGTAAAAAGGCTTCCAAAAAGTCCAAGGCTCCGGCTCTTGGTTCTATTGTAAACACCTTGAAGACTCGTTATTATAACCAGCCCGCTCCATTGAAGCGCGGTGTCTGTATCAAGGTTACTACTAAAACCCCTAAGAAACCTAACTCCGCTCTTCGCAAGGTCGCCCGTGTGCGCCTTACCAATGGCCAGGAAGTTTGGGCCTATATTGGCGGGGAAGGACATAACCTCCAGGAGCACGCTGTTGTGCTCGTCCGCGGTGGTCGTGTACCGGATCTCCCGGGTGTACGTTACCACATCGTCCGTGGTACCTTGGATCTCCAGGGTGTTGATGGTCGCAAACAGGGCCGCAGCAAATACGGCGCTAAAAAGGAGGGTAACTAATTATGCCACGTAAAACTACTACTAGCTTACAGAGAAAATGTGCTCCGGATCGTAAATATCAGTCCGTCCTAGTACAACGCCTCATTAATAAATCCATGCTAGACGGCAAAAAACAGGCCGCTGAGCGTGCTGTCTATGCCGCTCTAGAAGGCGCTGCCAAGAAATTAAAGAGCGAGAATCCAGTTGAGGTCTTTGAAAAAGCCCTCGCCAACGTTTCTCCAGATTTTGAAGTTAAATCCCGTCGTGTTGGTGGTGCTAACTATCAGATCCCGTTCCCAATTTCTGGCCATCGTCAGCAGCATTTTGCCTTTTCCTGGCTAGTGCAGGCTGCTCGCGCTCGCAAGGGCATGCCATATAGCAAACGCCTAGAGGCTGAAATCGTTGACGCTTACAACGAACAGGGTGCCGCCTTCAAGAAGAAGGAAGATTGTCACCGTATGGCCGAGGCCAACCGCGCCTTTGCGCACTTTGCCCGCGCCTAAAACAGCTAAAACATCTAAAACACAGCAAGAAAATACCCCCGAAGCTAGCGCCTCAGGGGTATTTTTCATCTCTTTCTCTTTTTGTAGTCAATCGCCATGCAGTTTTGGATATGGTAGTAAATCTCCGACGGCGTCGGGCTAGGCAGTTCCTGCCCAAACATTTCTCCGTCTTCTATCTCCCACCAGTCCATCTGCGCATTAAACAGGCTTTCTACGTTCTTCCTGGTTACGCGCGGGCTAACCGACTCCTTGATGTCATCAGTATAAAAATTGCCGTACCCTCTCCAGGAAAGCTTCTTTTCGCAGGAGTTAATCATAAAGATATATGCCGCCAGTAGCTTCGGCGTTCGCACGGTTTCCGGATGCAGATAATCAATAATCCGTGTCCTCGCCGTTCTCTCGCTAGCTGACTCCATGGTAAAACCATTCTTCCGGAGCAAGTCCGGCTTTGTTACCATTTCCGCCGCCAGTATACACAGGGTTTCGCTCGTGCTAGGCATACTGTACAGATTAGAAAACAGCGGCACGCGGCCATTTTTCCAAGCGAAATTTACTGCCTTCCGTATCTCCCGGTTTACTTCTGACCAGCTTCCGTCCAGATGGCAGGAAACAATCAGCTTTGCATCCAGCGCCGTCTCTACGAAATCATGTTCTACCATAATCGTGAGCAGTTCCGCCAGATACACCACCCCAGTCTCAAACCCGTCTGCCTTCTTTAGCTTCAGAGTTTTTCTGACAAAACTAATCAACTTTTCCCGTAGTACAAAATAATTCTGCATAAACTTACCCCCTTTGCAGATAGAGATGAAATAATAAGTTACTAAGGCACCAAAAACCGCCTTATCTTTTGATTATAGCACAAGTTGCAAAAAATGTCAAGAGAGTATATAATAAGCGTAAGTATATTTTAGGAGGCAAAATGGTAAAAATAGCAATCAATGGTTTTGGCCGCATCGGTCGGAACGCTTTTAAAATCGCTTTTGAGCGTAAGGACGTAGAAGTGGTCGCGGTCAATGATATTACCGATACCAAAACCCTTGCTCATCTCCTAAAATACGACAGTTCTTATGGCACTTATGACCGTACCGTAGAATATGACGAAGAAAATCTCATTATTGACGGTACCAAGGTCAAGGTTCTTAGCATCCCCGAGCCGGAAAATCTTCCTTGGGGTGAGCTAGGCGTGGACGTAGTGATAGAATCTACTGGTCGCTTCACCAAAGAAGAGGAAGCTCGCGCGCACCTTACTGCTGGTGCTAAGAAAGTCGTCCTCTCCGCTCCAGTTAAGGGTGATAATGTCAAAACCGTTGTTCTCGGTGTCAACGAAGAAGTCGTTAATGCAGACGACGAAATTATCTCCAACGCTTCCTGTACTACCAACTGTATCGCTCCAGTCATGAGCATCTTGGAAAAGAATTTTGGCATTGAAAAGGCCATGATGACCACCGTTCACTCCTACACCGCTTCTCAGCGTCTCCAAGACGCCCCGGCTAAAGATTTAAGAGAGGCTCGCGCTGCCGCTGAAAATATCGTCCCTACTACCACTGGCGCGTCCAAAGCTGCCGCCCTCACCATCCCGGAGCTAAAGGGTAAATTCAATGGTCTTTCTATCCGTGTCCCTACCCCTGTTGTCTCTCTTAGTGATATTACCGCCGTTTTAAAACGCGACGTTACCAAAGAGGAACTAAACGAAGTCTTTGAAAAGGCTGCCGCCGAGCCCTATTACACCGGCATCTTAGACGTCACGCATGACGAGCTCGTCTCTATTGATTTTCGCGGCAACTCCCACTCCTGCGTTATTGATCTCCCGCTAACTGATGTCGTGGGTGGCAATCTTGTCAAAATCGTTGCTTGGTATGACAACGAATGGGGCTACTCTAACCGCCTAGTAGAGCTAACTGCCGATTTTGGTAAGGAAGTCTAACCGTGCCGCGGCTCTTCATCAGCGCCGACCATCGGGGTTTTCCAGAAAAACAGCGTCTGGTTAGCCTTTTGAAGCAAGCCGAAATCAGTAAAACTTATGAAATAGTAGACCTTGGCCCGCCCAACCTCAAACCCGATGACGATTTTAATGATAGTGCCATTGCCGTAGCTCGTGCTGTCCGGGAAAATCCAGATTCTAGAGGCATCTTAATTTGCGGCTCGGCCCATGGTATTGCTATGCAAGCTAATCGTTTCAGGGGTATTCGCGCTATTTGTGGCTATACTCCGGAACTGGTCAAAATTGGCCGGATGCACGAGGACGCTAATGTACTTTGCCTTTCCGCTGATTTTATGGACGAGGAGGCTATGAAGCGGGCTATTTCTATGTTTGTTACTGCCGAATTCATTCCAGAGGAGCGTTATATTAGAAGAAATCGCCGCTTAGACGAGGAGAATATCTATGGCTAGTATTGTCCCCACTATCTTGACCGGAGATTTAAACACTTACAAGGCGCAGGCCCTGGCCTATTCTAAATTTAGCCATCGTCTCCAGATAGATGTCATGGATGGCACTTTTACCGGTACTGCTACTGTCCCTGTAGAACAGCTTGCTTTCCCGGAAGGTACAGAAATGGACTTACATATGATGGTCTTAAAACCCTCTGAGCATCTTCCGCGTATTTTTCAGCTTAAACCTTCGCTAGTTATTCTTCACGCCGAGTCTGGAGAGAATTTATTGCCAGTTTTTCAGCAACTCAAGGCGCAGGGGATTAAATGTGGTGTAGCTCTACTAAAAACCACCTATCCTGGCAACGTCAAACCCTATATTGACGCCGCTGATTACGTCCTGCTCTTTGCTGGAGCGCTAGGGAAGCAGGGCGGTACGGCCGATTTGTTACAGATAGAAAAGGTTAAACTTGTCCGTGCTATTAAACAGGACGTCGAAATTGGTTGGGATGGTGGGGCTAACATGAGCAATATTCGTGCCATCGCTCATTCGGATATAGATGTAATTAATGTTGGCTCGGCTATTAGCCAGGCCCAGGATCCGGCCGCAGCCTATCAGCAACTTGTTCAGGAAGCAGACCAGAGAGGAGTGCGCCTAGCATGAGCAAAATTGTTAGTCTTGGCTCGGCTCTGCAAGATATCTATCTGATTGATCGCGACGATTTCACCGCGGAGCAAATCTCCGAAACCGAATCGATTTTTGGTGATATCATCATCGGTACAAAGGTAGATATTGACAAGATTTCCTACGAAGTTGGCGGTGGCGGTACTAATGCGGCGGTTAGTTTTGCTCGGCATGGCCACGACGCTGTTTTTCTCGGTAATATCGGTCATGATCCGGCTGGCGAGGCTATTCTCAGCAAATTAGATCAGGAAAATGTTGATACCAGTTTTATTAAGACTATCCCACGTGTCAAAACTGGCTGTTCGGTGGTGCTTTTGGATGCTAAATCTGGCGAACGTACTATTCTGACTCATCGTGGCGCTTCCGCTCGATTTGACAACTTAGACGACAGCGTATTAGATGATATCCAGCCCGACTGGCTCTATGTGACAAGTCTCAGGGGAGATATGCTAACTTTGCTACGTTTTTTTGAAAAGGCTCACGACCAGAAAGCTAAAATCATGTTCAATCCTGGTGTTTTGGAACTTAGAGATTGTCAAAAACTCTTGGGTTTGCTTTCTGACGTAGACGTCTTACTACTTAACAAAACCGAGGCTATGAGCTTGGTTCCTGGTACTATTTTGCAGGAATTACTCCCGCATCTCACTAGTTATGTCAAAACAGTTATTATTACGGATGGCTCTATGGGCGGCATCGCTACAGATGGGCAGGAAATCTATCGTTTTGGCATTTATGAAGACGTCAAAGTAAAAGATACCACCGGTGCGGGCGATTCCTTTGGCTCTGGTTTTTTGGCTCATTATGCTGCCGGGCGTAGCTTTGAAGAATCATTAGTCTTTGGCTCGGCTAATTCTACTTCTGTTGTACACCATCTTGGCGCTAAAGCTGGTATCCTCACCGGCCAGGAAGAATTGCACCCCATGCCTATCCAACGTATTTAATTTATGCTATAATAATGCTTATGGATAAACTGCTGGATGTCGACGCTGAACGTGCTGAAGCCTATAAAAAAGATCTGGAACAAGGCCTAAAAAAGCTTCGTACTTTTTCACAAGGTGTGACTATCTTCGGCTCTGCCAGAGTATCAGAAAAAGATAAATTCTACAAAAAGGCTCGCGAGCTTGGCGCCTTACTCGCCCAGAACGGACACACCGTTATTACCGGTGGTGGCCCAGGTATCATGGAAGCGGCTAATCGCGGCGCTTTTGAATATGGCGGCCGTAGTGTTGGTCTGAATATAGTTCTCCCGTACGAGCAACAGCCTAATCCTTATCTTACTGACGAACTCAATTTTCATTATTTCTTTGCGCGCAAGGTTATGCTTACGATGGCTTCTAAAGTTTATGTTGGTTTTCCTGGTGGTTTTGGCACTTTGGACGAAATGTCGGAGCTAATTTGCCTAATGCAAACCAAAAAAATGCCAATGCAACCCGTCATCCTGATTGGTAAAAGTTTCTGGAAGCCCATGGATCGCTTCATCAACGGCCAACTTCTCGGCGGCGGCTATATCGATCAAGCCGATACGGAATTTTACACTGTGACAGATGACATAGAAGTAGTCATCAAGGCCGCTAATAAGCTCGGTCACGCTAAAGTAGAAGACAGTATCTATGATTAATCTATAATAAAAAATATATTTGACATCTAGTCAAATATATTGGCTGGGGATGAGGGATTCGAACCCCCGAATGCTGGGACCAGAACCCAGTGCCTTACCACTTGGCGAATCCCCAACGCTATTTTCATTATATCATAAAATCCAGAAATTGTGTATAATAAAGATAAGATAAAAGGAGTCTCTTATGTTCGATACAAAAGAAGAAAAACAGCAAATGGAAGCCATCCTTGAACGTTTCATGGGCGAAATGAAAAAAGTTCGCACCGGTCGGGCGCACCCCGATATGCTAGACGGCATCAAAGCCGAGGCCTATGGCCAGTGGATGCCGCTTAATCAAATTGCCAATATTACCGTTGGCGACGCCACAATGCTAGTTGTTACTCCTTATGATACTACCACTATTCCTGGTATTACCGCCGCTATTCGCGCAGACCAGTCACTCGGGCTTAACCCTTCTGATGACGGCCACGTCGTTCGCGTGCCAGTGCCGCCACTTACAGAGGAGCGTCGCAAAGAAATTGTCAAAACCGCTAGTAGCAAAGTAGAAGATGCCAAAGTCGCCATCCGTGGCGTGCGCGACGATGCCAGAAAAGATATCAAGGCCGCTGAGCTCCCCGAGGACGCCAGGAAACGCGCCGAAAAGGAAATAGATGATTTAACTCGCGAATATACCGATAAAATTGACGCCGCCTTCAAGGAAAAAGAAGCGGAAATTATGAAACTATAGTATAATAGTACTTATGGAAAAAGCAGTGGGCAGAAAAATCCCGGTGGGCATCAAAAAAACCGGCGACAATTTCAAGGATCTTGGCCAGAGTACTAGCCAGGCCATTCATCATCGCTTGGAAAATATAGAAGATGTGGAAGAGTTTTATGCTGCCATTAACCGTCAGCATCTTACCAAGGCTCTTAGCCCGGAGCGCCCCTACACTTATTGGACTATTGAATTATACGACAAGCAAAACGGTATTCGCGGCGGCGGTGGATTGGGCGTCTTGGCCGCAGATACTAGAAGAGTGGCGGAAAAACTCTCTGTGCCATTTACTCTCATTACGCCTTTCTATCCCTCGGAGCCGCATCAAACTTACGAGAATTTCCAGAATGGTGCTTACCACGAGGCAGTCAACTACGCTCAGTATGGCTTTACTTTTTTGGATACAGTTAATATCAAGGCCAACGGCCAGATTTGCTCTCTTGATGTAATTGAAAAGATTATGGGCAGCACTCGCATTATCTGCATCACTGAGCCAAATTTTGGCGAGCTCTACTCTGGCGATTCCGGTGGCGACCACCGTCTCTATCAGGAAGTTGCTTTAGGCTTTGGTGGCTATCAAGCTTTGAAGCTGGCTGGGCTAAAACCTGCTATAATGCAGCTAAACGAAGTTGCTACTTTCTTTGCCGCTCTGGCCCGTTTAGACGAGCTAGCTTCTAATGGTATGGATTTTTATGAAGCAGTCGTTTATACCAGAAAGCACACTCTCTACACCAACCACACTCTCGTCCAGGCTGCCGAAGCTGATTTTGGCTATGATCAGTTTGAACGCTACGTTTTTCCTAACCTTAAGTCTCCTGCCGTTAAAAAGTGGCTTAGTGACAAATTTGAGCATGGTCGCATTCGTCTCTCTACCGTTACAATAGAGATTGCCGAACTGCGTTCTGGTGTGTCTAAGCTTCATGCTCGCGTAGCTAACTATCATGATTTGGCTGGAAATAAGGTTAAATTTAGGGCCGTTACCAATGGTATTGATATTCCTACCTGGACTCACCCTGCCATTGTAAAATACCTCATGGACAAGCAGATTCTAGATAAATTCTATCTCCCCACAGAGAACTATATTGACGCTGTTGACCAAATCACTGCTACCGATATCCGTAAACTCAAGGCCGAGGGCCGTGTCACTCTGAATCAAGTCCTGCAACACCGCACCGACCAATACGGCAATCATCCAGTCATAGAAGATGACGCCCTGGTCTTTGATTTTAAGCGTCGCTTTGTTGATTATAAGCGCCCCTGGCTGCCCTTTGCTAGCCCGGAGCGCCTAGCGCATCTTTTAGAGCAGCATAATATTCATTATTTCTTGGCCGGTCGTGTCCATGAAGGCGATACTAGAATGGAAGCTCGTCTGCGCGAGCTACTAGAAATGGTAGATAAGCATCCTGTATTGCGCCGTCGAGTACACTATTTGCCAGATTACGACGAGGAACTGGGCCGCGCACTTAGCCTAGGCTCCAATGCTTCTATTAACACTCCTATTGTAGGCCTGGAGGCCTGCGGTACTTCTTGGATGAAAGATGTGGTTAATCTAGGTCTACTTATTTCCACTCACGACGGCGGTGTAGCTGACGCTCCGTCAGATAGCTACCTCTGTGTTTCTGGCGACTCTGAGGCCGCCGAAATCGAAAGCCTTTATCAGCGCATTGATGAGGCTGCTCGCATCTGGGGCTCTGATTTTGACCTGGAACTTTGGATTAAAACTGAACTTTCTGCTTATCTCCCAGTCATCTCTGGCACTCGCATGATGAAAGACTACTTGAATTTTCTGTTTAAATAGCGCGTACAAGTATCGCTTGACAGCGTAGCTACTATGCGGTATACTTGACATAAGGTCGAGAGACCATTTTTTAATAGAGAGGAAATTATGGCTAAAATCACGCGCATCAAAGCTACCGATCCGCATCAGGCTAAACCTAAGCCAGAAAAGCTAGAAAAGCCCAAAAAGCCGGAAAAAGTAGCTCAGCCAAAACCGGCTAAGCAGCCAAAACAACCTAAAAAACCCATGGGCAAATTCCGCCGGGTTATCACCGCACCTTTTCGCTATATTCACAGTTCTTGGCTGGAATTACGTCAGGTGCGCTGGCCGTCCCGCAAGTCCACTTGGGCTATGGTGTTAGCCGTTCTAGTCTACACCGCCATCTTTATTGGCTTTATTGTGCTAATAGATGCACTATTTACATTAATTTTTAACAACGTCTTAGGACAGTAAGGAGTTTTATGGCAGTAAACCGTTATGATGACACCCGCGCATGGTACGCTATCAGTACCTATTCCGGCTACGAAGACAAAGTTGCAGATAGTATCAAAGCTCGCGTCGGTGGCGCCGAATTTTCTGGGAAGATTTTTGACGCTATCGTCCCCAAAGAAAAACAAATCGAAATCAAAAATGGCAAACGCAAAGTCGTAGACCGCAAGATTTTCCAGGGCTACGTGCTAGTAGAAATGAAGCTCTCTGATGAAACCTGGTATATTATCCGTAATACTCCTGGCGTCACTGGCTTTATTGGTACCGGTACTCAGCCTACCCCTGTTTCCGAGAAAGAAATTACTAAAATCAAAAAGCGCATGGGCGTAGAAGATCCTAAATTCTCTATTAACTACCAGATTGGCGAAGTTGTCTCTATCACAGACGGCCCATTCAAGGGTTTTGACGGCACCGTTTCTGAGGTAGATTCTGTCAAAGGCAAGCTTAAAGTCATGGTCTCTATGTTTGGCCGCGAAACACCTGTAGAACTGGACGCTTTACAAGTTAAGAAAATTTGATATAATATATAAAGTTACGCACGGAAAGGAATATTTTTATGGCAGAAGCCAAAAAATGTATCGGAAATTTGAAGCTCCGCATCCCTGGCGGCAAGGCTACGGCTGGCCCTCCAGTTGGTAGTACCCTTGGTCAGTGGGGGTTAAACATGATGGATTTCATCAACCCGTTTAACGAAGCTACCAAAGAGTACATGGGCAAGAACGTCATCGTCCATATTAAAGTTTACGAAGATCGTTCTTTTGATTGGACTTGCCTTGGGCAGCCAGTAGACGACCTTATTCGCGAAGCAATTAAGCTGGATAAGGGTAGCGGCAAGCCTAACTTAGAAAAAGTTGGCAAAATCACTCGCGCTCAACTAGAGGAAATCGCTAACAAGAAAATGGCCCAACTCAACGCTGTAGATCTAGACGGCGCCGTAAAAGTCGTTGCCGGTACCGCTCGCAGTATGGGCGTAGAAGTCGTAGACTAAACTTCCTAAAAATACCCGGAACAGCTATTCTGGGTATTTTTTGTTGCTTTTTTCTATTGCTTTTACTAAAACGTTTGTGTATAATGAAAGTATTGACCCAGATTGACATATTTAGATTTTATCTAAATCGCACCGCTAATGATTAATGTCGCAAAGCAGACTTGGTTTGAACGCTAAAATGATGCCATTAGGCAGGTTGCGTTCAAATACTGCTTCTGCGGTGATGATGCCAATCTGGGTCAACCTAGTGGCATCATTTTATGTCTATCTCCGAAGGGAATATGATTAACACCATAAAATGGTGCCACTAGGGAATCTAGTAAAAGCATAGTATCGGAGGTCATAATGCAAATCAAACAACATAAACTCATAACTACAATCTCACTTTGT
>CAZAAA010000001.1:0-104824 GCA_964483335.1 uncultured Candidatus Saccharibacteria bacterium | reverse complement strand
ACAAAGTGAGATTGTAGTTATGAGTTTATGTTGTTTGATTTGCATTATGACCTCCTGGCATGATTAACACTAAATGCCATTACTAATGTTATCCTTAAGCTACCTTGCCTCGTTGTTGTTAATCATATTATCTCTTCGGAGGAGAGATAGATGAGACAAGATAGCTGGACCAAGGTCTGATACAAAAATCACACCTCGATGGTGCAACAATTGGTTATCCAAGCACAAAGCGCCGAACGCACAATCCCATCAAGGTGTGATTTTTACGTTCGTCATAGTCTGTGCTCTGGTATACAAATATACTCAGATAATACCAATTGTTGCACTCTCATTATATCAAAACACCGCCAAACCAGTCAAGCTTTTTAACAAATATCTACGCTTTCTCACTCGTCAAATTATAAGATAGCCTCACTAAATCATAAATCTCATCCGCCTCTAACTGTCCAGAAACCACAATCTCTATCCCCCCGCGCCCAAAATATCTACTTTTCATTACACTCTCGTATTTTTCCATTAGAAGCCGGCTCAAATTTTCATCACAACGCACTTCTATCGTTTTTGGCCATACCACCAAAAAAGCCTTTCCCTCTTCCCCTTCTTTCACTACCGTGTACACTTCCGCCCCCTCTTCTATTACCATTTTGTATTCACCAATTCCTGACACTGCCGCTAAATCAAATCTCATTTTAGTCTCCCTTCCTTAAAAAACTTTGTATAATATTCTAATTCTTCTATCGAACCGTTGATATCGTCCAGTGCCCTATGTGCATCACGTTTTGTAAATTTCACTCCGCGCGCATTCTCAAAATACACCTTCCACGCCGAAACGTCTAGCATCCGATAATGCAAACGTTCAGCAACTTCCGGCCATTCCCGGTCAATAAATTTTCTATCTTGATGAATCGAATTTCCCGCAAGATAAATTGTCTTCCTAAAATATTTATCCATGAATGCCAAAATCTGCTTCTCCACTGTCTTACAAGGCAGACCCTTGGCATTTTGCGCCACTAGACCCTCATACGATTCCCGATTTTTTTCCCAAAACGGCCCCACCATTTGCTCGCGAATCAACTTATCTGACACTTTCACTACCGCTGTCATCTCTGCAATTCGATTAAACTCCCAGTCCGTTGCAATCGCCCCCACTTCCAAAATCCGGTCTTTCTCCGGGTCTAGTCCGGTCATTTCTAAATCAATCCACAGTAGTGATGCCTTCTTTGCCATAGTTACATCCTCTCCGGCACTTCAATACCAAGTAATCCCAGCCCATGTGTCATTACTTTTAGATATGCCATCACAATTTCCCCACGTTCTTTCTCATATTCACTCCCCACTACTTTTACATTCTCATAAAATCGCGAAAACTCTTGCGCCAATTCATAAAGATATGTACAAACTTTATGCGGCGCGAGTTCCTCTACGGACTCACTAAGCACGCTCTTATAGCAACTCATCTTCCGCACAAGGGTACGTTCGGAGGAATTGAGTGAAAAAGATTTTTCGGAGAATCCCGCAGGCTGCTGCCGAGGCATAGCGCCGTCCGCCCGTGAAGACGGGCCGGACGGACGCGACCCCGAAAAATTCTTTTTCATCAATTCCCCCAAAATTTTCTTTGCGCGGACAGCTGAGTACTGCAAATACGGCCCCGAATTCCCTGTCGTACTTACCGACTCCGCAATATCAAACACAATATCCCCACCCATTTTATATTTCAAAAACGCATACTTTATTGCCCCCATCGCCACTTTCTCAAAATCCTTCGCATCCAAGCCTTCAGAATTTTCCCGCAGACTCTCTCTTACCACGGAAATCACATCCACCGCCCGGAGGAAATTCCCAAGCCTAGAGCTCATCTTTACCGATCCCGGCAACTTCACCATTCCGTGCGTCAAATGTTGCGATCTTTCAATCAACTCCGGCGCATATAAAGACACACTCTTCCATACCACTCGCATATATTCATATTGTTCATTCGCCGTAATCACAATTGACTTATCAAAATGATAATCTTTGTCTTTCTGGAAAATCAGCCCCACGTCTTTTGTCTCGTATGTTGGTACGCCGTTTTTATTGATAAACACTCGCGTATGCAAACCATATTTCTCTCCCGGGAAAATCACTGCTCCGTCACTTTCTTCATATATCCCTCGAATCAGCTCCTTCCGTACCTGTGCAAGCCCCAGCTCCGCTACGGACGATTCTGGATAAAACTTATCAAACTTAAGCCCCACCCTTGCATAAAATTCCTCAAAATAAGCATAGCTCGCTTCCCTCCCCCACCAATACATTTCCGCCAGCTCTCCTTCATGGATATCTTCTGTCACGATTTTATAAATCTCCCGGTTAAGCTGGTCAATCTCCGCTCTTGCACCTTCGTCCTCCTCGTACACCCTCGTCCCCTCGACATAGCACTCCGCCAGCAAGTTTGCCGCCTCCTCCGGATTTTTCGTCTCCGTAAATCCTCGTTTTTTTAACGCATAAAGTGTTTTTGCTACATGTAGTCCCACATCTCCACCAAAATTCGCTCGTACTACCTTTCCTCCGGCAAATTCCAAAAGTCGCGAAATTGAATCCCCTACAATCGACGTATAAAGATGCCCTACATGCAACACTTTAAATGGATTCGGATCAGAAAATTCGCAAATCACTGTCTGCCCGTTATATTCACTACACGATATATTTTTAGTAAAATTCTTACCAAATTCCCCCAATTTCTGCAAATAATATTCATCTGATGATATAAAATTTAAAAACCCTGGCCCTGCCACCTCTGTCTCAAACCCCGACACTCGCGCTGCAATTAATTCAGCAATTTCCCGTGGCGCCTGCCCCACTCGCCCTGCTAGCTGCATTGCAATGTTAGAAGAGAACTCTACTTCTCTACCGTCTGCAAATTTCTGCCCCACTGTTGGCGTAACTACAACCGCAACGTCCACAGCCCCAAAAATAACCTTAACAATTTCAGAAATTTGTTTCTGCAATTCTTCCATTACTCTATATTATATCACTTTTTAAGCGCTTTCACAAAGTGATAAAACAGCGGATGGACTGCTAGCGGCCGCGATTTAAACTCCGGATGCGCCTGCGTCGCTATAAAGAATTTACAATCTGGCGCCTCAACAAATTCTACCAACGACTTATCCGGCGACGTTCCCGAAACTTTCAATCCGCCTTTCTCAATTTCCGGCAAAAACTTCTGGTTCACTTCATAACGATGGCGGTGACGTTCAATTACTTTTACATCTCCATTCTTCATTACTTCCGTTCCATATATATACTCCCCACAGTCCTCCGCCTCCTCGCGATAAATTTCCGCCGTCTTCGTCCCGGCCTTAAGCTTCGCCGGATAATCCCCTAACCGCATCGTTCCACCAGTACTTTCTTTCCCTTTCTGTCCTTCCATAATATATATTACATTCTTAAAATTCCGCGGCCGCACAAAATTCTCGTCGTTCAAGAATTCCTCGCTTCCCGCTCCCGACAGCCCACCGCGCCGCGCCGCCGCAATACATGCCGCCTGTAAACCAAGACACAAACCTAAATATGGCATGTCGTTTTCTAGTGCATACTCCGCCGCCTTTATTTTTCCTTCTACTCCGCGCAGCCCAAATCCGCCCGGCACCACAATTCCATCTAGCCCCGTAAGCATCTCCTTAGCATCCCCTACAGCAAGCTCTTCCGCATTCACCCAACGAATTTCAATATTCACTTTGTTGTGAGCGGAAGCCGCCTTTAGCGCCTCCGTCACACAAATATAAGTATCCTCATTTCCAACATATTTTGCCACTAGCCCCACATGTACTGTCTTTGGATGTTTCGTAGACCTAAGCTTTGAGAATTTTTCCCAACGCGACATATCTGGCTTTTTCTCATCTCCTACAAAATCATTCAAAATTGGCAAAACCCCAGATTTAAGCACATTAAACGGCACGTCGTAAACCGAATCAATATCCGGCAAGTTCAATACCGCATCTCCTGAAATCCCCGAGAATGCCGCAATCTTCTCACAAATTGACCTAGGGCATGGCTTCTCTGTTCGTACACATACAATATCCGGGATAATCCCAAACCCACGTAAATCTTTCAATGCATTCTGTGCCGGTTTTGTCTTTAATTCTTTAGATGTATTAATAAACGGCACATACACTACCGAAACATACAAACAATTTCTTCGACCAACTTTGTTTGCGAACAAACGTATTGCTTCAATAAACGGCAAGCCTTCGTAATCCCCTACCGTACCACCAATTTCTACAATATGCACATCCGAATCCACCGAAGCTTTCTCAATTTTCTCCTGCACCAGCCCAGTAAAATGTGGCACTAGCTGCACTGTTTTACCATGAAAACCACCAGCCCGCTCCCGCTCAATCAATTCTTTATATATTGAACCAGAAAGCGTAATCGAATATTTAGAAGTTTCAAAATCTAGGAATCTTTCATAATGGCCTAAGTCAAGATCAGTCTCTACGCCGTCATGCGTCACAAAACACTCGCCATGTTCTACTGGGTTCAAAAGCCCCGCATCCACGTTCAGATACGGATCGCATTTCTGCATCGTCACTTTATAACCTTTTGCCTTTAGAATTGAACCTATTGAGGCCGCAGTAATTCCCTTTCCTACACCAGAAAGTACGCCCCCAGTTACAAAGATATATTTACATTTTTTATTTTTCTGCATTGGGCAACACCTCCTTCTATTAGCCCACTCGTTAACTCTTAAGTCTATTATATAGAAACACCACAAAAAATACAATTCTAGACATTCCCTTTTTTCTCTGGTATAATAGCCAAAGACGGAAAGGTGTCCGAGTGGTTTAAGGAGCACGCTTGGAAAGCGTGTAAGGTCGCAAGGCCTTCGCAGGTTCGAATCCTGTCCTTTCCGCCAATTTTTTATATATTAGCAGCCTCCCTAACAACCGCATCTGCAACACTAACCGCTTCTTCCTCGGAGTAGCCAAGGTCTTCTTCTAGAGCCATTATCGCAGCATTTCTAGTCGAAATGTCGTAGCCATCTCTAACTAGCGTAATTGCAATTTGTCTTGCATATCCCATGCCCACATTATAGCATATTGCAAGTTGAGCGTTGTGATTTTTACAGCTTTTACACCTATAAAATGTCAAGCCTTGTTTTTAATTGCTTGTGAAATACAATAATAAAAAAGGAGGAATAAAAATGGAAAAAACAATCAAAAACATACGCGTAAAAAATATCAGGAAATTTACTGACTGCACCGGAATTAAGTTGAAAAAGGACATAGACGACGTAATTTTTGGGTTTGAAGAAGACTTACTAAAAAACAAAGTCGCAACCAAGTTTGTGAAAAAATATGAAAAATATTTTACCACCACAGACAAAAACCTCCTCCGCGAGTTTTATGAAAAAACTGGGCTAGTTTTGATGAATATTTTTAAAAGTCCAGAAGAAAGTTATTATGCTACAATGTACGGATTTTTAAAAAACGATTCTGAGGCGTATGGCGGTTATTATAACTGTGTGCTCAATAATCATCTAACTACTCATATTGAAATAGACGCACCACTGGAACTTAGCGACGACATGTATTATGAACATGACTACGACAAAGATGAACCTTGGGGGTTTAATAATGAAGAGTACGCAGCGCTTAGCAATAATCCGGAATTAATTTGGAACGATGAATACGAGCATTGTTTTAAAGTTGGGCCGCACAAAAATCTTGTTGGTGCATTTGGCGAACATTTTACAATTAAAAACGGAGATCTTTATCGTGATGATAAGAAAATTGAAGAAAATGTAGAAACAGTTTTTCGGCTAAACGATTGCACTAGCATGATTATTTTTAAAGACCTACGGGTTGAATATTTGGAGTGGCATTACGATGAACATCCGGAGAACTGTGAGAAATATGACAAAATTGTTTATGCGACTTATTTTATCGCACTACTAAAAAATGAATGTCTAAAAGTCTGCATAATTGATGAAAACGAGCCCAATATGAGTAATGAAATTGGCTTTTGCAATGTAAAAGACGTCGAATTTGTTAAAGATTTACTAAACTTTAAAGACACTACTGGGAATCTGCGCATTTATACTAACAAAGATAAATATATTGAACTACCAATCTTTGAATTTCAACCATATGTACGCGATTATTGTTTATAAAATTAAATAATCTCCACCACTTTCTTCCGCCCCTTTTGCCCTTGCAAAATTACAACGCTAGTCTTCCCCACTTTAAAATACTCGGCCAAAACTCGCACTAATGCCCTGTTCGCCTCCCCATCATGTGCCTTCGCCCTAAGATATACCGTTAGCCCGTCGTCAGAAACCATCACCTTCTCCTGACTGGAACCCGGTTTTACCATTACTTGATATTTTGCCATATAAATATTTTATCACGAGCCAACAAATAACGAACCATATGAAAACCGCCGCCAATTACGACGACGGTTTTTCTAATTCCTGGAGTTCGCGTTGCGCCGTTCTCAACCTCTGCGTGTATCTTCTTACCTGATTTTCCGCCTGTATAACCGTAAACTGTGCAGCTACAGAAATGGCAATAGCTACAAAAGCTCCCACCATTATGATTACAGCATTCCCAGACCCAGAGCCATCAGTATAAGAAAAGACTGCACTTACAGTAAATAAGGCTGCAGCAACCACTAATGCCACAATCACAATCATGCCATACAGACCATCCTTTGTAGTCTTCTGCGCCCTACCTATCATACCCTTGTACTCACTTATCTCTTCTCTCTTCAATAGAATCCTTTTCTGCCGCTTTTCCGCAGCCGAAAGCCTTCTTGGTATTGATGCACTTGCCAAAATCGTTCTTCCCGACATTCGCTCACCTCCTTCAAATGTGCTACCACCTATATCTACATTATAACATCAAAAACCAATTCATAAAAAAGGCCCGCGAACAGCGAGCCTTTATAGGAGGGAGTTAAATATAAAATAGCATTTCATTACACAACGTCACTATCCCAACAATTGCAAATACAAATGAGCTAGAATCTATCCGGTCTAAATACCCGCCATGACCTTCTTTTCCACCCAACAACATCTCTATTTGCTCGAAACCTTGCCGACACTTCAACACATCGTTAAAGTCTTTTACACCGTACGTCCGTTTTATAAAGCTTCCCAGTAAATCGCCAATTACTGCCAACGAGCTTCCCCCAAAAATAATTATTAAATCTATTGGCTCAATTTCCCGAAAACCATATTTTGCTACTAAAAAGGTCACTAACATTCCTGAAACGATTCCAAAAATTGTTCCTTCATAAGATTTATTCGGCGAAATCACCGGAAACGGCGAGTCCGAAAATACCTTATGGCCAATCGTCCTACCAACTACATACGCTATTGTGTCTGTTGAAACCGTTACTACCAACACTAATATAATCTTTTTCACTGATATACAACTCACCGCTGCCAGAGAAATTGTCAGCAAAGTCAGTTCCACCATATCAATCTTTTTTATACCCGGTTCCAGCTCCACTAGAGAATATACTTCTACTACAGCCACAATTACCGCAAAACCATACAACATCCTGAACATCAATCCCTCTAATACCGACAAGGTTATAATTGTCAATAACACCAGAAGAATATAAACAATTATCCTAACTTTCAACTCCTTCAATTATCTCACCTCCTTTTAAGCTACTCCCACCTTATAAAATTATAACATTACTCTTGCATTTTTTGCAAGAAGTTGTTATAATAGAACTAATGAAACGGAAGAAACGCACTTTGGGTCGTAATGTTGATACTTTAAAAAAGCTCATCAAAAGCTCAATTGCTGAAACGAACGACCAGCCAAGTGCCACACCAGTCGAGAAATCCGCTCCGGCCAAATCTAAAGACAAGGCCACTTATACTTTGCCGGAAACCAAAAAGGCCATAGAGGATAAAAAGACCACCAAAAAACAAACCAAAAAATCTTCCAAAAAACCTAAAGAACCTACCACTTTCATCCCAGAAACCAGCACTTCCACCGAAAAACCGGAGGAACGCAAAAAAGCTGAGGTCATCATTGAACTTTCCGCCATCAGCAAACGTTACGGTTTTGGTGCTGCCGAATCCTACGCCCTAGATAATTTTGACCTTACTGTCCGCCGCGGTGAATTCATCATGGTCATGGGACCTTCCGGTTGTGGCAAAACCACTCTGCTCAACATCATCGGCCTGCTAGACCAACCCACCTTTGGTAGCTATCTCCTAAACGGCCAACCGGTCGATCGTCTCTCTGCTCGCAAGCAAGCCCGCATCCGTGCTAGCCGCATCGGCTGCATTTTCCAGAATTTTAATCTTATTCCTACCCTCCCAGTCATAGAAAATGTCGCTCTCCCCCTGATTTATTCTGGCGCTACTAAAACCAATCGTCTTATCCGCGCTTCGGATACATTAGAGCGTTTTCATCTCCAGGAAAAAGAATATTATATGCCCTATCAGCTTTCCGGCGGCCAGCAACAGCGCGTTGCTATTGCTAGAAGTCTGGTTGTCAAACCAGAAATCATTCTGGCCGATGAACCTACCGGCAACCTTGATTCTCGTAGTAGCAAAGTCGTCATGGAAGAGCTAAAGAACATTCATCAAGCCGGCAACACTATCATTATGGTTACTCATAACCCCAATCTTACCAGCTATGCCACCCGCGTTATCCATATGCTTGATGGCCACATCGATACCGATGTTAAAACCGTCGCCGACCAAGACCTTCCTCAGCCCGTTCAGGTCAAATTCAAGAAGAAACCTACTACTGAAGTTATCCTACCTGACCAACCCAACACAGAATCTAATGAAGATGAGGAGGACATCTAATGGCACTACTGCTTCGCACCCATTACAACCTTGCTAAAAGTTCCCTAAAACAAAATAAAGTCCGCAGTTTCTTGACCTGCCTTGGTATTGCCATTGGCGTTGCCAGCATCATCCTCATCCTCAGCCTGACCGGTAGCATCAATCGCCTCATCAGTACTCAGGTCAAGGCTCTTGGCGATGACCTTATTGTGATTCGTCCCAGTGTCCAGAAAGACGCTATTGATGACGTTATTGAAGAACTTACTACTGCCAATCAGTACACTAAAAGTAACCTCACTCTAGATGATATTAATACTATTAAGACTATTAGCGATGTCACCGCCGTTGCTCCAATTGCCGTTTCCCAAAACACTCTACACGGCGAACGCGTAGTTGATTCCGGCACTGTTATTGGCACTTCCCCGGATCTCCAAAAAATCTTAAACCTCAGCCTAAAAGACGGCACTTTCATTCGTGACCCCTCCATCAGCAGCCTCACTAACACTGCCGTCATTGGCCGCGACCTCTCCCTACAACTCTTTGGCACCGCCGATTCCGTAGGTAAAACTTTCACTTTGCAAAACCAACGTTTCATTGTCACCGGCACTCTCACCGAGTCAGAAGACCCTATCAATTTCAACAACGTCAATTTTGACAATTCCGTTCTCGTCCCGGCCGAAAGCCTCGCTAAACTAGACCAGAATATCCAAGTCCAACAAATCAATGTCAAAGTCAGCTCCGTTAACATCGTCCCCGATACTGCCGCCGAAATTGAGCAAGCCCTTATCAAAAAGAAAAATGGCGACCACAACTGGTCTATTTCTTACGGCGACAAAATTTCTCACCCTGCTGGCACCCTCTTTAATATCATCTCTAGCATCCTCACTCTCGTTGCTGGTATCAGCCTAGTTGTTGGTGGTATTGGTGTCATGAATATCATGCTCGTCTCTGTTGCTGAGCGCACTCACGAAATTGGCGTCCGCAAAGCCATTGGCGCCACCAACATGAACATCTTCCTCCAATTCCTCTTTGAGAGCCTCATCCTCAGTCTTCTCGGCGGCGTTGTTGGCTTTCTCCTGGGCTACATTCTGGCCTTCTTAGTCAGCACCATCACCCCGTTTGCACCATACATCAGTTGGGAAATCATCCTTGCCGTCGTCTATATTTCGCTCATCGTTGGCACCGCCTTTGGCCTCTTCCCCGCCATCAAAGCCGCCCGCAAAAATCCTATTGATTCACTCAAATTTTATCGCTAATATATAAGTTATGAATATTCTCGCCATTGAATCTTCTTGTGATGAAACTGCCGCCGCCATCGTACAAAACGGCACAAAAATCCTCAGCAACGTTGTAGTGTCCCAAATTGATATTTTCAAAGAGTACGGCGGTGTCATTCCAGAAGTCGCTGCCCGCTCCCATCTAGAAGCGATCATGCCAGTTATCCATCAAGCTTTTTCCGAGGCTAATTTAACTTGGGACAACATTGATGCTATCGCTGTCACCCACACTCCCGGCCTACTTGGTTCCCTGCTCATTGGCACCCTTACCGCCCGCACTCTTGCAATTTTGCACAACAAACCTCTCTACGCTGTCCATCACTTAAAATCTCACATTTACGCTTGCTGGTTAGGGAGCTCGGAAAATACCTTTCCCAAATTTCCTCTACTAGCACTTGTGATATCCGGCGGCCACACCCAAATTATTTATATGAAAAAGCACAACAATTTCAAAATCATTGGCACCACCCGTGACGATGCTGTTGGCGAATGTTTTGATAAAGTCGCTAAAATTCTCGGTCTTCCCTATCCCGGCGGCCCATCTATTGCCAAAGCTGCAGAAAATGGCAATTCAGAAAAATACCATCTCCCCCACCCCAAACTAGACAGTCCCTATGATTTTTCTTTTTCCGGTCTCAAAACCGCCGTCCTCCGTGCCGTCCAAAAGGAACTAAAAAAACCCATTTCCTTTCCTTCTCACGAACTTGCCCCTCTACTTAGCAAACAGCAAGTCGCTGATTTTGCCGCCAGCTTCCAAAAAACCGCGATTGATATTCTCCTAGAAAATCTTCAAACTGCCCTTCACGACCATCCCGACATCAAATCCATCGTCATCGCCGGCGGCGTCAGCGCCAATACTACACTCCGAGAAGAAGCCTTTAAGGTATTTTCCGAAGAGTATAAGCGTAGTGCAACCCGAGAATCCCTCCGGGATTCCCGGCGTGTAACGCTCGAGGAAAATGCCTTAAAAGTTTCCTTCCCGGAGCGCAGTTTTAGCGGCGATAACGCCGCCATGGTTGGTGCTGCCGCCTACTACGAAATCAAAAGTGGCATAGAACCCACTAACCCATACGCCCTCACCCTCTCCCCACGTTCAGAAATCCACTAATACCCCTGTAAAACCCCTGTGGAAATCCATGTGGAAAACTTTGTAAAATCTGTGGAAAACTCCCAACCGCTTTATGCTATAATAAATTACAATGAAACCATCAATTCTACAAACTACCGCTTGGCAAAATTTTCAGCATGACCTCGGCGAAACTACTTTTTTTGAACAAAATCAAGATTATCAATATCTTATCATCAAAAAATCAACTCCCGCCGGGCCATACTTTTATTTACCCTACGGCCCATATATCGCCCATAAAAATGCCGCCCAGACCGCCTACGAGGCCGTTAAAGCACTAGCGGAACGCGAAGGTGTCATATTTATCAGAATTGAGCCAGAAAGCCCGGAAAACGCCTCCTATTGGCTAGAGCAGCCAAACTGCATCAAGTCGCATGATCTCAACCCTGCCGATACCTGGGTACTAGATCTCACCCAAGAAAAACCCGAAATTATCACCAATTTTTCTCAAGGCACTCGTACCCGCTACAATACTTTTGCCAAAAAAGGCCTCTCTGTTACCACCTCTAAAAACCCTGACGACATCAAACATCTCGTAGATTTACAGCAAAAACTCGCCAAAACCAAAAAAATCGCCACCTTTTCGGAAAACTACCTCAAAACCGAGCTGGCGCAAGATTTTGCCACTTTATACCTAGTGCACTACACCGACCCAGAAGACAGCCAAGACAAAATTATCGCTGCTTCCCTGTTTTTCGACGACAAAACTACTCGCTACTACATGCAATCTGCCGCCGACTTTTCTTATAAAAAACTCCCTGGCACCGTCGCCCTCCTTACCACTGCAATTTTCGATGCTAAAGAAAAAGGGCTAAAAAATTTTGATTTTTGGGGTATCGCCCCGGATAACGCCCCCTCAGACCACCCTTGGGCCGGTTTTACCGAATTCAAAAAATCCTTCGGTGGAAAAGCCGTTCACTACGCCGGCACCCACGACATCATCCTGAATAAATCAAAATATCGCCTCTACCAACGCCTTCGCAAACTCAACCGCCTAAAACGCCACTTTGTTAGGGAAAAATAAGTCTAGTCAAACAGCATCGTCTGGCCAGCATTCATAATTCCCTGCGCCTTTTTTAATAATTTTTCCAGCGCCACTTCCGAATTTGCCGATCCTACATGCACGGTTTTCACCACTTTTCCATTTCTCTTATAGCACACCTGCACTCCAGTCGCACCCGAACCAGTTTTGAATTTCCGAATATACGCCATCAGACCTCAGCAATTCAACGGATCCTGGAAAATATCTCCCCAGAAAGTTAGTATTACCACTACCGCAATAATAAATAGCGCCGAGAGCACTACACTGATAATCACTCCGGTTTTTGTACCACTTCCCTTCCGCTTTGTTGGCGACCATTGTAGAACCCTCCTCAAAATCAGCAAACTTCCTACAATCACTACTAGCGCAATCACAAAAACAACCATAATCGTATTAAACTGCCCCTCTATTGACTCGCTTGTAGCGGTCTTCTCACATACCCCCAAGATTTTTATTGCATCATTCATACCCACATTATACACCATTTTACACATTTCCACTAAAAACCATTACCTTATTCCCTATTTATTAGCAAGCACTTGACTTAGCAACCCGCTTGCGCTAAAATAAAACATAACAATTATCTCCACACGCCACAGCCGGCAACCAATTATATAGCGGATTGGCTACCGGTCGAAAGAGAACGAAAATTGGATAATTGGGTTAACAAACACTCTAAACTACATCAGCAGGGGAATCAGGGGAATTACCTCTATAAAATCCCCAAAAATAACCATAACCACAACAGGAAATGGCTATTATGTCAATTTATTTCACGTGCTTATGCTTTACGTGTGGCTTTTTGGTGCTAAATCACCTGTACTTGTTGCTTCAGCCGCTCAATCATCTGTTCTTTCTCTGCAATCTGCTCTCTAGTTTCCTTCACTAAAGCCGCCGGCGCTCTCTCTACATAACGCGGATTCATCATTCGCATATTCAGAGCGTCTAACTCCTTTCCAACCGCCAAAATCTTCTGCTCCAATGCCGCTCGATATTCCGACACCACCTCAGCAGGAACATCTAGATATAACTCATTATTCGGCAAAGCTATCCTTAAACCTCGCGGGTTACCATCGCATGGCGCAATTGACGGCACGTGGCTGAGAAACTTAAAGAGCAGGGAATTATCATCTACTAATGCGTCCTCACCATACAGTAATCCATACCCATCATGATCATGCCGCCGAGTTGCCGCGGAAATTCCTTGCAAAGTCCCGCGCACCTCTGTTACAGCCAACATTAATCGTTCAAATTCCGCCGCCGTAATTTCATCATAAGACATCAAAGACGGCCATTTTTGGTTAATCAACATCCCCTCCGTCCATGACAAATTCTGCCAAATCGCTTCCGTCACAAATGGCGCAAATGGGTGCAACATCGTCAAAATCATTTCTAACGTTGCACGCAGTAGCGGCACATTTTTATATAGCTTCTGGCTTTCTAGGAACCAATCTGCATATTTATCCCAAATTGTTGAGTACAGCACCTCCACCGCTTCAGAAAATCTATATTCTGCCATGTCTTGTTCTACCATCGCCCGGCACCGATTTAGCTCCCGACAAATCCAATCTTCGCCCATATTATCCGTTGTGTACTGATATTGTCCTGGATTTATCTTGTCCGAAGCCGTAGAATGGATTGCCCCTTCCGTCTCAGAGGAGCCATCAACTCCACGCGTATCTTGAGACAACACTACATCCACTTCCGCCGAAGAATAGCCCTTCTCAGCCACTTCTTCATCTACTATCCCCTGTATAAACCTTGACACATTCCATAATTTATTGCATAAATTACGTCCAGATATTACTGAGTTTTCCGCAAAGGCCTGGTTCATGCCCGCAGAACGACCTCTTAAAATCCCTAGTCTAAACGCGTCCGAGCCATACTTACCTACTAAGTCCATCGGATTTATCACGTTACCCTTAGACTTGCTCATCTTCTGGCCATGTTCATCCAGCACCAGCCCGTGCAGGTATACTTCACGGAAGGGAACTGAACCTGTCACATAAAGCCCCATCATAATCATCCGCGCTACCCAAGCAAACAGAATATCTGCGCCAGTCTCCATTACATTCAACGGGTAAAAGGAATTGGGCATGCCCTCTTCCCAATTTGTGCAAACAATTGGCCAATGCGAAGATGAGAACCAGGTATCAAAGGTGTCTTCGTCGCGCCGATACTTCACACCGCCCACCTCTATCTCTTGCAAATTCACTCTAGTGTCAAAAATCCATTCCGGCGCCGTCTCATCTTGCGTTGCACCATCCATATCAACACTATCAGCAACCCGGCGAAACATCGGAATCGCAATCCCCCACGGAATCTGCCGGCTAATATTCCAATCCTTCAGTCCCTTCAAATAATTAATTAAAACTTTCTTCTTAGACGCCGGGTAGAACTTAATTTCATCATTTTCTAGATGTTCTATTGCTACAGCAGCCAACTTCTCCGTATCCACAAACCATTGCTCTTTGAGAAGCGGTTCTATCACCGTTCCGCACTTATAACAATGCGCCACTGAGTGCATAATTTCTTTCTCCCCTCTAAGCAGTCCAGCAGATTCTAAATCAGCCAAAACTTTTTTCCGGCATTCAGTCGTGGTTAGACCTGCATATTCCGGCCCACAGTCCGGTAGCATCTTGCCATCAAACCCAATTACCGTCACGCGCGGCAGATCATGTCTTTCACCCACCTCAAAATCATCTGGATCGTGCGCCGGCGTAATTTTCACGGCGCCAGTCCCATATTCAGGATCAGCATGCTCATCCGCAATTACCGGAATTTCTCGTCCAGTCAACGGCAAAAGTACATTTTTACCAACCAGGGAACTATAACGCTCATCTTCCGGATTTACCGCTACCGCAGTATCCCCAAACAGCGTTTCCGGCCGTGTCGTAGAAACTACTACCTCTGTCAGGCCACCAGCACTCTCCGGATCTACTACCTGATACGCAATATCCCACAATTTCCCCTTCTCCTCAAAATGCTCTACCTCTATATCCGCAAATGCCGTCTGATGCTTCGTACAAAAATTTACCAATTTCTCACCTCTATAAATCATCCTGTCTTTCCACATCCGTTCAAACGTCTTATATACCCGTCGCACTACGTTCTCGTCTAAGGTAAAGGTCAAATCTTTCCAGGCACAAGATGCACCCAGCGCTCTAAGTTGCAATTCCATATTTCCGCGCTGCTGCTGCACAAAATCCCATACCTGCGCATAGAGCTCGTCACGCGTATAATCAAACCGCGATTTACCATGTGCTTCCAACACTCTCTCGTACACCACCCATGTCTCAAATCCTGCATGATCCGCACCTGGTATATACCAAGTCTTCTCCCCTCGCAACCTGTGATAACGCGTCATGGAGTCTTCTAGGGCAATCGTCAGACCGTGCCCAATGTGCAAATTCCCATTAGCATTCGGCGGCGGCATCACAATAGAAAAACGCTTTCCGTCAGCCCCCGCCGTTTCGGAATCGTCCACCGGCGAAAACACTCCAGAAGCTTCCCACGCCCCATAAATCTCAGCTTCAAATTCCCCCGGCTCATATGCTTTCGCAAATCCCATAAAAAACTCCTATAATCTTATTATCATTATATCACAAGAGTCGTGCTAATTTAGCTTAACGCTAGTTTTTCTCGAATTTCCTCAAACTCTTCTGGCGCAAGTTCTAGAATTCGCCCATACTCCCACGTCTCGTCCAGTGGCATCAAATGCACATGCGCATGCGGCACGTCCGTCCCCACCACTTTCCAAAGCGTCCGCACACCCAACGTATCTTCCATATGTCTAGAAATCTTTTTACATGCCCGCATTAGAGCTTCGTAATCGTCTTCCGGCAAATCATAAATTCTGTCTACCTCATTCTTTGGTATCACTAGAACATGCCCGCGGCTTTCCGGATGGATATCTAGAAATGCCAATACCTTATCATCTTCATAAATTTTATAACAGGGAATCTCTCCTGCTACAATCTTACTAAAAACACTTGCCATAATACTCCTTTTTATCAATTATATCATGTAACTATTTCATTCCCCTAATGCTAGTCAAGAGCGGAAATCTATGCTATAATAAAGCCAGAAAATAGCTAAACCTAGGGAGTTAAATTGGCGTATCGTTTTATCAAACGTCTCTTTGATGTTGTTATTAGCCTAATTGGCTGTGTCTTTTTGATCCCACTTTACATTATTATTCGTATTGCCTATCTTTTCACTGGCGATTTCCATAAAATCATCTACGTTCAGCCTCGCATTGGCAAAAACGGCAAAATTTTCAATATTTACAAATTCCGCACCATGGAGCACAATGCCGAAGAACATCTTAAAGAGCTCCTCGATAAAAACCCCAAGCTTAAAGAAGAATATACTCGCAACAAAAAACTAGAAAAAGATCCTCGCATCACTAAAGTTGGCCGTTTTGTTCGTCGCTTCTCTATAGACGAAACTCCTCAGTTTATCAACGTCTTCATTGGCCAAATGTCCGTCATTGGCAACCGCCCATACCTCACTTACGAAAAAAGGGACATGGGCAAATACTACGAGAACATCGTCAAGACCAAACCCGGCATTACTGGCATCTGGCAAATTTCCGGCCACAACAACGTCCCCTTCAAAAGCCGCCTCGTTCTGGAAGCTCAGTACTCCGAACAAGCCTGCCTCAGCATCGACGCCCACATTTTCTTCCGTACCTTCAGCACTCTTTTAATGGGGGGGGGTGGTAAGAAATTATGGAATCTGTGAAACCAAACTACAGCGCACTCATGTCAGTCTATTACAAAGAAAACCCTGTCTACCTCAAACAGAGTATCAAAAGTATGCTATCACAAACCATAAAACCGTCAGATTTTGTCATAGTTGCAGACGGCCCACTTACGCCAGAACTAGATCAAGTTCTAAATCACTTCACAAAAAATCACCCTGGACTCTTTCAAATTATCCGCTTGAAAAACAACTGTGGACTTGGGCTTGCACTTAAAGAGGGCATTAAGCATTGCAAAAACGAACTAATTGCACGCATGGACTCCGATGATTCTTGCGCCAAAAATCGCATCGAAAAACAACTCGAAATTCTAAAGCAACATAAAGAATATGATCTTATTGGCACCAACGTCAATGAATTCACAGACGAAACTAGCAACGTCATCAGCTACGTCAAACTCCCTGAAACCCCCAAAGAAATTGCTAAATTTGCTAAAAAACGCTGCCCCTTCCGTCATCCTTCACTACTTTACAAAAAATCCACTATAGAAAAAGCGGGAAGCTATCGCAATTTTCATCTTTACGAAGATTACGACTTATACATTCGCCTGCTTAGAAATGGTGCAAAGTGTTACAACATCCAAGAGCCTCTCACCTATATGCGCGTCAACCCCGACTTCTACAAACGCCGTGGTGGTATCAGCTATCTAAAAGATACTCTTCGTTTCAAAAACTACCAGAAAAAGAGCGGCTACTACAATCTTAAAGATTACCTTAAAACCACTGCGCCTCATATCATAGTCTGCCTTATGCCAAACTTCCTCCGTAAAAAAGTTTATCAGAAGCTACTCAGAAAGAAGGTCTCATGATTCATTTACTCTATGTCATAAATTTCTTAGACCATGGCGGCCCCAGCAACGTCCTAAAAAATCTGGTTTTCTCATTGGATCAGAAAAAATATCACATTACTATTCTCACTTTAGTCAATGAGAACCGCCTCGAGGTCATCCAAGATTTCGAAAAACAAAATATCAAAATTATATCGCTAAACTACAATAAAAATCTTAAATCAATTCTTAGAAATCGCGCTCTTATTACTAAAAAAATTAACTCATTTGGCGCAGACATTGTTCATTCCCACGGCATCGTCCCAACCTTCCTCGTGGCCAACAAAAAAATCAAAGCTAAAAAAATTGCTACCATCCATAATATCATGCACGAAGATTATCGTTACACTTATGGCACACTAAAAGGTGCTGTCTTCACTAAAGCTCACTTGAAAGCCCTTCGGCACTACAATAAAATCGTTTGTTGTTCAGAATCGTCTTATAATGCACTAAAAACAAAGCTTAAAAATTGCACCTTCATTAGAAACGGCGTCAATCCAGCAACGCCTAACAAGAATTCAAGAACCACGATCCGCAAAAAACTCAATCTCAAACCTACCGACATTATCTATATATACAGCGGCAACATCAGTAAACTAAAAGGTTCTTTGGAACTCACTAAACTTTTTGAAAAATATCATAAAACTAACGAATATCTACTTTTAATTGGCAATCATCAATTAGATCAAAAACTAACAAACAAACACATTATCTTCATCGGCCAAAAACAAAATATTATTGATTATCTTTCCGCTTCCGACGTTTATGTTTCAAATTCACATACTGAAGGTTTTTCTATCTCAATCATTGAAGCTCTCAGTTCCGGCCTCCCCCTCTTTCTCCGTAATATTCCTTCGCACCAAGAGTGCTTCAACATCGATAAATCCTACTACCTTGGCGAAACTTTCACCCCAGAAACCTTCCCGCAAAAACTCTCAACTCTACGCAAAAATTTCCCAACTATTAACCACGATAAAATCCGCCAATTTCAAAAAACTCATTTATCCGCCAAAGTCATGGCAAAAAAATATGATAATCTATATGAGAAAGAAGTCAAATGTTAGTCTATTTTATCGCTCTTGCGCTCAGTATACTCTTCTGCGTCCTGCATAATCGTGCTACCAAAAAAGGCCTAAAAATCCTCTTCGCTATCCTCTCCTGCCTACCGTTTTTCCTCGTTACCGCCTTTCGCGGCAACTCCGTCGGCATCGACACCTGGAACAACTATTCCCCCATCTACAACAACATCGCTTCTTATGGAGAAAACTTCGACACCTTTTCTTGGCTCCAAGCCAAATATGAGCCCGGTTTTAGTCTTATTATTATCTCCCTTGCTTCCATTTTCAAAGATCCTACCATGCTCTTTATCTTTGGCGCCGGCATTATAACCTTCTTCACTTTCTCCGCCATCTACAAACAGTCAAAAAAACCGCTCCTCAGTATCCTTATCTACTTCCTCTCCGGAGCTATTCTCCTTGGCATGAACGGTATGCGCGGTTATATGTCTCTTGCTATAGTCCTTTATACCCTCCAATTCGTTCAACAAAGAAAACTTTTGCCGTTCGTCATCTTTATCATCCTCGCCTCTCTCATTCATAAAAGCTCCCTCCCCTTCATCCTCCTTTATCCTCTCTGGAACCTCGTCATCAAACCAAAACACGCCCTCATCGCCACTATTGCCACTGTCCCCCTTCTCCCCATTATTTACAACTTATTCGCCATTTTCCTCCAAGGCTCAGGCTCTACTTATTCCAACTATTTCCAAGGCAATAGTATCGTCAACCCCACTATTTCCATGCTAATCATCAACGTATTCCTACTAGCTTTCTTTGCCATTAACTTTAAAAATCATCAAAAAGACAAACTTTACAACCTTTTTCTTAAACTTCAGGTTATTTCTGTCATCGTCTGTATCTTGTCCTTTAAAATTCCTCTTGCCTTCCGTATGGAACAAATTATTGATTTCTTCCAAATCCTTTCTATCCCATACAATCTCTACCTTATTCAAAAGCACCCTCCTAAAAAATCCAAAGCAAATATCTATTACATTCTTCTAGCTGCTGTCATAGCTATGTTTAGTGCATATTTTGTCAATACTTTCATTCTCAATGACGACAATCAAGTCCGAAATTACAAAACCGTATTTGAAGAAGGTGAGGGCCATGCCAACAGTTAATATTATCACCCCCATCTACAACTCCGCAAAGACCTTGCCCGCTTATTTTGACAGTCTCAAAAAACAAACTTATCAAGATTATCAGGTTCTCCTTATCGACGACGGCAGCACCGATAACAGTGCCGACCTCTGCCAAACTTACGCCAAAAAAGATTCCCGCTTTAAACTCACCCAACGCTCACACGAAGGAGTCTCTGCTACTAAAAACTACGGCATCAAAATAGCCACCGCAAAATACCTTTCGTTCATAGACAGTGACGACACCGTAGAGCCAACCTTTTTAGAAACCTTAGTAGAAAAACTCGAAAAAAATCATGCCGACCTTTCTTGTTGTGGCTATCAAGAAATCACTAACGGCAAAGTCACCCACTCCATGCATCGAGAGAAGGTCAAACAAAACCCCTACCTAGAAATCCTCAAAAATTACCAGGGCTTTCTTGCCAACAAATTATATAAACGCGATATTATCACAAGTAAAAACCTTACCATAAAAAACGACCTTTCCATGTGCGGAGATTTACTTTTCAACTTCCAATATTTAGAACATTGTAAAAAAATCGCTTATAGCGACAAAAATCTCTACAACTATCATATCAATTCAGCCGGCCTTAGTCGTGACTACAAAAAGACTTGGTTTGACATCCTTACAGTTTATAATATCCTCTTGAAAGACCTCCCGAACTTTTCTCACCCCACTCAAGATTACCTAAAATACAATTATCTTATTGCCATTTCTGAGGCCAAGATGCGCTGTCAAATTATGAACCTAAATTTTAAAAACATCCAGAAAGAATACCACATCGAAAACATTAAAGAAACTTATTACCACCTCCAAAAATCCCCCTACCTTACCAAAAAAGAGAAGCTCCGTCTTTTCTTCTTTATAAAATTTAACGGCCTTGCCAAAATAATCAAGTTCCGGAGGCTAAAATGATCAAACTCTCCGTCATTATTCCAATCTACAACACAGAGAAACTTTTAGACACCTGTCTAAAATCCGTCCTCATTCCCAATCATGAAATAGAATACATTCTAATCGATGACGGTAGCACTGATAATTCCGCAAAAATATACCAGAAATATGCCAATCGCCAAAACGTCATCATTAGAAAAATTAAAAATCACGGCGTCTCTCACGCCCGCAACCTTGGCATCAAAACCGCAACCGGCAAATATCTTATGTTCGTCGATTCTGACGACTACCTTTTAGAAAATTGGCAAGATTGTTTTAAAAAGGCCCTTAAAACAAATCTTGACCTTGCCATCTTTTCCGCTAAATATGATGACTCCAATTTCACAAAAACTGACTTAGAAAAGGCCTGCCTTGGTTTCAGCAACACAACCCTAGATCAATGCGATATTATGACCCCAACCTCCCGCTTCTATAAACGTAGCTTCCTCCTCGCCCATAAAATTTACTTTGACGAAAATCTCATCAATGGGGAAGATATGCTTTTTAATTTTCAGGTTCTCCTCAATACTAATCAAATAAAAATCTTCCGGGGTGGATTCTATTTCTATAGGCTTAACCAGTCCTCTGCCACTCATGTCTTTAACCAGACGCTCATCTCTTCCGATTCCGCCTTCAGAAAAAAACTTTCTAGCTTCAGCGGTACTAAGCCAGAACTCCAGCAAACCATAAATCTTTCCAACGCTAACAGTCTTTACGTCATCGCCAACCGCCTCGTCCTGGCCAAAGAACCTAACGCAGAAAAAATACTCAACAATATTATAATCACGCATGACGTGCAGGCAGAAGGACTCACGATTGAAAAAGCTTCTTTACCATATTTCAAACGAACCATAATTAAACGCATCCTCAAACATAAAATCCGCTCCGCACTTACCTTCCTTAGATTCAAGCATTTCTTCAGATCCATCTTTTACATGGGGGGGGGGAGGGGTGGTTATCTAAGATGACAAAAAAACTCGGTCTTCTCACTTTCCACGCTGCACATAACTGTGGTTCCATGCTCCAAGCTTTTGCACTCCAAAGTATTCTAAAAAATCTTGGGCACGATATACAAATTATTAACTTTTCTAACACCAACCAAAAAGAACTCTACAGCATCCGCTACAAAAACAACAGTCTGAAAAACATCCTGAAAAATATCATTACTCTTCCACATACCACAAAAATTAAACAAACTTATCAAAGCTATGAAAATTTTCTTAAAACCAATTTCATCCTTACCCCCAAATCTTATCACAATATCACTGAGCTAGATGAACAGCTTCTCGGCTTCGACGAATATATCTGCGGTAGCGATCAAATTTGGAATATTACCATTGCCGATGGCGACGATGCCTACTTCCTCCCCTTCGTCAAAAACCATAAAAAAATTGCCTACGCCCCAAGCTTCGGAGCCAAAAACCCAGCAAAATACAGTTCCGAGCCTCAACGTTACGCCAATTTCCTAAACGCTTTTGATTCTCTATCCATCCGTGAAAACAACGGCAAAAAATGGATCAAAGACCTTACCGGCAAAACGGTTCCCGTCCTGCTAGACCCCACTCTCCTCGCAAATTACAGCCTCTATCTAGAAACTGAGCAAAAGATAAAAACCCCGAAAAAATTTATCTTTTACTACGCCCCTGGATATATGAAAGACCTCAATAAATTTGTCTACCAGGTCTCAAAAAGATACCACCTCCCCGTCATCGTGTTCAACGCTAAACAATACTATGTTAAACACCTTAAAAAATATGGTTTCATCCTTCCAGAAGACGAAAACCCTAGCGTCTATCTTTACCTCATGCACCATGCCGAACTCATTTTCACCACTTCCTTTCATGGCACTATCTTTTCCACCATCTACCATAAAAAGTTCTGGACTCTAAAAAATGGTGGCATGTTTGGCGATGACGACCGCGTTCTCACCCTTATGTCACAATTAGGCATAGAAGACCGCTTAATTTTGCCCAAAAACACTAAAACGTTTGACTTCTTCCAGTTACCAGATTATACTACCTACAAAAAGAACCTCACCAATTTGCAGGAAATCTCACTCAACTACCTTTCTGATGCCATCAATGCAAAATACCCAGGAGAGAGTCATGTCTAACATAAAGAAAAACTTCGTTTATAATCTCATTTACCAAATTCTCAATCTTTTGCTCCCATTTATCACTGTTCCAATTATTTCACGTGCACTCGGCGCCGAAAGTTCCGGTATTTATTCCTATACTTATTCCATCGTCAATTATTTTATGATCTTTGGCATGCTTGGCATTAGCAACTACGGCAATCGCAAAATCGCCAAAAGTCGCGACAACAAAGAGTCACTTTCAAAAAATTTCCTTTCTATCTACAGTCTCCAACTCTGTTTCAATCTTATCTCCATCATTATCTATCTAATCTACATCCTACTATTCTCACAATACAAACTCATTACTACAGTAGAAATCCTCTTCCTCCTTTCTAATCTCCTTGACATCAGCTGGTTCTATTTCGGCCTAGAAAAATTCAAAATTACCGTCACTCGTAACATTTTTGTCAAAATCATCTCCCTTCTACTTATTATTTGTTTAGTCAAAAACCCAGAGGATTTACTAATTTACACTATTATTATGGCCACTAGCACCATTATCAGCCAAGCCATCCTGTGGTGGGGAATCAAACAGCATATTACACTAAAGAACCTTCATCTTGTTAAACGCGATTTTACCAAACATATCAAAGGCATTTTTATTCTTTTCATCCCAGTTATTTCATACTCTATCTACCGTATCATGGACAAAATCATGCTCGGTATCCAATCCTCCATGGCCGAGGTCGGCTATTACGAATACGCCGAAAAAATCATCGGCATTCCCCTCGGGTTCATCGCCGCGCTAGGCGCAGTTATGTTGCCACAAATTTCCAATCTAGTAGCTAACAAAAACATCGGCAAAACTATGGCATACCTCGAAAAATCCCTAAAGTTCCTCATGCTCACCACCATCCCTTGCGCATTTGGGCTAATCGCCATCAGCCACGACTTTTCTATCCTGTTCCTTGGCTCAGATTACGCTCGGACCGGTCAAATTCTCAACTTCCTCTCCATCACCCTATTTTTCACCGCTTGGGCTAATGTTATCCGTACTCAATGGCTCATTCCACAGGAAAAAGACAGTATCTACGTTTCCACTACTATTCTCGGCGCCATTGTCAATTTTGTAATTAATTTGTGTCTCATCCCTAGCCTTGGCGGCATCGGCGCAGCTATTGGCACCATTGCCGCAGAATTCATTATCATGTTCTCGCAATCATTCTTCATCCGCAAAGAAATTCCCCTTAAACGACTTGCCATGCCCACTGTCAAATTCTTCATCACCGGCCTGATTATGTTTCTTGCCTGCCTCCTCCTCAATGCTCTCCTAATCAACCAACCACCTGTTGTCAACATTATTGTCGACGTTCTCACCGGTGCTCTTATTTACCTCTTACTTAATGTCCGCTCTATTAAAGACACTTGCAACACTCAGAATATTTAGCATAACCCTTGTTTGCCCCTTGGGACGCTCCAAGGTACTTTCCGGTGAAAGTACCTTGACAAAAAACATAATCTGTGCTACAATGGTTGTAATGGAACGCAGTTCCTGTTAATTGGTTTTATCTAAAAAATAAAGGGTAAATATGGAAGACACCAATTTTAAAGACATCTTCAGATATGTCCTCTCTAAAATCCATATCGTGGCAATTATTTTCGCTGTCGTTCTCATCGCCGGCGAAATTTATACCAATTTCATGAAAACTCCGCTCTACCAGTCTCAGACTCAGGTAGTTCTTCTCAATGACAACAGTAGCAATACCACTATTACCGCCACCGACGTCCAACTTTCTAACAATCTCGTCAAAACTTACGCCGAAATTGTCAAAAGTAGCAACGTCCTTGACCAAACCGTCAAAAATCTCAACCTCAACTACAGCGGCGAAGCACTCAGAAATAAAATCACCGTCAGCACCGTCACCAGTACTCAGCTTATCACCATCAAAGTTTCCGATGAAAACAATCTTACCGCCCAAGTCATCGCTAACGAGATTGCTAAAGTCTTCAAACAGGAAATTAAAAAAATTTACAACATCGACAACGTCCAAATCGTCGATACTGCTGATCTTGCCAATGCGCCTTATAACATTAACCTCATCCGCCAAACTGCACTCTATGCCGCCATTGGCCTCGCCCTTGGTATTGGTGTTGCCTGTGCTATGTACCTCCTAGATACTAGTATTAAGGATAGCGAAACCGTCGAAAATCGTGTTGGCCTGACCGTCCTAGGCGTCATCCCTAACATAGAAAGCCGGAGGAAATAACATGGCTCCTACTACTATCATGCCGCAAAACTACATCGCTACTAGCACTCCGGAAGACACCGAAGAACGCAGCGACCGCAATGGCCCACAGGATCTCGTTGTTGCTACTAACCCCAAATCCAGTTTTGCCGAAGCTATCAAAAGCGCCAAAACTAACATCATGTTCTCCAGTATTGGCAAAGATTTCCGCACTATTGCTGTCACTTCTCCAGAATCTGGCGATGGCAAAAGTTTCGTCATTGCCAATCTTGCTATCGCCTTTTCTCAAGACGGTAAAAAGGTTCTCGTCATCGACGGTGACCTCCGCCGTGGCCGTCAGCATCAGATTTTCAATCTTGGTAGCTCTCATCATCATGGCTACAGTAACCTTATTCTAGGCTACCAAAATACTACCCCTGACACTGCCGCTTACTTCATTAATAGTCATCTCCGCCAGACTGCTTTCCCTGGCGTCAACATCCTCCCGTCCGGCCCTACCCCGCCTAATCCTTTGGAGCTTCTCAGCAGCCAAAGCAACCAAGAAATTATTAAATATCTCCGCGGTCAATACGACATCATCCTCATCGACTGCCCTCCTACTCTTGGCCTTTCCGACGCCCTTGTCATTAGCAAACTCGCCGATATCAACATCATCACCGTCACCAGTAACAAGACTAAAATCGACCAGCTAGATGACGTCAAAAAAGCCTTTGAAAAAGTCAATTCTAAAATCGCTGGCGTCATTATCAACAAGGCTAAAACTAAACATAGTTCTTACTACTATTCCTCCTATTACAACGATAAATATTATTATGACAACAGGGGCTAAGAACGCTTATGATTGATATTCACTGCCATCTCCTTCCCGCTGTCGACGACGGCCAAACCCAAATCACCGACTGTCTAGAGGCTATGAAACAAGCTGCCGCAGATGGTGTCACTGACATGATTCTCACTCCGCACTACATCAAAGGCAGTAAATATGCCGTCAACAATTTCAAAAAGTGCCAAATTCTCCAGCTTCTAGAAATCGGCAAAAAGAATCACGGCATAAAAATGAATCTATATCTTGGCAACGAAAATTATATCCACAAAGACCTGGCCAACCTCCTAGACCACGGCGAAATCATGTCTTTAAATGGTTCTCGCTACATCCTCGTGGAGCTACCAGTCAACGTAGAAGACAAAAGTGCCAAGCAAACTTTTTACGATCTTGTTACTCGCGGTTATATCCCAGTACTCGCTCATCCCGAACGCTATCATTATATTCAGAAAAACCCCGAAAAAGTCGACGAATATCTAGAACTCGGCTGTCTCATGCAAGGTGATTATCAATCGCTCTTTGGCAAATATGGTCGCAAGGCTAAAAAGACCTTAAAGTATCTCATCAAAGAAAACCGCATCCATTTCCTTGCTAGCGATACCCATAAATCCACCGACCGCTACAATCTTAAGCTGGCTTACAAAAAAGTTGCCCGCATCGCTCAGGACAAGTCCACTGCCACCCGTCTTTTTGAAGACAACCCTAGAAAAGTCCTCCTAAATCAGCCCTTTTAAAAAAGCCCCCAGCAAAACTGGGGGCCTAGAGGAGTATTTATTTAGAACAGCCGGTAGGTATAAAATACCGGCGCCAAAGTGTTACTTACGGTTGACATCATCTTGATAAAAATATCCAGTGCCACACCCACTACATCTTTTCTGGTATCACCTACCGTATCACCAGTAACAGCTGCTTTGTGTGCCGGCGTACCTTTGCCAATCACAATAAACTTACCGTCCTCACCAACGATTGGCTCTCCGTCTTCGCCCAACTGATAAAGCATACCTACTTCAATAAATTTCTTTGCGTTATCGAAAGCTCCGCCAGAGTTGCCCATAAATAGCGCTCGTCCGATGGCTACAATTGTGGAGCCAACTAGCAGTCCTAACACAAAGACCGGGCCAAATAAAAATCCACAAACCACCGGCACCACCAATGCTAAGACCGCCGGAACCAACATATGTCTCAAAGCATCATCAGACGCCTTACTGATAATTGATTCATAATCCGGCTTCTGCTCCCCAGCTAAAATTTTCGGGTTATCATTTAGCTGCTTTGCACCCGCATCTGCAAGATCTTTAGCTGCCATAATGGTGTTTTTTGTTAATATCGCTGTAAAATATTCAATCAGCGCTCCACCAATAATCATCCCACCAATCACCATTACCCAGGTCATCGCTTCCGTAAAATCCGGGGAAGGGAACGAGCCAATAAACGACATTATTAACGCTACTGTCGCAAATGCAGCTGCGCCTATTGCGTTACCTTTACCAATGGCCGCCGTAGTATTTCCTACCGCATCAAGCTCATCGGTAATTTTCCTTACCTCCGGGTCAAGATGGCAGGACTCGGCAATTCCACCAGCATTATCCGCTACCGGCCCAAAAGCGTCAATCGACACTGTTGTACCTACAAAACTCAGCATTCCAAGCGCAGCAATCGCTATGCCGTATGATCCGCAAAGTGAACAAGAAATAATCATTGAGACAACAATCACCGTACAAGGAGCAATAATCGAACGTGAGCCAATTGCATCGCCTTCTGTCACTACAAATGCTTCACCCTCTGTAGCCATATAGGCTAGAGCTTTCACATGTTGCGACTTCAGACTCGTGTAGACTTCTGTCAACTTTCCTACCGCCACAGAGCTCGCCATTCCAAGTACCGCTGCAATCCAAGGCGAAATCCAACCCATCTTAAATGATTCGGGGAGATCAATTTCGCCAAAAACAGTCTTCGCCGCAAACAATCCTATTATTGCTACTGCAATCGCAGATACAATCGTTGCATTATTAAGCTCCTGCTCCGGATCCACGCCTTCGCGCGAAACTTCCGTCTCTACGCCATTAATGATTTTCACGTGTTTACGATTTTTCAGAATAATATAATTTACTCCTACTACGCTCGCCAACAAACCACCGCCGGCCAAAATAAACGGATACATACTAGCTGCGCCCAGCAAGGCTAAATCATCCCTAAAAGCCTGCGACGTAATCAAAATCGTTGCAACCGGCGTTGCTACAAATGACTCCAAAAGATCAGAGACATTCCCCGCAATATCGTTTACACAATCACCAATAAAATCAGCAATCGTATTCGGCATTCGTGAATCATCTTCAGGAAGATTCATTACATTCTTGCCAACCAAATCCGCAGAAATATCTGCCGCCTTGGTATAGTTCCCGCCAGCCACACGATTAAACATCGCCACTAGCGAGCAACCCAACGAGTAGGTCGTTAAACGTATTGCTATTGGATTTGTTACAGCACCAATCGAGGTTCCGGAAAACATTCCAACTACACTAATTCCAGTAGCATTGAAGTCAATTCCTCCCGAAGTTACCCAAACAATACAAGCGCCAAAAATTCCAAAAGCCGGCACTGCAAAACCACTAATACTACCACTCATTAAAGCAATTCGAATTGTCCTGCTCATGTGACCAGTCACCCTAGCTGCATTCGTCGTACGGACATTTCCATACGTACCACCGCTCATTCCTAAAAGACAAGCACAAGAGCTCATCAACGCACCAAGCATAAATGTCAGACCAGATATTACTTCTATGAACAACATATACGCCAGTGCTACAATTATTACCGTCGGAACGATCACGTGATACTCCCTCGACAAAAAAGTCTTTGAGCCATCACGAATAATCTGAGCTAACTCCTTCATGTCGTCAGTGCCTTCATCATGGTTTTTCAGGTCAAAGAAATTTCGACCCAACACAATAAACGTTAAGACTGCTATTGCAATAACCGCATAGAATACTGTCATATTCTCACCTCCATATTGTAAAAGAACGTGTCAAAAACAATAGTGCGCGCTCCTCAACGCCCACTATCCAAATTCTACCACTGTTAGCTAAAAATCACAAAGATAAGCTTTAAGCCTGGCGGAAGCGGGGCGATTCGAACGCCCGAGACTATTGCTAGCCTACACGATTTCGAGTCGTGCGCCTTCAACCACTCGGCCACGCTTCCACCTGTCATTATATCAAAAAGTTATGGCGTTTTCAAACAATCTGTGGTATAATATGACTTATCGCTAACAAGCGTGCACGTTTAATTTCTAGGTGGAGTTGCTAATAGTACAACTTAGCTTTTTGCTAAACTACTATAGCAATGTCCACACCAGAGAATTAAACATCAAATTCGTGTGCCCGTAGCTCAGCTGGATAGAGCGTCAGCTTGCGGAGCTGAAGGTCGTAGGTTCGAATCCTGTCGGGCATACCATATTTATGATATAATCAAGTTATGAGCAAAGAGACCAAATCACGAAAACCCAGTACCACTAGTAAAATCAAGGCTAAGCTCCTTGGCACCTACTATGGTCATCCTATCAAAGACATGAAGCTCATCTGCATTACCGGCACTACCGGCAAAGTAGCAGTAGCACACTTCGTCCATGAAATTATGCGCGAAGCCGGACAGCGTGTTGCCGTTCTTGCTTCTGATGAATCTATTAAAGTTGGCACCCTGCACAAGTTTCTCAGTGACGCCTGGAAAGCCGGTGCTAATTACGTTATAGTTACCACCCCGGCAGACAGCCTAGAAAAGGGTGTTTTTTATGGACTTCCAGTTCATATTGCCGCCATGACTGATTTTCTTAGCGCTGGTCTAAACTCACCTTCCGCAGAAAGTTATGTTGCCGACACTACAACCCTCTTCGACATGGAACCTGAAATTGTCGTCCTCAATACTGACGATGCCAACTATCACGAATTTAAAGATTTTGCCGGCACCCAAGCTACCGTCACCTACGGCCATGATCACTCTGCTGCCGTAGACATAGAAGATTCCAAATTATACCGTCACGGCGCCGAGGCGCATCTTAATATTTCCGGTACTCGTTTCACTGTTGCCACTTTCCTCACCGGCGAACCGGCAATCAGCTACATGGCCGCTGCCGCTGCTATTGCCACTTCTCTTCATATCGCCCCAGAATCTATCATCGATGGCATCGCTTCCTACGACCCAGAAAATGCCGAATAATTAAACAATTATTTCTGCAATCTTTTTTCTAATGCTTCTTCCGTTACTTTTATATCCTCAAACGGATGTGCCCCATCCGCTCGCAGAATCGTCTTTTCGTGACCCTTGCCTAGCACTAGCACTAAATCGTCTTTTCGTGCTAATTTTATTGCCGATTCTATAGCTTTTTTCCGATTTAGTTCCACAAACAAATCTTTTCCGCGCACTTTTCCAGCTTTTTCTGCACCCTTCACAAATTCCGTCGCAATTGCCTTTGGGCTCTCGTCCCTAGAGTCATCTTCTGTCACAATCACAATATCACTATATTTTCCGCCAATCTCTCCCCGCTCAAACCTCGTAGTTTCATCACGTCGTCCCGCCCCCCCAAACAATGAAATCACTCGTCCTTTCACACCTTTATTTACCGAAGCGTACACTTTGATAAACGCATCTGGCGTATGCGCATAGTCCACAATCACTCCAAAATCCTGACCTTTATCTATTCTCGTCATCCGCCCTTCCACCTCTGTCAAAGCTTTTATTCCTGCCGTAATCTTTTCCGGAGACAGCCCCAGATACAACCCCACATTCACTGCCGCCAGAGAATTATAAATATTAAATTCTCCCGGAATCTGCGTTTCCACATCAAACTCTGGCACATTCCGCATCTTCTGATCCGCCCGACGCATTCTAATCCCGCCAGTTTCATACTTTATCCCGTCTATTTTCATCTTAATTTTTCGCGCCTGCAACTTGCCTTTCTTAATTCCGTAAGTCGTATAGTGCTTACAGTCTTTCATAAAATACGTGCCGCTTGGGTCATCTGCATTTACTATCCCAAACTTCGCCTTCTTAAACAATTTTCGCTTCGCATTACGATAATTCTCAAACGTCCCGTGATAATCCAAGTGATCATGTGTCACATTAGTTAACACTGCAATTTCTATTGGAATCCCCAGTGTCCTAAATTGCGCCAAAGCGTGCGAAGTCACTTCTAGTACTAAAAATTCCGCTCCACTATACCTAATCTCCCGAATTCTCTTATTCAGCGTAAAAGAGTCTACCGTTGTCATATGCTCTATCTGTTTATTTAAATCGCTCACTCCCCACGCCACTGTTGTCATCAGTCCAGTCTTATGTCCAGCCTCGTTTAGCATTTTCCAAATCATAAAACAAGTCGTAGTCTTACCATTCGTCCCAGTTACTCCTATCACACGCATCTTCCGGACTGGCAATTGATACCGCGTAGCCGCCACCAACGCTTGCGCAAAATGCCATGGTTTCACCAAAGTATTATAATTAGGCAGGCTATCCTGCAATTTTACCTTCACACTCATATTACTATTCATTATACCGCAAAACCACAAAAAACTAAAATTAGCACTCTAGCCTTGACAGTGCTAATAATCTGCGCTACACTATAACAAAGGAGTAAAATATGGCAATAAAACCACTTTCAGACAACGTTGTCGCTGTTAAAGAGCAACCAAAAAACACTACTAAATCTGGCATTCTGCTTGGCGAGTCTAAAGAATCCCCCGACTACGCCATCGTGGAATCCGTTGGCCCGGAGGTCAAATCCGTCAAAAAAGGCGATAAAATCGTCTACAAGCAATATTCCACTACCGACATCAAAGTAGACGGCAAGGAATATGTCATCGTTAAACAAGAAGATATTTTAGCAACCTTATAAGGAGTAAACCATGGCAAAAAAGATTTTTTATGCAGAAGACGCTCGCGAAAAAGTTTTAAACGGCGCAAAACAACTTTATGACGCTGTAAAAGTCACTTTTGGTCCAAAAGGCCAAAATGTCGTAATCGAAAAATCCTACGGCGCCCCAACTATTACCCACGACGGCGTTACCGTAGCCGAAGCTGTTGACCTCGGCAGCACCGAAGACAACCTTGGTGAAAAACTCGGTGCTAACCTTATCAAAACTGCCGCCCAGAAGCTCAATAAACTTGCCGGCGACGGCACCACTACTGTCACTGTCCTTACTTACAATATCCTCAATGAAGCCAACAAGCTGATTGCTGCCGGTGTCAACCCTATGGAACTCAGAAAAGGTATCGAAAAAGCCGGTGCCGAAATTGTTACAAAAATTGATAAACTCGCCGAAAAAATTGAAGGCAATGACAAAAAGGTCGCAGAAGTTGCCACTATTTCCGCTGGCGATGAAGAAATCGGCAAACTTATCGCTGAAGTTATCAGCAAAATTGGCAAAGATGGCGTGGTCACTGTAGAAGCTGGCCAAGGCCTAGAAATGGAACAGGAAATTGTCGAAGGCTTCAGTTACGACAAAGGTTTTAGCTCTCCGTTCTTTGTCACCGACGTCAACCGTCAGGAAGCTATTTTTGAAAAACCTCTTATTCTCCTCACCGATAAAAAACTATCCTCTAGCAATGACATCCTCCCACTCTTAGAAAAATGCGCACAGGCCGGCAAAAAAGACCTCGTCATTATCGCCGAAGATGTCGAAGGAGAGGCCTTAAGTCTCCTTGTTCTCAATAAACTAAAAGGTGTCTTTAATTCTCTCGTTCTAAAGGCTCCTGCCTTTGGCGATCGTCGCAAAGAAATCATGGAAGATATTGCCATTCTTACCGACGCCACTGTCGTTTCTAGCGACCAAGGCCTTAGCTTAGAAGAAGTTGGCCTGGAAGTACTAGGTTCCGCTAGCAAAATTATCGCTACTAAAGATGAAACTACCATCATCAAAGGTGCCGGCGCTTCCGCCAATGTCAAATCTCGTATTGAGCTCATCAATAACCAAGCCAAAATTGCTACTAGCGACTACGAACGGGAACAATATGAGAAACGTGCTGCCGCCCTACTTGGCAAAGTCGCCGTTATCAAAGTCGGTGGTGCTACAGAGACGGAAATTGACGAAAAGAAATTCCGCGTAGACGATGCTGTTGCCGCTACCAAAGCTGCGCTCTCTGAAGGTATCGTTGCCGGCGGCGGTGTTACCCTTGTCAATCTCGCGAGTGAACTAAAAGGTGATGACAACGGCACCAAGATTATTAAAAATGCCTTAAAGAGCCCATTTATCCATATCACCGAAAATGCCGGACTTAATTCCCAAGCTCTCCTTGCAGAAGTAGAAAAAGCCAAACCCGGCTACGGCATTAATGTCATGACTCCAGAAAAGGGAATCATCGACCTCAAAAAATCCGGCGTAATTGACCCAGCCCGCGTCACTCGCGAAGCCGTCCAAAACGCCGTTAGTATCGCCGCTACTACTATCACCATGGGCGCCATGATTGTTGACCTCCCGGAAGACAAACCTACCGCTACACCTGACGTACCCGGCATGTACTAAAACAAAAATAGCCCCCCTCGGGGGGCTATTTTTTTATCCTAGATTTATCAAGTATAGCAACGCCTCTGCGCGTTCTTTATCATCCCCAATGCCCTTTACTGCATCATATGCTGCCCCAATCATCGAGTTATCATGGGTTTCATCAATCATCTGACGATAAATTTCCCATTTTCTCTCTGGAGTCATTTCTACCTTGTCCATTAGTGGGAATAAATCACGCATAATATCCGTCCTTACTGTTGCGATATCTGTCTCCGGCGCTACTGGTGCCAACTTTGATTCTGGTCCAATCTCTGGCTCATTAGCAGGCGCAGGCACTGCCTCTGGCACTGGTTGTTCCGGCATTGGTGGCATCGGCGGCACCGGTGGCGTACCCATCTGATCTTGAATCTTTGATTCCAGATCCGGCATCGCCGCATTTGCATCTACCGGAGTAGCCTCGCTGTTTGCAATATCATCTATTGCCTTTTGTAATTCATTGTCATTGGTCTGGTTAATATCCATACCCACCTCTCTATTATTAATAATATATGACCTAACTTTCTACATTATAGCACAAGCTTTATCAATCTTGCAACTATATTCTCAAAATTCTCACCAATTTATCCAGAAAATCCAGTTTTACTTCTGCCATTGGCAGTCTCATACCAAACCCATCCACTATTTCCTCCCCATTACTCTCTGGGAAATAAACCATCACCGCCGGACGAAATCGTTTCTTCGGTGTCAAAACTATTGCAAACCTATTACCATCTTGCAATACTCCAAAAGATTTATAATCTTCAAACTTATATAATTTTACCCCCTCTTTTAAGCCGTCTTCAACAATTGCATAATCTATCTTTCTTGGTGGCCGCACCGAATAGAGAATCAAAGCCACTACTGAGAGTATAATCAGCACCGTAAAAGACCACCACTGCAACCAGATCGAAAGTCCGGTCAAAGACAAGCCTACCGCCACTAGCCCGGCATACCATCCTCCATTTTTGTCCTGCGTAACATACTCTTCAGCTTGCCAAGTTATTTTAGCTTTACTCATATGCTTATATTATACCACAAATATGCTACAATATAAGCAAATAACAGGAGTTCTCTATGGCAGAGATTTTAGATATCACAAATAGTAAAGTAAAAATTGGCCAGGATGACGGCACTGTCATTACCGTTCCAATTTCCTCTATCAAATTTACTGATCCTAAAGTCGGAGACAAAGTAAAAATTTATAAAGACGGCAAAAGCTACCTTATTACTAAAGCCGCCCCCTCATCTTCTTTCATTTCCGACACCCTCATTGGCGACCACCGCGTCAACAAACATCTCTTCGTCTGGGTGTTTGCCTTTCTACTTAGCGGTTTTGGCGCAGATCGCTTCATGCGCGGACAAATTGGCACCGGCGTTTGCAAAATCATCTTCGCTCCATTCACTCTAGGTATCTGGTACTTAGTAGACTGGATCATTGCCCTTACTAAAGCTTACGGTAGCGGAAATAATACTGAATTCCTCGAATTCGACGAAGACGGAAATTATATTAACTAGACAACAAAAAAAGACCTCGTGTCAAGGTCTGGCGGAGGGAGGGAGATTCGAACTCCCGCTCCAGGTTTCCCCAGACTAACGATTTAGCAAACCGTCCCCTTCAGCCACTTGGGTATCCCTCCATTCCTTATATCTTACCATACCATCGGTAAAAAAGCCAGACTATACCTATTACAAACCTTGCCTAAATATAACCTTGGTGCTACAATAGAGAAAATACATTAACTGCGAGAAATTAAATGAAACAAGTCACAAAAACCGTTGTACAAATCGTCACTGGAGCTAGTGCCGCCCTCTCAATTTTTGCCGGGAAGGCCATGGCTATCTCCGTCCAAGAAGGTGCTTCTGCCGCCCGTGCAGATGGCATGCCAGCGGACCTCGTTGGAGAAAACGGCGTTTTTACTCGCATCACTAATACTATCCTTTATGCCGTCGGCATCATCTCTGTCATTATGCTTATCTACGGTGGCTTACGTTATATTCTTTCTGGCGGAGACAACAAAAAAGTTACCGACGCCAAAAACACCATCCTCTACGCTATTATTGGCCTAATCGTTTCCATTTTAGCTTTTGCAATTGTCAACTTTGTACTAAACAGCATGGGCATTACCAGCCCCATCACCGAATAATTATTTACTTACTTCTAGTACTGCTGCACTTAGATGCCTTGCACCAGCCTTTTGCATCTCCTTACAAGCTGCCAGCATTGACGCCCCTGTTGTCCAGACATCATCTATCAACAAGTACATTTTCTCCGTATCTAATTTAGCCTCAACTTTGTAAGCCTCTGCCGCTTGCCTTAGGCGCACTTTTTCGTTTGCCCCCACCTGCACACTCTTGTTCGCTCTCAAAAGCACCGAATGGCACTGCCATTTTTTCATTTTCGCAAGCTTCTTACCTATCATCAGTATATGATCAAATCCACGCTCTCTAATATGCTTAGCAACCGTCGGCAAGGGAACTACTACCACCTCTCGCCCATCACTAAAATCATCCGGTATCATTTCAGCATAAAACTCCGCTAGAATTCTTGCATAATCACGCACCGCTTGGTATTTATACTCCTTCACTAATTCCGGTAAAATTCCTTCCCTAAAACCATACACAAAAGATGCTTCAAATGGCATCTTTTTACAGTCTAAACATCTTTTCTGTCCACTTGCAATTTCTCTGTGACACTTTGGGCAAACATTCACATGAACCTCGCTTATGTATTTTTTACAACATTTACACAAAAGCTCTCCCCGGGTGCCACAACCCCTACAGGTATGCGGGCAAAGTAGGTCAAGTATCCCACAAAATGTTGTATTTTTTACATCAAAAGCCATCTTTCCTCTTGATTTTAGTATAAAACCTCTTTATAATAAAGCATAACAATAACTTAGTGGAGGATGAGCAATGGCTCGTACAAACAATGACGACATGCTGATGGAAGATGAACTTGCCGCCGCTTTCTTAGGGGACGACGAAGTTTCTACTCCTGCACCAGAACCGGCTGAAAAGCCAATCGCTGTAGAGGAAGAACAGCCAGCAGCAGAAGAAGAGGGGGACGAGTGGGATGATACTAACGAATTTCCAGGACAGCTCGCTGTAGACGTTTACGAGACTGCAGACAAACTAGTTGTCAAGGCTCGCACTGCCGGCATCTCTAAGTCAGACCTCGATGTCAGCATCTCCGACAACATCCTCACCATCTCTGGCGTATTGAGCGGCGGAGAAGATGAGCAAACTACCCGCTGGCACATCCAGGAATGCTACTGGGGTGAGTTCTCCCGTACTATTGCTTTACCAGTACAAGTCAGGGAAGACGAGAACAGCGTCAAAGCCGAACTTAAAGATGGCGTCCTTACTATCACCTTTGAAAAGGAAAGGGTAGAAGCCCCCATCAAAATCGCTATTCAATAATTGTCTAGCCAAAAAATATCTCCCAGATTCGGGAGATATTTTTTATTTCCAAAACTTCTAGGTTGTAGTCGTGAACACGCTAGACAATACAAAGTTCACAATTGCATAAGCTAGCAGCGCCACTACAAGACCGATTACCCCATACATAATTGTATCCTTGGCTTTCTTGGTCTTTGCTGGGTCACCTTGCGACAAGGTGAAGTTCACACCACCAACCACGATAATTGCCACTGCTACAATTCCCAGTACACCAATTACCACGTTAATAATCACTTGCGTTGTATTCATTAACGCATCGCCGTCCGTATTTTCCATGTTACATTGGGCTATGTTGTCTGCCGTGCTACGTTTAGAGCCTTTCGGGCAATCCACTGCTGATGCAGTATTTGGCACTAATGCCATTACCATAGCTGCAGCTATTGCTACGACTGGAACGAATTTTTTAATTTTTCCTAACATGTTTTCCTTTCTTGTTAACTACCAAACACACCTGCTAGCACAAAGTTTACTATTGCATATGCTAGAAGGGCAATAATCAAGCCAATTACTCCATACATAATGGTGTCTTTGGCCCTCTTTACCTTTGCTGGGTCACCTTGCGACAAAACGTAATTTACCCCACCAATGATAATTACAATCACCGTTGCTACGCCCAATACAGCAAGCACCACATTAATCACCTGTGCCGCCACATCCCAAATACTCTTACTCGTCACCTCTACATTACATTCTGTTGCCGTCGGCGCACTTGAACGCACTGAACCCGGTGGGCAAGATACAGCAGCATAAGTGTCAGCCGTTGTAGCAATCACTGGCATCAGCATCCCCACAAACACTAGCACTGCCGCTACTACCTTCTTTATTTTTTTCATATTTCTCCTATTTAAAGGTTTCTATATCCACTATACCACAAAAACAGGTCTCTTGCGAGACCTGTTTCATTTTTCACTGATTCACTATTAGGATGCAGTAAATACGCTAGAGAGAATAAAGTTCACAATCGCATAAGCTAGCAGCGCCACTACAAGACCAATAATACCATACATAATGGTGTCTTTGGCTTTCTTTACCTTATCAGAAGCACCAGCAGAAGTGGTGTACTGTACGCCACCAAGAATGATCACCACCACCGCAACAAAGCCAACTACGCCAATAATCACGTTAATGATAATCTGCAAGGTGCTCATCAAAGTGTTACCTTCTTCCATGCCACAGCTACTCATGCTGTCTACACGTTTACCAGCATTCTCCGGAGCATTCATTGGGCAGACTACGCCAGTGCCAAGCTCTCCATCCGCAGCGCTTGCCGGCAAAGCCACTACGCCCATCGCGAGCACCGCTAGACCAGCTACTAAAACTTTTGCTTTATCCATGATTTTCATGTCTTAATTCCTTATTACTTTCCTTCATTATACCACAAAACGAAAAAGCAACAACCCCTTTTATTGTAGGGAAGTGATTACAAAGTTTACAATTACCGCCGCGGATATTGCTATGCCTAGCCCTATTAGCCCCCAGACCAACATATCTTTTGCCTGCTTCGTCTTACCTGGATCGCCATTAGAGGTAATATATCTTTGCCCAGCAAACACTACCACCCCTACCGTCACTACTCCAATAATTGCAATTACAGTGTTGATAATGTCTCTGGCTACGTTTCCATACTTTTCTTTACCAGTATCACATCCTGCTAATTGCTTAGCTTTATAGTCTATACTCGGATCACTACAGGCTGGATTGAAATCTGCCGCTAATACTGGAGCCGTCAAGAACAGGGCACTAAACACTAAAGAAACCGCCATAATTAGCTTTTTCATTTTCCAGCTCCTCCTATTATTACGAACAAGAAATTCGTCAGCACCGCCGCCAAAATCACCACCGCCAAGCCCACTATTGCATACACTAATGTCTGGTTACCCTGCTTAATTTTATCCGGCGAACCTTGCGCCTGAATATGGAAAAACGCTCCACGAATCACGAACGCCACCGCTACTATCCCGGCAATCGCATACACCGAGTTCAAAATCGTCAGCCAACTACTGTTTGTCCAAGTCCCCTTTGGTATATTATCTGTCTTTATCTCATCAGCCGCCGCTGCCACTATTGTAAAAATTCTATCCATCTTTAACTCCCGCTTAACGCCCCTGTTATGATACTTACAATCGTATTAGTCACTACCCAAGCCAACGCCGCTATCACCGTCCCTACCACGGCATATTTCAACGTATTCACCCCTTTAGCCACCATGGCAGGCTCGCCCTTTGACGTCATCCATAAGAAGCCACCATATATTGCCATTGCAATCGTAATATAGCCCAGTACCAAGAATAAATCCGCCAGGATATTTAGCACAATTGTCCAGACCTTCCCCGCAATCTTATCACCGGAAACACTTTTTATCTCACACTTGCCCTCGCTAGATTCTTTCATCAACCCTGCATACCACGGCCGAAGCCCTAAGAAATTACCCCCATCATTACATTTATCCGCACTTGCCGCATAAGTTGGCACCGGGCTCACCAGGGAATGAAAACCAAAAATCATTGCCACCGCTATAAAAACTGCACAAACTTTCTGTCTCATACCTTGATTATATCATAGCCCACAAACCTTTTCTACCTCTTGACTTTTCCGCTTATGTGTGCTATAATGTAATCATACCTTATTAACAGGTTATTTTTCCTATGAGGTGTAAACAATTTATCAGAGAGAAATGGGCAAAGCCTCTTCTTGGGGTAGTTTTTGCATTTCTCACCCTGTTTAGTCACTTCACTGCCCCTGTTAATGCTATATCACAAGGTTCCTCAAATATCGTCAATAGTACTAGCCAAATCGCGACCATTGACCCTCTAGAAAACCTCATTGCTGATAACAAAACCGACGATACTAAAGAGGAAGACAAAGATAAAAAGGATAAAAAAGAGGAAGAAACTAATACTTGTTATAACCATATTGGCACTCTAGGCTGGATTGTTTGCCCAGCCGCCAGTCTCCTCGCCACCATTACTGATGCCATCTATAATGCCATCGGCGACCTCCTTGCCGTCCAACCTGTCACCTCAGAAAACAGCGACCCCATGTATATTGTCTGGGGTTATGCTCGCGGTATTGCCAACATCTTTTTCATCTTCTTCCTTCTAATTGTCATTTACTCACAGCTTACCGGCGTTGGCCTAAATAGCTACGGCATCAAAAAGACTCTCCCCCGCATCATCATCGCTGCCATCTTAGTAAACTTATCCTTCCTCATCTGTCAGCTAGCCGTTGATGCCAGCAACATCGTCGGCGCCAGCATCCGCGGCATTTTCACTTCTGCCGAGGAAGCCGCTATGTCCGCCGGCGCTATCAGCCCTGATGCCAAAGTCCCTATCGCTCAAATCCTCACCGCCATTGCCGCCGGCGGCGCTATCGGTGGTTTTGCTATTGGCCTCAGTGGCGGCGTCTCCGCGCTCTTAATCTCTCTTGTACCAGTCATTCTCGGCGCCGTACTCTCTGTTCTCGTTGGCATTATTATGCTCGGCGTCCGCCAAGCCGCCGTCTTCCTCCTCGTCATGGTTTCTCCACTCGCCTTCGTCTGTTATCTTCTCCCTAACACCGAAAAATGGTTTACCAAATGGCGTCAGTATCTCCAGCAAATGCTTGTGTTCTACCCTCTATTTAGCCTACTCCTCGGCGCCTCCCAGCTCGCCGGCTACATCATCATTACTAACGGCGTCAAACTAGAAAACGGTTTCTTTGTACTTCTAGGCTTAGCCGTCCAGTACTACCCGCTATTCCTAGCTTTCCGTCTCATGAAACTCTCCGGCACCTTCCTCGGCGGCCTTAGCAACAAACTCAGCAACCTCGGCGAAAAAGCCAAAGGCGCCGTCGGTTCCAGGGCCCGTGCCGAAGCCGACGCTAAACGCGCTGCTCATCTTGCCCGCAATATGAAAAAAGGTCTCAACCCTATGGCCGGTGGCAATCCCTTCAACGTCATGAGTGGTGGCTACTGGCGTGCCCGTGCCGCCCAAAGAAACGCACTTTTGCAAGACCGCACCAAAACCGACCTAGACACCGCCGCCCAAATTACCCAGCAACGCATTAATGCCGCCAAACTTGGCCAACGCGTTGCTGGTTACCGCAAAGACGGCAGTGTTATCTACTCCCAGCTCCCAATTGACAAACCTATTCTTGGTAAATTTGCTTCCCAAGATATGGAACGCGAAATTAGGAATCGTGAAGCCCGGCTCCGCGGCCAGGGCAAGGCCATGGAAATGGACAATGCCATGAATACCATGGGCACTTACGCCGAAGAACATGGCATCAAAAATCAAGCTATCAAAAATCTTGCCCATCAACAAGGTGAAAATTATCTTGAACTTCGTACTCAGATGGCCGCTAAGCGCCTCAACGATCGCGCCGATGAACGTTTCTACTTCAACACTATCCAAGAAGCCGCTAAAAATACCACTACTAAACAAAAGGCGGATTACCAAAAATACGTCGTGCGTGGCGCTGGTTCTGACTTTTATGATAAGATTCCTGGCACCAGTAGAATCAACCAAAAAACTCGCACCGATGCCCTCAGCTCTGTTATCGCCGATGCTTACGATGCCCAGGAAGCTCAGCGTAAGCTCACCACCCAGAAGTACACTACGTTCTTTGGTAAACAAGTTACTGATAACGTTCTAAAACACTACGACGAAATGCTCAAGAACAACAATATTGATGGCATTATTGCCGCCCAAAACACCCTCGCTATGCGCGGCGACTACGATGCTATTGGAGCCCGTCTTTCTGATTACATGGATAAAGGCAACGTCAAACTTACCACCGACGAAGCCAATATGCTTGCCCTCAATCTCCTTGGTATGAAGAACTCCGACCCTACTCTTGGTCGCCTTGGTAAATTTATCAACATGGAAACCTGGCGCTACACCAGCGGCGAGCGCAAGACCCAAGAAATCACCATGAAAGAGTTCTTCACCGGCGAAATTTCTAATGAAATCGGCGCGGACAATCAGCCATACAAGACTAAGATTAATATTGCCACTGGTCTTCAGGGTACTTCGCTCAAAGGCATTGACCGTACTGCCTTCGCCGACCTTATTAACCTTAGCGAAAAATACCTCAGCGGCAAAGACGCCGCCAGCAAGAAAATGATGGCTGACCTAGAAGTTGCTATCATGCCACAAATCGTCTCCGCCCTGCCTACCTTTGACTCCGGTAGTGAGCAAATTACCAACACCGTAGCCTGGCTCACCGGCAACAAAAACAAAGACGGTAAATGGATTAATTCGCGCGACAAGAACTCCGCAACTTACGCCGAAGACACCAATACTTATCTCAAACGTACTTCCACCTATCTTTCCGCCCTCACGCCTAATGACCTTATTAATCTCAAATCCGATACCTTCACTTCTGTCATGCTCTTGTTCCAGGACTATTACGGCGACCAAGCCCAAGCCGAATTCCGCAAAATCTTCAGCGACGGCGAAGAGTGGGGCGCTGGCATCTTTGGCCAGAATCCAGACGGCACTTGGGTCACCAAGAAGGGTAATGGCAACATCAGCAAGCTGATGGGTGGTAACTTCAGCGCCATGAACCCAATGAAAGACCCGGTCCGTAAGGCTCTTGGCATACCTTCCGTCCGCCCACAACATGGCCCCAGCCCAGAAGACAATTCTTAATGCTTTTGCTCGCACAACTGCCAGAAAATATGTTAAAATATAAGTATGGCACAATATAAAGTCCCCCAGGATGTTGAGGCGGAAGATAAACTTCTTGGTCCGTTTACTTTTCGTCAATTCATCTATCTTATGATTGCGGCCGCTTTCATTGCTACGGCCTGGGCGCTTTTCCAGGTCTTCCCGTTACTTGCCATTATTCCTATTCCCGTAGTTATCTTCTTTGCCGTACTAGCTCTTCCGCTCAAAAAAGACCAACCCATGGAAACTTATCTCGCCGCGGTAGTTAGTTTTTATCTTAAACCAAATCGTCGCTTCTGGATTCCCGGAGAAAGGGAATCAACCATCCTCATTACCGCTCCAAAACAAGTAGAAAAATCCCGCACCAGAGATATTACAGAAGAAGAAGCCTCACATCGCCTTTCCTTCCTTGCGGATATTGTCGATACGGAAGGTTATTCTATTAAAAGTAATGCTAGAAGCTCTGCTATCCGTGAAGAATTCCTTGCCGAAGCAGATGCTGTAGAAGACGTCATGGACAACTCCGCCACTCCCGTGCTCAATCAAATCATCAACGAGCAACAAACTGCTCGCCACAACGAGCTTGTAGAGCAGATGCGCACTGCCATTGCTCGCACCGAAGCCCTCAAAAACGCCCCCTACACCCCTCCGCAGCCCACACCAAAACCCGCCACCAGCGCGGCAGCTGCCAGCAATACTAGCTCAGCTGGCACTATTGGCACAGGTGATGCTGTCGCCGGCGGTGCGCAGGCCGCTGCCGAGGCTAAGCGCGCGAACCCCGTGAAGACAGACGTGAGCGACGCGGCCCGCGGAAGTATTAACAAGCCAACACCGCCCCGCCCTGACCTCGCCGCCCTCGCCCACAACAAAGATTATTCCATTGCTACCATCAGCAAAGAAGCTAAACGTCTTAAGGAAAAGGACGAAAATGAAGTTTATATTTCACTACACTAAGGAGGAGAACAACTAATGAACCCACAAACACCAGCAACCCCACAGCCGGCACCACACCAGCAAATGCCTATGCAGCCAGCGCCGCAGCAGCCGACTCAGCAACAAATTCAGGCGCCCCAGCAGGTTGCCACTCCCGTCTCTCCCGGCGCCGAAGCCACCCCTCGTCCGGACAATCCTATTGCTACTCAAACCACCCTCCTCATCAGTGAATTACGTGACTCCCTCGTCATTATGAAGGACGGTTCTTTCCGCGCCGTTGTTGCTTGTAAATCTATCAACTTCGACCTCATGTCCGAAATGGAACGGGAGGGCGTAGAATACTCCTACCAAAACTTTCTCAACTCTCTTAATTTCACCACCCAAATCCTTATCCGCTCCCAACGCGTAGATATTGGCCCATATCTAGAACGCCTCAGTGAAATTAGAAGGAACAACGACAACATGCTCCTCGGCGTCCTAATGGACGATTACATCAACTTTATTGACGTCCTCAGCCAGGAAGCCAACATCATGGACAAATCCTTCTTTATTGTCATCCCATACTACACCGATCCCAACGCCGAAAAGGCTCTTACCCAGGCCAAAAACTTTTTCAGCTCTATCAGAAAACCAAAAGCCCCCGAAGTAACCAAAATCGACCGCAACACTTACGACAAAGCCGTTAAAGAACTTTCCGACCGTGTCGACTCCGTTATTTCTGGTCTCTTCCAAATCGGCATTCATTCCGTCCGTCTCAATACTAAGGAACTTTCCGAACTCTATTACAACTTCAACAACCCTGATACTGCCGTTCGAGAACCATTTATCGATTTTAGCAAAATGGCTACCACTTACGTAAAGAAAGGCGAGAAGCCAGCACAACAAGGAGGAGTACAATAATGGCACGTAAAAAACAAAAACTTACCGCGGCCCAACTCGCCGCCCAGACTCAGTCAATGGAAGACGCTGAAATCCAGCGTGCCTTTGAGCAAGGTATTACCACCCTCCGCGACCTCATCAGCCCTTCTAGTATTGAAATTCACTCTGCTTACTTCCGCCTTGGCACTAAATACGGCCGTACCATCTACGTCTATGGCTATCCTCGCACTCTCTACACTGGCTGGCTCAGCCCACTTATTAACATTGACGAAGTCATCGACATCTCCATGTATATTTATCCAGTCGATACCACCATCGTCATGAAAAATCTCCGCAAAAAAGTCACCCAGCTGGAAGCTTCTCTTTCTATCAACACCGAAAAAGGGAAGATCCGCGACCCAGAACTCGACGCCGCCATCCAAGACGCTGAGGAGCTCCGTGACCAACTTCAAGTCGGCGCCGAAAAATTCTTCCGCTTCGGTCTCTACGTCACCCTTTGGGCAGACAGCTTAGACGAACTTAACTTCGTTCAGCATAAAATTGAAACTCTCTTTGGCCAGCAAATGGTCTTCAGCAAAGTTGCCAGCAGCCAGCAGGAGCAGGGCATGAACTCCGTTATGCCAATGTGTACCGACCAGCTCCAAATCCGCCGTAACATGAACACCGGCGCCATTTCTACTAGCTTCCCCTTCACCTCCGCCGACCTTACCCAGGAAAAAGGTATATTATACGGTATCAATATGCACAACAACGGTCTTGTTATCTTTGATCGTTTCACTCTTGAAAACGCTAACATGGTCGTCTTCGCTAAATCTGGTGCCGGTAAATCTTTCACGGTAAAACTAGAAGCTTTAAGAAGTATGATGGTAGGCAGCGAGATTCTCATTATTGACCCAGAAAACGAGTATCAACGCCTCTGCGACGCTGTTGGCGGCTCTTATATTCGCCTCAGCCTCAACTCCGACGTTCGTATTAATCCCTTTGACCTGCCAAAAGTCATCGACAAAGAAGACGCCGCCGATGCTTTGCGTGCCAATCTTGTTACATTACACGGTCTTTTCCGCCTCATGCTCGGCGGTAACCAAATCGGCCCTAACGGTCAAGTCATTCCGGCCCTTACTGCCAACGAAGAGGCCGACCTCGACCAGGCTCTCATTGATACCTACGCCCGCGCCGGTATTACTTCCGACCCCTTAACTCACCAATCTACTCCACCTACCATTATGAACCTTTACGATACACTTTTGCACATGGGTGGCACCGGCCCGCAACTTGCTCAACGTCTCCGCAAATACACCACTGGTACTTTCGCCGGCATCTTCTCCCAACAATCCAACATTGACATCAATAATCAAATGGTCGTCTTTAACATCCGCGACCTAGAAGATGAGCTCCGCCCCGTTGCCATGTATATTGTCCTCTCTCACATTTGGAATGTTGTTCGTGCTCAACAGAAAAAACGCCTCCTCATCGTTGATGAGGCCTGGCAGCTCATGAAATACGACGACTCCGCCAACTTCCTCTTCTCCCTCGCTAAGCGCGCCCGTAAATATTATCTTGGCCTCACTACTATCACCCAGGACGTTGAGGATTTCATGAGTAGTAAAATGGGCCGCGCTATTGTAGCAAACTCTTCCATGCAATTACTCCTCAAACAATCTGCCGCAGCCGTAGACGTTCTTTCTGACGTCTTCAAACTTACCGAGGAGGAGAAAAAGCGTCTAGCTAACTTCCCAGTTGGGCAGGGCCTCTTCTTCGCTGGTCAAAACCACGTCCACATCCAAGTCATCGCTTCGGAAACCGAAGAATCTCTCATCACCACCAACCCCACCCAAATCAATAATACACGTTAATGTGATATAATATAGTTATTATATAAGGAGAATCACAATGGCTACTAAAGCAAAGTTTTGTGAAAACTGTGGGAATAAATTAACAAACGGCAATTGCGCTAAATGCGACAAAGCCTCCGCTGATGACATCAAAACCAGTAGTAGTTTTACTTTCCAAGACATCTTGGTTGTTTTCAAAAATATCTTACCGCGCCCTATGAGCACCATCCGCTCTCTTATCAAAAAGAGCAGTGCCGGGCTTGCCTGGACTTTGCTCGTCATCGCATCTATCTTTTCCGGTCTAGCCTGCTACTTTGCCTTCATGCAAGCCGGTACAATGGCCGGGAACAATACGCTCTTCTTTGATAGTTTCTGGACTATCTTCTTTACTGCTGCTGTCCTTAGCCTCATTGTCTATGTCCTCTTCGCCCTCTGGTCTATGATCTTTGTTGGCGCAGCCTTCAAAGGTGGTGGTAGGTTCAAAGATTACTTACTCGTCAACGCTGGCGCTGCCACCTTCACCGTACTATTCAGCGCCATCTGCATTATTCTTGGCCTAGCCAATCTTCCGCTCATCGCTGCTATTGTCGAAATCTTTGCCACTATTGCTTACGTCGTCCTCGTCATCCAGGGCTATCGCGAAGTTGCCAATGCTAATGACAACACTTTTGCCTACGGAGTATCTCTAGCGGTCATTATCACTGGTATTATTTCCGCATTTATTGCTGGATTCGCCGTTTACCAACTCGGCATCAACGTTTCCACCAACGCCACCAACAAAACCCTCAATAATTCCACTTTCTACTGGTTTAATTATTAGGTTAGAAATACCCTCTACCTCTTGGCAGAGGGTATTTTTTGTGGTATAATTTCGCTATGAGCAAAGGTCAAAATTACTTCGGTCAGAACGATATTAGACCTTCTTTTTCACCAAACAAAAAAACTGAAGATAAGGATACTAAAGATTCTTCTTATTATAAAAGTCAAACTAAAAACTCCCGCGCCACTTCCGCCAAAAAATCTCTCAAAAACCTTGAAAATTCTGCTATTTCTAAAACTTCCGGAAGAAATTTCTCAGAGAATGCCCACACTATCGAAAAAACTAGCACTTCTGCTTCCTTCTACACCGGCAGTGGCAAAAAGTCTAAAAGAACACTGAAAAATCTCAATCTCAAAAAAACCGGACCCATCACTGGCATCCTTGTTGCTTTTCTTGCTAGTATTATTTTTCTCTTTGTGACTAACTCCATGCAACCTTTCCAGCTTTCCAGCCTTATTACCGAAGCTACTGATACCAGCTACACCAGTTACACTCTTCGCTCCCGCTCCATCATCAAGCAAACCCTTGCTGGCAAACGCGGCAGCCTCAGCGATTATATGAAAGCACGCTTTGAAAAACAAAATATCAAAGTTAGTTCCGCCGGCTCTGGCTACGAGTTTGATTATAACGGCACAAAAGTTAATGCCGACAATTTTGATGACATTATCGCCCATGATACTAGTTTTCGTGATGCTTTTAATAAAGCTAAGCGCGGTCGTGGTGCTAATTTTTACGATACTTCCTCAGAAAGCATTTTTCAGAAACTCGGCACCAAACTTCGCAATCTTTTCAGCGGCTTTACCCAAACTGGAGAAAACAATAAAGACACTGCTAATTTCAAAAACACCATGACCGACTATTTTGAAGGTGGCTCCAATACGCGCATCAATACTGCCGAAGATCGCCCTGTTGACGAAGACGGCGATGGCGAAGCAGACGGCAAAAAACGCGTACGTACTGGAGAGGATGTTGATAGCAATAATATCGACGGAGCCGACGCCACTACTAAGGCTCGTAGCTATCTTGCCTCAGTCTCGCAAAAGGTTGCTACCGCCGGCGGTCTCGGCTGTGCCGTTTTAAAAGTTGGCAACATGATTGCCGTCGCCATCGCCGCTAACGAAATTTATCAATCCATTCACTATTTCTTGACCAATACCGGCGAGCCTATCAGCAAAACTATTGCTGGAAATGGCAACGACTCTCCTATCAACCAAACCATGAATACTTTTAATACTCCCGTCACTACCACCATCACAGACCCGGCAACCAACACCGAAAAAGAAGTTACTGGCGCACCTGCCGAAGCCGAGGGTATCAAAAAAATGCTTGGCAACGAAACTGTCGACCAGAGTAAAACTAGAAGCTATTCTGTTGAGAAAGCTTTTCAATCTACCGCGGCGGCTATTACTACTAACGGCCTTAGCACCGCCGCCTGCTCTGCCGTCCAAACCGGCGGTGCCATCATTTCTCTTGCTACACTTGCCTTTCCGGGTGGAGGCTTCATTAAAGCTACCGTAGGATTGCTACTAGATACCGTTATTGCTACTGGCATCCAAATTGGCGTTACCGCCATCCTCGGCGCTATGATTCCCATGATCGCCAAAACCATGTTTACTAACGCTTTTGAAAACGCCGCTGGACTAGAGGCCGGCGAACTCATTGCCAAAGGCGCTTCCGCCACTAACACTCGCCTTGCTCGCTCCGGCTCCGGCCAGGCTCCGTCTTCTGCCACTGCGGCTCTAGGATACGCCAGGGAATCAGAAGTAATTTTAGCCCAGGAAGCCGCCGAAAAACGTCTCAATAAATCTCCTTTTGATGCATCTTCCCCAGACACTTTCCTTGGCACCATCCTCAGTAAATTCTCCACTATCACTGGGCCGACTACTGCTATCCTCAGCAGTATCGGTAGTTTTAATAATCTCACTTCCCGCTCCATCGCCAGTCTTAGCCCTACCTATGCTGCCGGCGAAGGCGCCACCTACATGACTACCTTTGGCAATTACTGCGACAAACTTGCCAGCATTGGCGCAAAAGGGGATATCTATTGCAACCCTGTCACTTCTGGAGACGTCTCTACCAGCAATCTTAATCGTGACACAGACGGAGAATACCAAGCCATTCTTGCACCAAATCTTGAGATAGACGAAGAGGGAAACGAAAAAGTTAAAGATAATTCCGAACTTGCCAACTATATTATTTACTGCACCGAGCGCAATTCACCATTCGGCATCGTAGACGCCAATATTGCCAATGCTTTCCAGTCTAGTCTTGGCATTGTCGGCGACAACATCCCAGTGCTAAACGACGTTATCGACATTGTTAATGCTGCAGAAAATGTCGCTGCCTTGCCTTGGGCCACTGGCGAAATTTGTGTTAATTCCGAAGAAAATCCTCGCTGGGATTCAGAATTTAAATACTATGCCGCATACATAGAAGAAAACCGCATTTTAGAGCAGATGGAAGACCCGGAGAACCTCAGCTACGTCAACCCCGTCCTTGCCTTCAAAGACCACTACGCTACCGAACACCCTCAGGACGAGTCGCCCGCCGGTCTTCTCTCCACTATTACTGGCCTTACCAAAGACGACGCCGAAACTACCATCGCTGTCATGTATTACCTCGCCTATCTCAACGACTACCCCACGCCCGAATTACGAGCCGACACGTCTGTCGGTACAAGTGACAATATTGGCGCGGATGCTATTTTCGGCGGACGCGTCGGCTCGGCCCGTCGTCACGGGCGAGCCGCGCTCGAGCTCGCTCGTAAGCTCCGCACCGCCGCCGAAAATAGCCTCAAGCCAATATTTGCTATTCGTAGGGAGGGACTCGTAGCATGAAACGCCTTGCAATCGCCCTACTACTAACCATCTTGTTCATCACCCCCGTCTCCGCCCTCACCGAAGCCCAAAAAGATTTTTATGACCAAAGTGGCGTTTATTACTATGACCCCACCGCCGTGGAGTGCAATGATTCCTACGGTTCTTACGACGGTATCCCCACCGCTGGCCTCAATGCCACTCAATCCGCTTTTATTGATAAATTTCACGATATTGCCGCTAGTCTCGGCAAAGAATATGGCATCCCCTGGGAAGCCGTCATGGCACAGGGAATTATTGAATCCGCCGCTGGCACTAGTCGCTTCGCCAGAGAACGCAACAATTTCTTTGGACTTGGCGCCGTAGACAGCAACCCCAACGCCGCTTACTCTTATCCTACCCCTGCTGCTGGCTGGCGTGGCTATTTTGACTTCATTAAAAATAACCCTCGTTACCGTGCCCACGGCGCGTTCAACCACGCCAATGACCCCTTTGGCTACATCCAATCTATCAAAAACGCCGGCTATGCCACCGACCCAAATTACGTTAACAAAGTCGGTCAATATATCAAAGCTGTTATCAATCGCGCCAAAGAAAAAAACTGGCCCGTCTCATCAGATTCTTCAGATAGCAGCCCCGGCATCGGTGGAGAGGGCGATATTATCAACGACCCAAACAGCAGTGACCTTGGCGCTACTGGCACCTGTACCGATAATAACATCGGCGACAACGATATCGCTACCACCGCCCTACTCTATTCCTGGTCAGATCGCAGCCACGCCCCCGACGACCCTAAAGCAGAATATCGTCAAGCCCTAGAAGTCACTGGCCTCGCCAACTACGGCGAACACTACGTTCAGGAAGGCCGCTCTTGTGACGCTTTTGTTGCCGCAGTCCTTCGCACTGCTAAAGGCGGCGACCCCAATTTCCCATGTTGCGGCGCCGCCAATCAACTCAGCTATCTTTCCTCCCATCCTGATTTATACGAAGAAATCCCCAACAATGGCACTACAGCCAATCTTCAGCCCGGCGATATTCGTTCTAAACCTGGCCATATCGAGATCGTCGTCCAAGTTGGCGGAGCTTACAAAATTGCCTCCGCCTCTCATCCCGCACGTAATGGCAGCGACCCTGGTCGTACCGCCGACCACGCCAGAGACTTTTACGCCGACAGCTCATATCGTATTTTTAGGAAAAAGTAGCTATGAAAGACACCACTAAAACTAATCGAAATCTCGCCCTCATCATTATCCTGCCAATTACCATTATTATAATTGTTATTATTGGTCTCACACTTTTCATCACTAGACAAAATCATCTTGCTACCCTAGACATCCTTGTTGCACCTGCCTCATCCGACATTATTATTGACGGAAAAACTTATCACAATGGTGCCCACAAACTAGAGCCCGGCACCTATCATATAGAAGTCAAAAAGCCCGATTTTACTACTAAGACTTTCACTGTTACACTCTCTTCCGGTAAGACCACTAATCTCCATACTTATCTTTTACAATCAGATGGTAGCTTCTCCTGGTATCTAGACCATCAAGACGACTCTATTCTTCTCACTCAAATTGGCGACGAAGAAGCAAACAAACTAATGTCCGAGTCAGAACAAAAATATCCTATCCTTAGCGACCTCCCTATCATCATTGATCAATACGACGCCCAATATAACTACACCAACTACCGCATCGACGGCGGAAATCTAGAAAGTTGCACCCACGATTTTTGCCTCATCATTACCGACACTACCGGCGGCAACGAAGAAAAAGCCAAAAACGAAATAAAAAATCGCGGATATAGCCTAGACGATTATGAAATTATCTATCACTACGAGCCCATTGCTCCGCTAGAATAATAACCATAGCCGTGATATAATAATATATATGTTAGGGAAGGTCTTTCGACGTCTATTTATCACTTTTATCATTTTGTCGCAATTTCTCGCCCCTGCTGCCACCGTCAGTGCTGTCAGCACCCTCCCAGCCCAATACGAAACCAAATTTTCCCAAAATAACATCGTCTTCTATCATCCCGGTAATTTTCAGGAAAAATGCGGCTCCGGGGACATTAGTATTGGCGGTGACACTATTGAAGAAATGATTTGGTCTGGTCTCACCTCTTTCATGACTGAAGAGCAAGCGGCCGGCGTTATGGGCAACATGACACACGAATCTAATGCTTTCAATCCTGTCCAACACGAGATAGAAAACGGGGGACACAAAAAACACCCTAATATGGATCTCTTTAGTCATCCAGAAATTTCTTACGGTATTGGTCTTGTCCAATGGTCTTTCGGTCGCCGCATTAACCTTATGAATTATATCAACAGCAACGGGCCAGCCCTCCTCAAATACTTCAACGATTATGAGACCTATAGCAAAGAATACACTATTAATGGTGAAAAATTCTTAACCCTCGCCGGCAAACAAGATACCGCCAATCTAGTTAGTATGGAACTAAGTTTCCTAAGAGACGAACTCACCACGAAAGCTAGTTATAAAGGTATTTTTGACCAAACTACTGTCAAAGATGCCACCGAATTCTTTCTGAAACACGTGGAAATTCCTAAAAACGCCGACAGTCTCCTCGCTCGTCGCTCCGCCGATGCCCAAGCCTTCTATGACAAATATGCTGGCAGTGGCCCCGGTGAGCCTATTGAAGGCTGTGAAGACAACACTACTCTTGGTAATTCACTCGCTGAAGTAGCCGTCAAACTTGCCTGGCCAAATTCCGACGGCACTTGCGATGACGGCGGCGATATCATCAATTGGCAATCTTACAAAACTCGGTGCTATGACGATATTAAACCCGCCTACAAAGAAGCTATGGAGAGACTGGAGGGAAGTAAGCCACTTAGCTACTACCAAGATTGTGGACATTTTGCTTCTACCGTCATTCGCTCCAGTGGCGCAGATCCAGATTTCCCGTCTAGTGGCACGTCCTGGATGCAGCATTACCTATTCTCGCACCCCGATAAATGGGAGCAGGTAGACAACAAAGGCAACACTAGCAACTTAGAAGCCGGCGACGTCTTTGTCAAATCTGGGCACATCATGATTTATACCGGCAATGTTTCTTCTTATGGCAACAACGCTTCCGCCTCCCAAGGCGAGCGCACCGGCAACATGGGCAACATTTATTTCTCATCATTCAACATTTTCCGTCTCAAAAAAGCCGATACTGAAGAAAAGGAGGAATCATAATGGAACAACTACCTAAAAAACCCAAATCTTTCTATATCATCAGTGGCGTTATAATTATTATCTTCCTTGGTGTCATTGGTTATTTTATCTACACCCGCATCTTCTCAGCCAAACTCTATTTTGTCATTGCGCCAGCTAGTGCCAAAGTTACTATGAATAACCAGACTTTCTCCGGTGGACGATACACTAAGCGTGTCCAGCCAGGAGAATATCAAATCACCGTAGAAAAAGACGGTTTTGAAACTAAAACTACCAATATCACTGCCACCGCCGACCAAACCACCAATGTTCTCGTCGCTCTTACTCCTAATCGTTCCGATACTATTAACTGGTACATAGAAAACGCCACTGATTCCGAACTTAACGACGAAGTTGGTAGCCGTGTCTATTCCGAGGAACAGGTTCAAGCCACTGCCGACTATCCTATTATCCAGGATCTCCCGGTTATTGCCCGCTACTGGGCCCTCAATTACGGTAACTGCCCAGACAACAGCGCACCACTTTGCCTCTTCGTCTCAGCGGAAACCGGCAACTACACCTACGCCCTTGAATACCTCTCTACTATCAACGACCATAACTATTTACTCTCCGAGTATAAAATTATCTTTACTAACTATGAAAACCCGTTTCCGAACCTTACTGGTACTACCGCGGCGGACTACAACACCCTACTTAGACAAGCCGCCAATATCAATTACGCCGCTATCGTGGACGGGAAAATTTCTGGCGATTATTACATCGGTTTCATTTCATATTACACCCCCAACCTATACCCCGAGGAAGGAGAACCAGAAAAAGATTTTTACCGTATCATCATCAAAAAAGATGGCTCAAACTACAAAATCCTCACCAATACTGCACTCATTTTCTATGCCAAAGATTACCCAGACATTCCTGTAGAAATCATCAACCTCGCCAATAGTCAGTAACTACTCTACCCCCTTAACACTCGTAATAATCACCTGGTTATCTTTAAAATTTTGCACTAAACATTTCTGTCGAACATCATCCAATTCCGAAAATACATCATCCAGCAAGACCACCGGCTTCTTGCCAGTTCGCTCCAATATCATCTCCGCTTCTATAAATTTTAATGCCAATATCACCGAACGTACTTCTCCGCGGCTCGCCGAACCATCTGCTTTTTTATTGTTAAAAACAAACTCGTAATTATCTTTATGCACCCCAAAACTCGTATGTCCCAGAATCTTATCTTTCTGAAAATCCCGCTCCAATATTGCTAAATATTCCGATTCATCTAAAAGTTCCGTCACACCGTCAATCTTTACTTCATCATTATTTTTTGCAATCGTCCGATAAACTTCTGTCAGACGCTCGTTTATTCTTTCTACTAACTCAATCCGTTTCTTTCTAATTTCACAACCATATTTAGCTAGAAGTATATTCCAAGAAAACACCATATTATCCGTTACATATTCGTTTTTTAGTAATTCATTACGTTGTTTTAATGCTTTATTATAGCGCGATAAAACACTACTGTAATTATCATCTATTTGCGACAATATTCTATCAAAATACTCTCTTCTAGACGTTGGACTAGCATGTACCAAATGTAAATCATCCGGCAAAAATAAAACTACTGGATAACGATATTTTTTCGGTAGCCGCGCAGTCTTCTTATCACCCACAACAAATTTTTTATTAGTATTATCATAAGTTATTAAAACTTTCTCACCATTCTCATAATCAAGCTCAACTCGATAAAAATCAGCATCCCTACGCAATATCTCCGCATCCACCGCCCGAAAACTTTTTCCGCGCATTGCTAAATAAATCGCTTCCAGTACCGATGTCTTCCCGGAACCATTCTCCCCTACAATCAATGAAGTGTTTTTCTTACACTCCAAAATATACTGTTCGTGACATCTAAAATTTTTTATACTTATCTTCCTAATAATCATTACGATTCTAATGGCATAATAATATGCATATAATTATCTGACTTTGCATTTTTTATCACAATCGGCGCCAGACCCTTACTGGAAAAACCAAATGTCAATTCATCTTCCTCTAACACATTTAACGCATCAATTAAATACTTAGAATTTAAAATAATTTTTCCATCTTTATTACATTTTGTTTTTATTTCCGAACTATTCTCACCAAACTCATTTGCAATGGATGACACCAAAAAGCTTCCAGAAGATTTAGTTTCACAAACAATCGTCCCGCCTACCTCTCTCGCAAAAAGCGCTGCCAACTTAGTTACTCTCAACAACTCTTCTCGCGGCAATGTCACCATTATTTCTGAATCCCTAGCAATTACACTGCGATAGTCCGGAAAACTTCCATCAATCAAATTAGAAGTAATTTCAATCTCGCCCAGTCTAAACCTAACCTGTGTGTCATTAAACAAAATCTCTATTTCTTCCATCTCATCAGAAATAGATCTTAAAACTTCAGCGATTGCACCACTTGGCACTACCGCCATTACCTCACTCTTCACCTTTTCAATAAACTTCCGCTCCGCTAATCTATATCCGGCCGAACTCACTACATATAAATCACCATCATAAGTATTAAAATAAACTCCAGTATACACAGGCCGCGTCATATCATTACTCACCGCCACCATCACCTGGGAAATACCAGTTTTAAATTCATCTATCCCCATTTTGAATATCACTGCCTTCTTCTCATCAATTTCCGGTAATTCTGGAAAATCATCCGCTGGGGTACCATTCATAACAGATTTATATTTTCCAGAACTTGTTATTACTTTATTACCAGAGACATTAATCTTTACTACGCCCTTTGGTAGATTGCTGACAAATTCCGCTAATAATTTTGCCGGCACCGTAATCACACCGTCTTTTGCATTAGAAGTCGGCAGAAAATCCACTACAGCCGTATCTAAATTCGTAGCGGTTAGTGTAGCTTTTTTATCATGAACCCTTATTAGAACATTATTAAGTATCGGTAAAGTTGCACGTGTCCCCGCCGCTACCCTACTCACTATATTTAGTGCCTTTGCTAGTTTACTTTGATCAACTTCTATTTCCATAATCCTCCTTAATTATTAATATATTTTATTGTTATAGTTATAGGCTATGTGGAAATTGTGCAAAACCCTTTCATTGATAGGGAAAAATCGACTATTTTTTCCGTGTAAATCTTTGTGCAAAATACGTGCAAAACATGTGAAAAACTTGTATTTTTCCACGATAAATTAAAAATATTAAACAGTATACAAACTTTCCCACATTGTTTCCACAAATTTCTACACAATTTTTTCCACAGATTATTCATAGAGCCCCTCCCGGATACTAGATACCTGTTCGCGCAGAGCAAAGTTTAATTTTAGATCCTGTTGAATCCTTTTTATACCATGCATTACTGTAGTGTGGTCTTTTACACCAACCTCCGGTGCAATTTTTGTCGTACTCATCGATAGTTCTTCTGATAATAAATACATCGCCACCTGCCGAGCATTTTTTATATGTGTTACCCTGGATTTTCCACACATCTCTTTTACTGATAAATCATAATATTTTGCAACTTTCTCTACGATTCTACTCGGTGTAATGGATTTATTTTGCGCGACACTACTTGTCTGTATATACCCATCGTTAATTAATGATAGTGGCGAAACTCCTTTTAATTCGGCCATCGCTAAAATTTGCTGAAACTCTTTTTCTAGGTCGCGGATATTAGATTTCACGTTTTCTGCGATATATTCTATTGCAGCATCTTCCACTTCTAGATTCATAAACTCAGCTTTAGACTTCAAAATTGCGCATCTATCCTCAAAACTTGGTAGCTGTAAATCAAACGCTCCTGCCCAGGTCAATCTTGAAGCTAGCCGCTCATCTAAGTCATGTAATTGGTTAGGTAGTTGGTCACTTGTAATAATAATCTGCTTATTAGACTGATACATATCATTAAACAGATTAAAGAACTCTTCCTGTGACTTTTCTTTTTTTGCGATTAACTGAAAATCATCTACGATTAATAGATCTAGCTTTTGAAATTTTTTCCGAAAAGCGTCCATACCTTTTTTCTGAATTGCATCCACAAATTCAATATAAAAATGATTAATGGGGATATAAAGCACCTTCATCTCAGGGTTGCGTTTTAATAGTTCATTACCAACCGCCTGTACCAAGTGTGTTTTTCCGAGACCCGGCCCACCGTATAAGAAAAAAGGATTATATCTCTCTCCTGGATGCTCTACTACAGCTCGCGCCACAGAGACAGCTAAATCATTATTAGATCCAACCACAAAATTGTCTAATGTATATTTACTATTTAATCCTGTAGAAAATGTGGAACTGGAAACTTTCACCGGTTGTTTTATCTTTATCACCCGCTCACGCACATTTTTTTCTGCGCTACTAACTTCTCTCCCGGCCTTTTTTACCTTACTGGATGTGTTTTGTGTCGTATAACGAATTTCCGAGAACTCCACATTATTATCTTTTAAAGCTTTTTTAATTTTCTCGCTAAATTTTGTCTCCAATTGATGGATAATGAAAGCGTTCTTTGCACTGACCGTAATTACGCCATCTTCTATAGAAACCAGGGAAGTACCAGCAAACCAGGTGTTGAAATGCGACGGTGGAATTTCACGCTCAATCTCAGCGAGCACATTATTCCACACATCGAACATTTTCTGACCTCCTTCCTTTTATTACTCCCAGTATAACAAATTTCCCCAAAGTTTTCCACAAGGAAAACCGTATTTTCAAACATTTTATAATATTTTTTCAACGTAACAGGGGTAATTTTTTCCACAAAGTTACGACGGTATCTGTTTTAAATGTGGAAAACTTCTAGTATTTCGTGGAAAAGTGTGCTATACTAGAACAAATATTTATTTTTTATCAAATATTAAGAAAGATTTAATTACTATGCCAAAACGTACTTATCAACCACATAAACGTCAGCGCAAAGCAGAACATGGCTTCATGAAAAGGAATAGCACCAAAAATGGCCAAAAAGTTCTTAAGCGTCGTCGCATTAAAGGCCGCGCAAGACTAACTTATTAACAAATAAAACCTCTTTGTGCTATAATATTTATAAACATAAGGAGGTTTTTAGATGCAAGCAAAATTTCGCCCGGCTACTCTAGAGGACATCCCGGAGATTATTCAGCTTACCAATGAGTGTTTTAACGAAAAAACCAATGTTGCCCATGCCGAAAAAATCTTCCAGAAAAATGATGCCAATGCTATATATTTCGTCGGCATCTTAGAAGAAAAAATTGTTGCCTTCTCGCGTATTACTATTATAGAGACTCCGTTTGATGGTATGGAGGCCTATGCTATTTTAAATCACGTCTGCGTCAAACCAGAATACCGCCGTCACCATCTTGGCACACAGCTTCTTATTGCCATAGAAAAACTTTGCAAAGAGCGCGGTTGTATTAGTCTTAAACTTTGGTCTAAAAATTTCCGTATCCCCGCCCATGCCATGTATCAGAAATTTGGTTTCAAAATTATTGATGCTAAATTCTTCGAAAAATCATTAGAAGGAGACGACGATGAAAATTAAAAGCGTTTATATTGGTGGCTGGTTTCAGCGTACTATGTTGCAGCTTTCCGAAATCTACGATTTTTTACGCAAGGCAGAAACTCATCTAGACCTTAGCCATAAAAAGTTGGTAGATTTACGTGACAATTTAGAAATTGGCCAGGTTGAATATGGTGTCAGCGGCGAGGAATACCTCTATTTCACTACCGGACAGGGTATTGCCGTAAAAATCTTTGAAGATGGCCTCATTGTCCTAAAAAAACAAACTGTTTCCGAAGAGACTCTACTAATGGACGTCAAAAAGGTTCAGGAATATTATGAAAACCGCCTTTCTCCAGCGCTGAATTATCTTTTCTCGTTAGGTGCGCCAGTTCCGAAAGAACTTGCCGGCATTAAAAACATCTATCCATATTTCATAGTTTGTGACAAAGCTACCGACGCTCAGATTTCAGCTTTGCTCGCTAAAACTGAGGGCGAAAAATACTTTGAATTCAAAAATGATAAATATAACGTCCAGCGTGGCGACAAATATTATTTTATTAATAATAAGACCGCCAAAGAATCTAATATCGAACGTTATATTGAAGAACAAATTTTTATCCGCGAGTTTAAAGGACAGCTTCATCGTTATCTTAATATCCACCGTATTATCTGGGAAAAAATTGACCAAGTCAAAGAACGCTCAAAGGTAAAGGGCGAGGATATTGTCAAATTTACTACTAAATTAGAAGCTTATGCTAAAACTATCAACCTCATCGACGGCCGCATCCGGCAGATGTCGACTTATCTTCCCACTCGTGAAAAAATCGCCAAGCAGGATAATGATCTTACGGAATTTCTAGAAATCTCCGGCTATCGTTATGAAACTCTCCGGGACACCCTTTCTTATATCCAATATCTCTGGGATATGACTAAAAATTATGTCGTTGCTGCCCAGAAGCAATTTGAGGGAGTTAAATCAGAAATCACCAGTAAGTCTGTCAAAAATCTTACCATTGTTACGTCTATGTCGGCCGGCGCTAGTATTATTGCTCTCTTCACTAATTCAGAACCAGAATTTACTTCTTTTGGTTTTATCTATTTCTTTGTTTTGGCGATCATCGGCTGGGGCTCAGACAAACTCCTCTCTCGCATTAGTCGCCATCAAAAATATGATGTCACAGATATAGAATACGAAAAGGATATCAAGTGAGACACGATATTAAAACTTTAAAAACATTTTTTGAGATTGCTAATGGCAAAAAGTTTTTTGTCGCGCAGAAATTTATCGCCTGCCTCCTATATAATATTGCTGAGTTGCTACCGCCAATTGCCGCAGCCGGTATCATCGCCGTAGTGACAGAAAACAATATTGGTGGTATTTGGTACTACGTTGTCCTATATTTCGTTTTCTATATTATCTATCTTGCTATGTACGCTTGGCACCAACGGGTTTATACTATTTTGGCTGGTTACTATCATTATGAAGTTCAACAGATGTTATTTGAACATATTGCGAACAATGATACGATTTTTGACAAAATTTCCCAGGGCAAGATTATGGACACCTGTACGGATGACGTTCGCTACCTTGTGGATGTAGTGGATGCCGCTTCTTGGATTTTTGCCGATGCCATCCAGCTGGTCATTATTTTTGTCATTTTTGCCTTTAACAACATTTTTATCGCAATTATTGCTTTAGCTATTGATCTGACCTACATCATTCTTATGGATTATAATTCGCATATGGTAGCGCGCTACTACGAAGGTACTCGCAAGCATGAAGATAAAATAGCTGATACTCTAAATCAAATGTTGGGGCAACTCCACCAAGTCAAATCTTTCAATCTCATGCCCAGCCTCAAGAAGAAACTGAATAGCACCTATGGTAAATGGAATCAGCAATACAGTAAACGCCGTTTCCATATGACCGTCAGAAATAGCGGTATGCCAATGATTGTCTATACCGGTAAAATTTTAATGTATGTTTTCTTGGCTCATCTTGTTGTAAGTGGGAAGATGACCATTGATACACTGGTGCTACTCATTAGCTATTTTGAAATGGTTATAGATGTTAGTGACGATATGCTGGAATTTGTTTTAAATCTTAGCAATTATGGCGTTAGAGTCAACCGCATCAAAACTATTCTGGATTACCAGCAGGACAACATTGACTATGGCAATTTAGAAAACGATTACATCCTTGGCTCGGTAGAATTTAATCACGTTTATGCCGATATTAATAAACACAAAGTTTTACAAAACGTTTCTTTTAAAGCCTATCCTAATGAAATCACTGCTATCGTTGGTCATCCTGGCTCCGGCAAAACGACCGTCATCAACCTACTTTATCGTCTAATACGTGTTAAATCCGGCTCTATTTTGATTGATGACGAAAGCATCTACAATTATTCTGAAAAAGTTTATTCTAATAATGTTTCCGGCGTCTTCCAGAAGCCGTTCTCCTTCAAAATGAGTATTGCAGAAAACCTCGCCCTAGTTGATGCTAATCGCAACAACCAAATAGAAGCCTGCAAACGCATCGGCATTCACCAGGAAATAGCAGCCTTACCACGTGGCTACAATACCATTTTAGACAGTGAGCACCCTGTTCTTACAGATGGGCAGATTCAGAAACTTTCTATTGCTCGCGCCATTCTCACTGGTGCAGAAATTCTGCTCTTTGACGAAGTCACCAGCAATATTGACCCCGTTGCCACAAAAGACATCATTAATATTTTAAAAGACCTAAAAGACGACCATACTATTATTATCACCACACATAATCCGGAACTGATGCACATCGCCGATCGTGTAGTTGTTCTAAACAAAGGTAAAGTCTCCGCAAAGGGCGTAAATAAAGAAGTTCTGAAACGTAGCAATCTCTACAAGGAATTAATCACTGCCCACTTTACCGGCCCAAGTGTGATAGAATAATAATATGTTAGCTAAGAGATTTCGTTTTCACTCTCGTGGCGGGGTTAAATATACCTACAAAAAAGGGAAGACTATTCGTACCCCTAAAATATCTTTGGTTTACACTAAAAACGAACGTAATCACCAACGTTTCGGTGTAGTTGTTTCAAAAAAGGTTCTAAAAACCGCCATTGGCCGTAACCGCATTCGCCGCCGGGTCTATGAAGCTATTCGTTACGAACTTCCCGAATATAAGCAAAAAAATGATTGTATCTTTGTCATTTTCTCAAAAGATGTCTACGATATGCCTTTTTCTGAGCTTCGCGCGCTCATACATTCCCTTATTGAGCAAAGTATGATATAATTACCCCATGTTTGAGTTAATTGACATGATTATTGTTCGCCCTATCGTGAACATCCTCTTTGTAATATATAATTTCATTGGTGATTTTGGCTTTGCCGTCATCATCTTTACCATCATCGTAAAATTCCTCATGTGGCCGCTAGTGAAGCGCCAGCTCCACCAAACTAAACTAATGAAACAGATCCAGCCCGAACTTGCCAAAATCAAGAAAAATTGTAACGGCAACCGTCAAATGGAATCTTTGCAAACCATGGATCTCTACAAGCGATATAATATTAAACCGTTTCGCTCCATGCTTACGCTTATTATCCAGCTCCCTATCTTTATTGCTCTTTTTACCGCTATCAATGTTATGGTTCGCCCGCGAGAGAGCGACAACGTAGAAAAACGCGCCTATAGTTTTATTCAGACTATGGATCGCATCTCGCCCATTATCGAAGACCAAAAACAATGCTTGGCTAATGAAGAATGCAAGAAGAATCCTATTGCCGAAAATGGTTACAACTTCAAACCAGAGCTGTTTGGTACTGTAGATCTTTCCGCTCGTGCCGGCTTTTCCTCAGCCAGCTCAATTGTAATCCTACTCTTTGCGCTTTCTGCTGCCGGTGTACAATGGTATACCAGCAAACAGCAGCTCCCGTCTGGAAAGAGCAAGAAGTCCAAAAAATTCCGCGATCTTATTGCTGAGGCTAAAGCCGGAAAAGACCCAGACCAGGCCGATATGAACGCCATGGTTCAGAATCAAATGTCTTTCATGATGCCTTTGATGCTGCTCCTGATTATGATCAATCTCCCAGGCGCTCTGGTACTGTACTATCTTCTTACTAACATCATCACTAGCATCCAACAACGCATCATTTTCCATAAAGACTATGATGAAATGGACAACCTTGCTGACAAAGTTATCCTAAAAGAACTAAAGGGTGTCAAAGAAGCCGAAGTAATCAAAAATAAAAAGACCGGCACTACAATTACTCGTATTTCCGCCAAAGATGCCAAAAAGACCAAATCTAAGCAGCGTGGGCAGAAGTCGTAAAAGGAGAAATTATGAATAGAGATGAATCAATTAGATTTGCCACCAAATACCTAGAGGATTTACTATCCTTCTTTGGCATTAACGTTGCCGTCTGGAGCACAGTAGAAGATGACGTCATTCAATTATCCGTGCCTAGTACCTCGCTCAATTCTTTGCTGATTGGCCGTAATGCCGACAACCTTCGCTCTTTGCAGTATATTGTTTCTATGTCACTTTCTGCTAAAGGCGCCGAACTCACTCGTGTCAATGTTGATGTTGCTGATTATAAGCGCAACCGCGCGGATCGTATTGAACAAAAAGCCGAAGGTTGGATTAAAAAAGTTCGTGAAACTGGCGAGCCTATGACCGTGGATCTCAATGCTGCCGATCGTCGTGTTGTCCATAAATTAGCCGAAGACTATTCTGACGTTACTACCCATTCCGAGGGCGAAGGTCGCGAGCGCCGCTTAATTATTTCTAAAATTTCTGAATAGCTAGTGCTATAATATATATATGGTTTGTATTGCAGCATTTATCATTTTAGCGCTTGTTGGAATTTTTATTGCGTTCCTTAGTATTTTTAATCGTAACCTCGGTAAAAAATACTGGAACACTATGAAAAAGGCCTGGCATTGTGTTTTCAAAAAAGTTCGTCTGCAAAAATGTGATACTAATTTTAAAGAAGATGTAAAAGCCACTTTACTAAAAAAAGTCATCCTAAAACATCCTAAATGGGTTAAGCCGCTCGGTATTATTATAGAAATCGCCAGTGTTCTAATTGTCCTTATCACTATTTGGTCCATTGTTATTGCCATTAAATCGCTTCTTGCTCTCTGGGTTTTTGGTACTTGTAATGTCTCCCAGCCTTCTCAATGCGGTTTAGGAGCGGAAGCTTGTAGTATAGACCAAGGTGAGCCCACCAGTCTTATAGAAAGCATCGGCCGTGGCTTTGGCGAATGGGGGCAAATCTTTAGTGCTATTCCGGACCGGATGAAAACTTGGGTTGCCGCGGACTACGTCTCTAGTGTACCTATTATAGAATACGCTGAGAATCCCGGCTCGCTTGCTTTGGATGTTGTAGACCCGGGTTGTTCAGTATGCATGCAAAGCTATAAAAATCAGCACAACAGTGATTTTATCAAAAATCATGATATCGCTTATCTTTATTATCCTATTCCCAGTCCAGACGGCGGCTATAAATTCAAAAATTCTGGTACGATTGTCCGCTACCTTTACGCACCATATTTCTATAATCAGAATACAGATGTTGCTCTAAAAATCGTCCAACGTATTTTCACAGAAGAAAACGCTGAAGGGGTTAATTGGCAGTCCGTTTTCAATAATGAATACGATGAACAGCAAGCTACACAAACTTTGCAAAGTTGGTACACGGAACTTGGCGGCTATGCTGCCGAACAAGTTGCGGAAATCGTAGAAAAGTATGTTAATTCTGAGCAAGTCACAAGTCTTATGACAGAAATAAGCAATATTGTCACGAACGAAATCCATGCTAAAGGCATTCCCACTACTCTGTATGATGGCAAAAAACTGAGCGGGCTATTTAAACATTAACAGTTGCTTTTTGATTAATTGTGTGATAAAATAACAGCACAATGTCATATAAGAAACAAACAAAACGGCCAAAAACCCGTAAAACTTCTATCATCCGTCGCCCAATTTTAACCCTGTTATTCCTTCTTTTGTTCATTGGAGTAGTTTTTGCCACCATTAAAATTATCCAGGCTATCAACCAAACACCAGAAAATCAGTCGGAGCAGCAAATTTCTCAGCCTAATAACTCCCCGGAGCCGCAAAATAACTCTGTCGCAGACAATACTGCCAACGCCACTACTACTGAGCCAGATAAAAATCTTTCCCAGTACTCTGGTGATGATCCTAACAACAAGAGCTCTTTCACTGGCTACATTAATTATGCCGAAAAACAGGGAGATACTTTGCGCATCCGCGTCAGCATTGACCAGACTATTAACACTACTGGTACTTGCAAATTAGAACTCAAACAAAATGATAAAACAGTCTACACGGCCGAGGCCGAAACCGAGACCACCACTGCTACGAGCACCTGTTATCGTGCCTTTGATATTCCGGCGGCAAATTATACTGGTAAATATCAAATCAAGATTACCGTTACAGCAGATGACAAATCTGGTATTATAGAAGGAGAGGTAGCACTATGATTATTAAACTCCCCCAAGATTTGCAAACTAGATCCCACCGGTTACCACGCTTTTTGGTGCTAATTTTTGCTTTCTTTATGGCTGGAACTCTTGCTTTTCTTATGGCTAAAAATCCTGTAGAAACCGAGGCCGCTTCTACTGCCGGATTCAAGCCAGGGAACATTATCAATGATTACGTCATGAGCGATACCAGCACCATGACCGAGGGCGATATCCAAAACTTCCTCAAGTCTAAAAACTCCTGTAATGATCGGGATTGGAATAAATATCAATACTATACCAGCCAGGGTTATTCTTACCATTGGGACAATGGCCATTTTGTTTGTATGGCAGACGAGAAATTCAATGGCGAAACCGCCGCACACATTATCTGGCAGGCGGCCCAGGATTATCGTATCAATCCGCAAGTACTAATTGTCTTACTACAAAAAGAGCAGAGTCTTATTACTGACACCTGGCCGAATGCTCGCCAACTAGACTATGCCGTTGGCTATGGCTGTCCGGATGACAAAGAAGGCTGCCGAGCCGAGCGTGCTGGATTTAAGAAACAAATCCGCTGGGCTGCTGGGCTTTTCCGGGAGGTATTAAATGGTGGATGGACTAATTATCCAATTGGCTATAACTTAATCAAATATAATCCTAGTGATAGTTGTGGTAGTAGCTATGTCTATATTGAGAATCTTGCTACTTCTGCACTTTACCGTTATACTCCGTATCAACCAAATGCCGGAGCTCTTGCCGCCGGTTATGGCGAAGCCTACTGTGGCGCTTACGGCAACCGCAACTTCTATCTTTATTTTACTGATTGGTTTGGCAGCACTCAAAACCCCGCCCCGTCTAATGCCAGTATTAAAAATGGTACTTATTATCTTAAATCTTTTATTACCGACAATCGGTACATGACAAGTAATAATGGCATCAAAAGTTCTTCTTGGGGGGTTGGCGCACAGCGCTGGAAGATTGTTAGTGGTGATACCTATTATAGTCTTATGGATACAAAAACCAATAAATATTTAACCAACAATGACGGTACGCTCGCCCTAGAGGACAGTAACTCTACGTGCAATCAGCGCTGGATTATTCATAAGAATTCGGACGGCTCATATACACTTTATTCCAGGTGTAGCTATCAGACTATAGACGTTTACGGAGGAAACAAGGCCGATAATACTAAACTTTGGACATATGCTTCTAATGGTACTATTGCTCAAAAATGGCAACTGATTGATACCAGTAAATATGACAATATTACTTCCGCTAATATTACCAACGGTATCTATGTCATTCGCTCAAGAGTAAATCCGGAACTTTCTATGGACGTTGGCAATGCCGCTGCTGGTAACGGTGCGAATTTGCAACTTTGGGGCAACAACTATACTATTGCTCAGAAATTCCGTTTTACGCGTAATTCTGACAACACCTATACTATTCAGAACATCACTATTGGCGGAGTTATAGACTTAGCTAATGCCAGCACCTCCAACGGTTCAAACGTCCGGCAATATGCCAGCAACAACACTTGTGCGCAACGTTGGTATGTTACCGCCGTGGACAAATACTATCATTTCGCCAGCAAGTGTAATCCCACCGTAGTAATGGAGATTGGCGGTGGCGTGGTTAGATATGGCGCCAACATCCATATCTGGGAAGATAATGGCACCCCAGCGCAGATGTGGTCTCTAGAAAGTACAAATACTATCAATGGTCAAGCCAACGACAATGTACTCAAAAACGGTACCTACACTATCGTTAGCTCTGCAGATAACAAAAAGGCTATAGATATAAATAATGCTGGCGTTGCCAATGGCACCAACATTCATCTTTACATGAAATGGGGAGGAAAGAACAACAAGGCTCAGCAGTGGAGCATCACTCGACTCTCAAACGGCAACTATACTGTCATTAACCCCAACTCCAACAAAGCTTTAGACGTTGCCGGAGGTACCACTGTAGACCGTACCAACGTTTGGCTCTATGAACAGAACGGCACTTGCGCACAGCAATGGAAAATCACCAAGCAATACAATGGCACTTATCAATTTGCCTCGGCCTGTAATAACAAAGAAGTCCTAGATCTTTCCAATGCTGAAACTATCAATGGGACTAACGTTCAAATCTACCAAGCTTGGGGTAACGATAACAAAGCCCAACAATGGATTCTTGAGGAACTATAATCCAAACTTCATATAATCAGCGGCCGGGCCCCAATCAAATGGTGGCAACTGTTTCAAACTAAAGATTGGCGATGGAGCCATTGTTGTAGGCCCCTCAACCTTGTCTATTACTAACTCTGCGCCTGGATTATAATGAATCGCTGGCAACTTTTCTGCCATCTGCCGATTATATAAAGCAAACGCAAATGTCATATCTACAACTAACACTCCGCCTAGCGCCACCGTCACAATTGCTGTTTGGCGCATCGTTTTTTCTAGTACCTTTGCATGCTCAATAATATGCCGAATAAACAGTAGCGTAGAAAGTAAAATCGCTACGAAAACCGGCACCATGAATCGCGGGTACAAATCATCATGCACACTAATCAGCGAAGTTGCCCCAACAAACAGTAGGCAGAACATAAACAACCGCCGTTGCCAGTCAAAATACTCTTTTCGCTCTTTTTTGAACATCGACCATTCAACAAACAGATATAGACACATTAGTACGATTGCAAAGAAAATATAGCGTATATTGTACCAAAGGTGGTGCACTAATTTGTAAATCGTTGTCACTGGGTCACGCAACACACCCATCGGCGAAACATAATCATAAACTTCCGCATAGCCACCACTCGTCCGGAAACTGACTCCACTTCCGCAAAGATAGAAGAAGCCAAGCCCGGCGATTAGCCCAATCACTGCAAAAGTCTGCAAGCGATATCTACCAAAGAAATCGGCGAGTCTTACTTCTTTCTTGATTAATTTCACCAATACCCACAGCCCTACTAGCATAATAAATGCTACCGGCGCAATCTCCGTCGAGATTCCAAACGCAAACCCCAGAATAAATACCCCTAGTAACTTCCACCATTTATCACCACGCAGCTTCAACCTAAACAGCACTAAGAAAGCTAAGGCCACAAGTAAACCTAAAACATAATTATTTGCGTAGCTAAATCTATAAGTAAATGTCTCGCTGAAAGCTGAAATCATAAAAATTAGTAATGCCCCAAGCGTTACCGCGACGTCGCCATAGCGTAAACGCGGTCTCCGCCCCAGCACAAACACTGCAGAAAAATAAATTACGCCTGTTGCAAAAGCGGCGGTAATTAGACGGAAAACAATATCCAGCCCCAGCGACGCCTGTGCTGTCATAAAATGCACCGCGATATGCTGGTAAAACTCCCCAATTCGCGGGATATAATGATAAATACTATTCAAAATCCCTGGCACGGACATCGTCGCTTCCGAATTACCCTGCATAATATCCTCATAGGTCTCTGTCATCAAAAGATACATTATAATGAAGAAAATCGGTACAATCAGATATCCCACCAAACTTAACTTTTGTTCAAAACTTAATTTATGACCTCTCTCTTTCATACTTTTATTCTATCATAAAAAGGGCCGCTGTGCTATAATAAAACAATGAGTGTGAAAGTTTTATCTATTTTTGGAACCCGTCCGGAAGCCATCAAAATGGCCCCGGTTGTTAAAGAACTAGAATCTCGCCCTGAGACCGAGTCCGTTGTTTGCGTTTCCGCGCAACACCGCACGATGCTTGACCAAGTCCTAGAAATTTTTAAGATTACTCCCGATTACGACATGAATATCATGAAACCCGGCCAGACTCTGACTTATATTACGGCAGAAGTCTTGAAAGGTTTTGAAGAAGTTATTATTAAGGAAAAACCCGACTTAGTTTTAGTCCATGGCGACACGACGACCGCTATGGCCGCTACCCTCGCCGCTTTTTATCAACAGGTGAAAGTCGGTCACGTTGAAGCTGGCCTTCGTACTTACGATATGTTTTCGCCTTTCCCGGAGGAAGCCAATCGCCAAATTATTGACCGTATTGCGGACTATCTTTTTGCCCCGACTGACGTTTCTCGCCAGAACTTATTAGACGGAAAATTGAACAAGCACCAAAAAATTTTTGTTACTGGTAACACTGCTATTGACGCCCTTAAAACTACCGTCTCAAAAGATTACCATAATAAAATCTTAGACTGGGTAGGGAATGACCGCCTTATTCTTCTTACTGCGCATCGCCGCGAAAATCTCGGCGAGCCAATGCGCCGCATCTTTAAAGCCATCCGGCGCATCACTGAAGAATTTGACGACGTAAAAGTCATTTATCCAGTCCATTTGAACCCCAAGGTTCAGTCCGTTGCTAAAGAAGTTTTTGGCGACAGCGACAAAGTCCGTTTGATTGACCCGCTTGACGTCCTGGATTTCCATAATTTCATGGAACGCGCATATATTATACTGTCCGACAGTGGCGGCGTCCAAGAAGAAGCCCCTTCTCTTGGCAAGCCCGTTCTTGTCCTCCGCGACACTACTGAACGTCCCGAGGGCATTGCTGCCGGCACCCTGAAACTTGTTGGTACAGATACTGAAACGGTCTATACTGAAACCAAGAAATTACTAACCGATAAATCCGCCTACGAAAAAATGGCTGGCGCCAAAAACCCTTATGGCGACGGTTTCGCCAGCAAATATATCGTGGACGCAATTATTGCTGAGCAAGGAGAAGATTAATGGCAACTACAAAAAAGTCCAAAAACAAAGTTTACACCCAAGACGAAATCAAAAAAATCGTTCGCGAAAACGAGTGGCTCATTAAGGAAAACAAATATCTCCGAAAAATGGTTAGCTCTAAACGTTTCAAATTTGCCGAGAAAATTGCCACCGGCTACAATAATATTTTTCCAATGAACACTCATCGCCGCAACGCCATTCAGTCTGTTGGTAAGTCCGTCAAACGCGTTGCCGAAACTAAGAAACGCCATGCTATTGCCCGCCAAGCCCAGCGGCTTGCCGACGAAGCTGCGAAGTATGATAAAGTTATTGTTCTCAACAGTGTTCCGTGGGACATCAAGCTCAAGCAACGCCCACATCACCTAGCTAATGAGATGCATAAACTCGGCTTTTTTGTAATTTACCTAGAGTTTGACGATGTCATCCATCCTTTCCGCAGAATCAAAGACGGCCTTGTCACAATCAATAACACAGCCTATCTTAGTAAGCTTGGCAAACGTGATGGTCTTTATTTCCTTACTCCTAACAACATGCCTACCGAATATAAAACTATCAAAGTCATCAAAGACAAAGGCTTTAAAATCATCTACGATTACCTCGACGAATTTCACGAAGACATTTCCGGCGACTTGTCCGCTCAGATGTATGTCTGGGATCATCTAAAAGAGCTAGACCCAGTGCTTTGTACTGCCACCGCTAAACGTTTGCACGATCAGCTAGTCAAACATCTTGGCAAAAACCAGAAAATTGTCATGGCCTCTAATGCTGTCAATGTTGAACATTTTGATTTTGAAAAAATTCAACCAGAAGTCCCGGCCGACCTTAAGCCTATTTTACGCAAAAAACATCCTATCGTTGGTTTTTATGGCGCGCTTGCTCCTTGGATTGACTTCGATCTGCTCAATAACGTTGCTGCCGCCCATCCCGAATGGGAACTAGTCCTACTCGGTATAGACTATAATGGCGCTGCCGCCGACCTAGAAAAGGCCAAGAATGTCCACAATCTCGGCGCTAAAAATTATAAAGATTTGCCAAAATACGCCGCTCATTTTGACTGTGCTATTATCCCGTTTAAGCAAGGTGAAATCGCTAAGGCTACTTCGCCGGTAAAATTATTTGAATATATGGCTGCCGGTCTTCCTACGGTCTGTACCCGCGATCTTAACGAATGCAAAGGTTACGAATATGTCTATATGGCCGAAAACGCTAAAGATTTTGAAGATAAACTAGCTATCGCTATCCGTGACAAACGTTCTATGGAGGCTCGCCAGAAACTCTTGGAACAGGCCAAGAAAAACACCTGGGCTGCTCGCGCTAAAGCTATCGCCGACGCACTAAAAGATTAATTTTGCCAAAGTTTCATGTAAGCGTCAGCTACTTTGTCTGGCTTGCCGTTTTCTATAATTTCACCATTTTCAATTAAAATGGCCCTGTCGCAAAACTCGCGCACGTTGTCCATAGAGTGCGTTACCAGCACCACGGTCTGTTTCCCATGTAGGGAACGAAAATACTCGTTACATTTTTCTTGGAACGCTGCATCGCCAACTGCCAGTACTTCGTCCAAGATTAGGATGTCACCATGTGCTCTAATTGCAATCGAAAATGCCAAGCGCACCTGCATACCAGAAGAATAATTTTTTAGCTTCTGATCCATAAATGGCGCGAGCTCCGCAAACTCAAAAATCTCATCATACATAGCATCCATCTCGGCATTGGAAAAACCTAGCAAAGCGCCATTAAGATAAACATTCTCGCGTCCGGTTAGTTCTGGGTTAAAACCTACGCCTAGTTCAATGAAGGGAACCAAAGTACCATTAATCTCTACGGTACCTTTGTCAGGCGTGTAGATTCCAGACAAAATTTTAAGCAGCGTAGATTTTCCAGAACCGTTTCTGCCCACGATCCCAATAAACTCACCGCGCTTAATTTCAAAATCCAGACTTTTAAGAACGTGCTGGTCTTTATATCCTTTTATGCCTTTCAGGCGATTAAAAATTGCCTGTTTTAGTCCGGAAGACTGCTCTGTAGGCAACCGGAAACTTTTAGAAAGCGCTGTAACTTTTATTGCAATTTTATCAGAATTATCCTCTCTTACGATTCGTTTTGCCATTTAAATTTCCTCCGCAAAATATTTAGATTTTTTCCGGAAATATAGGCCTGCCAGAACTAGCAACACGACGACTAATAAAATAGGTATAATTACTATCCACCAATGCCCTAGATAATCCCATGCTGTAATAGCCTCACTGGTAATTAAGTTATGTCGCACGTCTTGTATCACTTGCGAAATTGGATTTAGCAACAATATTTTTGCTGCGAATACACTAGTTTCTGCCACCATTGAGATAGGATAAATAATTGGAACGGCATAGAACATTGCCTGTACTAATACATCCCAAATAGACGCAATATCACGGAACTTCACATTTATTGCGCCGAGTAAGAAAGAAATTCCTAATGCCAGTGCATAAAGTTCCACTACAGAAAAAGGCACCAATAGCCACGACCAAGACGGCATTACACCGTTTAACATGGCAAAAATAATCACCACGCACAGGTTTATTCCCAGGTTTATCAAGGCTGTTGCTGTTGCAGATACCACGATAATCCATTTTGGAAAACTAATTTTACGAATTAAATCTCCCCGTTGAATCATTGCCTGGATTCCTTGGCCAGTGCACTCCGTAAAGAAACTCCATAGCACTGTTCCAGTAAGAAGATACACCGGATAATGCGGAATCTCTCCGCCAAACCTCAAAATCTTCGCAAACACCACATATAAAATCGCAAACATCAAAAGTGGGCGTAATACTGCCCAAAGATAGCCTAATACCGAGCCCTGGTAGCGTAGCTTAAAATCAGTCTTTACCAGCTCTTTTAATAGAATTCGATTTTTCTTACTTAGAATATGTGGAATACTCACTGTCTAATTATACCATAAAATGTTACAATATATAATATGGCAAGACCTAAGATTTCTGTCATTATCCCAGTTTATAACACCGCAAAGCAGACTGTAAGACTTGTGCGCGATTTATTGACTTATCCCGATAATCTGGAAATTTTAGTCATTGATGATGGTTCCGAAAAATACCAAGCCGAATATCTAGACCATGAGCTTGGGAAATTGCCAGTCAAACTTTTTCACCAGAAAAACCAGGGCCCATCCGCCGCTCGGAATAAAGGCCTAGACCACGCCACCGGCGAATATATTTCTTTCATTGATAGTGACGACACTGTTGCGAAAGATTTTTTCTCAACCATGCTAAAAACTATTCATAAAGACGAGGCCGACCTGGCTGTTTGTGGCTTTCAGTATCATCGAATAAGAGGAAACACTACGCACGAAGAATTTACCACTCTCCCGCCCGCTCGCGCTAAGGACGACACGGACGTTTCTTATATTCTTCGCCTCTTTTTACACGACGGTCGTCTTCATGCCGTCATCAATAAATTATTCCGTGCCGACATCATTAAGAAGAACCGTTTACGTTTTAAAAAACAACTCACTTTTGGCGAAGATACAGTTTTTGTTATTCAGTATCTATCTGTGACGAGCGGCAAAATTTCTTTTTGTCCTACGGGACTTTATCATTATAAATATGACTCTGGCCTTGCTAGCCAATCTTCTGCCGAATGGCGCAACTGGCAACCGATTTATGACGAACTTGTCGCTTGGGTTAGCAACGGTCGCGAAATCAGTCCAGCTGAATATGCTTTACTTACTGCCGTTCACCGTCGCTGGCGCACTGCTTGCCGTCACGCCAAACTCCGTAAAATCAAGGAGGCTCTATGGCGCCACTAGTTTCGGTAATTGTCCCTGTCTATAACACTAAAAATTATCTAGAGAATTGTCTTGATTCTGTCATTAAACAGACTTATCGCAACTTAGAAATCATTATAATAAATGACGGCAGCACTGACGGTTCCGCTAAAATTTGTGATGATTTTGCGGCCAAGGATTCTCGCATCAAACTTATCCATCAAAAAAATGCCGGTTTGTCAAGTGCGCGCAACGCTGGTCTTAAAATTGCTACCGGTAATTATGTTACTTTTATTGATGGCGACGATTCTGTCACGGTTGATTATTGTGAGCGACTTCTGGAACTTGCTAAAAAATACCAAGCCAAGCTTTCAATCTGTGCTTTTGCGGAAGTCTATCCGGACAAAACTCTTAATTTTGGTAAAGGTTATCACGAAAAATGTTTCAATACTGCGGAGTGTCTCCGTTATATGCTAAACGAGCAAGGCTTCACTACTACCGCCTGGGGAAAGCTTTATGCCCGCGACCTTTGGCAAGGTTTGGCCTTTCCGGATGGCAAAATTCACGAAGATATAGGCGTAGTTTACCAAATTATCATGAAGTGTGACAAAATCGCCTATACACCGGAGCCCAATTACTACTACTATCAACGCAAAAATTCTATTACCAACCAAAAGTTTACCGTCGAAAAACTTGCGCTCATCAGCCTTACCGATAAAATGTGTGATGATATAGACCAGAAGTTCGCTGAACTAAAAAACACCACTAATTGCCGTCGTATGCATGCACGTTTTTCTATTCTCCGCCAAATACCGTCCGGCCGTAAGCTTTCTCCAGAGCTCCGTCAGGAACAAAATGGAATTATCAAATATCTTCGTCAGCATAAAGATTATATTTTGAAAAATCCCGAATCCACTCCCCGTGACCACATCGCCATGCGCGCACTTCTTCTCGGCTCATATACCTTTAAATCTGCTTGGAGAGCCTACTCTCGCGTCCGTAAATAATTCAGTGTATTATTCATTGCGTCTTCTATCGTCAGTTCCGTCTTCCAGCCCAGCTCTTTTAGTGCTTTTTTTGGTGAAGCATAAATCTCTGCAAGATCACCCGCGCGCCGCCCTGCGATTTTATAAGGAAGTTTTTTATCACTGGCCTTCTCAAACGCCGCCACCATTTCCAAAACCGAAGTGCCCTTGCCGGTGCCTAAATTATAAATTGAGACACCCCCCCTATCAAGCGCAGATAACGCTGCAAGATGCCCACGTGCCAAATCTACTATATGAATGTAGTCACGAATACAAGTTCCATCTGGTGTATCATAATTGTTGCCATATACTGCAAGTTCCGGGATTTCGCCACGGTACACTTTCATTATTACTGGCATCAGATTATTTGGAATGCCGTTTGGATCTTCGCCAAGCAGCCCAGAAGGATGTGCGCCCACCGGATTGAAATAGCGCAAAACTACCGCTGAAAATTCCGGCCAAGCCGCAGATAGATCAGAAATTATGCGCTCTATGATATATTTTGTTTCGCCGTAAGGGTTTGTAATTCCGCGCCCAGTCTCCACTTCTTCCGTTAATTCACCAGAATTAGCAGCGCCGTATACCGTTGCTGAGGATGAGAAAATTAGCTCAGTAACGGCATGCTCACGCATACACTTTAGCAAATTAAGCGTTCCGCTAACGTTATTATCATAATAACGTAAAGGTTCTTGTACTGATTCCGCTACGGCCTTTAGCCCTGCAAAGTGCATTACGCAGTCGAATTTGCCTTCTCTAAAAACCTTATCAAGCGCTTCAAAATCCAATAAATCAATCTGGTGGAACTTTGGCCGTACCCCAGTAATCTTAAAAACAGAATCCAGCACAGTAATCTTAGAATTGACCAAATTATCTAAAATCTCCACTTCATTCCCGGCAGCAATCAGCTCTATTGCCGTATGCGATCCGATATATCCCGTCCCCCCGGTTACCAAAATTTTCCTACTCATGATACAATTATACTATAACTAGGAGAAAATTATGTGTGGAATCGTGGGTTATATCGGTAATAAAAATGCACAGGACTTCCTCATTTCCGGTCTGAAACGCCTGGAATATCGCGGTTATGATTCTGCTGGCATTGTTACGATGAAGGGCTCGCCAATTTCGCGTGCCACAGACATTATTAAAGTCACTCCTAAGATTTCTACTGAGGCTACCTTGCTTCGCGCTAAAGGTAAAATTGCCGGCCTAGAAGAGAAAGTTGCTAAGAACAAAAGGGAAGATCATGTTGGTATTGGTCATACCCGTTGGGCTACTCATGGCGAACCATCCGAACAAAATGCTCACCCTCATCACCAGGGAGATATTTACCTAGTCCATAATGGCATTATTGAAAACTACAAAGAGCTAAAATCAGAACTCAGTCAATATCAGTTTTATTCTGATACCGATTCCGAAGTTCTTGCTGCGCTTATCGATAGCTTTTATCAGGGCGGTAAATACCCGCTGTCAAACGCTGTTGTTCAGGCCTTAAAACTTGTTCGTGGCACCTACGGTATAGCCGTACTTTCTGCTAAGAATCCTAGTGAAATTGTAGTAGCGCGCGCTGGCTCGCCACTCGTCATCGGTATTGGCAATCACGAAACCTGGATTGCTTCTGATGCTTCCGCTCTTATTGGCCACACTAAGAAAGCCATTTATCTCAACGATGGGGAAGTTGCTACCGTTACTCCAGACAGCGTAGAAATTAAGACTCTTGGTTCTCAGCCCGTTTCTAATAAAGTGGAAACTATCGAGACTAACCTTTCCGCTATCCAGAAGGGTGGTTATGACCATTTTCTTTTGAAAGAAATCATGGAACAGCCGAGTTCTCTTAAAGAAACTCTCCGTGGCCGCATTGATTTGAAAGAAAAAACCGCACACCTGGGCGGCCCAAACCTTAGTAATAAAGAACTGAGCCAAATTGAACATCTTATTATTGTTGGCTGTGGTACCGCTTACTATGCCGGCCAAATGGCAGCATATTATATTGAGCAGTTTTGTCCTAAAATTACCGTAGAGGTAGTGATTGCCTCGGAGTATCGCTATCGTAATGCCTATATCCCAAAGCACTCTGTTGCACTAATCGTCTCCCAGAGTGGCGAAACCGCCGACACCCTTGCCTGTCTGCGCGGTATCAAAGCTCAAGGAGTTAAAACTATTGGCATCGTCAATGCAATTGGCTCTACCATTGCTCGGGAGGTAGACGGCGGTACTTACATCCATGTTGGCCCAGAAATCTCCGTTGCCAGCACCAAAGCTTTTACTTCCCAGGCTATCGCTATGACCATGTTTGGTCTCACTATTGCCCAGGCTAAGGGCGTCAAGACCTCCATCCTTGCTCCTTATATTGAGGAAATTGCCGCTCTGCCGGACGAAATTGGCAAGCTCCTAGAAACTGCTCCGGATAAAATCAAGCCCGTCGCTGAAAAATATAAAGGCTACGACCACGCCATCTATCTTGGCCGTGACACCGCCTATCCGGCCGCTTTGGAAGGCGCCTTAAAACTAAAAGAGGTTTCCTATATTGATGCTAATGCCTATCCCACCGGGGAATTAAAACACGGCCCGCTTGCTCTAGTAGATGATCGTTTCTTTGAGGTAGTTTTGTTGCCTACTGGTGATTTATTCGAAAAATCCATTTCTGGTATTGAAGAAGTTCTAGCTCGGGGTGGCCATGTCATAATTATCACTAATGGCCAAACTGATCTGCCAGTAGAAGAAGTTATCACTATAGAGACAAAACTTAAACTATTCACCCCTGTCCTCATGAACATCATGAACCAGCTCCTCGCCTACTATATTACGGTCGCAAAAGGGAACAACGTGGATCAGCCTCGCAATCTCGCCAAGTCTGTTACGGTGGAATAATCTCGCTGTTAATGTTATAATAGGAGTATGAAAAAAGACCCCGGACTAGTTTTCCGTATCTGTTTGATGCTTGGTGATATCGTTGCGATTGTTGCCTCTTTTGTTTTTGCTTACTATCTCCGGACCAATATTGACAGCCGTCCTTATTATTTCACCGAAAACCCGCTTGAATTTACCACCACTATTTTGCTGCTAATTCCAGCCTGGCTGATTATTCTTGCAATTCTTGGCCTCTACAACCAAGACATTTTTCTAGGTAAATCACGTACCCGTGAAATTTTTCGCCTGCTTGCCGCTAGTAGCATTGGCATTATGACCATCATTACTTTTGACTTTTTCAGCGGCGGCGATCTTTTCCCGGTACGTATAGTTGCCGTCTGGGCTGCCATACTTTGTTTTATTTCTCTCATTCTTGTCCGTATGTTGCTTCGCTTCATCCGCAAGCAAATCCTTCGGCGCGACTATGGTACTCTGCGCGCAGTCGTTATTGGCAATAATCGCAACACTGAATATCTCATTAACCATTTTCTAGATTTTCCAGAAGAAGGCTATCGTCTAGCTGGAGTAGTTGCTGGTAGTAAATATATCCCTAAAGACCAACGCAAGCACCAGTATTCTTTACTGAAAGATGCTCTGAAAAAGTCCCGCCCTGATGTAATTTTTCAAACTGATGAACGTCAAACTGAATATGTCTACGCCCAGGCCATCAGCCGGCATTTACTATACTATTTTGTGCCCTCCGATGCCGCTCTCTCTAGCCATTTTGGCGAGTTTGAACTAATTGGCAACACCCCAGCTATCCTAGTTAAGGTCACTCCGCTTATTGGTAATGCAAAAATCGTTAAACGCGCAATAGATATCATTTTCGGCGGGATTCTGCTCGTCGTAGCGCTCATTCCCATGGCAATTATCTGGCTTATTCTGAAACTTTCCGACCCTCGTCATCCTGCCACTTATTCTGAGTACCGCCTTTCCCGTTACAACAAGAAAGTTAAAATTCACAAATTCCGCAGTATGAAAATGGAATATTCTGGTCTCAGCCCAGAAGAAGCGTTCAAAAAAATGGGCCATCCTGAACTTATCAAAAAATATCGTAAAAATGGTGATTATCTTGAGAATGACCCTCGTATCACTAAGATTGGTAAGTTCTTACGCGCCACCTCGCTAGATGAACTGCCGCAACTCTTCAATGTAGTAAAGGGCGACATTTCCTTAGTTGGTCCTCGCGCTCTCGTCCCCGGCGAACTCCGCAATTATGGCGATCGCTCACTGCTTCTGTCTGTTAAATCTGGCCTCACCGGTCTCGCCCAAGTTTCCGGTCGCCGCGACATCTCTTTTGAAGAACGTCGCTCTCTAGACCTTTATTACGTGCAGAACTGGTCTCTTCTCCTAGATTTACAAATTATTCTCCGTACTGTCTCTGCAGTTTTACTTAGAAAAGGTGCCAAATGACCTCTAGGAAGAACATTGCCTTAGTCTGTGACTGGCTTACCAGTGTTGGTGGCGCCGAGCAAGTCCTCCTGGCTCTGCATGAATTATACCCTGACGCTCCTATTTATACTTCTCAATACAATAAAAAGGGAATTAATTGGTTTTTAGACGCTGATGTACGCACCGGTTGGCTACAGGCTTTTCCGTCTAGTTTGCGCCGCTTTCTCGCTCCGCTCCGGCAATTTTATTTTAGACATTTAAATCTCTCAGAATATGACGTGGTCATTTCTGTCACCGGAGCAGAGGCTAAATTTGTCAAAACCAAAAGCAAGAAGGGGAAGGCCACGCATTTCTGCTATTGCCACGTCCCTACGCAGTACTATTGGGCTAAATATGACGATTATATCAAAGATCCCGGTTTTGGCAAACTAAACCCGCTTGTCAGATTTATTTTCAAACTATTAGTTAGACCGCTCCGCAACGCTGATTACAAGGCTGCTCAGTGCCCAGATTATTACATCACAATTTCTCAGCATGCAGCAGCCGAGATCAAGACTTACTACAAAAGGGAATCAAAGATTATCTACCCACCGGTTAATGTTGCAACTTTCCACAATGCTGTGGAAAACTTTACAACAAAAGTAGGGAAAAGTCAAACGAAACCACAGCCCAGCAATAACACAAAATTGAAAATAATCAACTTCTCTCGTCAAGTAACTTGGAAACGTTTAGACCTGGCTGTCAAGTCTTGTCAGCGGACGAAAGATAAGCTTACCCTTATTGGCGACGGCCCCGAGCATAAAAACCTCGTCAAACTTGCTGATAAATTTAATACTGTAACTTTTCGCCCGGTTATGCCGCAAGACCAGCTTACCAAGTATTTAGCTAACTCTGATGCCTTCATCTTTCCTAGCGTAGAGCCATTTGGTATTGCACCGGTGGAAGCTCTGGCTGCCGGCTGCCCAGTCATCGCGCTCAACGCCGGCGGCGCAAAAGATTATATTAAAGACGGAAAAAACGGTGTACTATTTGATGAGCAAACTGTAGATTCCCTCGCCGCTGCTATTGAGCGATTTAAGACTCTTAAATTCAACCGTGTCAAGGTTGCAGAATCTGCCGAGCCTTTTTCTCGTGATGAGTTTAATCGTAAAATCCGGGAGTTGATTGATGCAGATTAATCTTCTTTTAATTTTGCCATTTATTCTATTCTTTTCGTACCATCCAGTAATTCCCCTTGGTAGCACTGAAAACATGAATCTAGAACTTTCCCTGCCGCTCATTTGGCTAGCGCTGTATGCCGTCATTTCCCTCCCGCAGTTCTTTTCATTTTTAAAACATTTAGGATTTAAAAAGTCAAGTTTACTCGCCCTCTTCCCGCTCTACCTTCTACTTTCGCTCTTTTGGTCTAGCAATCCTCTACGCACCATTCTTACCGCAGGTATTATCATTTGTCTCATCATCTCCGTTTGCACTTTCCCAGAGTTGATAAAAAAACATCCGGAAATAAAAAGCAAACTAGCTAGTTCCCTCCTGCTCTCCGCCGTTTTGGTCTCTATTTTCTGCTGGGCCCAATGTTTAATGGATGTTGCGGGTATTGGCCGCAGTGCCACGCTTCTCTGCGAGGGCTGTACTTATCAATCTTTTGGTTTCCCCCATCCTAACGGCTTTGCTATTGAACCGCAGTTTATGGGTTCACTTTTACTTGCCCCAATCGCCCTTAGTTTTTATTTACTTTTTGTCGCAGACACGAAGGCCAAGAAACGCCGCTATCTATTACTCACCTTTTTCCTTACCACTACGCTTTTCCTGGTCTTTTCCCGCGGCGCCATCTACTCTTTCCTAGTGGTCACCATCGTAGCAATTGCAGGGCTTATAATTAAAAAATCAAGTAGTTCCCTTGTCAAGCCGCTCCTCGCAATTCCCATTATTCTACTGTCGCTTATCGCTGCACTTTTCGCTCAGGGCATTTTTGCCGAACTTTCCCCTACATCTGAACATTTCTCTACCGCCATTGCTAAATCCATCCACCAGCTATCCCTAGGCAAACTCGATTTCCGTTCTCCAGTCGCAACCCAGGAACCGGCTAACGCTTCCTCAGAAAATACCGCATCTCCGGAGCCAACGGACAGTTCGGATCAGACCCCGCATTTTTCTGGCTATGTTGCAGAGTCTACCGACTACCGCCTCAGTCTTAATGAGATTGCCATTAAGACTTGGTCAAAAAATCCTAAGAACATTTTGCTAGGTGTAGGTCTTGGCGCTGCTGGCCCTGCCATGTATCAGACCGAGCCCAGCCTTGGTTCCCCCAAAGAAATTGTCCAAAACGAATATATCTCAATATTATTAGAGCTTGGTTTGTTCGGTATGATTTTCTGCTTTTTATCAATTTTTGCACTTTTTATCTCTATCAAAAACTTTTCACTGCGGAGCCAAACTCCGAAAAATTACCGAACAAAACTGCTCTTTTTAGGCTGCCTTACCCTTGCCTTTTTGCTTTCGCTGAACTTTTTCTCCGGTCTTCCCAACGCTTTGCATATTTACTTGCTTATCCCCCTCGGGCTTGTCGCTATTATCGCTACTAAACACTAATTTGTCGTAGACCAGATAATTTAACGTCATTGTTATCACCGTTACTAAGATATAAACTCCGGTGCTCTCTACAAACTCGTAAGAGAATATCCATGAAAATAGCATATATGCAAACTGGTAAATCCCTGCCCAGCTTCCTAAGATCCCAAACAAGAAGTTGCGTATTACGAGTATTGTTAGCGCGTTCCAGATAAAGAACATTGCCACCCCGCGTCTGCCTGGATCGCGTGCTTTCCAGGTAATCCGGCTATGCATCAAATAAGCTGAAATTGTAGAAACTACTCCGGCTGTCATTTGCGCTACGGGCCTTAGACTGGCCGTTTGATTAAAAATTATCATCATCAAGGTGTAGACTGCAAAATCTATTAATGTTGCCGTTACGCCTACCCCAATATATTTAAAAACGCGTGGTATCGCCATTAGAACTCTTTCCGGAAGAAGTTCGTTTCATAAACTTCCGCTCCGCGTTTTTTATAAAATTCTTGTGCCACTTCTCGCCCCTTACCACAAGTGAATTCCATCCTCTTGCAACCTTTCCCCTTAGCCCAAAGTTCCATTGCTGCCCAAAGCGCCGAGCCGATTCCACCTCTGCGCGCACTAGAAGATACTACAAAATCCTCTAGGTACGCATTTTTGGAAATCCCCGGGCCCATTGTCACTGACATTGTCGCCATTCCAATTACCTTGTCGTCGTCCATCGCCAAAAGCAAATCATGCCACGGCGAAGCGATTACGTCCTTAAACCATTCTTCTGGAATCTCACCTTTGTCAGTGCCGCTACGAGATAATTCAATCAATAGCCCACGTACTGCCTCGGCTATCTCAGGGGTATATTCAGCTAAACTTTTTACTTTTATCATAATGTCTCCTTTAATTTTTCTGCTAGTTCTTCCGCTAGAGCTTCTATTTCGCCAGCGTCTTTCCCCCATAATGTCACTCGTATTACGTCTTCTGTGCCACTTGGCCGCACCAACAATCTTCCCGAATTAGCAACTAATTTACCCTCATAAGATTTAATCAATTTTTGCACATCTTCATCATTTAGTCTATCTTTCTGTTCCGCGTTTGCCGGCACTGTCACGTTCACCTGTGGGTATTTTGGCATTACTGCCGCGAGCTCACTTAAACTTCGTCTGTTTTCCGCCATGATCTTTGCTATCATTAGTGCTGTCAGCATCCCGTCGCCCATCGCTTCCCCTGGCAAAATTACATGCCCACTTTGCTCACCGCCAATCTTGATACCCTTCTTTGTCATCGCTGCAAACACATTTTGGTCGCCTACGTCTGTCACTTCTACCTTTACACCAGCACCATCCGCCCATTCAAATATCCCCTGATTTGCCATCACTGTTACTGCTATACTTGGTAAATTTAATGCATCTGCAATTAAGGCAATTGTCTGGTCTCCGTCCACAATCTTACCACCAGCATCTACCAGCATACACCTGTCCCCGTCCCCATCAAACGCTGCCCCAAAATCCAGCCCTTCTCTAACCACTAATTCCTGCAATTTTTCTGGATGCGTACTCCCTACTCCATCATTTATCCCTGTGCCATAAGCAGCATCCGCATTAATCACCATTACCGCAGCCCCCAACTTTTCAAATGCTCGCCCTGCCACTACTGAAGTTGCGCCGTTTGCACAGTCTAAACCAATCTTCATTCCAGATAAGTCCACCTTCCCAATATAATTAAGCAAATGTTCAATATATCGGTCTAGTGCATCTTCGTGCAAATCTTCGCGTAGTTCCACTCCTGCCGTTTGTAGCTCAGAACCATGCTCTAAGGTGTACTCTATCTGCGCTACTCCCTCTGCGCAAAGTTTAACACCATGCCCAGCTTTTGCATCTCGTTCAAACACCTTCAATCCATTATCAGTGTAAGGATTATGCGACGCCGTCACATCTACGGCCATATCATACCCCATTTCATAAAATGCGTAGTTAATTGCCGGCGTTGGCAGAACTCCTACATTTCCGTGATCAATCCCTAACGTCTCAAAAGCTTTCTCTAAATCTGCTAGAATCCATTCCGAAGATTCGCGCGTATCTCCGCCTAGCAAAATTCGGAGCGGCCTTTCTCCGTTGGTAGAAGGTCTTGCATCCCCAGCATAAGTTATTAGCCCCGCCGCAAATTTCCCAATAAATTCCGGAGAAAACATTTCTGCCTTCCCTCTGATACCGTCTGTTCCGAAATATTTTCCCATCAATCTTCCTTTCTGGCCTCGGCCATTTTAGCAACTGCTTTTATTACTGCCACCACATCTTCTACTGTACTCCCCCGCGACAAATCTGAACAGGGGGCTTTGAACCCTTGCAGCAAAGGCCCCGCCGCCGTAAACCCACCAAACTGCTCCATTGCCTTATATAATATATTACCAGAATTTAAATCTGGGCAAATCAAAACATTCGCAGCACCCGCCACATTAGATTCTGGAGCCTTCTTTTTCGCTACTAGCGGATTAATTGCCGCATCTAGTTGCATTTCCCCATCAATAATAATTTCTGGCCGCTCTGCACGCACTCGCGCTAGAACTTCAGTCATCAAATCCATCGTCTCGTCATGACCGCCACTTCCAAAGGTAGAAAATGATAAAAGCGCAATTCGCGGCTCGTCTGGAAGTAACGCCAGCCCGGTTTCATAAGTCTGTAAAACAATATCAAAAAGTTGCTCTAGGCTTGGGTGCTTACAAGCCGCCGCATCTGCCACTAGAAATGTTTCTCCGCCCCGGCTCATCAAAAACGACGCCGAAAAAGTCTTACCAGAAACCCCAATCAAATCTCTGCAAGCCAAAATCACCTCGCGTGAAGTATAGTCAATTCCCGCGACGAGCCCATCAGCAGAACCATCAGCCACCGCAGCACACGCCGCTTCTAAACTATCAAAACAAACTGCTTCAATTTCTGGACAATGACTAATTGCCTCGCTCACAATTGGATTTTTATATTCAGCAAAAGCTATTTTCATTTGAACACTCCTCTAAGCCATGCATCTGCTGGCCCTGCTGTCATTAATAATATTAGATATCCGTCCGCTTGCCATTTTTTCAGTTTTTCTGCCAATGTGGCATTGCACTCTGCTGCTTCCGCCACGTCGGCGTTAGAAAGGGAAGCAATAAATTCAGCCGGTGAAATCACCGCAAGATTAGGGTCTTCCCTTGTTAGGTATGTTGGCAGCCAATATAAATGAGTAACCCCCTCAAAAACCGAAGCATAATCGTTAAACACTTGGTGTTGCCGCGTGTTTTGGTGCGGCTCGTACACCGCCACCACTCCGGTAAGTCCGCGTAGCTCAGCTTCTTCTGATGCCATTTCTATAGTTGCGGCTATTTCTTCCGGGTGATGCGCATAATCCGAATAAACTCCCGGAGCGATTCTCTCAAACCTCCGCCCCACCCCCGGAAAGGCGTTCAAAACCTCCGCAATCTTTACATCAGAAGTAAATTTATTAGCATCCGGCAAAATTGTTCGCATCGCCGCTAGGGCCGAGGTTGCATCTTCTCTCCGAAGCAGCCCAGCCATCGAAACTAGCCCGTTTACTTCCCCGCCATAAATCACCTGCTCACTTTGTCGCTCAAACGTTTCAAACGCAAACGCATAATCTTCCGGCGTAGGATAAATATCCGGGTGATCATAAGATACCGTCGTAATCACCGACAGCCACGGTTGAAAGTGTAGAAAATTCCGGTCATACTCGTCTGCTTCGTAAATCAAATAACGGTCGCCCGGCTGATAAGACCCAGAAACAGCAAATGGCAAAGTTGTTCCGACTAGATATGCCGCTGGCACCCCCATTTGCTGACAGGCCCAGATAATCATCGCCGTAGTAGTAGTTTTTCCGTGCGTCCCAGCCACGGCCACGAGCTTAAGCCCTAGGGCGTCCACCAGAAACGCAATCAATTCGTCCCGTTTTGAGCAACGCAAGCCAGCCCTCCGTGCCACGGCCAGCTCGGCGCTATCTTCCGGTAACGCCGAAGTATAAACAAACCAATCTATGCCGCCATTAGCAATCTGTGCCTCCAAAAATTTACCGTCCTGCGGCCCAGTTACAAATTCAACGCCGGCCGCCGAAAGTTCCGGCGCCACCATTCCCTCGGCTAAGTCCGACCCAAAAACCTCGTGCCCAGCCGCCTTTGCCATCAGAGCCAGTGGCCCCATGCCAGTTCCGCAAATTCCCGAAATATAAATCTTCATGATATAATTATATCAAGTTATGGGTGGAAAAATTACAAAATTTCTTAAATCTATCAAAGCTTGGCAGCTTATTCTTGTTCTCATTCCCATGCTTTTTATTGCTGCCACTCTGCTGCGTTTTGATGATCTTAAGATGATTGAACTGCGGGACGCTGTTTATGCAGCAGATGAATCTGGCACCGATGAAGAAATTGCTCAGGCTCTCAAAAATCTCAAAGATTTTGCTAGTACTCACATTATTGTTAATTTTGAAGAAAAGAACGGTCAGTATAATCTCAATTTTGGCACTGGCCCAATCTGGCTGGAAAATCAGTATAACCGCAAAGCCACTGCTGCCATAGAAGAAGCGGAAAAGGAACTTGCCAAGCAGAGTCACAGCAACCCCAACGGCAACGTCTTTGCCGCTGCCATGGCAGTCTGCAAACCCCAGGCTATCAAATACGGCTGGGCTTGGAACAGTAGCAATTATCTAGACTGTATGACTGGCGAAATTAACAAATATCCCACCACTGATTATTTGGTAAACTCCTACACTGCCTCTATTCCCTCCACTGCTCTTTTCCGCTATGACTTTGCGTCCCCAGCTTGGGCGCCTACCTTGGCCGGCTGGGTCATTTTACTCTGTCTAGTATTAATTATCTGGATAATTACAAAATTTGTCACGTGGGTCATTGTTAGAGTTGCCATGATATTTATTAAATAAAACTCTTGACAGCTTGGCTTTGGGGTCATAAGATAGAGATATATCAACTAAGGAGGACGTATGGCCTACAATCATACTAACAGCAAAGGTATCACCTATTATCTACACAAATCTGAAGTCACTCTTCGCGGTGGCAAACCACAGACCATCTATTTCTTTACTAAGACCGAAAACAACGCTAAGGGTACTCCTTGCGATCTTCCAGCAGATCGTGTTGTCAACGAGAACCCACGCAACGGTTTCTTGACTCTTTCCAAGAAGAAATAATTGCACGCAAGATTTATATAGGTGTAAAAAATCAGGCCTTCGGGCCTGGTTTTTGTTGTTCTAGTTTTGGTGCGGGCAGTTGGGTTTGAACCAACGACCAATCGGTTATGAGCCGACTGCTCTAACCACTGAGCTATGCCCGCAAGTCCTTTATAATTCTACCATAAAATGTTACAATTATTAAGCATGAGCAAGATTAGCGAGCGCATCAAGGCCACTCTTCGCCGCTGGAACTATAAGTTTAAGCACGATTATTTCACTTTGGATCGTGTAGCTTTTGTAATTGCTCTTGTGGCTTGTGCTGCCTGGACTTGGGGTGCCATTTCTTCCATGACTCGTAACTGGGAACTAGAGGAGCGCGTCGTTGCCCGCCGCAAAGAACTTACTCTCCTTAGGCTGGAAGTAGAAAATCTGGAACTAGAGAACCAATATTATAAATCCGAAGAATACCAAGAACTCGCCGCCAGGGAAAAACAAAACAAAAGATTCACCGGCGAAACTATGGTCTATCTCCCGGCTAACACCGAAGGCGCAAAAAATAAATACCAAGACACCGCGCCAGTTTTGCAGGAGACCCCTACTCCCAGCAACTTTGAACAATGGATGTCATTCCTCTTTGGCGCATAAAAGCTTATGGTATAATAGTTACTATATGGTTGATCAGATTCGAAGAACTCGCAGATGGAATATTCTATTAGTAATGCTTATTGCTATAACCATCGTCATTTTTTCAGTTTTGATATTCCTCGTTTGGCGTAACAACTCCAGCCCTAAAACTACCAAGAACGATGCAGCTTTTCAGCTCGAAGGCTGGGATGCAGAACAGCTAGAAATCTTACAAAAAACTTATGAAATTGCCGAACGCGGGGAAACCACCAGTTTCGCAGATGCTGTAAACTTTTTGACTCAAAAAATTGAATCTACTTCTGATAACAGCCAGCGCTTCGATTTGCAGCTAGATCTTGTTGGGCTTTATGCCTCTGCCGGAGAGGATCCAGAAACCGCCCTGGGCTACCTTAAAACTATCAGTGAAGACGAACTCAGTCTCAAGCAAAAAACCAATTTATACTCCAGCTACAGCAGTATTTATCGTATGCTAAAACAAGATGCCCTTGCCGATGAATATTTAGAAAAATTCTATACCGCTGGTAAAATCTTGACGGAGGAAGACAATGAATAATTGCCGTAAGAGATTCTCTATCCGTAAGGTTCACTTTGTTTTCCCGGCCTTGCTAATTCTGTCTGTCTTTGCCATAGCCCTGCATCATTTTATCAATGTTGGCATTATCTTCGCCGCAGACATTCCCGGTAGTGGTGCTGCTATCCGTCCGGGCTGTACTTGGGAACTGGCCGTTTCCCACTGTACTGAGGCTACTTGGCGCTACTACTCTGTCACCGACGACGTCAATGGCACTGTAGACGTTTCCAACCCCGACGCCATTGTTATTAAAGGCACTGTAGACGCTACAGCCCCCGGTGCCACTCTCTCCGGTTGTGCTGCTGTGGGTGGTTACTGGCGTTACGCCCTGGTGGTCAATCATGATTTTCAATCCGAATATCATGGCACCATGGGCGCTTACTTTTATCAAGGTCAACAGATTGGCGTGGGCTCTATTGGTGGCGGTAGCTCAGTAGAACACAGCAACATGTGGGGAGATGGCGGCCGTGAGCAATACAGTGCCAACCCCCGCTCCGGTGGTGGTGGCACCAATTGGGATTTTGTAGAAGCCGAGTACAAACGTGCCTACGAAAAAGGCTATGTTTCTCTTGGCTGGAACGCCAGTAGCCGCCTGGGCGCTTTTTGTGCCGAGACACCATTAGAAACCGATACTACTTCACCAGAAGTATTTAGTTGTTATAGCTACGGTGATTATACTGAATATTATGGTCGTACTTATTCCGAGGCCGCTGTTCGTAACCTTAGTGCACTTTCCGGCAGCAAAACTGCTGGTGGCAGCAACAGTGTCAATATTAACACCACTTCCGGTACGGGCGAATATAAAAACAAATGGAAAGTAACTGCTTCCGAAGATTCAGACAGCACGACTAAGGTTTACGCCAGACCGGGAGATAGTGTTCAATTTCGGCACACTCTCTGTTATGGCAACCAAAAAGTTAAAGGTAATGAGGATTTTGTCTACAATGGGGCGGATGGACGTACCTCGCAGAATACCGTTGATGGTACAAGGTACTTCAATAAACGTAATTTCTTTAATATTACCGCCTACAAAAATGATGGTCTAGACAGTCGGTACGCTTTTGATAGTGATAGTGGCACAAGCACCTTTATCAATCATGGCGATTACACTATTAAAGAAACCACAGAAAACCTGTCCGAATCTGCTCTTCGCAGCGGAGCGAATATTACCGGCGCCGATTTTGGTGATAATTACACTGGCTACCGCAACAATGAAATAGAAACCGCCAATTATGGTTTTCGCATTTATTCCCCCACCAACGCTGCCAATACTCGCTATAATTGTTCTGGCATGACGGCTTTCCGGTCTAATAGTTATGTTTCCCCCGGTTTCCAAGTACCTGGTTATACTTCTCTAATTTCCGGCAGTGACACTTGTGATAATGTCAATGTTGAGCATATTGATAGCAACACCGTTGGTGTAAAAATTTCTCAGAAACTAAAAGCCAATATCGTCAAATCTTGGGTTGCTCGTAAAAGTACCCATACCAAGGGCACCTGTACTTGCAGTATCAAAACCCCAAGTTGTCCTAGCTGTTCCGACCCTGGCAACCCCAATAATAAAACTGAGGGCACCCAATACCTTTATGCCGGTAACGTTGAGTTTCATGAGTATGGTGGCAATGTTGATGCCTGGCAAGACAATGAATGGACGGTCTACCCACTAGGCAAAGCTTTCAAAACTCGAGTAGACAACTGGGAAAGTCAAACCATCAATCGTTCCAAATCCTATCTTCCTGAGGACGACGACGCCGCAAACAAGCCTCATGGTGCTCACTATGAAGATTACGAAACCGCCCTTAGCGGCCCTGGCGAAAAATGGGGAGACTGGCGTGGATGGGGCGGCTGTAAATATTCTACTTGCGAAGAAGGGTGTAATGGTCCGTCTAGTACGTATAATACTGGTGAGGACAAGGACCCTACAACTGGTGCCGTTACTCATACTTACTACTTAACTTATCAATGTCAATATACTGCTACCGGCGATTATGGTTATAGTGCCGGCTGGGCAAACAATCAGCATCTCGCACGTACAAAAGCAGAATACGATAACACTGAGATTGGCTATCCGTATCGCAGTGTCTCCGTTGCTACGCCGACCAAGACCGCCGAAGTCTATACTCCTTATAACTATGACACTAGCACTTCTACCACTATTAACACTCAGCCGCTCTATCTTGGCGAAGAAGTTAAATTAAGTGCCACTGTTGCTTTTACTCCGCGCAATAATGCACTAGTAGGTACTGCCAACTATGCCACGGTCACTAAGACCAGCCATATCAGCGTAGTACAATTTATCATCCCTGTTGAAAAAACTATGACAGATGTAGAAACCGGGATTAAGGGAACTATAAATTATGACAGTCATGGCAGTAGCGACCATTACACTCCCTGCCAATATTACCAGACCCGAGTTAGTGCCATTGACTGCGCAATTTCTAATGACAACAGTTCTAGCGGTGAAGTCTATAATACCACTGGCAATTATTCCGGTGAACGCAAAAACTTCTCCTTCTCGCAGACCATTCCGGACGACTCCAAATACCCAGTTGGCTCTAAATATTGTATAGCCGTGGGTGTCTTCCCAGCTGATAGTTATAATCGTCCTGGCGCCGCTGGTGATGCCTTGACCGAATCGGATACTGAAGGTGCCGGCATGACTAACAGTGGTCAGTATTGGAATATCTCCGGCGCTACTTGCCGTACTATTACTAAAAAACCGAACTTCCAAGTCTGGGGCGCAGGAGTCTATACCACTGGGACTATTACTACCTCTCACTCCCGGAAAAATACTGGTGCGCCTCTAGATTATCGCGACAATTATGATTTTGCTCCTACCGGTTATTTTGGCTCCTGGGGTGAGTACACCGCAATTGCCAACAATGAAATTACAGGTTTTGCTTCCGGTGCTACACTTGGCTATAGCGGCAAGAATCTTTCTGCTACTGCCGGTGGCTACCAATCTCCTGCTGGCTCGTCTTCTGCTAGTCCTAACTATTGCAAGAATCTTTCCGTCGCATCCGTTGCGCACGACGACTGTGGCCATGATAGCGCTATTGTCGGTTCTGCTGGCGGTATCACGCCTAACAGTAGCGTACTTTTAAATCGTCTCTACGCACGCTACACTCCGCCCATTGATTCCTCCCCAGAGCTAAAGGTTACTTCCAATGTTACAAAAGATTCTTTCAGGAGCACTAGTAGTACTTCTCCTCATTATGCTTATGTAGAAGGAGATGCTACTATTGCTGGTGACCTAGTCATCTCTCCTTCTTCTGATCTTGCCACCAACCAGACATATATATTATATGTCACTGGCAAACTAACAATTAATGCCGACATTTGTTACGGCAGTACCAGCACTTGTAACGGTGGTAACGCCATCGTCTCTCTTAGTGGGCAGAACAACGGTATGTCCTATAACAGTACCACCGGATTACCTCAGCTCCTCATCTTCGCTAAAGACATTAATATTAGTCGTGCTACTACGCAGATTGATTCTTGGCTAATCGCCGAGGGCACTATCAATACTTGCGAAGGTCGTCAGCTCGGTAAGATTATAATTCACGATGGTAGTGGGGAAGATGGCTCTGCGGAATATATTGACGGGATCAATTCTAATATTTGCAATAGCACTCTTATTATCAACGGCCCAGTCTTTGCTGGAAAATTAGAGCTTGTTCGCACTGCTGGCGCAGCCTATGGTGCCGGTAGCGATAACTCTTCTTTGAACGTTCAAAATGTTGATTACACTCAAGGTGGGTCTATTACTCCGGCCGAAATTTTCAATCTCCGTCCGGACGCCTATCTCTGGGCTTATAATCAAGCTCAGAGATATTCTGAGGCAGTCGTGGTCTATACTCGTGAAATTCCGCCACGCTACTAGACTTTTCTACTCGCTTGTGCTTAAATAGTAAATAGCAATGGACTCAAAAAATCCCTCCGCACCCCAGTCCGGCGAGCCTAAAACCACCCCGCCCGTGTATTTTGATTCTAAAAATATTTCTTCTAGCAGACCTACCTCCGGCAGTGCTTCTACAATCACTCCTAAAAATGAAAGAAAAATCCCTAAACCAAAAGTTAGTTTTGGCACTAAACTTGCCAATTTCTTTAAATCTCTCGGCAGCAATCTTGCTAGATTTTTCAGATTCATCGGCAGGAACATCGCCGCTTTCTTTAAATTCGCTTTCACTGGGAAACGCAAATTTATCGCTATCCCCGTCACCGTAATAATTGTCGCTATCCCCGTTACACTTATTATTTTGTTCAATACAGTCTGGAAATCTAGCGGTGATACTCCAAACATCAACCCCGCAGACAACGGCGCCAACTACCAGCTTACTGGCTGGCATGCAGAAAACCAGCAAACTTTGGATGAAGTTTACGCTAAAATCAACGAAGGTCAGACCGACAGTCTCGAAAAAGCCGTACAGCTTTTGGACGAAGCTATCGCTGCCACTGCGGACAATCAGCCCAAACAATATGATCTCATCATAGACAAAGTCGTACTCTACAATACTGCCGCAGAAGACCCAGAAACCGCTCTCAATATTCTTAAGAGTATCAAGATCAACGGCTTAGACGAGGATCAGAAATTCATTTTGGCGTCCAACTTCATTGTCGTCTACGAAGCTATGGGTGACGAAAGTTCCGCCCAAAAATATCGTGATCTTCTTTACGCCGTTGGCGGTCTTACCGAAGATTCCGCTTGGTACAACATCCTTAAGGAACAGGGCGAATTACCTCCGGATATGAACGCCGAACTTGCAGATGAAGAGGAAGAAGCTACAGAAGACCTAGAAAATTTAGAGGAGGACAATGAATAATCGCCGCAAAAGATTTTCTATCCATAAAGTGCACTTTGTTTTCCCGGCTCTGCTCATTCTAGCCGTTGTTGCCGTAGCCGCGCATCATTTCATTAATGTTGGTATTATCTTTGCTGTAGGCGGTAATGCTGGTACAGGTGGGGGTGCTGCTATCCGTCCGGGTTGTACTTGGGAGCTGGCCGTTTCCCACTGTACCGAGGCTACGTGGCGCTACTATTCTATCACGGATGAAGTTGGTGGCACGGTTGATCCTAGGAATCCAAACGCTATTGCCGTGCATGGTACTGTAGACCCTACAGCTCCGGGTACTGTTATTACAGGTTGTGCCGATGCCGGTGGTTATTGGCGTTATGCCTTGGTTGTCAACAAAGACTGGGCTAATGATGCCGGCGTGCCTTTCTCTCAGGGGCAGCAAGTTGGCGTTGGCGCCATTGGCGGTGCCGGAGAGCACAGTAATAAATTTGGCGGCCGGGAACAATACAGTGCCAACCCTCGCTCCGGTGGTGGCGGCAACGATTGGGAATATGTCCATCAACAATTTGAAGAGTCAAAAGCTAAAGGTTACCTTGTCACTGGTATCCAGTGGAACGCCGCCAGTTCTCTTGGTTGGTTCTGCGCTGAACCACCGAAAGGCACTAGCACTACCACCACCCACGGCTTCAACTGTGCACCAGATTATGGTATGCACACTAATAACTACGGCCGTACTTATGCCGAAGCCGGCGTGACCAACCTTAGCGCACTTTATGGCGATAGGAACGCCGCTACTGACGTAAATACTGGCTCCGCTGGTGGTACTGGTATCTATCGAAGTGAGCATAAGGTCACTGAATGGGGCAGCGATGCTCAGCATGGACCGGGAGATAGCGTCACAAAAGTTTATGCCAGGCCGGGAGATAGCGTCCAATTCCAGCATACTATTTGTTGGGGAAATCAGGCCGTCACCGGCAACTGGGACTTTGAATATGGTACCGCTCGCGATGAGCAGCTGACTGTTAAAGCTTGGCAATACAATAACAAACGTAATACCTTCCAAATTACCGCTGTACCAGGAAATCACGCCTTTGACGGTGCTTCTGGTAGCAGCTCGTTCATCAATACTGGTTGGTACACTATTCGTGAAGCCACCCCTACTTTTAACAGTAGCAACGTCGGATCCGGTCGTAATATCACTGGCAGCAGCTTTAGCGGTGGCAAATGGTATAATCCTAACGAAGTAGAAACTTCCGCCTACGGCGTTCGCATCTCCTCGCCTCACAGAGACACTTACGATACGGCCAACCCTCGCTATAGCTGCCAGACTGCCGTCTTTGCTTCTAATAAATATGTTCTTCCTGGCTATCAAGTTCCTGGCTTTGCCGAGACCGCGCCTAATTGTAACACCCAGGCTATCACTTCCAGTGATGTCGGCGGTCAGGCCACCAGTGCTGCCGGACACTACGTTTCCTTTGCCCAGACTTTGGAGGCTAATGTAGTTAAATCTTGGGTTGCTCGTAAAAGTATAAGGGAAGGCACATGCAGCTGTAGTTTAAAGGTTACTGGTTGCCAAAGTTGTCCCGTCGGTAGCTACGGTTGGGGTGAAACTGGCACTCGCGAGACTAAACCACCGCTCACCGGCGAAGTCCATTTTATTGAAAAATCCGAAAACGAATGGCAAAGCAAAAAAGTCACACTCTATCCCGCCGGTCAAGTTATCTATACTCATGTACCAAAATGGACCACTACAGATATGGATCACTGGTGGCTCCCGGAAAGTAGTACTGGCGGCGGCAAGGGGGATGATGCTAACCGCCCGCACAACGCCCACTTTGAAGATTATGACCAAGCCTTAAATTCCCCTGGCTCTTGGGGCGACGATCGCTATAATGGTGGTTGTAAGTATACCACTTGCACTGGAAGTTGTAACCATAGCCGTCATACAATTGAAACTAGACCAGCAGAACCATATTACGATAGCTACGGTAATATAGCCGGTTATAATCATTGGTACCTTACCATTTACTGTCTCCAAGATATGTATGTTGACCCCATTACCGATCCTAACCCCAGTGGTCATGTTGGCCGTCTGGAAAAATATAGCCTTACTCGCACCCAAGCTTCCAATCTTACCGGCGCTAAAGGCTACCCGTATCGCAGCAAAAACTACGGCGATGTCAAAAAGACTGCCGAAGTCTACGTTCCGTATAACTACACTACTAGCGTCTCTACTGCTATCCCTACCTCTCCACTTTACGTCGGTGAAAAAGTACAACTTAGCGCTAATGTCACCTTTAACCCTCGTTCTAATAGTCACGTCAGCACAAAATCATATGCCACCATTAGCAAGCCTACCAAGATTAAGTTCGTCCAATTTGCTGTCCCGGAAGGCACTGATTTTAGCTCCATCAAAGGAGTAGATGCTATCAACGGCAAAAACGATTCTACCCAAGATCCATGCGCTTATTATAGTAGTCTCCGCCAGAGTGGCACCGACTGTATTATTGTGGATAGTGACCTCATGAATAACCATACCTATAATGCTGGCGGTAGCTATTCCGGTAAACGCGAAGTCTTTGGTACTTATACCCGCACCGTTCCGGATCTTGCTAATTTCCCAGCCGGTACTAAATATTGCGTAGCCGTGGGCGTCTTCCCGTCCGATAGCTATGATGATCCTAATAACAACAGCATCAGCTACGGCCAGACCGAAGGTATCGGTATGAGCCACAGCGGTAGCCTTTGGAACGTCTCCGGCCTTACTTGCCGTACCGTTGCTAAGAAACCGAATTTCCAAATCTGGGGAGCTGGTGCCTATACTGGTAACGCTATTAAAACTTCCATTTCTAAAAAAGACGTTGGTGCTAACTTTGGCAAAGAGAATTTTAATCCTACCGGTGTCTTTGGCTCCTGGAGCGAGTATACTGCCATTGCTGGTAAAGAAATTACAAGATTTGCTTCCGGTGCAACTTTAGGCTACAAACGTTATAATCTCTCCGCTGGCGATGGTGGTTACCAGGGGAGTATTAGCACTAGCTCCGACGCGCCCAGCCATTGTAAAGATCTTTCCATTATGTCCGTTGCGCATGATAGTTGCGGCACTTCTGTTGGTAATTCAGGCATTAGTGTTTCGTCTAGTATTCTTCTTAACCGTATAGAGGCCCGTTACAATTCTAATAAATCGTTCAACAATGTTTCATCTATCAATAGTACCAGTAATTATAGACGCATGAACGATGATGGTACTTCGTTCTTCTACGCCTCCATCCCCGGCAATGGCTCTATGGGTAACGTCACCTTTACGCCTAGCACGAACTACACTGCTAACAATACCTATGTTACTTATGTATCCGGTGACCTCAATATTACTGGCAACATTTGCTATGGTAGCGGTAGCGGTTGTAATAGCACAGTAAAAACTATTAAAGCTCAGGACACCGGCGGAGCCTCCTATGATAGTGCCGCTGCTCTGCCACAATCTCTCATCATCGTGGATGGCAATATCACTATTGACGAAAACGTTACTCGTGTCGACTCTTGGCTGATTGCCAGAAATGGCACCATCAATACTTGCAAGGGCTACAAAGTAGGCCAGCTAGTCGAAGAAAACGCCCATGGTGATGCAGAGTACCATACTGGCTCTGGCTACCTCAACTCTCGCGTTTGTATGGATACCCTTATCATTAACGGCCCCGTCTTTGCTAAAAAGTTGGAGCTCGTCCGTACCGCTGGTGCTTGGAGTGGCGGTGGTAGCAGCTATAGCGGCGATGTTCGCAATCGTGACTACACTAACCCCACCAGCAACGGCTCTATTGCCCCGGCCGAAATCTTCAATCTCCGTCCGGACGCCTACCTCTGGGCCTACAACCAAGCTCAGCGCTACTCAGAAGCTGTTGTCACCTATACTCGCGAAATCCCGCCGCGCTACTAGAGCCTGCCTGAAATTTGCGCTATAATATATGTATGTCTGACCCCGTTAGAATAAACAAGAAAAAATTAATTCGCCAAAGTATCTTTTTCGTCATCATCGTGCTTGCTATTTTGGGTATTCGTTTTGTCCCCTGGCTCTTCTCGCAACCAGTCAACGATGATAAATATATCCAATATCGTGACTTATACAACACAGTCACAAATTATAATTACGACAATGGTCGCGATCAGTCATTAGAAGCCCGCTTAGAAGATGGCACTTCTTCTGAAATATCCAGCAACCCCACTCGTTATTTCTTTAATCTTCAGGCCAAGGCGCTCTACTATCAGCACTTTGGTTACACTAGAAAGGCCATCCATTTGTTGGAAGAAGCTCTCTATTATACCCCAGACGACGAGCAGAAAGAACTGGTAGAATACGCCATTGATTTATATACCACTTACCTTGACGGTGACAGTGGTTCTGATGTATAATAATACTTATGGTAAAGCGTCACAAGTTTCGTGGCTTCACTGTGATAGAAGTGTCACTAGTTGTGGCTATTAGTTTGCTTTTGTTAGCTAGTGTTCTTGGTGGGCTCTCCGCTCGTATTCATGACCAACGTTACCGTGATGCTGTTACTGATATAGCTGACTATCTGCGCGGAGTCTATTCTGAGGTTATTTATGTAGAAAACGACCGTACTGGGCAACTTGGTCTACGTTCTTGCACCGTGGCCGATTTTCTGGACAATGGTAATGGTTTTCATACTAATGACGCCAACGCTAACGCTCATCCTGGCCGAAGCAACTGTGCCGTCTATGGTAAACTAATCACTTTTGGTGAGCAGGACAGCTACACGGTTCATACTTACGATGTAATTGGTCGTACAGTAGACTCCTTTGACGCCAATTTCAATATTTCTGATCTAGAGGAGAAAGATCTTGCTGAGCTTAAAGCCGTCTTTACTGGTGCTGTTACTGTGGAGAAACAAACCGACTGTAAATTCACCCCAGCTGGTAATTCCGCCAGCCATACCCCCGAGTGGCAGTCACGTCTTACCTATCCTAACGATAAAGACGTCTACAAAGAAAAGCCTTACAAAGGTGCTGTCTTAATTGTGCGTTCCCCTATTTCCAACGTTGTCCATACTTACGTTCTGAAGAAAGACGGCGGAGACCAGTCGGATATTACTATTGAAATTCAGAATCTCCTAGCCAGCAGTACTATTGGCACCACGCCCACCGGTTGCAATGATACTTCCGTCAAAATGTATGCCCAATCTTCTGCTATTAGCAGTTTTCTTTCCAATTATATCAGTGGCTCAGTTGCCGGCTATAAGTTACAAAAAGCGGAGCTAGATTTCTGTGTAGATTCCGACGACCTCTTCCGCTCCCGCCGCAACATTCGTTTTGAAGAAGACGGCCATGATTATACTGCCGTCACTTTAGTGCCAGTAGATGGGGAGGACAATAGATGTCGCTGATTAGTCGCACCTATCGCGGAGATACTATTGTAGAAGTTACTTTCTCTATTGCAATTTTTGCGCTAGTTTCCGTCCTTTCTATCAATCTTATGAACTCCGGTCTTTCCACTTCTCAGGCCACCTTGGAAGTTAATCTTGCTCGTGACGAAATTGACTCCCAGTCCGAAGCCCTTCGTTTTATTCACAACTCTTATCTTTCCGAGCGTGAGCTTTCCGGCAACTCTGACGACGCTCGTGTCTATCGCGCCCTCTGGCAACGTCTGACTGATGCGGTTGGCACTGGTGGTGGCGGTCTTGCTAATGACCCTGGCACTATTAGCGATTTCAATATCTCTAACTGCAGTGACGCTTATAATTCTAGTAAACCAGAATTTATCGGTAGCGACCACGCCTTTATCATTAATACGCGCAAAATTGACCCAACTAATCCCAACGCTACCATCGTTGAATACTCTGGCTCTAAATTTTCAGAATCCAAACTTGGCCCACGCATCATCTACACTGGCTCTACTGGTAACACAGACGACAATCTTATAGAAAACGGTAGCACCACTTCTGGTTATAACCTGGAAAAACCCTACACCACGCTTGCCCGGTCCGAAAGTATTTGGGTTCTGGCCGTTCGTTCGGAGCAGACAGATCTTAACACGGGTAAACCCCAATATTTCGATTTCCATATTCGCACTTGCTGGTACGCACCTAGCCATACCTACCCCTCCACTATTGCCACCATTATCCGTCTCTATAATCCAGAAATTACGGAAGGAGACAAGTAATGAGACGCGTGCAACATAAAGGTTTCACTCTCGTAGAGCTCTCGCTGGCCACCGCTTTTGTGGCAATTCTCCTACTCGTGATTGCCTATCTTATTCTCAACATTTCTACAATTTATCAAAAGGGCATGGCTATTAAGTCTATCAACTCTGCTGGCCGCCAGATTGTAGACGACCTCAACCGTAGCATTATTGCTTCCTCTGCACGAGACATTGGCTTTGGCTGTAGCAGTCTCCCGTCCTCCCTCCAGGCTAGTTGCAATTCCGATGGTGGTTTTCTTCTGACCTATCAGCAATATTATAAAGATAATATTCGTATAGACGGTGATAGCACTAATAGCAGCAAGGCACTGCCCACCTATGGCGCCTTCTGTACCGGTCGCTATTCATATCTTTGGAACACCGGCTATACTTTCAGTAATCGCTATACTCTTGCCGGCACTTCCAATCAGCCGGAAAAGGCTCGCCTCAAATGGCGTAATACTGGCAATACTGATCAAGATTACGTCAAAGATTTTCGCCTGCTTCGTTTCCTGGACTACCAGGGAGCACTTTGTAGCAACCACATGGACACAGCTGCCTACCAGCCAAAAAACAGCCCTGAATTTGATGTTACTAGTCTCGGTATGGCTTCTGCCCCGGCCGATTTACTTGCCGGCTCGGACGATGATTTAGCAATTTACGATCTTGTTATTTTCCGCCCAGTTACGCACAACCTTACTTTCCAAGCATTTTATTCTGGTACCTTCATTCTGGCTACCGTTCCTGGTGGTGTAGACATTACCGGCAGCGGAGAATTTTGTAAAGATCCGCCAGACGACCTCAGCACCGATTTTGCATACTGTTCCATTAATAAATTTAATTTCGCCGCCCGAGCGAGAGGAGAGCTAACCAGTGAAGAAGCTACATACCAAAAGAAGAATAAATAATCAATTTAGACAGGGTGCCGCCTCGCTCTACATTGTCATTTTTACTACGCTTTTATTAGGTTTAATTGTCCTCAGTTTTACCCGTATCATGGTTTCCGATGCTTCGCAAACCAGCAGCCAGGATCTTTCTCAGTCTGCCTATGACTCTGCCCTCGCCGGTATAGAAGACGCTAAAGTCGCCTTGCTTAAATATCACGATTGTATCAGCCAAGGCTCTTCTGCCCCGGCCGAGTGTAATGAGATTATCTCCAAAATGCAAAATGGCATTGCTGATAAAAGCTGCGATGTAGTCCAAAACGTGCTTGGCCGTGCCGTAGATGCATCTAAAGGCGTTATTATTTCTGAGGTTCAAAGTGGCACCGACAACTCCGCTTACTTAGAGCAAGCTTATACTTGCGTCACTATTGCCGAAAAACTTGCCGACTACCGCTCATTCCTTAACAATGAAAATCGCGTTCGTGTAGTGCCCCTTCGTACCGCTGGTTCTGGCGCCGGGATAGACGATATTAGATATGTCAAACTCAGTTGGTATTCGGCAGAGAATTATCGCGATAATAGCTCTTCTACTAAAATTATTGATGATAAAGGCTACTTTGCTATGCCAGCCAGGACTTCTGACAACCCTCGCCCATCTATCATTCAGGCTCAGCTCATCCAAACCGACAACAATTTCCGGCTTTCTGAACTCTCCGTCAGTAATAACAATTATGGCACCGATCGTGCCACCATGTTATTCTATCCGTCCACCAGCGGCGGTTCGGGGACTGTTTCAGCCGGACAAATGATTGACGCCAATACTAAGGCGTATAAGAATGATCCATTTAAAGTCAATTGTGCAACTTCTGCCACGGCTCCATTTCTTTGCAGCGTGTCTATTGAGATTCCCCGTACTTTTAACGGCGGTGCTCGCAACGAAGGTACTTCCTATCTTGTCGTCAGCCTTCCTTATGGCGACCCTGCCACCGATTTTAGTGTAATGCTATGTACGGATAATAGTAGCAACTGTAGTGACGATGGTACCGGCACGCACCCTGGTACTAGTGTTATCTCGTTTACCGGCGTCCAGACCAAGGTAGATTCCACTGGCCGGGCCAATGATCTTTTTCGCCGTGTAGAAACTCGTATAGAATTAGTAGATACTTACTTCCCGTATCCAGAATTTGCCATCCAAATGACTGGCAATGGCGATGACAGCGCCATCAAGAAAAATTTCTGGGTGTCCAATAACTGTTGGGTGTCTAAAAATGGCGGTTTCAACGAATCAAGCGGGCATATAGTTGCCGGTTGCGTCGACAGTGACGAAATCAACTAATCGTTTTGTGCTACAATAATATATGATGAACAAAATCAAAAAGTTTCTGCAATCTCCTCATCATTTTGCCTTGGTTTTTGCCATTCTGTATTTTCTGATTGGTTTTATTCTCGTTTTTACCCACGAACAGATTTTTGATGAAGTTAACCCCTGGCAAATTGCCAAGTCTATTACTCCGGAAAATTTCTTTGAAGTGATGCGCGTAGAACCTCATCCCCCACTTTGGTATTTTATTTTGCTACCATTCGCTAAGCTCGGCCTTCCGCTTATTACCACTAATTTCATCAGTCTTAGTATTATGGCCCTTACGGTTTACCTTTTTCTCCGTTTTGCTCCGTTTCGCCGTGGTACAAAACTTGCTTGTTTGCTCTCCGTTGCCTTTTTCTATTTCTTCCCGGTCATTTCGCGCGACTATTGCTTAGTGCCGCTTGCACTTACGCTTATCACTATTGCCTATCCTACTCGTCTGGAGCATCCTCTGCGCTATGGCCTAACTTTGGTCTTGCTTGCCCAGTCGCATTTCCTGATGCTCAGCCTTGCCGGTATTTTAACTCTTTTCTTTATCTACGACTATCTTAAAAATCGTCGTCAAAAAAATCGCACAACTCTTCATCTTGCACCGTTTTGCGTTTCTATTTTTCTTATTATTCTTTCTGCTCTCTCTTCTATCCCTTCCATTCTTGGCACTCTCGACAGCCACCGCCTCATTCGTCGGTCAGATGATTTTTCCTATGCTCTTATCAATCCTGACAAAATTGGCACTGCCCCCGAGCATAGATATGAAAAATCCCTGTCTTATACAGAATATTCCGGCGAAATCAACTCTTCGCTATTCTTCATCTTTTTACCAGTTTTTGAAATTTTTGCCGTAGCTATTATAATTTATCTAATTATCAACTACCGTCGCTTGGCCGTTTGTTTTACTGTTTTTCTTGCCACTTTCTTTATCATTACATTCTTTGTCTATCTCAATTTCCGCAACCTCACTCTAAAAACCGCTACTATCATCAGCGTCATGATTTTTATTTATTGGCTGACTTTTTTGGAAAAACCTCGCCCGCTTCCTCGCGCGCAGAAATTTTTCCATAAAATAGAGCTTATCCGCTACCTGTCGGTTAAAAAATATTTAGCTCCTGCTCTGTTCGTTACCCCAGTGCTCTGCACCATTCCATTCACTGTTGCTTCCGCCGTAAAGGACATTACTGCGCAGTGTGAAGACGCTGTCAACCCAGCTGTCGTCAACCAGCTAAACAGCACTGAAGATGATGCCGTTATCGTCGTAGAGGGGCAACCATATGTTCGTTCAGCCTTCTACGTTTACACCGCTAGTCTTACCGGCCGCCGCATGCTTTATGATGACTATTATAAACGTCCTATGGACTATGTTGCCTACGACAATTCCGAAATAGAATTTGCCGGCTATGAACGCCTACACGATTTATTCGCAGAATTAGCAGAAAAATATCACACTAGAAATATCTATCATGTTACCATCCAGGGCGAAAGTAGTTGTGGCGGCCCTACCCACGTTCCGTATGATGACACCTGGGAGTATGCTTTCACTATCGAACCACAGAATGGCAACACTCGCAGCCTAGATGTTTTCAAAATAAATCTTGACAAATATTAATGTCTGTGCTAAAATGAACAAGTACGTCGCGGGGTAGAGCAGCCTGGTAGCTCGTTTGGCTCATAACCAAAAGGTCGCTAGTTCAAATCTAGCCCCCGCAACCATACAAACGAATAGGCAAGGCAAAAAGCCTTGCGCTTTTTTGTCCTGCTACGAGTGCAGTATGGAAGACAATTTGCGAAGCAAATTAGCTACCAAGTGATATAATAATATATATGTACAACACCTTTTCCGATTTTTTGAAAGACAAACAGCGCATCACCATCATCCAGGCCGAAAACCCGGACGGCGATTCGCTTGGTTCTGCTCTTGCCCTTGATTATCTACTAAAAGACAAAACCATCACTCTCTATTGTCCGGTGGATATTCCTAAATATCTCCACTATTTCCAAGATTGGTCTCGCATTACTAACGAATTCCCAGATAACCAAGATGCCTATATCATTGTAGACACCGCCGCTACAGTTCTGCTCAGCAAAATTATAGAACAGCCACTGGCTAAAAATGCTCTAGAAACTACGCCGGTACTTGTTTTAGACCATCACGAAACTAAAGACGACCTAGAATTTCCTCATACTAGTATTATAGAAACCTTGCCGTCTTGCTGCACGCTCATTTATAAAATCGCCAGGGAACAAGGCATAGTAATCAGCCAGGTTGCTGCTGAGTATCTTTTTCAGGGTATTTTAAGCGACACCCTAGGTCTTACTACAGAATCTGTCACCGCGGATGATTTTCGAATTGCCGCGGAGCTTACTGACCTTGGTGCTAATGTTGCCGAGCTGGAAAATCGTCGCAAAGAATTCATGAAAAAGTCCCAGCGTATCCTAGATTATAAAGCTGATCTTATTAAACGCATCGAATACCACTTGGACGGCCAGCTTGCTACTATACACATCCCCTACGAAGATATTACTAAATATTCAGATGAATATAATCCCAACGTTCTTATTCTAGAAGAGATGCGCCTAGTAGAGGGCGTTCACGTTGCCGTTGCTGTAAAAACTTACCCAGACGGCAAAGTTACCGGCAAGATTCGCACTGACCTTCCTATCGCGGACCAAGTTGCGGGTTTCTTTGGCGGTGGTGGTCATCCTTTTGCGGCTGGTTTTCGTACTTATGATACAACTTACGATGAGGTTAGGAAGGATCTTGTAAAAATCACTTACCAACTTTTAGAAAAGGTTAAAGAAAATGAAACTTTATAATACCCTTACCCGTACGCTAGAAGACTTTACTCCACAGGACAAAAACCATGTCAAAATCTACACTTGTGGCCCTACGGTCTATAGCTATGCGCATATTGGTAATTTTACTAGTTATATTTATTGGGACTTACTTCTCCGTACGCTGAAAATGAACGGCTACACTCCCTATCGCGTACTCAATTTCACCGATGTTGGCCATCTCACTTCCGACTCTGATGATGGCGAAGACAAAATGGAAAAAGGCGCCAGGCGCGAAGGGAAGACCGTCTGGGAAATTGCCGAGCATTACGAAGAGGCTTTTCTAAAAGATTATCGCGCATTAAACTTGCTCGCACCGGACAAAATTGCCAAAGCTACTGACTATATAGCGCAAGATATTAATCTCATAAATACTCTTACAGAAAAGGGTTATACTTATGAAATCCCAGATGGTGTCTACTACGACACTAGTAAATTTGCCGCTTATCCTGATTTTGCCAGACTGAATTTAGACCATCAGAAAGCTGGCGCTCGCGTTGCAATAAACAGTGACAAGAAAAATCCCGAAGATTTTGCACTCTGGAAATTCATACAGCCTGGAGAAAATCACGCCATGCGTTGGGACTATTTAGACCGTCCAGGTTATCCTGGCTGGCATATTGAATGTTCTGCTATTATTCATACTGAGCTCGGCGAAACTATTGATATCCATACCGGTGGTATCGACCATATTCCGGTGCATCACACCAATGAAATTGCTCAGTCGGAAGCCGCCTACGGTAAACGCCTCTCTAACTATTGGTTGCACTGTAACCATATTACCATAGATGGAGAAAAAGTCTCTAAATCTCTGGGCAACAC